>NC_014472.1:2290000-2890000 GCF_000153165.2 Maribacter sp. HTCC2170
ATTGAAAAGAAGGATAAGCAATTGGATTTGTATGTTGTGTCAAGCTTGGGTAAATGGGTAACAGTATCCAGCGAAATGTTTAT
Source organism: Maribacter sp. HTCC2170 (assembly GCF_000153165.2). Classification (NCBI taxonomy): domain Bacteria; kingdom Pseudomonadati; phylum Bacteroidota; class Flavobacteriia; order Flavobacteriales; family Flavobacteriaceae; genus Maribacter; species Maribacter sp. HTCC2170. Next base: position 2,290,084 of record NC_014472.1, read on the forward strand.
GCCAATGGTTATAGAAATAGCTAAAAGATATCCCAACAGTAAAATCTTTAATGAGTTGATTCTTAGTGGGTTTGATGGGGTAGAAAATTTGGTGAATAAAATGGAAGAAGACCCTCAACTTTTTAACGAAAGCCTTTTATCTAAAATAGATGTCGTCGGAGTTCATGAGAAAGAGGATACTGCCAATTGGATATTTACCCGAAAATCATTAGTTGAGGACACCAGGACAAAAGGGGCTAAACTTTTCAGACAGATATGTACTGCTTGTCACGGAATGAACGGTGAGGGACTTGAAGGATTAGCGCCTCCTTTAATGAATTCAGAATATGCATCCAAACCTATAGAACGAATGGGGTTAATCATTCTTCATGGTTTGGAAGGACCAGTTCATGTTAATGGCAAGGAGTATAATTTGAATTTAGCTATGCCAGGATTAATAAACAATGAAAAAATTAGTGATAAGGACATTGCTGATATTATCTCCTATGTTAGCAATGCATTTTCTGACACCCCTCAGCAGCTTAAAGAAGGGAAGGTTGCTGAGCTCAGAAAAATAAAATCAAAGAGCGGAGCAGAATTCACAGAAAAGGAACTTCTGGAATATTAGGGTTTACCACGAGGAGAATCATCACTTTTTAAATCATCTATAACGCGCCTTATTCTAAGATTAAATAAGAATGAGGATAGTGGACTGCTATTTCTCTGACATCTTTTAGAACGAATCATTAAATCATTTAGTTTTTACATTCCTAAGTGAGGAGTTGTTTAAATGAATTTTATTTTAATCTAGGAGAAAATGAGGGTATCGCACATAATAACCATCTTGATTATTCTTGAATCTAGATTCCATAGAAGGCGAAACCAAATATGAATGTGTATTATTTTTTATTACTTTATTTATATAATCTTCGTAAGAAATAATGCCCTGATACTTTTTGATTTCGACTTGTTGTACCTCCAAATTATCTTGCTCAAAGATTTGATAGAATCCCCAATTTTGCATTTCTTCTGGAATCTCGGGCAAACTTACACTATCTGATGTTTCGCTATCAAATACGGTACTCCATCTATAAGAAATATTAAGTCCATTTATTACGGTAGGCGCATCTGTGCCTATTGATATTTTACCCACATTATGCCCTATACCACTTTTAGTTAAGCTAATTTCTTTATTTGAATAGGAGTAGTCTAAACCCCAGTCCACATCTACAAATGTTTCCAGTGGTACACCAATACGTTCTGTGAAATAGTTATTCACCCTGAGAGAGTACTTGGTTTCATATAGATTGGTGTTAAAAAAGAAAGGGACTCCACCCACAGGCATACTACCATATCCATAGTCGTATATTCGATGAGAAACGTTGTTTTGAAATTCCATTTCGGATAAGTATCCATAAATACTTAGGGTTGAAGATTCGTAATTTCCTGAGTTCAATGTGGTTTGGTAGAATTTTTGCTCCATTCCGTCCTGAATAAAATTATCATAGTTTACTACAAAATTATTCGGGATATCCCAATCCACGATTAAATAAGAATGTTGATTCAAAGTCATATTGTTTAGACTTATGTACATTTTTTCTGGATTTATAATGCCCGAAGTAATTGAAGTTGCCTGTTCTAATACCAACTCATTGGGCTCTGAATAGGAGTTGTTATATCCAAAACCTTGTGCAATCAAACTTATTTGGTCGTCTGGATCAAAATTAGTTTTTGAAAAAGATCTAGAAAGACCATATTGAATCCTAGGATATGTTTTTAGATTAAATTCGGTAATTGCTTTGTATTTCAAATCCTGTATTGAGGTCAGTTCACTAGAATTCCCAAATTGACCAGTAACATACTCTCCAAATGTAATTGAAAATTCTTCTTCCAAATTAATATCGTACTGGGTGCTTAAGACAACTTGCTGGGTGTTTTGAAATATTCTTTTCGTATCCAGAACTTGACCATCGGTAGAAGAGGCAAAAACATAAATTCTGGCAATTTGAGGGTTATAAAAATCAGTTGGTAAATTAATGGTCACTAGTTTTCTATAAATCTCAATAGGAATTTCGATTGACGATTCGTTGCCCAGAATGTCTGTCGCTTTAAACAAAAGTGTATTGATTCCGGTAGGATATATATCTGGGTCAAAAGTAAATTCATATGTGGTGGCCAATTTATCAAAAGAGGCCAAATTTGTTTCTCCATTTAGGATTTCAAAGGATACAACATTAGAATACAGGTCGGAAACCAAAGGAATTAAATCAGTGAGTTCATAGATGATTTGTCCGTTCGTTATAGCTTCAATGGTGATTTCAGGACCAGTATTGTCTACAATAAAGCTCACAATGTGAATTCCTGTATTTTCTGCTGGATCTTTTACTTCTATCTTTAAGGTGTTTTCACCGTCTAAAAGCGAAGATGTATCAATGTTGAATTCAAAGCTACTATCTTCTGTAATATCTGATAGTAGTTCTTCATTGAGATAGACCATAACGGAGGTAATCTCTTCGTTGTCCATAACCTCAAAAGTAACATTATTCGTGTCGCCATTTAGAACGGAATTATCTATCAGTGATACTTCCGATATTGTTGGTAATTCATTATCAATGTTAATATTCTGTTCAACTGAAGATGTGTTTCCAGCTAAGTCCGTGGCCGTAACTTTTAGTATGTAATCTTCATATTTATTGGTTGAAGTCACCTTAGAAGTATAAGAAGATACATTTATGATTATTGAAAATGGGGGCGAGGAATCTTCTCCTACTAGGGTATTATTGATAAAGGCTTCTATTTTACTAATACCTCCTTGATCCTGGGCATTGACATTTACCTCAATTTGATTGCTTACAACAATGGGCTCACCTGTAGTATTGTTTGGAGTTCCAGCAATTGAAAATTCAACAACAGGTGCTATAACATCAGGTTCTTCTTTTTTTTGGTCAGAATCTTTGGAACAAGAAATAATAAGAAAAATGAATACAAAAAGTAAAGATGATTTAGGCATTATTCAGGAATTATATTGAATAAATGAACGCTAAAAAAAATCATATATTTTCCCACACTGTTTAAAAGTTTAGCTATTTAAATTTAGACCAAATCATCTCTACTTTTATCTATTTTTTCATAGCAGAATCGTCACATATTAAATCACCCACCACATACTGCATTCCGTCTAGGAAAAACTGCAACAATTCCGGGTTGTCCATACTTTGGGCATTATGGGAAGGTGAGGAATAAAATACACGTCCCTTGCCATACTTTTTGATCCAAGATACATAAACAACTTTTTCGGAAACTTCTTTCTTCAAACCATCAAGTTGGTCAACTTCCATATACAACAAAGGACGAAAATTGTAATCAAAATAAGCGTTCTTAAAAAAATATGGTTCGTCAAAATGAGTAAAACCATTGCCATTAAAGGCTTGTACGAGGGGATGGTTGCCATCTACTTCTTTTAGGTGTATTTGTTGTTGTTTAGGGTGATAATCAAAACTGCCTCCGGTCATTCCACTAAAAGCACTAGAATTGTTCTGTACAGTAATTGCGCCGTGTAGAATCATGAGACCGCCACCCTTTTTAACATAATTCATCATATTCGCCTCATATTCAGGTGCTTTATTCTTGATTTCCAAAGCCGTTAGCGAAGAATTTTGTCGAAGCAGGTCTGCAAAAAGATCTCGGTCAGGACCACTGGGATTACAATTGTTGAATATTACTGCATCATACTTTTTAAGATTCTTTTTTTCGAATTGCTCAATATCATACTTAACATGTACTTCAAACACTCCTGTTTTTTTTCCTAGTATTTTTAGCATTTCTGCATTATGTGGAATCGTCCAGTGATCGAAACCTGTAGCCTTTGAGAAAACCAATATTTTCTTTTTGGACACGTTTTTTACTGTTAGTGCTGTTGGCGCCAAACGTTCGATTTTAAGAATCCATTCTTTGGAAATCTCAACTTCTTTAAAACTTTGAGAGTTTGATGTTAAAATCCCAAGAACCAGTGCTAGGGATAGGGCGATTGATCTGATTTTTTTCATGGTGTAATTATTTCTTTTATTTTGTGGATTCCCGTACAATCAAACGATGTCTAAGACTAATTGAATTTGCAGATTGTAAGTTAATATTCCCATTTAAGTGACTAATTATACTTTGCCCTGCTAGAACTCCCATTTCGTATCCTGGATAATCTATGGTACTCAGGGTGGGGGTGACCAATTCAGAAATGGGGTCATTGTTAAAGCCAATGACCTTTATATCTTCAGGAATCCGATATTTTTCTTTTTGTAACCCTTTAATGCAATGGGCAGCAAATGTGTCACTAGCAACAAATACCCCGTCGATAGGTTTTTGTGTACTTTTTATATGGGCAAGAACATCCTCTACTTTTTTTGAATCCAGGTTTATTTCTAATAACTGTTCTTCTTTAAAACCCAGGCCATGGGCAAGCAGTGCATTTCTGAATCCTTCAAAACGATCTGCGTAAACACTTCGGTTTAAATTACCACTAATGTGCAATATGTGCTTACACCCTTGCGTGATTAAATGTTCGGTAGCTTCAAAACCTGCAGATATATTATCAATAACTATTGTTGAGCTATTGGGCATTTCATGAACTCTATCAAAGAATATAAGCGGCAATTCGCTTTGTGAGAAAGGGGAGAAGTGGTCATAACCAGTTGTGTCGCGAGCTAGGGAGACCAAAAGGCCATCAACACCACTATCATACAGTGTTTTTGTATTTAGCCTCTCTTTCTCCATTGATTCTAAAGATTGGCTTATAATCAAATTATAACCTGCCTCATTGGCAACTTTCTCCATACCGGCAAGAACGGTAGACATAAAATATGAATTAAGCCGAGGAACAATGACACCAATAGCATTGGATTTTTGTTTACTGAGGTTGACAGCAAATTTATTGACCTTGTAACCCAGTTCACTTGCTTTCGAAATGACTCTTTGTTTGGTTTTATTACTAATAGCGGGATGGTTATTTAAACTTCTACTAACAGTTCCTGGGGAAACCTGAAGTTCTTCTGCCAAATCATAAATTGTAACTTTTTTCCCCATAAGTAAATCTTTCTCCACTATAATTCTAAAGCTAACTACACTGCCTTACACGCAACTTTGCTATGGTTTTACTTCTATTTTATTTATCACAAAATCTAAAATATGTGAAGATACGTATTCAGCCAAATCTATTAAGTGAAAATTAGAATTTCTATGCCAAATATATATTTATTGCATTGATTAATGCAACAATTATACACAATAATTAGTTAATAAACTTCAAAATATGATTCAAAATTAATCATTAATACACATTTTAACGATTATTTATTGATTTGTTGAGTTATTCGGTATAACACTTTAAATGGTTGTTGTTAAATATTAATGCAATCGGTTGCATAATAAAATATTATATAATACATTTAACGATAATTACTAATAAAAACCAATTTCAAACTTTAATTACTCATGTATGAAACATTTACTAGGAAAAATTAAAAAACCAGACCTAATGCTTCTTTTGCTACTGTGTCTGGGAATCTCATCTTCGGCGATCGCTCAAGAAGGCTTTACCGTAACCGGGAACATAGCGGACGAATTTAATGTCCCTTTACCAGGTGCTTCGATTATTGAGAAAGGAACGACCAACGGCGTGTCAACTGATTTTGATGGTAACTTTTCCATCGAGGTTGCCAACCAAAATTCCACTTTGGTTATAACCTATATTGGTTATGCGGAGCAGGAAATTCCCATTAATGGACAATCACAAATCAGTACTTCAATGGAACCCAGCGCTTCAACCTTAGATGAAATTGTGTTGGTTGGATATGGTGCGGTGAAAAAGAAAGATTTAACAGGAGCGATATCTCAAATCGATGCTGCTGCTGTTTCACACCAATCTACAAATTCGGTCACTGATGTATTAAGGTCAAACATGGCTGGTGTTAGTATTGGGTTTTCAACTTCTCCAAAGGGGGTTAGTAATATTCAGATTCGGGGAAATAATAGTTTATCGGCAGGATCTAGCCCGTTGATTGTAGTTGATGGGATGATTTATAATGGTGATTTATCAGATATTAGTCCCTCCGATATAGCCAAGTTAGATGTAATGAAAGATGCCAGTTCGGCGGCAGTATATGGTGCACGAGGCGCAAGTGGTGTAATTTTAATCACTACCAAACGAGGTACTAGTGAAAAGCCGACCATTACAATTAATAGTAGTGTGGGTGTTGTTACTGATGGGTCTAACGAACGACCTTATAGTGCGGACGGCTATGTTAATTGGCGTTCAGATGTCTTTAAAAGCATCAACCCGCAAAACACTATAGATAATCCTGGCAGATATGATGACCCTAATAATCTACCATCTGGGGTTACGTTGGATCAATGGTTGGCCTATGATGGTTCTGCAGGTGACCCTACACGGGCTTGGTTAAATAGATTGGGTTTTCAGGATGTAGAAATTGGGAATTACCTAGAAGGAAATAGCATTGATTGGTATGACAGAATAAATCAGACTGGTTTACGAACAGATTGGAATACCAGTATCTCTGGTAGAAAGGAAGGTTTAAATTATTACTGGTCCATAGGACGCACGTCTAACGAAGGTATTACTTCGGGTGAGAAATTTGAAACTTTGCGTTCGCGCTTGAATTTGGATGCCAAAATCACCGATTTTTTAACTGTGGGTATTAATACTCAATTCGCCAAACGAGATGAAGGGTTTATTCCGGCTAACAGAGGGCAAATTGAAAGATCTTCTCCCTGGGGTTCTGAATTTGATGATGATGGCAATATTAGATTAAGTCCTCAAGACGATAGTGGTGCTGGAGCTAGCAATGCTTTTTTAGGACAAATGTTTAATGATAGAATAGATTTGGATCATACATTTAATTCAAGGGTTTATGCCAAGGTGAAATTACCCTTAGGGTTTTCCTATGAATTAGGGTATACTAATAGATTAGAGTTTCGTGAATACTATAACCATGCTTCGGCTGCAAGTCCTGCCAATGTTGTGGGTTCGGCCACGAGACAGGCCCTTAAGATCAATGAATGGCAATTAGACAATATTCTACGCTGGGATAAGACGATAGACAAGCATACGTTCAACCTTATGTTTTTGGTATATGCTGAAAAATATCAGGATCGTTTCACAAGAGCTAGGGCTAATACTTTTGAGCCTAGCGATGCCTTAGGTTTTGGAAGTTTAGAGGCAGGGGCCGTACAAACAGTAGATAGTGAAGATATTAAAAGTACAGGAGATGCATTTATGACCCGATTGAATTATAACTATGATTCTAGGTATTTGTTGACACTAACCATGAGAAGAGATGGCTATTCTGCATTTGGTGCAAATAACAAGAGGGCCTATTTTCCTTCTATAGCTGGAGCCTGGACCATTTCAAATGAAAACTTTTTTAAATCAAACTTTATAGATTTCTTAAAACTTAGATTGTCCTATGGCGAGAATGGGAATAGGGATATTGGAAGATTTGCCTACTTATCACGTCTGAACGCTGGGAAATACCTTAATGTAGATAGTAGTGGAAATGTGATTACCGTACCAACTTTTGATAATACGACTCAAGAGAATGTAGATTTAAGATGGGAACGAACAAAAGCGGTCAACCTTGGGTTGGATTTTAGTTTAGCCAACGGTATCGTAGAAGGTTCTTTTGAGGCATACCGAAATATCACGGATGACTTAATTGTGACCAGACAATTACCAAACATCATTGGCTTTAATAGTGTAACTACGAATTTAGGGGAAATAGAGAACAGCGGGTTTGAATTCACGTTGTCCACCCAAAATTATAATCTTGAAAATTTTAAATGGAATTCCAGTTTTAACTTTTCATTGAATAGAAATAAGATCAATGAACTCTATGGTGATATGGATGAAAACGGTAATGAATTGGACGATGTAACAAACCGCCGGTTCATAGGTGAGGCAACAGATGTCATTTGGGGGAAAGAGATTTTAGGAGTTTGGCAAGAAGATGAAGCAGCTGACGCTGCTGATTGGGGTGTTTTTCCTGGAGATTTTAAACTAAGGGATGTAAATAATGACGGTGTGTATACCGACGAAGACAATATATTTCAAGGTCATCGTTCTCCTAGATTTAGATGGGGGCTTACCAATTTGTTCACCTTGAAAAAGAATATCGATTTTTCTTTCGAATTATACTCACACTGGGGACAGAAAAGAGTATTCAATGAAGCGAAAAATAGAAATGGCTTTATAGATCGTACAAACTCTATTCAGACGCCTTATTGGACTTCAGATAATCCTACTAATGATTACGCTAGGTTATTTTCAAGTGATGGTAGTGCTAGTTTTAATGTTTATCGAGAATCATCTTTTATTCGACTAAGCAATGTGACATTGGCCTACAGATTTCCAAAGCCTATTTTGGAAAAGCTCTCTATTCAAAGCCTTCGGGTTTATGCAAATGCTAGAAACTTAGCGGTTTGGGCACCTCATTGGGATTTATACGACCCTGAAGCTCAAGAGTTTGGAGCCTTTGATTCAAGACGTCCTTCGGCCCAATTTTTTACATTTGGAATTGATTTAAGTTTATAATAAAAAAAATATAGCAATGAAAACAATAGCAAATAAATACTCGATATTATTTTTGAGTTTGGTATGCATTTTCGCCACACTATTTACATCTTGTGAGGAAGAATTTTTGGATGCAGAGCCACAATCTTTTTTTACTCCTGGGAATGCATTGAATACACCCGGTGGATTGAATAGTGTTTTATCCCAGGCAATGGTCAACCTCAGGGATGAATATTATGGTGACGGAGCCCCTATGATAACAGAAAATGTATTTTCTGAAGTTTCTGTAGAGGGAACAACCGATAAATCAGGTCCTGCCCAGGATTTAAATTTATTGATCTTGCCAGATGCAAATTTAAACAGCGCAAATACAAATAGAATAGGATGGTTTTGGCAAGAGTTTTATAAGGGGATTAAATTTGCCAATACCGTGATCAATAGATTAGATGATGCTGAGTTTGATAGTGAAGCCCAGAAAAATGATATTTTGGGAAGAGCCCTTTTTCATAGGGCTTATAGATATTATCGTTTGACACAACAATTTGGGGATGTTCCTTTAATATTGAGTGAGATTACCGAGCCAAGATTAGATTTTGTGACTACAGAAAGGGAAACCATATTGCGAAAAATGCAGGAAGATTTGAATGCTGCAGTGCCTATGGTAAATGAGGTTTCCAACGGAGGGGATGTGAATCAGGACGCTGTCTTGCATTTATTGACTAAAGTAAATCTTGCACTAGGCGATTTTGATGAAGCTGTAACATCTTCATCGCGAATCATTAATGGTGGTTTGCATGGATTAATGACAAGTAGATTTGGTATAGACGCTGCAGTAGCAGAGAAAGATGTGACTTGGGATTTACACCGCGTTGAGAATAAAAGTGTACCTGGAAACACAGAAGGGATAATGATGGTCATTGATCGTGAAGATTATGAGGGTATTGGAGCTACCAGTAGAGGTACAAGTATCCAAAGACAGGCTGTGCCCCTATGGTGGCGTTTTATAAATACTCCTGATGGTCAAAATGGTATGACTGATAGTCCAAGTGCCGAAATTAATCAAGTTACAAGTGTAGGTAGGGGTATTGGTAGAAATCGTGGTACACATTATAGTACTAAAGAAATCTGGAAAGATGCCAATAATGATGAACGACACAAGTTGGGCAACTGGTTGGATATGGAAGATTTAGTATATAATGCACCTAGCCTTTTAGAATCTGGAAATACATACTATGGTCAAAACTTGGAGTTGTACCTGCCAGATGGCACTGCTCTTTGTTCAGACACTATTAGAAACTGGTATGGTTGGCCACAATATAAATTCTTTGTTCCAGACCCTAAAAGAGTAAAACCTCAAGGCGGTCATGGTGATTGGTACGTGTACCGTATCGCCGAGACTTATTTAATGAGAGCAGAAGCCCATTTTTGGAATGATGATAATGATTTGGCTGCGAATGATATAAATGCAGTAAGGCTTAGGGCTAATGCGGACCCTATTACTGCTTCGGATGTAAATATAGATTATATCTTAGATGAGCGTGCGCGGGAGTTATATTACGAGGAAAATAGAAAAACTGAATTGACCCGGATTGCTTATATTTTTGCTAAAACCGGAAGGTCTGCATATAATGGACAAAGTTATAGTTTAGATAATTTTTCAACTAAAAATTTCTGGTATGATCGGATTATGGAAGTAACCGATTTCTACAACCTTGGTATTAGAACTATCCATGGCGATGAATATACCATGAGTCCGTACCATGTTTTGTGGCCAATACCGGCATCGGCAATTAATGCCAACACTCAGGGAACCATAAACCAAAATGTAGGTTATCCAGGAGCGGAAAATAATATCCCACCACTAACAACCATACCTGAACCCGAGGGGTAAGAAATATAGAATAGTTGAGTTTGAGTTAGTTTTTTGTTAATTTCCGTCGTCAAATCCTTATATTGAAAATTGATGAGATATATTTTCCTTTTTTGTTCTTTTATTACCTTGTTATCATGTAAAGCAGAAAAAGAAATATATCGATTTGAAATACAGGATGGCGACGGTTTTTTACAGTCCAGCCCAATTTTTTTAGATACCGAAATCAGAGGGAACGAAGATTACAGTCAACTCAAGCTTATTCAGAACAATGTTACCATTCCTTTTCAAGTAGATGAAAATAAGCTGTGGTTTTTACATACTCCTCGAGGTGGCACATACAGCTTCGAGAAAATTGAAAGTGGTGTCAATGATGAATCTGTTCTGAGCACGTTCAAAAAAAATGGGAATCTTCAATTAGTTAAGGGTAATGACCCTTTGCTTACCTATCGCTACCAAATGACTTACCCACCAGAAGGGGTAGATACCATTTTCAAGAAATCAGGCTATATTCACCCATTGCTATCACCAAAAGGGGATACACTCACCCGCATACAACCTCCGGATCATTTTCACCATTATGGGATTTGGGGTCCGTGGACCCATACTCAAATAAAGGGTGAACAAGTTGATTTTTGGAATCTAGGGGATGGTAAAGGAACAGTTCTCTTTGAGGAATTCAATAATACCACCACAGGAGAGGTGTTTGCAGGATTTAATGCCACACAGGAGCATATTGATTTTATCACTGGATCTTCACCACAAAATGCCCTCGATGAAAAACTTGATGTTAAACTTTGGGATTTAGGAAGATCGGATCGATATATGTTTGATTATACATCTACTTTCAGTTCTCCTTTGAAAGATGGTATTATTTTCGAAGCATATAGATATGGCGGTGGCATTGGCATGCGATTCGATGAACGATGGCATAAAGATAATTGCACGGTATTGACCTCTGAGGGTCATGATCGATTGACAGCGGATGGAACCAATGCCAAATGGTGTATTGTAAAAGGAGAATCATCTGATGGGAATGGGACTAATGGTATTTTATTCATGAGCCACCCTGGTAATAGAATGCATCCGGAGCCAATGCGAATTTGGCCTATTGATGGCAATAACGGTAGGGGGGATATGTTTTTTGAATTTTGCCCTATTCGTCATAAAGAATGGAAAATCGAACCTAATAAAGATTATAAACTTACCTATAGAATGGTTGTTTTTGAAGGGGATTTGACCGCTGAAGAAGCAGAGGGTTACTGGAAAATATTTGCAAATAATCCAAAATCGGAAATACTGAACTAAAGATTTAAATCTAAACAAGATATGAAAAGAAGAAAATTCATTAATAAAACAGCCTTAGGTACAGCAGCAATGGTAGGATTTCCTTCTATTGTTCCTGCCCATGTGTTAGGAAAAGATGCGCCCAGTAATAAAATTAATATTGGGCAGATTGGTTGTGGTAGAATAGCCAAAGACCATGATATTCGGGATACAATTCAGTTTGATTCAGCTCGGTATGTTGCAGTTTGCGATGTAGACTCAAAAAGGGCAGAGAACGCAAAGGTTCAGGTAGACAAGTTCTATAGCGAAAAGACCGGAAAGAAAAAGTATATGGATACGAAGATCTATGGAGATTACCGGGAAATGCTTTTGAATAAGGACATTGATGCGGTAGTAATAAGTACCCCCGATCATTGGCATTCACAACCGGCCATGGAAGCTGCTTTAGCTGGTAAGGACATATATCTTCAAAAGCCGACATCACTAACTGTGAAAGAAGGCCAACAATTACGTAAGGCGGTACAAGAAAAAGGGGTTATTTTACAAGTTGGTACCCAACAACGTGCTATGCCCCAATTTAGGGTGGCCGCCGAATTGGTAAGAAATGGTAGAATAGGGAAGCTACATACAGTAAAAATTGGGTTGCCGGGAGATCCTGCTGGGCCCGTAGCACCAGAAATGCCAATACCATCTAATTTAAATTTTGACATGTGGCTGGGATCTACTCCAGAGGTTCCTTATACGGAGATAGGCGTGCACCCTCAAAACGATTATAGTCGCCCAGGATGGTTAAGACAGCGAAATTATGGGGCAGGAATGATTACAGGTTGGGGACAACACCATTATGATTCAGCAGCGTGGGGAATGAATACTGAACTATCTGGCCCTACATCTGTTGAGGCATTGGCGGAATTTCCAAAATCAGGTTTGTGGGATGTACACGGAGATTTTTTAGTTAAACATCAATATGATAATGGTATCACGGTTTATACCAGTGGTGGATATACCAACGGAATTAAATATATAGGCGAAGACGGATGGATTTTTGTTTCTCGTGGCTCATATACGGCCTCTGCATCGGATCCAGTGTCAAAAGAAAAAAGCAGCAAGGCATTGAATGCTTCAGACCCAAAAATTCTGGGATCTGTAATAGGAGCGAACGAAATACATCTTGAAAAAATCAACGATCAACATGGTAACTGGCTAGATTGTATAAAAAGTCGAAAAGAGCCTATTTCCTCCATTGAAAAGGGGCATAAGGCTTGTGCCATATGTTTGATCAGTGACATAGCCATGCAAGTTTCTGAAAAACTAGAGTGGGACCCAATAAGCGAAAACTTTACCAACAATGATCTCGCAAACGCCTTACTAAGGAGGCCACAAAGGTATCCTTATGGAACGGATTATGTTAAGCGTTGAGTATGTATAATTATTAAGGAAAGCTCCTTCCTCCTTTTATGGGGAAGGGGTTTACTATTTTACTAAAACAAATTCATCATGAAATATTTGATTTCTTTTTTGTCAGTAATACTCTTAATCGGGTGTAATGAAAAAAAGCAAAAAGTTGAAAAGATTGAAGAATCTAACTCCGAACTTGTGAAATTTATGACTTTGGACCCCGGGCATTTTCATGCAGCTTTGGTTCAAAAAACGATGTATTCCCAAGTTGACTCAACCATTCATATTTTTGCCCCAGATGGCCCAGAAGTAAAGGATTTTTTAAGAAAAATAGACGCATATAATTCAAGGGAAGACCAACCTACTAAATGGGATGTGAATACCCATTTAGGAAATGATTACCTAAACCAGATGCTTTCAAAAAAGCCAGGTAATGTTATGGTGGTGGCAGGTAAGAACTCTAAAAAAATAGATTATGTCTTAGAAGCTGTTAAAGCAGGATTAAATGTTTATGCCGATAAGCCTCTGGTCATTGACCCAAAAGGTTATGAAAAGTTGAAATTGGCATTTAAAATCGCCGAAAAAAATAATGTTTTGATTTATGACATCATGACAGAGCGTTTTGAATCAACTACTATGATGCAAAAACTGTTTTCTCAATCATCAAGTGTATTCGGAAAATTGGTTGATGGAACGCTTGAAGAACCAGCGATTAGTAAAGTAAGTGTACATCATTTTTTTAAATATGTTTCAGGTCAACCTTTAGTGCGCCCACCGTGGTTTTTTGATGTTAATGAAGAAGGCGAAGGTATTGTTGATGTGACTACACATTTGGTTGATTTAGTGCAATGGGAAGCTTTTCCTGAACAAATTATTGATACTGCGAATATTGAAATGTTATGGGCAAAACGATGGCCTACCATATTGACCAAAAAAGAATTTAGCAAAGTAACAAGTTTGGATTCTTACCCTCAGTATTTAGAAAAGGATATTAATCAAGACGCGTTGCACGTGTATTCTAATGGGGAAATGAACTATCGAATAAATGGTAAGCACGCTAAAGTATCAGTAGTTTGGAACTATCAGGCACCGGAAGGAACTGGGGATACCCACTACAGTATAATGCGCGGCACTAAATGTAATTTGATAATTCGCCAGGGAAAAGAAGAAAAATTTAAACCAACATTGTATATTGAGGTTTTTGATGGGAATGGTTTTGAAAATGTATTGCAAGATGTTTTATTAGGGAAGGTTAGAGAGCTTTTCCCAGGTACAACCTCAGATAAAATATCAAATACAATGTGGAAAATTAATATTCCTGAGGAATTTAAAATTGGGCATGAAGAACATTTTGCTCAGGTAACACAGAATTATTTGAATTATTTGGAAAAAAGACAATTACCGGTTTGGGAAGAACCTAATATGATTTCTAAATATTATACTACTATCGCAGCATATAAAATGGCGAAGAGCAACAAAAATTAAATCTATTTATGAGTCAATTATTTAATATAAAAGAAAAATGCTATGTCTTATCCGGTGGTACAGGAACTCTTGGTGGATCTATTGCAAAATACTTGATAGAAAATGGGGCCAAGGTTATTTTATTAGGCAGGTCTTCGAAAAAACTGGAAGAAAAATGTGCCGAATTAAATGCGATTAATTCCGGGTATGCTACTTCTTTTGTTGTCAATGTATTAAATGAAGAAGAACTTATCACTGTTAAAAATAAAATAGCCGCTGTGCATCAAAGCTTGGACGGATTGATAAATCTGGCAGGTGGTAATGTTCCCGGTGCTACATTAACTGAAAGTCAGACCATTTACGACATCCAGTTAGAGGACACCAAAAATGTTATTGACATAAATCTATATGGAACGCTGATTCCTACAATTGTTTTGAGTGAGTTGATGTCCAATCAGGGTTATGGATCAATAATAAATATTTCTTCCATGGCTTCAAAACAGTCCATTTCGAGAGTTTTGGGCTATTCTGTTGCAAAAGCAGGTGTAGATATTTTTACAAAATGGATGGCCAATGAATTGTCCTCTAAATTCGGGGATAATCTAAGGGTCAATGCAATAGCCCCTGGTTTTTTTATTGGCAATCAGAATCGCCATTTGTTGACTAAAGAAGATGGGTCATATACTTCTAGAGGTGAGAGTATAATAAAAAATACACCAATGGGTCGTTTTGGTGAGGCTTCTGAATTAAACGGAATGGTACATTATTTACTTAGTGAAGCGTCAAGTTTTGTTACTGGGGAAATATTTGATATTGATGGCGGATTTAGTTCGTTTTCAGGTGTTTAACGCTAATTTACTTTATAGTTGGTAGAAATATGAATGCATATTTGTTAAAAAAAGAATATTTAGGAAAGAATAAGAATTGGAAGCGCTTCTTTTTGAATGGACTATGGGTAATTCTTTGCGTTTTTCTATATTCTTGTTCGGAAATTAAAGACCAGAAAACACTTTTTTTTGCACATTCCCTTCCAATTACGCATCCGGTACATAAGGGTATTCTGGATATGCAAAAATACCTGAACGAAAAGTCAGGAGGAAAGCTGCAAATAAAAATTTTCCCGGATGGTCAACTGGGTACCGAGCGAGAAGTTTTGGAGTTATTGCAAATTGGCAGTGTCGCAATGACCAAGGTCAGCGCGGCATCCATGTCTAATTTTGCACCAGAGTACCAAGTCACAAGTATACCTTATCTGTTTAGGGACCGTGAACATATGTTCAAGGTACTGGAGGGTGAAGTTGGTAAAGAACTTTTGAACAGGGGAAGTGATTACCTTTTGCGTGGCCTTTGTTTTTACGATGCAGGGGCACGAAGTTTTTATTCCAAGAAAAAGCCGGTCAAAACCCCCGATGACCTGGATGGAATGAAAATTCGAGTGATGAACGACCAAATGTCCGTTGATATGGTGAATACTTTGGGAGGTTCTGCCACACCAATGGCTTATGGTGAACTATATACGGCCTTACAACAAAATGTTGTTGATGGTGCAGAAAATAATATTCCTTCTTTCGTTACCTCAAACCATTATGAAGTATGTAAGTATTATACTTTTGATGAGCATACCATGGTACCAGATGTTGTTGTGGTTGGAACAAAATTTTGGAATTTATTGAATGATGAGGAAAAGGAATGGCTACAGGATTCTGCTTTTGAAAGTGTTACCAGACAGAAGATGTACTGGCAGGAAACGGTAAAGGAAAATATGGAGGTCTTGAAAAAGGCCAATGTTGAATTCTTTTATCCTGATAAGGCACCTTATGCGATTAAATCTTTACCCGTTATGGAAAGATTGATGACGAATCCGAAAATGAAAAGATTGATAGAAAAAATAAAAGCGGAATAATGAAAAAGGCATACACTTTTTTGAACAAAGTTATTGAGAACTTACTTGTAATAATTTTTGGTTTGTTAGTCATTGATGTCGTTTGGCAAGTGCTTTCAAGATATGTAGTTGGCCAGTCGAGTTCTTTTACCGAAGAATTTGCCCGTTTTTCGCTCATATGGCTCACCGTGCTAGGTGCGGCCTATATAAATGGTCAGAAAGAAGGTCATCTGTCGATGGATTTTTTGCTATCTAAACTACCTCCGACAAAACAAAAGAAACGACACAAAGTCATACAGGGTTTAATGGCCTTATTTGCATTGATTATTATGGTAATTGGAGGAATTAACTTGGTTTATATTACCTTAAGTCTAGGGCAGATATCTCCAGCACTACACCTTCCTTTAGGATATGTTTATGCAATTGTTCCCATATGTGGTGTGATAATTATTTTCTTTTCAGCATATCATATAAAATACACGTATAATACTGAATCATTATGAGTATAGAGGCAATTAGTATTATCGTTTTATTTATAAGTTTTATTGGTTTGTTGGCCTATGGAGTGCCCGTTGCTTACTCTATAGGGATTTCTACCACCTTGACCCTTTTGTTGAATATGGTTTTTATGCCAGCGACTACCACGGTTATGCAACGAATGACTACGGGGATAGATAATTTTGCCCTATTGGCAATTCCATTTTTTATACTTGCTGGGGAATTAATGAATAGGGGCGGTATCGCGAAACGCTTAATTGAATTTGCTAAATCCTTGATTGGTAGTTTACCAGGAGGCCTTGCTTACGTTAATATTATTGCGGCCATGCTTTTTGGGGCTATTTCAGGTTCTGCCATAGCTGCAGCATCAGCGATTGGAAGTACTTTGACCGATAAGATGGAAAAAGAGGGTTACCCCAGAGAATTTAGTGCTGCGGTGAATATTAGTTCTTCAACTACAGGTCTGCTAATTCCACCAAGTAATGTGCTTATCATTTTTGCCTTGGCAAGTGGCGGCACCGCTTCGGTTGCTGCCTTGTTTATTGCAGGCTATATTCCCGGTATATTGGTAGGCTTAGCAATCATGACCGTTGTGTACGTATATGCAAAACAAAAAAACCTTCCCAGGGCCGAACGTGTGCGTCTGAAAAAATTGTTCCTTGATTTTAAAAATGCCTTTCTGAGTCTTACGCTGTTGGTCATTGTGGTAGGAGGAATTGTTGCTGGAATTTTTACTGCGACTGAAGCCGCAGCCATTGCTGTTGTTTATGCAATGTTACTTGGCTTTCTGAACAAGGAATTAAAATTCTCGGATTTTAAGCCTGTTTTACTTAAGAGCGCTAGAACTACGGCCATAGTTATGTTTTTAATAGCTACCTCAATGGCGATGTCGTGGTTATTCTCTTTTGAAGGTATCCCGCAAATGTTGACTAGTGTGTTGGTAGATTCGGTCAAAAACCCTTTCATAGTATTACTTCTAATAAACATTACTTTGCTTATTGTCGGAACTTTTATGGATATGACCCCTGCAGTTCTCATTTTTACACCTATTTTTTTACCGGTGACAATGGCCATGGGTATGCATCCCGTTCAATTTGGAATGATCATAGTACTTAATTTATGTATAGGGGTTTGTACTCCACCCGTAGGAACCTTGTTGTTTGTTGGAAGCGGTGTGGCAAAAGTACCGGTAACAAAGGTAATCAAGCCACTATTACCATTGTTGGGCGCCATGGTGGCCATTCTGTTTTTGATTACTTATTTCTCTGAAATCTCACTTTGGTTACCTCGTTTTTTCGGATTGATAGAGTAAAATCTGGGATGCTTATGCGTTTATAAAGTCTCGGTACTCGATAAAGAAGGCTTCGAGTTGCTCCATATTTTTATTGAGAAAAATCATAGTTTCCTGCCAAGAGTTTTTGTTATGGATTGATACATTGTGCTTTTCAACAAAGATTCTTGAAATCTCTTTATTGTTGTCCAAAATTAAAGCGTCATTGAAGATGACATCAGGGAGATAGTCATCTGTCATGATAGATTTTAGGGAAATCAACTTTTCCCAAAGATGAATTCTTGTAGCCAAGTCAGAATGCTCAATATCAATAGAGACCATGGCTCTTTTTAATTCAAAATGAAATTTTAATGAAAGTCCCTTTATTTTGGTGTCGTACAATATCCACTTATGAGGATATGATTTACCGAATGAGACCCAGAAATATTGGCGCAGTCGTTTTGAATCTTCTTTACTGAACATTTATAAAGCGTAGGCTATTATGATACCAAGTATTATCACCACCAATTTTCTCAAATTAAATTTATGACCCTCTGAGCTTTCAAATAATATTACAGTGGAAATGTGCAAGAAAACACCAATTACCAATGCAGTAATATGCGCATAATATTTAGTTGCGAATTCAAAATTTGAGGCCATAAAATTTCCTGCAGGAGTCATCAAGGAAAATAAAAGAATGAAGAACAACGCATTGGAAAATTTCACTTTGGAATTCAACAGGAATATACTCAAGATAATAGCAATCGGTATTTTGTGAATTAATATTCCATAAAGAATGGTGCCATGATTTTCAATAGGGAACCCTTCCAACAACGAATGAATAGATAAACTAAAAAATAACAACCATGGAAAATTGGTCTTTTCACTATCTAAATGAACATGGCCATGCTCTGCACCTTTTGAGAAAAATTCGAGAAAAATCTGTAAAAGGATTCCGAGCATAATAAAGACGCCAATAGTCTTAGAATCTGATTGTTCATATACTGATGGAAAAAGTTCGAAAATGGTCAGCGCTAGTAAAAAGGCGCCGCTGAAAGCGAGCAGGAGCTTGAAGTTCTCTTTGTTTTTTGGCCTTACAATGTAAAC
This sequence comes from Maribacter sp. HTCC2170, assembly GCF_000153165.2. Taxonomy (NCBI): domain Bacteria; kingdom Pseudomonadati; phylum Bacteroidota; class Flavobacteriia; order Flavobacteriales; family Flavobacteriaceae; genus Maribacter; species Maribacter sp. HTCC2170. The sequence goes on from NC_014472.1 coordinate 2,309,417, forward strand.
GAATGCAAAACTTAATAAAACCCCGAGAATAAGCAATAAATAGGTCATTAATGCCGGTTTAGGTATGCGTACTAATTATATCCACATACTGTGGATGGCATAAAAATACTGTATTTTTGTCGCAATCTTTATAAAGCATATGAACAATAATTTTAGAATGGTCGCCAAGACCTTATTTGGTTTTGAGGAGCTTTTGGCCAAGGAATTACGCAATCTTGGAGCGGGTAATGTTAAGACAGGTGTAAGAAGCGTTTCGTTTGATGGTGATACGGGATTTATGTACAAAGCCAATCTATGTCTGCGGACGGCCATAAAAATAATAAAGCCGATACACTCATTTCCTGTTCGGAATGAAAATGAGCTTTATAAAAAGATTTATCAGATGGATTGGTCAGAGTATTTATCGGCCGATTCGACCTTTGCGATAGATACCACTTTGTTTTCTGATGTATTCACTCATTCACTTTACGTTTCCCAAAAAATAAAAGATGCCATTGTAGATAAGTTCCGGGATATGGATGGTCAACGCCCCAACGTAGATGTTAAATTTCCTGATATTCGTATCAATGTACATATTCATAAAGAGCATTGTAATGTGTCTCTGGACAGCTCAGGGAGGTCTTTGCACCATAGGGGTTATAGAACGGCGACGAATATCGCACCGATAAATGAGGTGCTAGCATCTGGACTGTTGTTGTTAAGTGGATGGGACGGTCAATCAGACTTTCTCGACCCTATGTGTGGTAGTGGTACTTTTTTGACCGAAGCTGCGATGATTGCCTGCAATATTCCTGCGAACATAAATAGAAAGGAATTTGCATTTGAAAAATGGGAAGATTTTGACGAGGAACTTTTTGAGAAAATTGTTGATAGTAGTTTAAATAAAACAAGAGAGTTTCATCATAAAATTGTGGGTTATGATAAGGCGCCATCCGCGGTTCGAAAATCAATAGATAATATTGCCAACGCTAATCTTTCTGAATATATTCATGTAGAAAGGAAAAGCTTTTTTGATTCCACAAAGTTCACGGACAATCATTTGCATATGGTATTCAATCCACCCTATGGCGAGCGTTTGAATCTTGATATGGAAGAGTTCTATGGCTCAATTGGTGATACTTTAAAACAGGAATATCCAGGAACCGATGCCTGGTTTATTACTTCAAATTTGGAGGCACTTAAATTTGTCGGATTAAGGCCATCCAGAAAGATAAAGGTGTTCAACAGTCATTTAGAATCCCGTTTGGTCAAGTACGTAATGTATGAGGGGAGTAAAAAAGCCAAATTTCAAAACAGATCTTAAAATATGAATCCAAAGTTCAAAGCAATGTTCCTAAACTTCTTAGGGTTTGCGATTTTATTCATTATCGCCAGAGTAACATTTGGTTATTTGCTCTCTATAGATAGATTATATCTTGCACTGATGGCAGCTGTATTTGCCAGTGTATTGGCTCCTAAATTTGCTGTTGCAGATATTGCCGATAGTAAGAAGGTTATGATGAAATGGATTTTTATCAAGGGTTTTAGAGAAATCTAACTATTGCTCAATTTCAGCTTCGCTTTCAACTTCTTTTTTCTTGTTCGCCTTTTTATACAACGGAATCATATAGGTTAGCGAATAGTTGTAGCCAACCCCGAATTTACTTCCGTCTGTTACTTTATTGAACCCGGGAACAAATGGGTTCGGGAAAGGTTCGTCTTTGGGGTCACTTAACATGAACCCAAATCTAATGCTTCCTCCTAAGTATATATTGGCGAACAACTCCGCCTTTATACCCAATACAGCCTCAATCCAAGATTTACTTCGGCCATCATATTCAATTGGCTCAGATGAACCGTTCGGAAAACCATCAGGGCTCCAATATCTATTTGTGTCAAAATATTGAAAATTATTGAGTGTTTGACTAAAGCTGCTAACAGCATATCTACCACCAATGAATATAGTATTGTTCATACCATACCAATTCTCATAGGTATTATAATCCACTCCCAGTTTTAAATAGCTACCGGAAGAAGTGAAATTAAAAAGGTTTTCTTGTTTGGTCTTTTTTTCATTGCCCAATTCTGCGGCAATGTATAATTTCTTGGTAAGGCGATAATCCCCTGCTAGTTCAATTCCTGAATAATCATCACTCGTTTGGGAAATAATGATTCGACTAAGGTCAACACCAACCCTAAGTCCGTATGTTTGTTTGTGTATGACCGTGTCCTGTGGTTGAAGGTCAATAGTTTCGTCTTGCGCCCATCCACTGAATACGCATAGGAGCAGCAGTATACTAATGGAATATCTTAACATGGGCTGTATTTGAATTTTCAACGGTAGGTGATATTACTTCGATACCCTTAATCCAGTTATCGGTATCTGTTGTTAGAGTAGGTGCTAAATTTTCATAGTTGGCAATAAAACCACAGGCTCGTGAAATATAGACTTCTTTTGTATCATGATTAATGGTCAAAGTATCGGTATTTCCAGTTTCAACTTCATCCTCGGTCGCCGAATTGGCAATTAACAAATATGTAGTACTTGCAACATCCGGTCTTAAGGGAATGGCCAACGAATCTGCTGTGCTTCTATCTGCATACGTATTAACCGTTGATGCTTGTCCTGAACCAACAACCCTTAGTGTTGTAACATTTTTAGTGCTTTCTGGGTCCAATGTATCATAAAAGCGAATTACCAGCAGAGGTGTATTGCCATCAACACAGATGTCATCTTTTTCACAGGCAGAAAAAGCGATAATACAGAATAAGATGATTATGAAAATCCTATTTTTTTTCATCTATTTAAAACTTTTCCAAAAGTACAACATTTTCTACGTGATGGGTCTGGGGAAACATATCTACAGCTTGTACCTTGCTCACCTTGTACATATGCTTCATCAATGCCAAGTCACGAGCTTGGGTAGCACTGTTACAACTTACGTAAACAACCTTTTTTGCGCCAATATTCAATAGTTGTTGTACAACGTCTTTGTGCATACCATCTCGTGGTGGGTCCGTTATAATAATATCTGGAGAGCCATGGGCATTGATAAAATCTTCATTGAAAACATTCTTCATGTCCCCAACAAAAAAATCAACATTGTCAATTTTGTTGTTGGCAGCATTTGCCTTTGCATCTTCAATCGCCTCAGGCACCGATTCTATACCAATTACTTTCTTTGCTTTCTTTGAAACAAATTGGGCAATGGTTCCAGTACCCGTATATAGGTCATAAACCAGTTCATTGCCAGTAATTCCGGCAAAATCACGTGCAACTTTATACAGTTCGTATGCCTGTTCAGAATTTGTTTGATAAAAAGATTTGGCGTTTATCTTAAACTGCAAACCCTCCATTTCTTCAATGATGTGATCACGCCCGGCAAAACAAACTATTTCTTGATCGTATATGGTATCATTCTGTTTTTGATTGATGACATACTGCAAGGAGGTGATTTGCGAGAAGGTTTTAGCCAAATGGTTCAATAAAAGCTCTCTTTTCTCCTTGGAATCTTCATAAAATTGGATGAGAACCATAATTTCTCCAGTTGATGCTGTACGTATCATTAAGGTACGAAGCATTCCGTATTGATTTCTTGGGTTAAAAAAAGTGATCTCATTTTTAATGGCAAAATCTTTCACTGCCAGACGAATTTCGTTTGAGGGATCTGCCTGTAGATGACATTTCTTTATATCCAAAATCTTGTCCCACATACCTGGTATATGAAAGCCCAAGGCGTTCTTTTCCTTTATCTCAACATCAGACTGTATTTCATCCAAGGTTAACCACCTGCTGTCGGAAAAAGAGAATTCCATTTTATTGCGATAAAAATATTGTTCCTTGGAACCCAAAATCGGCTCCAATTCAGGCAAATCCAAATGCCCTATTCGTCTTAGGTTATTTTCAACTTCTTTCTGTTTATAGAATAATTGATGGCCATAGTCCATATGTTGCCATTTGCAACCCCCACAAATGCCAAAATGCTCACAAACTGGTTTTGTGCGCTTGTCGGAATAGGAATGGAATTTTATGGCATTGCCCTCAAAGTAAGCCTTTCTCTTTTTTGTTGTCTGTACATCCACTACATCACCAGGTACGGTGTTGGTCATGAAAATGACTCTTCCGTCCGGAGCTTTGCCCACAGTTTTTCCTTTCGCTCCTGCATCAATAACCTCGACCTTTTCAAAGATTAGTCTTCTTTTCTTTTTACGCATGGCGCAAAAATACTAATAGGATTGCATTTATCATGGTTATCTTTAGATTGAATAGTATTAAATAATTCCCAAAAAAATGAACCTTTTTAAAAGCTTTCTGTCTTTAACATAGAACAATCAATTAAATGACCTCTAATAAAATTTTTGATGCATTGCTTGTATTGCAGTATCAATCTGGGGATAAGAAAGCCTTGGAAACGTTGGTGAAAAGGCACCATAAAAGATTTTGTAGTCATGCATATTGGTATTTACGGGATATGGATGCCTCAAAAGATGTGGTGCAGGATTGTTGGGCCATAATTATCAATAAGTTGGTAAAGCTAAGAGACCCTAATAGTTTTTCTAGTTGGGCTATGCGCATAATTACTAGGAAATCTCTGGATTTTATAAATCAAAACAAAAATAAGCGAGAAAGACTAAAGCAATTTGAACGGAATAACCAAGAAGAAAACAAAGATGAGGAAAGGAGGACAGAAATGGATAAACTAAAATATGCCATTAAAAGCCTGCCTGATAATCAACAAATAGTCTTACGATTATTTTATACACAAGAATACTCATTAAAAGAAATAGGTGGAATTCTCGAAGTTTCTGTTGGAACAGTCAAATCCAGGTTGTTTCATGCAAGGGAAAAATTAAAAACAATTTTAAAAGATAAATCATGAACAAGGACAAAGAAAAAATAGACGAACTTATTAAGGAAACCTTGAACCAAGAGGAAGCCAAATTTTATGACGATTTGGAGGAACAAAATCTGATTGGCAAATTGAGCGAAGTTTATAAAGGAAAGTTGGGTTGGCTTGCAATTATCATGAATGTAGCACATTTGGTTATATTTGGGTTACTTATTTACTGTGTGGTCGAGTTTTTTGAGACCAATGAGACCAATGAACTGATCAAATGGGCTTCGGCAGGATTTTTATGTATGATAGCAATGGGTATGTTGAAACTTTTTGTTTGGATGCAAATGGATAAAAATGATATACTTCGCGAAATGAAGCGGTTAGAACTTCAACTGACAACCCTTTCAAGTAAGTTGAATGACTAGTTAATTTGTAAGATAAACCGATTGTTTTTAGCAATGTAATAACATTTTGTATTTTTGCGCCACTACACGGGATGATTTCTCTCCTACGCTGAATTTTCGAATCTTCGGAAGGAAAAAGGTATAGAAGGAATTGCTAAGTTTTATTTTAAATTTTTATTTATCATGTCGGTTTTAGAAAAAATGAGCTCTGAAGAGGCCATTGCTTTGGAAGAAAAGTACGGAGCACAAAATTATCATCCACTTCCAGTAGTGTTGAGTAAAGGGGAAGGCGTATACGTTTGGGATGTTGAAGGAAAAAAATACTATGATTTCCTTTCCGCTTATTCGGCGGTTAATCAAGGTCATTGCCATCCCAAGATTATTAATGCCCTAAAGTCACAGGCAGAAAATTTAACCTTGACCTCCCGGGCATTTTATAATGATATGCTCGGTAAGTATGAAAAGTATGTTACAGAGTTCTTTGGTTTTGATAAGGTATTGCCAATGAACACTGGGGCAGAAGCTGTTGAAACGGCCATTAAATTGGCTCGAAAATGGGGGTATGAGAAAAAGGGCATTCATACCAATCAGGCAAAAATTGTAGTTTGTCAGAATAATTTCCATGGAAGAACTATAACTATTATTTCTGCATCAAATGACCCGGTGGCCACCGAGAATTTTGGACCATTTACACCTGGAATGGTTTCTATACGCTACAATGATATTAATGCATTGCAAGAAGTACTGCAAGATGAAAATGTAGCTGCGTTTTTGGTTGAACCAATACAAGGTGAGGCTGGTGTTTATGTTCCAGATGAAAATTACATCAGGGAAGCCTATGAATTATGTAAGACCAACAATGTATTGTTCATTGCTGATGAGGTACAAACAGGAGTGGCGCGAACAGGAAAGCTTTTAGCAATTGATCATGCCAATATAAAACCTGATATCCTTATTTTGGGTAAAGCACTTTCGGGTGGGGTGTTTCCTGTATCTGCCGTATTGGCCAATAATGAGGTAATGGAAGTTATAAGACCTGGTAATCATGGGTCAACTTTTGGTGGTAATCCCCTGGCGTGCGCAGTTGCAATTGCAGCCTTGGAAGTTGTTAAGGAAGAAAACCTTGCCGAGAATGCCGAATCTTTAGGCAAGCTCTTTAGAAGCGAAATGGAAAAACTAGTGGATCAAACGGATCTGGTTAGACTGGTACGTGGCAAGGGACTTTTGAATGCAATCGTGATAAACGATGCGGAGGATAGTTCAACAGCATGGGATATTTGTATGTTATTGAAAGAAAATGGGCTGTTGGCCAAACCTACCCACGGTAATATAATCCGATTTGCACCGCCCTTGGTGATGACCAAAGACGAGCTTTTGGATTGTGTTTCGATTATCTCGAAAACCATAAAACAGTTTGAAAAATAAAAAAAGTCCCCTGAAATTTTCAGGGGACTTTTTTTTTAAACATTCATTAATTATTGAAAAGCCCCTTCTGAGGCAGCTCCCGCTATAATTGCGGCTATGGCTCCAAAGTATATTATGGTAAAGACCAATAATATGGCGGCCAATGCAATACCAATGTAGGACAAAATTTTACCCGTTTTAGCATTTTCATAACCAGAATACCTTTCTGGTTCTTCATGATAGATGCGCTCGGCATTTTTAGCTTTTGATAAGCCAATGATTCCGAAGATGCCCCCAAAGGGGCCGCAACACAATAATGTAATCACTATCGATAAAATCCCAAAAGTTAAGGCGTTGCCAGAATTTGGTAATATTTCTCTGTTCATAAAATATAATTCTAATTAAACTATTGCCATTGTTCCATTACCTCCTGCATTTGTTCCATATAGGCATCCCAACCACCCATTTGTTGTACAGAGTAAATAGTCCATATTAACGATAGTACTCCTATAACCAGACCAATGATTGCTACGATTTTAGCAGTTTTCAATGTGCTGAAGTTGCTGTAGTTTTCTGGATTTTCTTTATATAACCCTTCGTCTTTTTTAACTAAAAACAGTGCTATCCCGGAAAGTAAAATACCTCCTATACCGGCACTGAAACAGCAGCAGATAAATGACACAATTGATAGTACTATTGAAATTGTTACGTTTGGCAATTTTTGTTGTTCCATAAATTAGAGTGTTTAGTTATATAAATTTTAAAATGTAATTCCCAAGAATCAAGACAACGCTTGAAACCATTAATGCAATTGTTATTTTGTTAGCGTATTTTATATTGAAAAAGTTATCCGCAAGTAAGAAGCCTAAAAGAGGGATAATGGTAAATGTTGCTGGGTACATTTGAAAAGCTTCAACAAATTCACCTTGTAACAAAAGAGAAAAAGAACGCTGTGCGCCACATCCCGGACATACAACCCCAAAGAACTTCTTATTTAGGCATGGAAGCATATAGTCTTCCATTAAAAATAATAAAGCGGCTAACTGCATTTTTATTTTGATTCTAATTCTTTGGGGAAAATAACTATTATTTTTGGGGTATAAAACAATTTTATGGGGCTTTTTGAAGTAGGTGATAGGGTAGAGGTACTTGACGAAATGTTAAGCGGTGAAGTGGTTACGGTGGGTGATTCTGAAATCACGATTGAGACTGAGGACGGTTTTATTATGAAATATACTCCGAGCGAATTACTGAAAGTTGACGATGACAGCGTTATCAAAGTAACAAACTATGAGGTTGCCCAGATAAAGGCCGATAAAGAAATAACTAAAAGAAAGAATACTACAGCTGTAAAGCTTAAAGACCGAAACGCCCCAAAAATGGAGGTTGATCTACATATTAACCAATTGGTGAAATCCCCTAAGGGAATGAGTAAGCATGAGATGTTGAACTTGCAAATGGAAACGGCAAAAAGGCAATTAGAGTTTGCTATGCGTAAACGAATTCAAAAGGTGGTTTTTATTCATGGTGTGGGTGAAGGTATTTTAAAGGAGGAATTGAAATACCTTTTTGGTAGGTACGACCACCTTAAATATTATGATGCAGATTACCAGAAATATGGACTTGGAGCTACTGAAGTCTATATTTACCTAAGCAAAGCTTAGGGTTGTGTGGTTACAACACCAAAATTATTGATTTGTAAATCAGTGATTCTTTGGTCCTGTGAGGTAATAAAAGTGATTTTATTTAATTCTATTGTATGCTCATAAGTGTCAGTAGTGCCTTCTGCTAGAACCGTGGTTATTAATACTTCGCCAGCCTCAGCTTCAATCTCCTCGATAACCAAAGGCTCTGTGGTTGGGATGTCATCACAGAAATAATTACTGGCAACTTTATCAGAAAAAATGCGATACGTCAATTTGGATTGGCTTGGAACCAAACTTGTAATTGAACCTGATGACACTTCATTTTTCAGTACTCCAGATTGTAACTCAAGAATCAAAGCCTCTGTTCCATTAATTTTAAAGAAGACTGTACTCGATGTTGTTATGGTTGATTCACAAGTATTTATGGCAACACTATCAAAATCAATGGTTTCAATCTGTAAATCACCATCGTCACAAGAAATGAAAATGGCCAATAGGCAGCAAACAAAAAGGTTCTTCATGCTTCAAATTTAAAAGAAATAAACTACAAGTTTGTCCTCTTTGGGATAGATTTTACAATTAATTCGGTTATTTTTGGCCTCCTTTTATTTCAAAAGAGAGTCATGGAAAATATATATTTGGACAATGCTGCGACGACCCAAATTAGGGAAGAGGTTATCATGAAAATGAGTAAAGCCTTGTCTAGCTATTATGGAAATCCTTCTTCTACACACGGGTTTGGACGCACGGCTAAAACTGCTGTGGAAAGTGCAAGAAAAACCATAGCAAAGCAAATAAATGCGCATCCCTCAGAGATAGTATTTACCTCAGGAGGTACTGAGGCCGACAATATGATTCTTAGATGTGCAGTTCGGGACCTGGGAGTGAATACAATTATCACTTCAAGAATAGAGCATCATGCGGTCTTGCATACATCTGAAGATTTAGTTCAAGAATGTGGGATTGGCTTAAAGTTTGTTGAGTTGGATGCTGATGGTAATCCAGATCTTTCACATCTAGAACAATTATTACAAGAAAACGATAGTAAGAAGCTGGTTAGTCTAATGCATGTTAATAACGAGATTGGAAATCTATTGCCAATAGATGAGGTTGCTATCTTATGCAAGGATAACGATGCATTGTTTCATTCAGATACAGTTCAATCAATTGGTCATTTTGAGTGGGATGTAGCGAAAACACCTATTGATTTTATGGCTGCAGCGGCCCATAAATTCCATGGTCCAAAGGGTGTGGGTTTTGCATTTATAAGAATGAATTCAGGATTGAAACCTTTTATCTCGGGTGGTGCCCAGGAAAGAGGTAATCGAGCGGGAACAGAGTCGGTGCATAATATTATCGGTTTGGAAAAGGCTTTTTCAATGGCCTATGAAGAGTTGTATGAGGAAAGCACATATGTGGCTAATCTGAAAAAATACTTTATTGAGAACATTCAGAAAAATATACCCGAAGTTTCTTTTAACGGGCTTTCCGGAGATTTGCAAAAGAGCACCTATACGTTGGTGAACTTATGCTTGCCCATTAGTCAGGAAAAGGCCTTGATGCTTTTATTTCATCTGGATATAAAAGGCATTGCTTGTTCAAAAGGTAGTGCTTGCCAGTCTGGGAGCGATGCTGGTTCCCATGTTTTGAAAGAGGTGTTGAGCGAAGAAAACCTAAAGAAGCCATCTTTACGTTTTTCTTTCTCAAAATATAACAACAAGCAAGAATTGGATTACACAATCAGTGTGTTAAAGGAGTTTGTGGAGAGTTGATTCTAAGACCTTTTTCTGTCTTTTTTCTTTTCTCGGTCGTATGGGAACTTTCTAGTAGCCAATTTCATCATTTTATCAATAAGGTCATTGGTGTTTTTTCCAGATTTCTTGGTTATTTTCTTTTCATATTTCCATAGTAATTTCCCAGAAAACCCATCACTTATTTTTATGCCGATCCTGCCATAGTTTGAATCTCCCATAAAATAATCCAAAAAGCTGAACTCTGTTGGCACTCCTTTTGAAAGAAGAATGTTAAGGTCCATATTACCACTGATTATTCCATCTACCTGTAAAATTTCACTTAGTTGTTTAATAGTATAAACATCAATATTTTCATAGGTAATGTTCTTTTGTGCTAGAATGGCATTTGTGTTTTTGGTATTCTGGAATTCAACTGAAAATTTCTTCTTTCTTTTTCTTTTCGAGAAGTATGTTTCTAGCGCATTTTGAACAGCATGACCTTCTTTTTCCTCTAACTGTTTAAGTTCGTTTTTCGAAATACCATCCTTTAAATCCAAGTTTGTTAAAAAAGGAATTATCGCCAAGACTTTATGATCGGCACTTAGATCATCAAAATTCTTGCTCTCGTATATATTCTTTTGAGCACTTACTGTTAGACTAGTGATCATTAGTAAGTACAGTACTATTTTTTTCATTAAAAGTAATTTTGACGGCCAATAACAAAATTAGAACCGCATTTTTAGTTGCAGATTCAAAACCCGAGCTGTCATAAAATTTGGAACGGCAAATTCGTTTTTGCTGTCTATATCCCTGACCCAAGTATTTGTTATCGAATTCTTGTTGTTGAACAAATTAAAAATCTCAAAGCCAACACTCAATTCCTTGAATTTATTCAACCAATGATTTTCAGGGTAACTCTTGTCTGCGTCTACAAAAATATGGGAAATTCCCAAATCGGCACGCTTATAATCTTTTAATCTGTTCTGAAAAACATATGGGTCTGAAAAATTAGGCGATCCGCCCGGTAAACCTGTATTATAAACTAGGTTTAGGTACATTTTTAAATTGGGTATATCTGGAACATAATCCTGAAACAAAATTCCTAGTTTAAAGCGTTGATCTGTTGGTCGGGAAATATAACCTCTATTATCAATATTCTCTTCGGTCTTTAAATATCCTAAACTAACCCATGAATCGGTACCAGGAACAAATGCACCATTCAGTCGCACTTCAGCCCCATAAACAAAAGCCTTTGCGTTGTTCGTGGCCGAATATCGAATACGGACATCATGTAAAGTATATGGGTTTACATTATTCAACTTTTTGTAATATGCCTCACTAATCAGTGTGAAGGGTCTTTCCCATAACAGGAAGCTATATTCGCTACCAAGTACGTAATGAATTGATTTTTGTGCTTTTACATTTGGCTGAATTGTTCCTGTGGCATCCCTTAGTTCCCTGTAAAAAGGAGGTTGGTGATACATGCCAAGAGAAGCTCTGAACAACATATCCCTTTTCCATTTTGGTTTTATGGCGAATTGTCCCCGAGGACTAAATACAATATGCGAGTTTTTCTCAATATTCTGTCCTTTTACCTGCCAATGCTGTGTTCTAATTCCTAGATTATAATATATATGGCTATTTTCCAGTGTTTGGTTTTGACTAAACTGTGTATAGGCCGAAAACCTATTGGTCTTCACAAAATTCTTGGCAGAAATACCTTGATACGGTACTAAGGGGGAATCAAATGGCATTTCAGGTTGATTGTTCGAGAATTCTGGTAATGGTGGTCTTATTGAATATCCTGCGGAATCCAAGAACTCCGATTCTCTCAATTGATCCCGTATATCTTCGTGGGTATATTTTATACCCCACTCCAACTTATGATTTGCTTTTGAATAAACCCCTTTTTGTTCTAAATTAAATATAAGAGCATCCAAATCGTTCCTGGCTCTAGTAAATTGGCCGCCAACGCCTCTTGTAGAAATTACCTTCCCAAGAGTTTCGCTACCTAAATCTGTGTCAATATCCCCCAATTCGTACTGCGCAATTACATCGGAGTATTCTTCCTCGGTGGTATGATATATAGATGTTATGAACTTCAATGTCACATCATCATTCAAATGGTAATCAGTTTTGATGGCACCCAAGGCCGTTGCATATCTGTTATTCTCGTTCCCCGTGTAATGTACCAATAGTGCTTTTGGTTCGGATAAGGTCCCAAAATTGGTTTGGCGGTTCAAAGGTTGGTTTTGATAATCGTTTAAGGAGAGGTTACCTAAAATGTTCAGATGAACTTTATTTGATATGCGATACGTGAAATAGCTTTGGATATCGGCGAAAACTGGATTGAAATTAGAATTAGTTTGCTGACTGTTTACCAAAAGACTGTTATTCCGGTATCGAATACCGGTAACATTTGACAGTTTTTTATTTTTTGATAAGGTTTCTATGGCCAAACTTGCACCAAGTAGACTAAAATCCATTTGAGCACCAAATGCCTTCGGATTTTTATAGGTAATATCCAAGACCGATGAAAGCTTGTCCCCGTACTTTGCTTGAAATCCACCAGGGGAAAAATCTACTTTTTGTATCAGATTACTGTTAATAAAACTCAGGCCTTCTTGTTGCGCTGAACGTATCAAGAATGGTCGGTACACTTCAATTTCATTTACGTATACCAAGTTTTCATCGTAGTTTCCACCACGTACTGAGTATTGGGTGCTTAGTTCATTATTTGATGAAACACCAGGAAGAAGTTTTAGTATGTTCTCTACACCTGCGTTTACTCCGGGTATTTGACGAACTTTTTTTGTGGAAATAGCATTGATTCCTTGAACGGTTTTTTCGCCCGTTGCCGAAACGGTCACGCCATCAATCTGGATAATTTCGGTATTTAGAACTGGATTAAAAACGTAAGTTTCGTTAGTGTTGAGGATTAAACTTTCCAAAACAACATCTTTGTGACCCACAAAGGAAAACGTGATTCGATTTTCTTGTTCGGCAATAAGCTCTAAAATATAAAACCCAGTCTCGTCTGTAGTAGTGCCATTATTGCCTGATGTAATGTTTACCTGGGTGAGCGGTGTGTTGTTTTCGCCTAAAACAACTCCTGTAATCGTTGCTGTCTGCGCCATTAATTGTGAAGTAAGGCACAGTATTAACAGTAGGAAAACAGTTTTAAGGCACTTCAAAGCTTTTTATTTTCTATAAAAGGAAACTTCATAGGTGTTGGTGTTCCCTACATTGTCTTTAACGATCACTTTGAGTTCACATTGCTTTTTATCCAATATCTTATCATCAAAATTATAGGTCAAAGTTTTTGTTTTTGGCTCATATTCCATTAAAATCCATTCTCCGTTCAAGGTAGCCGAGTAAGTATCAACACCACTCAGGTCATCTGAAATAAGCAAACTCAAATACCTATAATTGTTTAGCCACTGTTTATGTTTAAAGTTTTTTGACCTTATTTTAGGGGCCGTGGTATCCTTGACTAAGGTGTAGGTTCCCAAATTACGTGTTCTTGTTGTAAAGGTTTTTCCTCTTTTATAGGTTGATGCGTAATGGGGTTTTAATTTCTTGTCCAATCTGGCAATAAACAACTTTTTGCGCTCGGCCTCTGAATATTTTGAGGTATCAAAGGTGATGGTGAAGTTCCTATGCGCTGGGACTCTATTATTATGAATTGATACAGTATCACTGCCTTTTTTCAAATCAATATGAAAATCTTCATAAAAGGTATTGGTCGGAAAATATACTTTTGCCAATCCCAAATCGTAATTATTAGGTCTTTTAGCTATGACATAGTTTTCAGTTTTACGATTGTTTTCTGACATTTTAACCGTTTGTCGTTTGCCCTCAACGGGAATAATCACCTTGGTCAAATTACCTTCCAAATCATGAATAAGAAGTTCAACAGTATATGATAATCCTTCTTTGACCACTACCTTCCCGTCATTGACCAGTTTATTATAAATACTTAAACGGTTCCCGGCAGATTTAAAAATCTTTTGTATGCGTTGCCTGTATTTTCCCAGATGGTCATAATCAATGAGCGTATTTATATATCGAGTTTCAGTGAATGAGAAAGTCTCGAAATCATAATCGGTATAAACTTTACCGTTTACAACCTGCCTTACCGAATAAACACCGTTTTTATTGGCTGCTAAATCCTGACGGTCAAATCCTATGAAACCAAAACCAATTGTTCCTAAGGCGGTTACCTTATCAGCGAGAAATGTGCCGTCTTTTTGTTTTGTGAATTTTATCTGCGACTTAGACGTACGCTGGTTCAATTGGGCATTTTCGGATAGCGGATATCCATAAAGCCCTACCAGGGTTGGATTAGTGGCATCCAAAACCTCAAGGCCATATAGTAGGGGATTGGTAGGCTTTTCCGAAATGCTACTTCTTATTTCAAAATGCAAATGAGGACCAGATGACCCTCCAGTATTTCCACTATAGGCGATTATTTTATCCTTTTCAACCTTTACCTCTCCATACTCAGGAAAAACCTCTATTTCATAGGATTTTTTTTCATATTGAAGTTTTTTAATATACGCCTCGATTTCTGGAGAAAACTTTTGCAAATGCCCATAGACTGATGTGTACCCGTTCGGGTGAGCAACGTAAAGCACCTTGCCATAACCCCAAAGTGAGATTTTAATCCTTGTGACCGTACCGTCGCCAATAGCGTATATGGGAAGGCCTTGCCTTTGCTGTGTTTTAATGTCAATACCGCTATGAAAGTGATTGGATCTGAGCTCTCCGAAAGTGCCGGCCAAAACCAACGGTATATCTAAAGGAGATCTAAAAGCATCTTTAGGGTAGATATCTTGGGCAGAAATGCCCGTTGAAAATATCAAAAAACAAATAAAAATAATTTTGCGCATAGTCTAAAGTAGGATTTGTGTCGACCAATTATCATGCCCTGATGTGGGTTCCACAAAAAATGAAAAGGCGTTACACCTTTTAAAAAAACATAAATTTAAAGAGATGAAAAGAATTAACCGCTTCTAACTTTAAAAATCTCCCAATAAATGTTAATGTTTCAATGACAGACCGCCTATTTTCAGACCTTAAAGTATTACTTAAAGAATAATTCAAAAAAGTATTGGTCAGTCGTCTTATGTATGTTAACTTTGTGTAATACGCATTGAGTTTGTATATGAGTGAATTGGTTAAAATTGTTGATTCCCTAGAAAACAAGATTAGCAAGTTGTTGCATAAGTTGGAATTATTGCAACAGGCTAATCAAAAGTTGGAAGAGGAATTGGTTTCAACAAGAAACGACAAGGATTTAACTTCAAAAACGGTTTCTGAATGGGAACAGAAGTACAATTCGCTTAAGCTTGCAAATTCTATGCTTGGCAGTAATACAAATAAAACAGAAGCTAAGCTTAAAATAAATACATTGATTAGGGAGTTGGACCATTGCATTGGGCAACTCGCCGAATAATGTTCAGAACAATATGTCAGAAAAGCTCAAAATAAAGCTTTCTATCGCCGATAGGGTATACCCATTGACGATTGATCCCAGCCAAGAGGAAGGGCTTAGGAAAGCAGCAAAAAATATAGAGCAATTGGCAAAAAAATTTGAGCAGAATTATGCCGTTAGGGATAAACAGGATGTGCTCGCAATGTGCGCACTACAGTTTGCCTCTAAAATAGAACAAAAAGGCATTGATCAATCAGAAGGAACCCATGAAGCCACAGATCGCTTGCGAGCATTGGACGAGTTGGTAAATTCAAAGCTTGGTATTAAATAAGTTCTTTTAAATAACAATAAGTTACTGCCCACATTGGTATTATCTTTTGACGAACTCAACATTAATTTGTTTAAAAAGGGTGAGTTTAGATTGTAAAAGCAGGCCTTCTCGATAAAGGATCCTTGATCAGTCTGGTAACCCTAAACCTGTTTTCTGGAGTTTGTACAAAACTTCTCCAATGTGGGCTTTTTTTATACTAAATTTTGAAATTATGGACAGTACCACACTTATATTAGTCGGAATCGCGGGCCTTGTTATAGGATTTGTGATTGCCAAGTTTATGGAAAAAGGCAAAGCATCTAAGACCATTACAAATGCGAAAAAAGATGCAAATTCTATTTTAAAAGAAGCTAAGACTGAAGGCGAGAATATCAAGAAAGATAAAATCTTTCAAGCCAAGGAAAAATTTTTGGAGCTCAAGGCCGAACATGAGAAAGTAATAATAAATAAGAACAAGAAAATGTCCGAGGCTGAAAAGCGTACAAGGGATAAAGAATCACAGATAAGTAATGAACTGTCCAAAAACAAAAAACTGAACAATCAGTTAGAGGGTAAACTAAAAGACGTTGCCCATAAAGAGGACTATTATGACAAAAAACATACTGAACTTGAAAAGCTGCATAAAAACCAAGTACAGCAGCTAGAAGTGATTTCAGGATTATCGGCAGAAGACGCGAAGAGCCAGTTAATGGAATCATTGAAAGAGACAGCCAAGACTGATGCTATGGCCTATTTGCAAACGACAATGGAAGAGGCAAAGCTAACAGCACAGCAGGAAGCTAGAAAAGTTGTTATAAATACAATTCAACGAATAGGTACTGAGGAAGCAGTTGAGAACTGCGTTTCTGTATTCAATTTGGAATCTGACGATGTTAAAGGAAGGATTATTGGTCGTGAGGGTAGAAATATCCGGGCCATAGAAGCTGCAACTGGGGTTGAGATAATTGTTGACGATACACCAGAGGCCATTATACTTTCCTGCTTTGATTCTGTACGTAGGGAAATTGCTAGGTTATCATTGCATAAATTGGTTACAGACGGAAGGATTCATCCAGCGCGTATTGAAGAAATTGTTCGTAAGACGGAAAAACAAATTGAACAGGAGATAGTTGAAATAGGAAAACGTACGGTGATTGATTTGGGCATTCATGGATTGCATCCCGAATTGATCAAAGCGGTAGGTAGAATGAAATATCGTTCTTCTTATGGGCAAAACCTATTGCAACACTCAAGAGAGGTGGCCAAACTTTGCGGAGTAATGGCAGCTGAGCTAGGATTGAACCCTAAGTTAGCAAAAAGGGCAGGGCTCTTACATGATATTGGTAAAGTGCCTAATACTGAGGCTGAGGTTGAAACTCCACACGCTATTTTAGGTATGCAATGGGCGGAAAAATATGGAGAAAAACCAGATGTGTGTAATGCCATAGGAGCTCACCACGATGAGGTTGAAATGAAGACATTGATTTCACCGATTATCCAAGTCTGCGATGCAATTAGTGGTGCCAGACCTGGCGCAAGACGACAGGTACTGGATTCTTATATTCAACGTTTGAAAGATTTGGAAGAAATCGCTTTTGGATTTGGAGGAGTTCAAAAGGCTTACGCTATTCAAGCAGGAAGAGAATTAAGGGTCATTGTTGAAAGTGAAAAGGTAAGTGACGATAAGGCCGCACAATTATCATTTGAGATCTCACAGAAAATACAAACCGATATGACCTATCCCGGACAAGTTAAAGTAACTGTTATTCGAGAGACTCGTTCAGTGAATGTTGCAAAATAATACACTTAATAATGAAGTATATAAAAAGGGGCCAAACGGCCCCTTTTTATTTGGTTGGAATTATCTTGTGACTAATCTAAAACTACTTCAACCTGTATTTGTTCTATAGTGTTGTTTCTTTCAAATATTTGTCGACTAAGGTCTTCAGTCAAAGTTAGACCGCTAACAATTTCTGTTGAACTGTTAGTATTCACTAGGATTATTTGGTTCTTGACAGAACGTTTATATACCACTGGAACTTGACAATAGGTAAAACAGAGGGATTCTTTTTCTACTACAATTTCTTTAGTTTTTTGAAGTACATTATTGTATTTAAAAGTTTTGCCTTTTCTTAAAAATTCCTCTTTTCTTAAAAGGACTGGTCTAAATTGAAGTTTGCCTTTTTTTACAAAAACCCCCAACTCTCCAAATCTACTCAAAATATCTTCTTTTACCTGACCTGTCATGCCTGGTTGCTGAGCGCCTTTACCTGAAGGTGTATGGGAATACGGGTCGGTTGGAAATGCACCGTACAATTCCGGGGATTTATGAACACCTATGCCTTCATTTATTTCATAATAATGGTCCAGTAATTTTCCGATTGTTATAGGGTCTTCGTTCTCAGACATGGCTTTTAGGCATATTTCCTGTACGGCTAACACTAACTTTGATACCATATGCCAATAGATTGAACCAAGCCCCTCATATCCAAAAAACGTTCCTGATCTACCCGTAAAGGATTTATGGTCGAAAACCATTTCAAACACCTCTAACAATTTTTGCCTTTCATTCGTTATTAAAAGGCCGTATTCTTTTTGATCCAGTTGTGATAAGGCATTTATAAGGCTTCCTGCGTTATTGAAATTCCCATTGAAATGGAAACCTCCAGATTGATCTTTTTCAATTATCTGTTTGTTTTCATCTTCAAGGAGTTTTTTCAATAATTGCGAGTTTTTGACATCGTCAAGTGGAATATTGTTTTTCTCTTTGAATCTGGTCAGTTCTTTGTTAGGATATAACAAATAACTGTATTGGTCCGTTCTAAATAAAGAACTGTTCTTCAACCCATCCAAAAGTTCCAACGCCTCTTCTGAGTTTAAATATCCTGAACTTAGGATTGCAACTTGACCTTCTAACATTTCATTCAAATGGGATACAGAAACTTCCTTTTCGTTATCAATGGTCATTAAATTATAAGAATGATACATTTTGTCTCCCCTCTTATTGGCCTTGATTGTATGGTCAAGGAACTTTTTAGAGATGTTAAAAAAGTGTATTAACTTATTTTTATGTACTACCTTCTTTTTATCTTCGAAACCTTTTTTATAGATAGATGATCTATATGAACTAGCGGCATTTCCTAAACCATCCAATATAGTTTTTCGATCTTTATTTGTTATTTCGCTATTAAGAACATGTTGGTAGCGATCGAAGGTTGAAACTACATCATTAAAGAAGGTCGAGAGTTCTACGGAAATAGTTGTCTCTTCTATAGAGTCGTTTGTGACAAGCTCTTCTAAAAAATTGATAAATCTTCTTAAATAATACAAGGTTACCATAGAAACCCCATTACCAACCAATGCATTGTTTGCATCATTCCATTCAGGCCTTTGGGTGTTTAACCATATCCCGCCTTCAGGAATAAAGTTTGATGTTTTGGCTAGGAGAGTAACTAATAGTTTCTCGATTAAATTTACGTAGTAAATTGACTGGTCCTTACTTGTAATCAATGCGCCATCTGCCCCGATTTCCTTTTTTCTATGAGATAATAGCTCATCCAAATTTGTGTCAAAATCTATAGTGTCTTTCGGGTTATTAAGTGTGTCAGAATAACTCTTTATTTTATATGGGACATTTGCATACACGAATAATTCTTGGTTAAAATAGCTTATCAATTTGTTTGGATAATGATTCTCGATAAACTCCAAGAATTTCAAAAGGTATATAATTTGATGATCTCCCCAATACCCAATATAAGACCATGGGTCGTTTTCTTCAATGACTTCCCAATCAAACCCATCTTTGGTGACGCGATAGGGATTATAACCTTCGAAAGTGGTTGCATTTAAAAATTTATGGATCATACTTTCAATAAACTCTGGATAGGAATGGGCCAAAGCTTCCCAGTTTTGAAAGATATCACGCCAATTGCCCTCATAGTCAAGAATCTTTGAGCCGTCGATTTCACTTCTGGTGTTTATTGAAAATTTGTTCCAGGGTCTACTTGGGTCACCATGACGTCGACTGAACTTCAATGGCATATATTCAAAACACAGTCTTTTAAAGTCGACATCTTCGTTTTGTTTGATTAATTCTTTTAATTCAGGCAGTGTAAATATATTAGGAAGGTTACTTACTAATTGTGATTGTCTTTTCGCTACTTGTTTATTGGCCTTGACGATATATTTGGTGAAATCTACTTTCTCTATTTGATAGTTATTATCGAATATTCCACCCCTCATTATGTTGAAAAGCGTGTTTGAAAAGTGCCTTGTGTTTCTTTGTTTATCGGCCGACAATTGCTGCCCGTCAGCTGCATCTGTCAATTCCAATAGATGGTTTGTTCCACTATCAATATCACGCTGAACAAGTTCTATGGGCTTCTTTTCGGTTTTTATTATCTCTGAAATTTCAGAGATGGCAGAAATTGTTTGATTTACATTGGCTATGATCAGCCAGTTTTTATTTGAACCAGACCCTAATTGTAATTCTGTCTTTATAAAATAAGCTCCCTTTTCTGCTTTTATGTCAATTTCTGATTCAATGGGCTTACCTCTTCTAAAAGCATTTAATTGTAAAGAGGAGATTAAAAATTCCTGAACGTTAATTCCGGCAGACCAAGCAATAGTAGATTTCAGAGCTTCACTGGGTTCGGCCTTATCTACAATAATTGCGCTTAGGGCATAAATTCCGACGCCAGAATCTATTTCCAATTCATTTTTCTTATATGCATCTACCAAATTGCTTCTTGTGTTTTGCATTTCGGTTGTAACACCATAAGGTAAAATGTTCTGGATACCATCAATAATAGTAGCATTTATCTGTCCGCTGGAATTATTTATTAAAGAAGACTTTTTTACAAATCCGAATTTGTTGCTAGAATTCCATTGATATCTAAATGTGAGTCCTAAATCTTTGTTTAATTCCTCAAAAATCACCTTATTGCCATAACTGTTCTTGTAAAGGTTTCGGGTGATTTTATAAATACCAGCATATTTATCCGAGAAGGGTTCCCATAGATAGGACTTGTTTTCTTTATGAATTTGTAAAATTGTTTTACTACCGGTGATTTCAGCTGATTCAGTAATCTTGTCATCCGTATAATATGGGAAAAGAGCGTGATCACTATCCTTTCTGCCTGCCGTTAAACCTCCATTACTGGATAAGAACATCCAGTGATTGGAATCACTGACTATGCTCATAAAAAAGGGCCTCATTGCATCGCTGTTAGTAATCTTATAATAGTTTTCTCCATCCAGGTTTATTAGTTCCCCAGTTACTTTCAACTCTTTGAAAGAAGAAGTTTTGTCACCTATATATATTGGGCTTTTGCGCATACGTTTCTAATAATTTAAAATAAAAACCTCAATAAAAAAGGGTGTATTTTTAAAGAGGTCTTTTGTTGTATTTATGTTTTTGTTATTTCACCATAAAAGGAATATTGGCCGTGGCAGAATGATCGGCACCATCATTGGCATAAATAAATAATCTATATGCCCCACTTTTAGGAGTTTTAAAAGATAGCTCGCCATCTTTTTGGCTTACAATTTTTATTTTCAATGCTTCTGGGCGTTCTTCATGATCTCCACCATCTTTAAGGTCAGTACTTTCCGGTAAGATTTCCCATGTATAATTAATTGCATCATTTTCAAAATCCTTTATTTTCACTAATGCGTTCGCGATTTCGTTAGATTTTAGTTCAATATTGTCGTAAGCAGTTTTATTATTCAGCGAATAGGATTCTATTTGCGGGGTCCTATTTTTTGGCCATTCATCATTCCATATATAATGCATAACATCAACCGATTCTGTCTCCTTGCCATCTTCCAAGAAAATCCCATACCAAGTCGGCGTACGTTCTTGTTTGTTGCCCCATAAAAACACATAGGAACCGATACATTGCAGTGAATCGGCTTCTATACCACCTTTAAAGCGTTTCATATAATTTGCGGCTTTGACTGTGCTATTGTCCTCAATAGGTGCTCCCCATGAGGTGGTGGGAACCTCCCAATGACCAGTAGCACCCCATTCAGTAACCATGTAGGCTCCTTCCCAACCAAATTCCCGAACCAATTTGGGGAGATTTGGAAGATCACCATACATCTGAAC
The DNA here is from genome assembly GCF_000153165.2 of Maribacter sp. HTCC2170. NCBI lineage: Bacteria > Pseudomonadati > Bacteroidota > Flavobacteriia > Flavobacteriales > Flavobacteriaceae > Maribacter > Maribacter sp. HTCC2170. The sequence goes on from NC_014472.1 coordinate 2,331,277, forward strand.
CGCAAGAATATCCAAGTCAGAACATCTTTCTTTTATCAGCGTTACCTCTTTTTGAGCTATACCCGCCAAACTAGTTGTCGTCAAATGATTAGGATCTACTTCATGTATCATTTTTGAAATATTGTTCACAGCATCCCAAACTTTTGGATTGGAATAATGTAAGTTGAGTTCATTGCCAATTCCCCAAATGAGTAAAGCCGGGTGGTCTTTTAATTCTAGAACCTGTTCTTTTATTTCACTTAATTGTTTAGCTACTGCTTTTTCATCATTGTAATCAAAACCATGTCTTTCGCGTGCTACTTCAATGCCCATTGTCACCATTAAGCCATTTTCATGGGCTTCATCCAATACTTCTTTGGCAGATCTTTCACCATTTTCGGTACGCCAAGTTCTAAAAGAGTTTGCATTGTGTTGGGAAAGTTTTGAAATATCGCCAAATTCAAGACCGGCACCATCTATATAAAACTCTTTGTTGTTAACTAATAGTTGAAATTTGCCGTTTGAATTTTTGAGTTCAACTTTCGCGGGCCCTGGTTTTGATGCTGAGTTTTGATCTACTGGATTATTTGAGGCCTTTTCTTTACAGGAAAAGAGAACCAAAAATGACATTATTACTAACAGTCTATTCATTTGAAATTTATTTTCTGATTAATAGCTCTTCGACTTCTTCTAGTGTTTTCCCTTTTGTTTCAATCACGAATTTGTAGACAAAGATGATGGCGCAGAACGAAAGTAAGGCATAAATTGCAAAGGTTGTTGTTGGTCCTAAATTTGATAGCTCCCAAGGAAAAACCTGTGTTACAGAAAAACTGACCAATGAATTAAAAAAACCAACCACCGAAATAGCTATACCTTTAATTTTACTTGGAAACACTTCTGAAATTAACGTCCACATTACTGGTCCCAAAGAAATTGCAAAAGAGGCAACATAGAGTAAAATGGCTATAAGAACTAGAGTTGCGTTGATTTTTATGGTATTTGTAATCTCATTTCTTTTAAATTCCAAGAACTGATCTGCGTTTAGTTTGGTTTCAACTTCTGCAAAAAGAGCAGCTTGCCCATCAAAAGATTTTCCACTAAGATCAGTTAAAGCATTTTTGATTTCGTTATTACTTATCTTATTTAATGTGTTTTCGTTGAGGTCATAGGTGGCATTGTTAAAGGCAAATGCAGCCATAAGTAAAGCTATGGTCATAAAGGTCGTACCTATAAGTAAAAGCGGTTTTCTCCCTAATTTGTCTATTAACCAAATGGCAACTAAGGTGAAAACTAAATTTGTGAGACCAACAACTATTGCCTGAAGAAAAGAAGAATCAGTACTTCCTCCTGCTTGTTCAAAAATAGTTGGGGCATAATAAAAAACTGCATTGATGCCCGTAATCTGTTGAAAAAATGCTATGCCTAAGGCAATGATCATTATAGTGGCATATTTACTTTTAAAAATATCTGAGAATTTACCTTTTTCTTCTTTTTTAGCAATTCCTCTTTGAATTTCAGCTATTGTTAACTCAGCATATTCTTCACCCCCAATTTTTTGAAGAATTTTCCGTGCCAATTTGATTTTATTCAATTTTAAGATTAACCATCTAGGGCTTTTAGGAACGGTCCAAAGGGCCAAAAAGTAAATTAACGCTGGAATGGCTTCGACACCTAACATCCACCTCCAACTTTCGCCATCCATGTTTACCAAGAAATAATTTGAAAAGTATGCAACTGAAATACCAATAACGATATTTAATTGATTGAAAGAGACTAAACTACCTCTCAATTTGGGAGGCGCAATTTCGGCAATATAGATTGGAGCAATTAATATGGCTCCACCTATGCCTATACCTCCAATAATTCTGGCAATAATAAACTCGGTATAACCTGTTGCGAATGCCGACCAAGAAGCTGAAATTGTAAACAGGGCAGCTACAATAATTAGCACACTTTTTCTCCCAAATTTATCTGCCAAAGGGCCAGCGACCAAATTACCGGCCATGGCCCCAAAAACAACACAACCCACAGAAAAGCCTAACATCCATTCAGTCATTTCAAAGTAAATCGTGATTCCTTTAACAGCACCAGAGATTACGGCACTATCAAAACCTAATAAAAACCCGCCCAATGCGACTATTAAGCTTATGAGTATGGTATAAGATTTATTCATTTTAATTACTTCTTCGGGTTGTTCCATGATATGGTTTTAGTTGAATTATTAAAGTCTGGCTGTTATTTATTAGAGTTTTTGGTATGAATTAAATATAGGTATTAAAACAAAAAGATCAATAGAATTCAAAAGGCTTTTTTACTTCAAAATGTGCTACCCATTATTTATTGGTATACTCTCACATAATCAATTTCAAGAATGTCTTCGGTGAAATTTTCCGGTACATCACCTCCTAAAGTTCCTCCCATAGCCAGATTCATCAATAAATAATGTAGATGGTTATAAGGCTTATTTGAAGAATTAGGCAAATCATAGATCAACTCGTTATCTACAAATACTTTTATGTTATTGCTGTTCCATTCCATAGAATAAATGTGAAATGCACTTGAAGTATCAGAAATTGTATTTGTGCCACCAGAATTCATATATTCACCGGAGTTCATGTCTCCCCAATGAAAATGGGCAATAACACTATTTTTATTCCATCCATTTTGCTCCATAATATCAATTTCTCCACAAGCTGGCCAACCCACGTTGCCATATTGGTCGCCAAAATAATTCCCTGTTTCATTGATATTCGCTCCAAGAGTCCAAAACGCGGGCCATGTACCTTCTTCAGCAGGAAGTTTAGCGCGAAACTCAACACGTCCATAGGTAAAGACAAATTTTGAATTTAACCTTGCTGAAGTATATGATTTGGTAGAATTGTTTGTAGTGTATTGCTCTTTTAAAGCTACAATTTTTAGGGTGCCATCACTCACAAATGAATTGGTGGCTCTGTCCGTGTAATGCTGCAGCTCATCATTATACCAGCTCCCATTATTTGGGGGGATGACTTGATAGTGCCACTTTTCAGGGTCAGGACTTCCTTCGTACTCAAATTCATCTGAGAAAATTAAGGTTGTAAAGGCTTCATCGGATTTGGAAACTTCCACAATTATGGTTTCATTGATAAACTCCCCTGTTTCTGAATAAGCCCATGCCGTAACAGAATATGAATGCGTACCATCTTGGGTAAAGACATGCTCTATTGAGCCAGAAGGGCTTTCTTGCAAATCCCCATTTTCAAATCTGAATGCATATCTGACAGCATTTTCGGCGGATGCAGAAACCTGTACCACTCCAGAACCATCCCCGTTTGGGTTTGTAGCGTCCGAGCCAACAATGGTTACGTTCAACACTAGTTTGGATGGTATGTTGTTGGGCTGAGAATCTCCTTCACTACAAGAAATTACAAGCGTTAGGATGATCAAGGCCCTGTTTAAATAGTTCATTTTAAATATTTGGTAAATTATATTTTACTTCATGGTTTTTATGGCACATTTTTTAACACATGTACTGCAATTTATTGATATGCCCCTATTTTTCTTAGGGGCATATCTGTTAACTAGGCTAACTCAAATTAAATCCAATTACACTGCCGTATGCAGTTTCCTTTTATACCGTTATAGATCTATTGATAGAAATAGATATTATCAAAATAAACTGTACCGTTGCCATCAAACTTCATTTGGATCACATCCATTAAATCCACTACGCCTGAAAACTCGGTAAGTGGGATATCCACACTGACCCACTCTCCTGTTGTTATGGCAAATGAATGTGATGTTTCTACGGGACCTGAACTGATAAGGAAACCATTAAAGGCCGAGGAATCCGCGGTCCAATAGTCTATATGCAGCATGCTCATTCCCGAAACATCCAAAGGTACGGCGAATTGAGTTCCTTGGTAGTTCAAGTTTTCATATTTCAGGGTGTTGTCACCGGCAACATCTACCTGTGTCACCACTGTGGCTTGGCCCCAATTCGGGTTAAAATCAGTCCCGGACACATCTGTATAAGCGTCACTGAACACTGAAATTACATCAGCCTCTGCAGCGGTTGGTGTTGGTGCAGCACTATTTGGCTCCGTAGCGGGCGCATTATAGAAATAGATATTATCCAAATAAATAGTTCCATTGCCATCAAACTTCATTTGAACGACATCCATTAGATCTACTACCCCTGAAAATTCGGTAAGTGGAATATCCACACTGACCCATTGTCCTGTTGTTATGGCAAATGAATATGCTATTTCTACTGGTCCTGAGCTGATAAGGAAGCCGTTAAGAGCCGAGGAATCCGCGGTCCAATAGTCCATATGCAGCATGCTCATTCCCGAAATATCCAAAGGTGCGGCGAATTGTGTACCCTGGTAGTTCAAGTTTTCATATTTTAGGGTGTTATCGCCAGCAATATCTACCTGTGTCACCACTGTGGCTTGGCCCCAATTCGGGTTGAAGTCTGTTCCGGTCACATCAGTATAATCGTCGCTGAACACCGAAATGACATTGGCTTCTGCAACAGTTGGTGTGGGTGCGGCACTGGTTGGTCCTGTTGGTTGTCCTTGGTGGAAATATATATTATCCAAATAGATGGTCCCATCACCATCAAACTTCATTTGAATGACATCCATTAGATCTACTACGCCTGAAAACTCTGTGAGTGGAATGTCCACACTGACCCATTCTCCAGTTGTTAAAGCAAAAGCATGTGCTGTTTCTACTGGACCTGAGCTGATAAGGAAACCATTAAATCCGGCTGAATCCGCTGTCCAATAATCAACGTGCATAAAAGACATTCCTGAAACGTCTATTGAATTTTCCAATGCAATTCCTTGGTAATTTAGATTCCCATATTTCAAAGTATTGTTTCCATCAATATCCTCTTGTGTTGTTACCGTGGCTTGTCCCCAATCAGGATTAAAATTTGTACCTGTAACATTGGTATAAGTATCACTAAATATAGAGATTACATCTGATTCCGCTAATGTTGGCATTGGTGCAGCAGTAGTTGGCCCTGTTGGTTGTCCTTGATGGAAATAGATATTATCCAAATAAATGGTTCCATTGCCATCAAACTTCATTTGAACAACATCCATTAAATCCACTACACTTGAAAATTCTGATAAAGGGATATCAACACCTACCCATTCGCCAGTGGTTACCGTAAAAGCATGAGGTGCTTCTAGAGGACCAGGGCTTATAAGGAAACCATTAAATCCTGTTGAATCAGCGGTCCAATAATCAACGTGCATGAAAGACATTCCCGAAACGTCTATCGAATTTTCCAATGCGATTCCTTGGTAATTTAGATTCCCATATTTCAAAGTATTGTTTCCATCAATATCCTCTTGTGTTGTTACTGTGGCTTGTCCCCAATCAGGATTAAAATCTGTGCCACTAACATTAGTATAAGTATCACTAAATATAGAAATTACATCTGATTCTGATAATGTTGGTTCAGGCGCTGAAGTTGTAGGTTCTGTAGCCTCAACTGCCCCTCCCTCGGCCATGGTTATATCATCAAAATAATGTGTGGTATCAGCATCCTTATCACTATTGAAATCAAAAAAGAGTACCAACCTATCATATTTGTCAGAATCACTTGATGAAAAAGCAAAAGACAATTCTTCCCATTCGTTTGCAACCGTTGTAGTGCCCTGAACTTCTTTGTTTATTGAACCATCAGCACTATCCTCTAATTTTAGAAGTACGGTCTGATCGGCAGCTGGAGAATATACTTTTACTTTAATAGTCTGTTTCTCCGAGAAATCTACCTTACCGGTCAAGTCGAAAAAGAAACCAGCCCAAGGTTCTACACCTGTAGTCTGTATATACTCAACTACCTTCTCTGAAGTGTTTATTCCAGAACCATTTGGGTTTTCAACAAACTCTATTGTTAAGGAGCCGTCCTTTTCCCCAAAAAAATCAATTTCAGGCCCTCCACATTCAAAATCTATTCCGGCAGAAATGTCATTTACTACAGGATCCTCTGGACAACCTTCAATAATTGGTAAAGGTTCTGGTGCAACATAGGCCGAAGGTGGCGGAATGTCATCTTCTATTTCGCAGGAAATGATGACGCATATCATTCCCATCCCAAAAATTAAAGCTAAAAGGGGTAATCTTGTGCTAAGCTTCATTTTAGTGTTTCTATTTGTATTCATTTCACAATTTTTTAATTAATATTATATCGGCCATTAGTTATATCCCTGGTTTTGAGGATAGCTAGGCCCCAATAAATCCATTTGTTGCTGAGGTATTGGCCAATTTTGCATATACTCCCTTAGGATTTCCTTAGGATTTCCTTCAGGGTACGACTCATTCATATTATCGTTGTTCATATGATCTAGTAAAAACTCATATAAATTACCGGTTCTTTTGAGGGTATACCAACGTTGCCCTTCAAACCCAAGTTCGCGGGCCCTTTCGTCCAAAACTGCCTGCAGATCAACTGTGGTTATAGAAGCTGCATTGGCTCTATTTCGAACAGCATTAATGTATTCCAGGGCTTTGGTATTATTTGCCAACATCATATGTGCTTCGGCACCTATTAAATAGGTTTCGGCCAATCTATAGATCATAATATTTTTGAAGTGGTTTCTATCAGTGGGTTCTACATTTTCATCAAAGAATTTTAAGACTCCAGGGTTTTGTCTCCTATAGTAGAGCATAAACTCATTTTGATCGGTTTCACTATTTTCATAAAGATCCAATGGGTCACCCAACTGCTTGCCCGCTGGAAGCGAAGGCTCATCGTTATAGGCATATTTGAAAATATAATAGGTATTGTCCTTTCTGTCGTCATTGGGGTCCTCATTCAACAAATTAATCGCATAATCATTCAATGATAGGAAACCTACGCCAGCCCCTCCGTTTTCAATCGATTGTATCATACCAGGAGCATCTGCATAGGATGATACCAGGTTCCAGTTCATGATATGTGGACTGCCTCCACCAATGGTCTCTTTTTCAAAATTGAGGGCAAATAAAGTTTCTGAATGATTTAATTCTCCGGCAAACACTTCAGCAGTAGTAGTGGTTAGGCTATGGTAGCCACTGTTAGCGACAGCATCTGCCTGTGCAGCTGCTTCTGTCCAATCATTTTCCCACATGGCCACCTTGGCCCTTAGATGTCTTGCCGCACCTTGGCCCCATCTACCAAACTGTTCTGTGTTGTATTCGAGGTTGACAATGGCAAAATCCAAATCTGCCTTTAAGAGTGAAAAAATTTCCCCTTCAGAAGATTTGTCTTGTGGCACATCAAAAGCATTTTCAGGAGTCGTAGGCTCCGTGGTGATATAAATATTATTAAAAAGCCTATACAGGATAAAATAAGAATTGGCCCGCATGCATTTAGCTTCGGCCAAGATTTGATTTTTTATCTTTTCATCAATACCCTGTATTTTCTCCGCTCCTTGAATAATGGCATTGGATCTATCAACTATTTTGTAATAGTTCACCCAATAGGCATTAAGCCCAGAGGTAGTTCCAAAATCTCCCAAACTGGCGCCCCAAAGTAATCTACTATATAGGGAAGCCTCACCGGTTATTCCTACTCCAAGATCACTCTTGGCCTGTGGAATAAGTGGGTATGTGCCATTTAAGCTTAGGTCTTGGTAAAGATTTCTATTCAAGGAATATAATCCTACGACAGCAGATTCAAGACCTTCAGGAGTTGTATACAGAAAATCAACAGAAGTGTTTGAAAGAAGCTTGTCCTCTAAAAAATCCTCTTGGCATGAAGTGAAAAGCAAAAGGCAACCTAGTATTGTATAAAAGCTTTTTGATAACATATTATTATTTATATTTTTCATAATATTTTTTTTTAAAACCCTACTTTGACCCCAAGTGTTATGTTTTTGGTTTCAGGAAATGCAGTTCCACCACTATTGTTTAGCGGGTTTTGTTCTGGACTATATGATCTAAAATCTGTTAAAGTGAACAAATTAGTTCCCGTTACATATACTTTTGCATTTTGAAATCCAATTTTTGAAAGCGTCTCTTTAGGAATATTATACCCCAATGACAATGTTCTCAATCGTACATATGATGCGTCCCTTACCGCGAATGGGAAAAGGTGCAAATGGGTGTCAGGTTTAGGTCTAGGATAGTCCGTTGAAGGAAATTCTGGAGTATAATACTTTGTCCGAATTCCATTGATTGACCCTTTCCACAACTCCCCATTGGCGAGAACGGGATTTAATTTTGTTGCTCCTTCGACGATGTAGATATCGGCAAATAAGTCAAAGTTCTTGAACGTAATGGAATTGGTGATCGAACCGTACCAATTAGGATCTGTACTCGTAAATACATTATCTCTATTATCAATCTGACCATTCCCATCTTGATCTATGACCCTAACATCCCCAGGGTTTGCCAAAGGGTTACCTGAACCTGCAATGTCATCACCTACTTGATAGATTCCATCGTATTTAGGCAACCAAATGTTGTTGATAGGTTGACCTACAGATAATCGTCTTCCTGAAGCAATGTCCGTGATATCAATTTCATTGCCATTTTCATCAAGTTCTCCTGTAAGCGCGAGCACCTCAGTCCTGTTCCTTGAGAATACCATTCCTAACGACCATCGTAAGTTCTCATTTCGTATAATATGAGATGTCAATGATGCTTCAATTCCGCGGTTCTCAATTTCACCTGCGTTAAAGCGAATTACGTTGAACCCGGTAGTACCCGCAATTGACCTATCCAATAATAAATCAGTGGTGTTCGCTTTATAGTATTCAAAAGTACCCTCAAAGCGGTTTTTGAACAACTTAAAATCAAGACCAGTGTTCAGGGTAGTAGTGGTTTCCCACCTCAAGTCTGGATTGGGCAAACGTGATGAGGCAGTTGCTCCTGCCACGGTTTGATCGCCAAAAACATAAGGTATGTCATCGGCTACACCCAAGGACTCCAACGAATTGATGCCTTGATTTCCAGTGGTCCCGTAGCTGACTCGTAATTTCATTTCGTTTATGGCATCCACATTTTCTAAAAATGCCTCGTTCTGCATTTTCCAAGCCAGAGAAACTGCAGGGAAGAATCCCCATTTATTGTTCTCGGCAAATACTGAGGCACCATCAGCTCGTGCCGTTGCCTCTAATAAATAGCGATCAAGATATCCATATCGTACCCTGCCCAAAAAAGAGAGTAATTTACGTTGTGAAACGCCCCTAACGCTATTGAGAAGTACAGTTGCATTTCCATTAAAACCAAGGGCATCATTGGTAAATCCCGATTTGTCAATTTGGGTGTATTCATTTCGTTGTTCATCAAAAGCTTGAACCGCAGTAAAGTCCAGACTATGGTTTTCATTGATCTGTGGTGTATAATTGAGGATGTTTTCCACCAAGACCTGTTTAAATAACTGGTTAGAAATAACCGCAAGCCCATCTACCCCTTCATCTCCTGCTGAATGTAAGGATGTTCTGTAAATTCCCCTATTAGTATTTCTGTTCCTCAAAAATGTCTTTAATGTGTAGCTCAGATTGGGTGTAAAGTTGTACACCAAGCTGAGGTTAACATCTGTAAGGTTTGTTTTGGTCTCGTCGGTTGATTCCCTTTGATCCCATAGCGGGTTTACCGCGGTATTTGATGGACCTAAATAAAATTTGAGTAATTCGCCCTCTTCGTCCAATGGTTTGGCCAGGGGTGTTATGGTAGTAAAGTTTAGGCCGCCTGTTTCTTGATTCTGTGTAGAATTTTGATAGTTGAAAATTCCTCTAAATAAAAGTTTGTCCGTTAATTCCTGCTCCAAGTTCAGTTTTAAAGTACCTCTGTCAAAACTAGAATTTGGGATTATACCTTCTTGGGAGAAATAATTGACACTTGAAAAAACCCTGGTTTTTTCAGTACCCGATGAAAAGCTCAAAGCATGGCTTTGTATTACTGCGTCCTGTAATACCAAATCTTCCCAATCTACAAAATCATTATTTCCTATGGCATCAATCTCAAAAGGAGAAAATATGTTTTCATCCCTCAAGTATTCCCCAGTAAATCTATTTCGGTTGGCTTCCCTTTTTAAATCAATGTATTGCTGACCAGTATATTGATTAAAATTTTTGGACAATGACTGTACTGTAGTATAGCCGTGGTAGTCAATAGATACTTTGCCAGTCTTCCCCGTTTTAGTAGTAACCAGTATAACACCATTTGATGCTCTTGAACCATAAATTGCGGTTGCAGATGCATCTTTTAGGATTTCAATATTGGCTATATCGTCTGGTGATACATCATTTAAACTGTCAAATGGTAAGCCATCAACTATTACTAACGGAGAGTTTCCATTTGGAGCTACGGAAACATTACCCCGAATGACAATATTAGATGATCCACCTGGTCTTGCATCGCCTAGATTAACTTGGACACCTGCCGCTCGACCCCGTAACATCTCCGATACGTTTGTGGTAGGTACGGAAGTGGCGTCATCAACTTCAACGCTAGTTACAGAACCAACTACGTTGCTCTTCTTTTGTGTACCATAACCCACTACAACAACTTCATCCAAAGCACTTACATCTTCCTGAAGATTTATTGTTATAGGATTGGAGTTACTTACCGTAACTTCTTGGGTTACAAATCCTAAATAGGAGAAAGATATTATATCTCCAATGGTCATGTCTTGGATGGTAAAATTTCCATCAAAATCTGTAGTGGTTCCTTTTACTGTATTTTTTACAATTATACTTACACCCGGTAAAGGTTCATTGTAACTTGCATCCAAAACAGTTCCACTTATCGTTAGGTCTTGACCCCATATACTTGGTATGCAACAAATAATAGTAAGAAATAAAAAAATGCGCTTCATGTGTTGTGTATTTTGAAGTCACAATGTATTTCATAATAAAAAGGAATCCTTAAATTCTACCACTACAAAAAACATACATGGCAATAAAAAAGTAATAAAATTGCATAATTGATGGATTATCCCTTGGGAAACGGGGATTTCTATAATTCTTAAATGCTAAAAAAATTTAACAATCAATTAAGAGAATCACTTTTGTATAGGTAATGTTGTGGTTAAATGGACTTTTGTAGTATGCCCTAAAGGTTTAAAATGTAGTCGGTAAGGCTGTTTTCGTGCGGAAGTGCCATTTTTTTGCGTAGACGATAGCGTTTTACCTCTACACTACGTACCGAAATATTGAGTAACGGCGCTATTTCCTTTGAAGTTAAATTCAATCTAAGATAAGCGCATAATCTTAAGTCGTTGGGTGTTAAATTTTGGTGATGCGATTTAATATTCTTTAAAAAATCCTTATCGGCATTGTTGAATGCTTCTTCAAAAAATTGCCAGTCATCAGTATTATTGATATTTCTGTTTATCGTCTTTATTACCGATTTTATCTTTGGAGTATTTTCTACTTGTTTTAATTGATCTTTGATGCTATTCAGGAATTCATTCTTCTTAATAAGACTCATTGTAGAGATGGCCAACTCTCGATTTTTGTTTGCTATGTCCATCTTTAATTTTTCGTTTTTGATTTGTATGATTTCCTGCTGGGCCTTTAGTTTCTTTTGTTTAAGCTTTTTCAAGTTTTCTTTTATCAACAATGCATGTTGCTTTTTATAATATGATTTATATAGTTTATGGATTATAAATACTAATACACAAATACTTAGAATATAACATAGTATTGCCCAATTGGAATAGTACCAGGGCCTTTTAATTTTGAATGCGAAGGAATCTATATTTTTTGACAATTGATTTCCAACTAATGCTCTAACTTTAAATGTATACTCACCGAATCGCAAATTTTTAAATGATACGTCGGGGCTATCGAACCATTCGCTCCATTGGTCGTTTACCCCATATAATTGGTATTGATAATTAACCTCTGCGTATTTATCAAATTCCGAAACACTAAAAGAGAACTTGAAATTATTTTCATGGGATGGGAATTCCGAATTAGTCCCTAAAGAAACTTTATCTTCAGGAGCATGTAGAGATTCGTTATAAACCGAATTAATCTTAACCGAAAGTTCCTTGGGTTTTATTTTATCCACATTCAAAATGGTGTAACCATCTGAAGCACCGATCAAAAAACGATTGTCCTCTATATTAGTCAAGAATTCAAATCCTGAAATTCCTAAGCTTCTTCTAAAAGTGCTTGGGATCGGAATTTTAAAAGATTCAGGAGTATTCTTGAAATTACTTGGGGTTACAGCTATTATATTTTTATTGGAAAAACCCCATAGCTTATTGGTTTTCTGGTCCGGAATCAATATTCCTAAAATATCCTCATCTGAATTGTAAAACAAGCTGGTCAATAATGAATCAGCTTCGAAATTTTGCTTATCTACATTGAATTTTAATATTCTTCTATCAGAATTTGAAGTATATAATAGATTGTCATGATAACGAACCAAACTCGACCCATATCCCTTGGGTGACTCATTCTCAATGTTTAATACCTTATTGAAACTTGAATCTAACTTTAGTTTAAAGATACCTTTATACTCGTTGTTAACGATTATTTGATTGTCATCTGTGAATTCAAAAAATCTACTTGAAAAATCAAACCCCCTCAATCTATTTCTAAATTGCCACTGACCCTTTATTTTTTCAAGCACGCTCAAACCCTCATAATTTCCTTGCAACAACAGATTCTCGTACCCTCTTATCCTTTTAATATTCCAGGTGCCAGGATAATCTGATATCAATTTTGCCTTATCTTTATCAATAGTGTAAGTGCCATTATTATGAGCACAAAATAAGGTGTTTTCCATAACCAAAAGACACCATACTTGGCCTTCTGTTTTTTCGATTAATTGAAACTCATTTTGGGTATTTGCTTTTTTATAAAATAACCCTTGATTTGTTCCTATATACAGATTTTCATTGAAGACTTGCGCAGCATAAACATTACCCACTTCCCCTTTTAGATCTTTATATTCAGTAAAAGGTGAATCTAAATTTATAACACTTATCCCATTGTCCAAACCTAACCACAGATTCTCATCTTGGTCTTGAAACATTGATAATACTGTATTATTGTTGAGGCCTTTTTCTTTATTAATCTTATTGATTAGATTGCCGTTTGGATCAATATGGTAAATACCATTCGAGATGGTCCCTAACATAAAACTACCATCATGCAATTGAACACTACTGTAAACATTTATTAAGGACAAATCTTCATCTGCTTCAATATTCCACTTGCTAAGACCAGTATCATTCAAAAAGTAAAACTCCCCATTTTCACTAAGAAACAGAATTTTGTTTTCAATTTGAAAAGCCCCTACCAATACATAATCTTTAAAAACAGGGTCGCTTGACACTAAAATAGGTTCACCATTTTCAATTTTATAAATTCCTTCACTTAGTTTTTGAAATAATACACTTTTACCAACATTGAAAATTTTTGCTCTTCTAGTTTCAGAATTAATAATTTGAATAGATTCATCAATTGAATTGTAAATGTATATACGGTCCAAAGATTGAAATAATACCCAATCATCAACTTTTAGTATGTTCCAAAATTGTTCATCGTCGATTAAGGAGTCTTTAAGTTTAGGAACCAATGAATTATATTGTAAATCACCGAATTTATCTTTTTCCCAGTATCCAAACTCCATATAACATCCAGTATAAACAAGTTCATCAATAACCTTCACTGATCTTATGACAGAACCGTTTGGAGTCTTAAATAACTGCCACTTGGCCCCGTCATATCGTAATAGGCCGGCATTATTGGCAATAAAAATATGCTTGTTGTAATCTTGGGAAACCATCCAGTTCTGGTTACCTGCATTATAGTCCTTGGCTTTATAAGATGTAATAGGAGGTAATTCTTGAGCATGTAGATTCAAACAAACAAGTGAGAAATAAAATAAAGGCCAAATTGATTTCATACCGTTATATACAAACTTCTTAAGTTAAAAATAATAAGGTGACCTACAAAGAATACCTGGAGAATTTAATACTATTTTTAGCGCCTAAATTTATCTTGATAGGAAGTTGTTCACTTGGGAAGAGTAAGCCTCAAGTAGATGTTGAAATATTTTGGTTTTATAGTTGGCAAAGTTACAATGACCTTTTAGAAGTCCATATGATTTTTATCATACTTTCAAAACGCTTATCTGTCTATTTTTAATAAAGAAATATAAATTGGCAGACATGAAAAAAGGAACTCCCATATCGGCAATAATGACCAAAAATGTCATTACGTTGAATACCTCGGATAATTTGGAAAAGGCTGAAAGTCTATTTAAAAAATATCATATTAGGCATATTCCAGTAGTGTCTGGAAACAAGATTATTGGAATGTTGAGTTATACTGATTTGCTTAGAATCAGTTTTGCCGATGCCGTATATGAGGATGAGGAAACTGTTGATACAATGGTATACAATATGTTCAGTATAGAGCAGGTTATGGCAAAGAACTTGATTAGTGTGTCTACAAACACAATTGTAAAAGATGTTGCAGAGATATTGTCCAAAAAAGAATTTCATGCAATACCTGTTGTGGATGACGGTAAATTAAAAGGCATTGTAACTACAACAGATCTTATAAACTTCCTTATTCAGCAATATGATGATTAGACATGGAGTTTAGTCTTAAAATGATTTAGAAAGACCGTTATTCTTCCTCAGAAGAATCGGTCTTTTCCTTTTCAGAAGTTTCTTCAGCCTCTTTAAGAATATTATGCTGCAAAACGTTCAACTTTTTCAACTTGGCCTGCCAAGTTTCTAAAGCCTCTTTATGTTTCCCAACTTTTTTCACTACCTCTTTCACCATTGGATTGTCTTCTGATGCATTTGAGAAGAACAATAGGTTATTTTCTAATTGGCGTATCTCGTTTTTACTTTCATCAATCTTTTTGCGAATAAAAGAACGTTCATTTGCAATGGCCCTATCATTATCTGTACCGGCCAGGCGTTGAATTTTATTGCCATATTTAAGAAGTTCAGATTCTTGACGGCTGACGTCTAATTTTCTAAAAATCGCATCTAATATTTTATTGAACTTCTGGTTGATGTTCTTTTTGTTGAATGGTACACGTCCATAGGTTTTCCATTCTTCAACGAATGCTTTAATGCCCTCTAGATCTTTGTCCCGATCACCAGTCAATTCAAAGGTTCTTAGCCTTTCAAGGCATGCATTCTTTTTCTCAAAATTCTCTATTTCATCTTTGTGGGCCTCATTTTTCAAGGCGTGCAAACGGTCAAAATAATGATTACATGCATCCTTAAATTCTTTCCATATTTTATCGGAGTATTTTCGAGGTACATGGCCAATTTTTTTCCACTCGTTCTGAATTCGTTTCATTTCCGAAGTGGTCGAATTCCATTCTTCACTATCCTTTAATGAGATGGCCAAATTGAGCAATTCGCGCTTTTTGTCAAGATTTTCCTGCTGTCCCTTTTTTAAATTTTTGTAATAAGCGTTTTTATTTCTGTTGAATTTACGTACTGCCTCCTTGAAATTTGCCCAAGTTTGTTCGTTTACTTTTTGGGGAACTTTGCCAGCTTTAAAAAAGGTATCACGTAACTCTTCAATTTGTTTTATTTGTAGCTGCAAAGCTTTGTGGTTGCCGGCAACTGTGTTGGAAATTGCATCGATAGCGGCAATGATCTCATTCTTCTTAACAAGATTCTCCTCATGGATTTTATCCATGTTTTTGTAATAATCCTGTCTTCTATGATGAAGTACTTTTGTGGCATTGCTAAAGCGTTCCCAAATCTCCTCTCTATGTTCTTTATCAACGGGACCAATATCCTCTTTCCAAATTTTATGGAGGGTCTGTAATTCCCGAAAAGCTTTATTCAGATCTTCCTCTTTTTCCAAAGCCTCTGCCCGTTCAACCAATTTCTGTTTTTCCTCAAGATTATGTTTAAAATCAAGGTCACGAAGCTCTCTGTTTATGTGCAGAAAATCATAAAAAATCTCAATATGGTGATGGTAGGTTCGCCAAACATCATTGTAATTGTTCCTCGGCACTGGTCCAGCATTACGCCATCTTTCCTGAACGTCTTTAAAATGTTTGTATGTAGTGTTGATGTCTTCTTCAACATTCACCAAACTTTTTAATTCGTCGATTATAGCCAACCTATTGGCCAAATTATCTTTTAAATTATTTTCAAGATTTTTATAGTATTGATTGCGTTTTTCTCGATACTCGGAATAAACTTCGTTGAATTGTCTTTTTGCAACGGAGTTATATCTAAAATCAATCTCATTACCTCCATTACTTATGAATTCCTCTTTTTTATGTTCTAAGAATTCTTGAAATTTCAGGTCAAATTCGTGTTTAATACCATCAACATGTTTTTTGATAGCCTGAATTTTTTCGTTTTTGACCAATTTTTGAAGTTCTCCCACTAAATTCTCCATTGACATTGCATGATAATCCAAAATGGGAATGTGGTGTCTACGATGATTATCTTTGTCCTCAGCGTCCTCTGCGTTGGATTCATCAATCTCATTTAAGACTGCTTCTTTAGATTCTTCACCTTCTTTATTTGAGGTGGGTTCTGGATTTTCAATTACAGGTTCAGTCCTTTCAGCGGTCTCTGAGGCATCCTGATGTGAAGGTTCTTTCGTTTCTTCCTTAGCCGGTTCCAAGTCGGTAGATGATTCAACAACCTCTTGGTCTTTAGTCTGTTCAGTAGTTAATTCAGTGTTTTCCACATCTTCCGATGTAGTAGCTATTTCGGTGTTAACTTCCAGAGATTCAACTTCAGTTCTTTTCTCCGATACTTCTTGGGTGGTTTCGGTAGTTTCTGAATTTATTTCTTCACCTGCGGTTTCTTGCAGTTCTTGATCTTTCTCTTCTTGCATGTTAAATTGAGTTAGTTATGCTTAAGATTGCTATTGTAAGATACTAACAACCGCAGTAATACCAAAAGGTATTGGTAGTTCTTTTTTAAAGCGTAATTACGAATTCCATATTTTCCAAGATTTTTCCGCCTGTAACTCAAGCATCTTAAGCCCATTACAGATAGATGCCCCTTGTTTCTGACCTTCTAACAAGAAAGCTGTTTTTTCAGGATTGTAAATTAAATCGAAAAGCAAGTGCTTTTTAGCGATATATTCATAGGGTATATTTGGCTTATCTGCAATATTGGGAAAAGTGCCCTGCGGAGTACAATTGACCAAAATGGTATGTTTTCTTAAAACTTTATCACTGAGCTCTGAGTAGCTCAATTGATTTTTTCCTGGGGTTCTAGAAACATATTTAAATTTTATGCCCAGTTCGTTAAACACAAATGCCACAGCTTTAGAGGCACCTCCTGTACCTAGGATAAGAGCCTTTTTATGTCGTTTTTTTAGAAATGGTTCTATCGACTTTTTAAATCCGTAAATATCTGTATTATAACCTTTAAGGCCTTTTTTAGTAAATTTTAAGGTGTTTACCGCACCTATTTTTTTTGCTTTTTTGTTCAGCTTATCTAAATATGGGATAATAGCCTCTTTATAGGGGATGGTCACATTCAAACCTTTGAGGGAATTGTTTTGATTGATAAGATTTTGAAAATCCTCTATGCTAGTTAAATCAAAATTTTCATAAGAATGATGCTGTAAATCCAATCCTTTGAATTTTTCAGTAAAATATCCTTTAGAAAACGAATAGGAAATATTCTTACCAACAAGTCCAAATCTACTTTTTTCTATATTCTCCATACCACTCCAGTCCTAATAAAATGAATATCCCTACGATTACAAAGAAAATGGCCCACCATGTTTCCGGGTCGCCAAAATTTGGCAAATACCTTTCATAATTTAAGATAATCTCCTTGCCATTAGAATCTAAAAATACCTTTCCAGTTTCATCTGTCTTAAATATGGTTCGTTTCCAAGGCCACACAACGCCTAATGAACCTGTGATAAATCCGATAATCACTGCTGTACTTATATGTTTAAAATGTTTTAATACGTAAGTGAGTATATGAGATAGGGTAACTAAACCTGCAGCGGAACCTAGCGTGAATACCGTTAAGATTTTTAGAGTGTTCAACCGTTCACTATTTTTTACAAAACTAAAATCGCCACGCAGCATTTCGGCAAACGTATCATATAGGGCATTGACCGAATCTACCAATAGTAACACATAATTACCCAAAAGAATTAATATGAATGATCCTGAAAGCCCCGGTAATGTCATCCCGGAAACACTGATCATTCCACAAATGAAAATAAACCAAAGGTTGTCATTTTCTTTTGCAGGACTCAAAAAACTTATTGAAATACCTACTATTAAGCCCAAAAATCCTGCTACTACTGTTTTTTTGTTCCAATGTTTAAAATCTTTGGAGATATAATAAATTGAACCCAAGATCATTCCGAAGAATGCCGCCCAGACAAAAAGTTCTTTACGTTCAAGAAAATAATCGAGTAGCTTTGAAACGCTGAAATAGCTTACCAACATTCCGAAAATCAGCAAAGTCAAGAATTGCCCGTTTACATACTGATAGAAGCTTTTGAACCTTCCGTTGAACAAAAGCCTGAATGCCTTAAGGTTTATTTTTTGGAGCGAATAGATGAATTCCTCATAAAACCCACCAACAAAGGCCACAATGCCTCCAGAAACCCCTGGAACCTTATTGGCAGCGCCCATTGCAAGTCCCTTAAGCACCAAAAATAATTTATCAAAAAATGTTCTGGGTTCGTACATGCGAAGCAATGACTATTTTTTCGAAGCTACTTTCTCAAGTATAAAAATAAAGGAAAAACCTATGATTGTGGCGATTATTGCAAACATTAACTGTGGATCGCCATCGAAGGTGAACGGAGTAACGGATTCGTCAATCTCAATAACCTTTTCGCCAATGGTCCTCGTTTCAATAATCTTTTTCCAAGGCCAGATCTTATTCAAGGAACCAAGAATAAAACCTGTTAGAATTGATAGGGTTATGTTCCTGTGATGATCGAACATCCATTTTAAGACCTTTGCAAAACTTAGAACGCCAAAAAGCATACCTAGCGCCATTGTAATCAATATTTTAAAATCTTTTTCATCAACGGCTTCAATAACTGTCTTATAAGTTCCCAACAATACAAGAATAAAAGAACCGGAGATTCCTGGCAATATCATTGCACAAATGGCTATTGCTCCAGAGAAAAATATGTAAGGCAAACTTGCTGTATTGGGAGAAGGGGGTATTGTTGTTATAAAATAGGCGCCAACAGCTCCTAAAATGAGCAAGACTATGATGGTTGCTGACCATTTTTTTATGGCCTTCGCAACAATGAGAACACTGGCGAGAACCAAACCAAAGAAGAAAGACCAGAGCATAATTGGTTCATTTTCAAGTAGCCACCGTATTATTTTGGTAAATGACAGAATACTAATGGCCATACCTAAAAGTAATGTAAGGAGGAAGTTTCCATTTAATGCCCGCCAAAAACTTTTAAACCCATCGGTCCTCCATACCTTAAGAGTTTTTAAGCTTATATTGTTAATGGTGGAAATGAATTCCTCGTAGATGCCGGCAACAAAAGCAATTGTACCTCCTGAAACCCCTGGGACCAATTCAGCGATTCCCATGGCCATTCCTTTAAGGGTGATAATTACGTATTGTAGTAAATTCCGATTTTCCATAGACAAAAAGGCAAAAGTAGTCTATTTATCTTGAAGCTTTTTTGTTGTTTGATATTATGTTCTGCGTCCATTCTGTTTTATAAAACTCAGGAAACTCTTCAGAGAACAATTGTAGCTTTTCTGAATCTTTTTTCAATGCATCTATTAAACGGATACGTGCATTTATTTTATCATTTGCTAGCAAATGGAATCCCGCTGTTTTATACAGAATATCAGCACTTTCCGGATAAAATTCCTGTCCTTGTGCCAGTATATGTAAGCCAGAGGCAAAATCCCTATTTTCTTTGGCCACGCTGGCCCAACTTAACCAAGTGTCCAATTCGTAATTACCCAAATCAACAGACTGCTTAAATGAAAAATCTGCCTGGTCAAAGTTTTCAAGGGCAGCATTTATTTTTGCACCTTTTTTCCAATAGGTTGGGTTCTCACCATCAATATTCAAGGCTTTATTTATGTAATACAATGCCTTTTCGTAATTACCATTATTAAAATAGAAATCTGTTATGGCTAACCAACCTTTGTCCAACAAGGGGTCTTCATGTACTGTTTGATAGTAGTAGTACTTGGCCATTTCATCATTACACAAACGCTCATAGCACTTTCCTATTCTTAAGTATGCATGTGAAGTTGGATCTTCAATCTTAATAGTAGTCTCGTAACTTTCAATAGCTTCATCATATTTGCCTAATTTTTCAAGAACCTTACCCTTTTCAAAATAAGCTCCGATAAATGAATCATCCGAAATAATGGCAAAGTCAAAAGCCGTTAAGGCTTCTTGGAACATTCTTTTTGAAAAGTATTGTTTTCCTAATTGGTGCCATGCTACTTCGCAATAAGGGTTTCGGTCTAAATAATCATTTAGGTATACGATGGCACCTTCAAAATCCTCTAAAAACTCGAAACAGTAAATAACGTTGTAGAGTGATGAATAGTCCTGTTCATCAAAACTCACACATTTCATAAAGCTTTCTTTGGCGAGTTTAAAATCATCCATAAAAAGATATTCCATGCCTAATAGGGAATGTATATCATAGCTTTTATCGGCAAGACCAAGTGCTTTTTGTAACAAAGTAACTGCAGCTTCGTGATTATCTTTTTTTGAATAAATGTTCGCTCTTTGGATATAGATTTCTTCGTTAGTCCCATCCACTAGTTGAAGTTTATCCAGTAATTGTTCTGCAGCATCAAGGTTATTTTCGAAAACGAGTACCTCAACATTCAATAGCTTTAGTTCTATAGAATCGGGATGTTGCTTTAAACTGATTTTGATTGCCTTCTTGGCTAAGGCTATTTTACCGTGGTTGAGGTAATGGTGAATAATATCTTCAAAATCTTCAGCATCAAAGAAGTAGACATCATCTGTCTTAAGCATTGATTCAAACTTCGCAATGGGCTGGTTCGGCCTTTCGTTAGCTTCTAACGCCATAGGAACTATTTGGTTAAACTATGGAATTAAAAATAGTCTTTTGGATCTACGTTTGATTCCCGATTAGGGCTATATTATTAACAAATTAGTTAACAAGTTTTTATTTGTAATCGTTGAGTATCTGAAGAATGGTTTCACAACCTTTTTCTATTTCCTCAATGGTAATGGTCAAAGGCGGTGAAATTCTAACTGCCCTTTGCTCAAATAGTAGCCAAAAGAGTATTAGGTTCTTTTTTGTAGCTGATAGAATAAGAAAATCAGCAAGTTCTTGGCTTTCCATTATTAAGGCTAACATAAGTCCTTTGCCACGGATCTCCTTGATATACTTATGCTTTAACAGTTTACGGATTGTTTTTTCTTTTTCTAAAGTTTCTTCTATCAGATTGCTCCCAGTAATTTCCTGTAACGTTGCCAAACAGGCAGATGCTATCACTGGATTGCCACCAAATGTGGTGATGTGACCTAGCCTTGGATTATCTTTTAAGGTCGACATTATCTCATAAGATGACGTAAAAGCACCGACGGGAAGACCGGATGCCATTCCCTTACCAATGACCAAGATATCTGGAATGCAATTGTACTGTTCAAACGCAAAGAGACTTCCTGAACGACCAAAACCAGGTTGAATTTCATCTAGTACCAATAATGCGCCGACCTCTGTGCATCGTTTTCTGACTTTTTCTAGATAACCTTCAATTGGTTCAACAAATCCAGCACCACCTTGTATGGTCTCCAGTACGACAGCAGCCGTTCTGGAAGTAATCTTTTGAATATCTACTTCCGAATTAAAATCAATAAAGGAAATGTCTGGAATCAAAGGCCTAAAGGTACTTTTTCGTTCCTCATAACCCATAATACTTAGACTACCCATGGTGTTACCATGGTACCCCTTATTTGCAGCTACGATTTCTGTTCTGCCCGTAAATCGCCGGGCCAATTTTAATGCTCCTTCTATAGCCTCTGTGCCTGAATTCACCAAATAGGTAGTTTCTAAAGGAGCTGGAAGGAGTGAGGCCAAAAGCTTGGTATATTCGATTGCAGGTTCTTGAATGTACTCACCATAAACCATTACGTGCATATACTTATCCAGCTGGTCTTTTACGGCCTTAACGACCTTTGGGTGACAGTGTCCAAGACTGCAGGCGGAAACACCGGCGACAAAATCAAGATGCGCATTACCGTTCTTATCATAGATGTATGAACCTTTGGCATCCACAATTTCCAATGAAAGGGGATGACTTGTTGTTTGGGCTTGATATTTAAGAAAATCATCTTTCATAATCTGCCTTATAAAGCCTTCTTCTGTTTTGATTTTTTCTTTGGATCAATAGCTTGATCATTTGATTTGGGAATATTGTTTACCGGGTCGCCCTCATTGGAATTGCGTTCTTCTTCCTCGGCATCAATATCAATGGGATTTGAAATTCCTCGTATGATCGGAAGTACAATATTATTATCGTCATAATCAAAAATGTCATCTTTGGACATAATTCGCTCATCACCACGCCAAATAAAACCTTTTAGAATTCTTTCATTCACAGATAATTCTGTTTCTGGAAAAATATCGCCTTCTGGGTCAGTAAAAAAAGTAAGGTCTTCAATGTCATTGTTAGCCATTGTAATGCGGATCTTACTGCATTTGGTCTTGTTTATTCCAACAAGTTCATCGTCATCATTGTAAACGTAATAAACGACCTCAGTATTCTTGATTAAATCAATGACTTTAAGTTGATTATCCTCAAATTTACCGAACAAGTCTATGCCTTTTGCTTGGTTGTAGCCTTCCATACTCACACTATCCAACGAAATGACAAAAGCATTGTTCAATACCTTGAGCGAATCCATTTTCTCAGTCTTTAAATTGGATTTTAAGTGAATGCTGTCGCCGGTCATTTGATTTGGACCATTCCATAGAATGGGGTTTGTGATCATTTGAGTCAATCCTGTTTTTTCATTGTAATGGATAGAATCGCATTTGCCACTTAAGTCGGTCTTAAAAACTTTGGCATTTCGAAATGCTCGTAAAATTCGATTTTCAGGTTTACCTGTAAGCATTAATGTATCACCATGAATGTACAGTGAGTCTTGTTCCATTAAGCCAATTGAAACGGCTCTCTTTGTGGCGAAGACAGAATCTTTTGCTTTAAAAACCTCAGCATAATGTGCTTTAATGAGACCGTTATTTATAGTGTCGATCACTTTTATATTGTTGGTGGCCGAAGCAAACTCCCTTGCTTTATTAAAATAGACGCTGTCGCCTTTTATAATTCGATTGTTGTAATCAATTTTCGTGTTTTTAATAAAATAACCACTTTCAACCTTGGTGTCATAAAAACCACGTTCACAATAGATCTTATACGTATTCCCAGTTATTGTTGAGGGGCCATATAAATAGGCATTCTTTGAAGTTTCGTAATAGTCAAGTTGCTCGGAATCAAGTATATAGTCTGGATTTGTAAGGTGTACACTATCTAAAAACTGAAGCTTTTTTGTTTCTAGAAAATACTTGCCAATTTCACTTGTTAATGTATTCACAGAATCAACCACAGTACCAAAATCTTGATAATATGCCTGTTGTTCTATTCTATTGAAACGTAATGTATCTGTGGTAAGGGTCATTTGTGACTTACTGGTCAAAACTACATTTTCCCATGCCTTAGCAAGGTTTTCATTTCCGTTGTAATCAATTTTGCCACTGGTCATTTCAACAGAATCACCTTGCTGCAATCGAATATTTCCTATAGCTTTTAATCTGTTTTCTTGTTGGTAGTATATGGCGAGGTCACAAAAAAGGTCAGCGCCTTCATGCTCGAACTGTATTTGTCTATTGTCTTTGCTGAAGATTGAAGCACCTGGAAATTGGGCCTCATCCTTGGTGAAATTAGCACCATAAACTATATTGATTTGTTTTACTTCTTTTTCCTCTGGTTCCTGAGCCAGTATCGGAAGAGTGAATAAAACCAATAAATAACCAATTACTCTTTTCAACCTATGATATTTTGACCAAAAATAGAACTTTTTGGGGCATGTAAATAATGATTGGGATAGTTTTAGGAATTGTTAATTCATCATCTCTGCTACAATTGGTTTTAGGCCACTAAAAAAGAACTCAACGGCAATTACCATAACAATCAGTCCCATTAAGCGCATCATGACATTATTGCCCGTTTCACCAAGTACTTTTATTATTTTGCTTGAACTGAATAGAATCAAGTAAGTGAGTATCATCACTATCAAAATTGAAAGAACCAATACCATTTTCTTTTCCAGGGACTCGGCGTCTTCCATTAAAACAATTGCGTTTGTCAAAGCTCCAGGCCCACAAATCATCGGAATTGCCAATGGAGTTATTGATATATCATTGATATAGGAATGTACCTCCGATTCTTTTACCTTAACTTTTCCCAATCGTGCTTGAAGCATATCCATTCCCATCAAAAAGAAGATAACGCCACCAACAATTCTAAAGCTATTAACTGAAATCCCAAAAAAGTTGAACAACACTTGACCAGAGAATGCAAAAATGACTATCGTGATAAATGCCGCAATGGATGCTTTTTTGGCAGTACGGGTCCTATGTTCATTATCTAGTTCTGCCGTCATGGTCATAAAAATAGGCATCGTACCAAGCGGGTTGATCAAGGTGAAAAAAGAAGTGAATGCCAAAAGACCAAACGTTAATAAATCGCTCATAATAAACAAATAAGATTCAAATACTAAATATTTTCTTAATGAATAATTAAGGGGCAAATGTATTTTATTTTTTTAGAGTTGGACAACGGTTATGTAAAAAAATCATTTTTTAGAATTGAGACCATTATTTAAGAAATAGGTAATTTACAGGAATGGAAAATGCAAATAATTATTTTCGGAAAATTGAACTTTCTTGTTCCCAAGAAGAGACATTTAAAGCAATAGCCACACGAATTGGTGATTGGTGGAGTGTGATTAATGGCCGTTCGGATAGGGTAGGAGGTGAATTTAAAATCTCTTTTGGTGAGGAATCTTATTGGAGATTTAGGGTAATATCATTGAATGAACCTTATGAAATTGTTTGGAAATGTATTGACTCCCATCAAGACCATAACCTTAAAGGTATTGATGAGGAATGGATTGGATCTATGCTATATTGGAAAATCTCTAAACTTGAATCTAAAACAACGATTGAGTTTTTACATGACGGTTTAATATCCACTGGTATTTGTTACGAAGTCTGCTCGAACGGTTGGGATTTTTATGTTTTGGACAGCCTAACAAGTTTTTTGGAAACTGGAAAGGGTAAACCTTCTGAAAAATAAATAAGACTGCCTATTTGGGCAGCCTTATTAATTATATAGAGTATTTAAAAATCTCTATAAGGGGCACTTAAAAATTCGTTCGCCTCCTCTTCAGCAAATTTAGCTGTGTCATTGTCCCAATGCAGGGTCTTGTTAGGGAAACGACCTGCAATTACACCTAACAATATCGTTTCAGTAAGTCTTGATGCATAGGAGAACGGAGCAGTACATTCACCTCTTCCCAAACAAGATTCAACAAATTCATGATAATGTTTAACACCTTCCGAGGCATAATTTCTAATTGGGTCACCCATGTTATTGGCCTTACTGATTTCCTCAATTTCTTTGGAGATATCGACGTATTCACCATCAACAATTTTTGTTGGTAATTGCATAAAATGAGGAAGTAATAAACGACCTTTATCACCAATGAACATGGCTCCTTGGTCGGGCAAAACGCCTACTCCCGCAGCTTCTGTTTTTAATGACATTTTTTCTTCCACTGAAGCATCACCCTTCTTGGATTTTCTTTTTTTCTTGGCCCCTGGTAATACAAGATCTTCATGTTCTTTTGGAGCACCAGGGCCATCATACCATACCCATTTTAACGAGTCCGCGGTGTATTTGGTTCCTGGAAACTCATATGTTACTACATTGTTTTCAGGAAATCCAAAACCTGTGGGTTTTCTGCATTCATTTTTGATCGTTCTGGGAACGTCCAAAGCCAAAGCATTATAGGGAGTGTCAAAAATATGAACGCCCATGTCACCAAGTGTACCGCAACCATAGTCCATTAGTTTTCTCCAATTTCCGGGATGGTACACCCCTTTTTTATAATCCCTTTTTGCTGATGTGCCCAGCCAAAGGTTCCAGTCTAAAGTTTCTGGAATTGGGTCCGATCCCTTTGGTTCTTTACCATCATACCCCCAATTCTTAGGAGACCAAGCTCTAACCGTATGGACTTTCCCAATAATTCCTGATTGAATCAAAAGAGTTGCCAATTTATAATCGTAGAACGAGTGTACTTGAATTCCCATTTGGGTAACCAAATTTTTCTCAGCCGCCAATTTGTTCATTGCACGAGCTTCAGATACGTGATGCGTTAATGGTTTTTGACAATAAACTGGTTTGTTCATGTTCATGGCCATTAGTGAGGCCGGGGCATGAGTATGATCTGGTGTAGAAACCACAACCGCATCTATTTCATTTTCCATCTCTTTTAGCATTATCCTATAGTCAGTATAGGTTTTCGCCTTTGGATGTAATTTTTTAGCAGCTGCAAGATTATTAGCATCTACATCACATAAAGCTGTAATGTCTACCAATGAATGAGAGGCGATGGCCTTTAAATCTTCGCCGCCCATATTCCCAACACCAATATGTGCGGTTCTTAATCTATTGTGTGGTCCCATCTTACCTATAAATGAGGGAACCAATGTTAGCCCTAGTAACCCTAGGCCACTTTTTTTTACAAAATCTCTACGATCTTTATTATGTGTACTCATATGAATATGATTTTTCTCGTTTTTGTTAGTTATATTTTTTTGATTTTGATATTTCTGAATCTTACAACATCACCGTGACCCAAAAACCCTATATGGCCCTCTGTACGTTTTAACCCAGGATGCTCTTTTTTATCCATTGTTCCATTTTTTGACGCTTCAATAAAATCACCATCTACAATGGTCGTACCATTCAATCTGATTTCAATTTTCGTTCCATTGACAATTACTTCCTGAGTATTCCATTCTCCAACAGGATTTAAAAAACCTCGTTTGGCAGGAATTATCCCATATACAGATCCATGGTACTGATAGGGTTTTAGGTCAGCATATTTATCCGCAGTATTGTCCAAAATCTGTAATTCTTTTCCAAGATACGCCACATCACCCTCTAGAGGAGAATGGATACCTAATCCATTATTGGCACCTGGAGTTAATTGAAATTCAAATCTGAAAATAAAATCACTGTATTGATCTACAGTATAAAGATTACCTCCACTTCCTTCCCCATTAGGATTAACAACAATCATTCCATCAATAGCTTCATAGGAATTATTATTGCCAATCCACCCGTCAAGATTTTCACCATTGAATAGGCTAACGAATCCATCATCATCTAATCCTTTTTGTGCGCCACAAGAGGTAAAAAGAACAATAATTAATAAAAAAGCAAAATGATTAGCTGTTGAACTTTTATACATTAAAGTTTTTTGATTTTGATATTTCTAAACCATATGGGACTTGAGTGATCTTGGAAGCCTATGAATCCAGTCTTAAATTTGCCATAATCTTCACTGTTTTTCCATTTATCGGAATTCTTTTTCTCATGCCAATCTTCAGACCAGGGTACAAATGAAAGTACCATTTTTCCATTCAGCCAATGTTCAACTTTTTCAGGAGTAAAAACAATTTTACTTGAATTCCACTCACCAACAGGGTGTAAAATTTTCCCTTCAGGGTTAGCTGCGTGCATTGCATAATCTGAAGCTGTTTGTTGCAATGGTTTGAGTTCTTCAGGTTTTTCTGTATAACCTAAACTCAAATTGTATTCAGTCAAATCATGTATTCTGGCATAATTTTCATCATCTATCAATTGGTATTCAGGAGATACTTCAGGCGGACTGTTATATCCCTCTTTTAAGTGGTAAAAAATACCCGAGTTTCCTCCTTCTGGGAGTTTCCATTCCACATAAAACTCAAAATTATCGAATTCTTCAGCTCCGTAAATGATATCTTTTCCCCCTTTATAATCTTGTTCTAGACCAAGTTCGGTATCAAACGTCAAGGCTCCATCCTTGGCAACCCACCCTGGAGGTAATGCTTTTCCATTGTACGCTCGCCAACCTTCTGTGCTTACGCCATCAAAAAGGGTAATCCAGTCATTTGCTTTTACTTGAGCCTCGATCCCCGTTTCTGATTTTGCTCCCTTCTTGACTGTCTTACAAGAATAACTAGCTAAAATCACAACTAGCATTAAAATAGTTTTTTTCATTCTTGCTATAAGTTATTAAGAAATTATACCTAATGGATTTGTGTTTTTCCAATTTCCTCTAGTGAAATCAGGGAAATTCTGTGGTGCACCGCCACTTGCAACTGAGCGTTCACTTAATGGGGCAACAGCACTCCAAGAACATCCTTCATATAGGTTTTGATCTAATGGAAGGCCTTTTTGAAGGCATTCTATAATCCGGTACCGCATCATCCCGTCCATGCCACCATGTCCACTTCCCTGAGTTGATTGGCTTAATCTTTTGTACAATGGATGATCATATTTTTCATATAATGCTGCCAGTTGATCGCCTTGAGCCCAGGAATGATGGTTTTTTGTAGCTCCTTCAATTCCACCTTCCAAAGCTACTCTTGTAGGAAAACCGGCAAGAATACCCTTAGTTCCTTGAATCATATTGTGGCGAGAGTATGGTCTTGGACTTGTTTCATCCCATTGCACCATAATAGTGCGTCCCATTGTTGTTTTGATGATGGAAGTATTCAAATCACCTCCTTTGAATTCTAATTTATTCCATTTATGATCAGCATCATATTTCTTTTCAGCATATAGCTTTCTACCCAAAGCAGGAGTAGAGAATGATACTAGACTATTGAACTTGTCATCAGTACGATCCAAATTCATATATTGTGCTACAGGACCTAATCCATGTGTTGGATAAAGGTTTCCATTTCTTTTGGCATAGTGATAAGTTCTCCAAGAACCCGTACCACGTTCTTGTTCTTCCATCTGACCTCTTAATTCATGAATGTATGCAGCTTCGGCGTGTAATGGCTCACCAATTAAACCCTGTCTACACATATTTAAATACATCAATTCATCCCTGCCATAGTTGACATTTTCCATCATCATACAATGCTTCTGGGTTTTTTCAGATGTATCTACAATTTCCCACATTTCATCAAGGGTGACTGCAATAGGAACTTCAACAAATGCATGAGCACCTTTTTTCATGGCCTCAATTGCCATTGGCGCATGGGTGGCCCAATTTGTTGCTATAAAAACTGCATCCGGCTTAACTTCATCCAACATGACTTTCCATTGGTTCTCGCCACCATGATAGAGTTTTATTTTTTTATGTCTTTTACCTCCGCCAATTTCCTTGGCCTTCGCTCCCCATTTTTCAACATTGTCTTGATAAAGATCACTAATTGCAACAACCTCAGTGCCTGGTAATTGAGCAATGAATTTTAAATGTCCCGGTCCTCTTGCACCTATACCTATAAAAGCTACTCGTACAGTTTCTAGTTTTGGTGCTGCGAAATCACCCATATATTTGGCACCATATGCCCGTTCATAGGTTTTCGAAGCGGAATTGGCAATTGAAGGGGTTATCGCCATGGCTGCACCTGCCAAGGATGTCTTTCTAATAAAATTTCTTCTGTTGATGTTTTTCATGTTCTACTTTTTAGTGAATATGGCCGAGTATCCTCCACCACTGGATAAATCTATTTTTAGTTTGGTATTTTCATTTACTGTACTTGAACTAACCTTGTAATCCTGGGCATTTCTTGAAGCATTGATTCCATCTTTATATGATTGCATATCAAATTCACCATTCCCCAAGAATGAAAGGTCTACTTCAAACTCCCTACTGGTCCAGTCGGTCATTGCTCCAAGATACCAATTATTCCCTTTACGACGGGCAACAATAATATAATCAGAAACCTTACCCTCGAGTACTACAGTTTCATCCCACACAGTTGGTATTTGCGTTATGAAATCTACAGTTTCCTGTTCTTTATAATAAATCGTTGGTGATTCACACAACATTTGAACGGGAGCTTCGAATACCACATACATGGCAACTTGATGGGCCCTGGTACCAAAAGCCATTGGTCTTGTGAAAAGCGGAGCATAATTTGATCCACCGGTTTCATAATCAATTTTATTCATGTTGATCATTGCGCCAGGAGTATAATCGAAAGGGCCTGCAGCCATTCTTACAAAGGGCAAGGTGACGTTATGTTCTGGTGTTATTGCCGAACTCCATTTATTGTTTTCATTACCTCTTACACCCTCGTAATTTATAATATTTGGCCACATACGTTCAACTCCTGCAGGTTTAAAAGCTCCGTGGTAATCAACCAAAAGTTTATATTTTGCCGCTATCTCAGCAATTTTCTCATAAGACTCAACAACGTACTGATCGCTTCGTTGCATAAAGTCGGTTTTGATTCCCACTGCTCCCCAACTCGCATATAGACTCAGAATTTTTTCGGGGTCCTCATACAGTGGTTTCCAAAGGACCCATAGTATTATTTCCACGTTTTTTGATTTGGCATATTTAATTAATCCTGGAACATCAATATTCTCATTGTCTTCCAAAATTTCCGTGGTGGATTTGGTCCACCCTTCATCTAGAATCACATATTCAATTCCGTTATTTGAAGCGAAATCGATAAAATACTTATAGGTTTCGTCATTTACCCCAGCTTCAAAATCAACTCCATAGATGTTATTTGCATTATACCAATCCCAAGCTACTTGACCAGGTTTAATCCAAGATGCATTTGGAATTTTTGATGGTTTCGCCAATTGTGCAACTAAATTGCTTTCTACAAATGTTCTGTCATCATCGCTGATGATAAAAACCCGCCAAGGGTAAGAGCGTTTTCCACTGATTTTTGCAATGTAATCCGCTTCTTCAGTAATTATTTGATTTCTATCAGGACTAGAGGCCTCATTTGGGACAGTATTTAATACATATTTGGGGAAGACCGCATTCATAGTTGAATTAGACCCTCTTTCAAGAAATAGTCCAGGATAATTGTGCAATGAGGATTCGGTAAAAAGAACTTTGGCATTTTTCGTATTGAACATTACCGGGAGGCTGCAGAAATCACCATTTTTCATTTCTGAAATGTCTTTTTTCAAATAATCCCTTTCATTATGAGAATACATTGATTCTTCTTGAGGAAAAAAAGAAGAAGTTCCTTCAGGAAAAGTCAGCGACATTTGTTCGTTTACAACTTTTTTGGTTCTTGAGCTTTTGTCAATAAATTGATAAGCAATTCCATCATCGAATGCTCTGAACAATAGCTGATATTCACCCCTGAAATTCAAACTCAATTCATTATAATTGTTTTGGACCATTGCATCTTTATTTGGTACTTGAACGAGCAATGTTTCATTTACACTTTTAAAGCGCTTATTTCGCAATTGGGGCGAATCTCCTATAACTCTTCCATTACCCATATTCATTGAAACAATGGCTTTTTCAATTATTATATTACCATTGAGACTTGCACTCCAGTTTATGGTTTCTGAAATTCCAATATTTAGAGTGATTTTTCCGTCTGGGGATTTAACATTAAGGTCTTGCGCCGTATTTATTCCTACAACAAAAAGAAAAGTAACTAGGAATATATGAAATCTTTTGTTTGGTCTCATAATTGCAATTCAAGTCAATTTTGGTTGAATTTAACAAGTTACAATAAAACCACTCAATTATAAAATCATTTCGGCAGATGCCACATTAGAAAAGACAATTGTTCAAAATCGCTAAAACACTTGCTAAAAATTTGAAGTACACTATTCAGCAAGTTTCAACAAGATTCTTGCATTTTGATGATATACCTTGTTTAGGACATTAGTTGAGAGTCCAAGTCCTTTTGTTTTTTGATTTCTGATAATTAAGGAGTCAGTGCCACTTAAATAATTCCATAATAGAGAATAATTCGCATGCAGTCCTTCAAATTCGTCTTTTTGCTCAATATTAGATAATGAATCTTTAGGTAGTGAATTACCATAATCGGTTCCAAATAAAATTCGGTCTTGAAAGGTTATGAAGAAATCCTTAACCTTTTCAGAATCTTGACCTGCTAAATCGCCAAATCTAGCTGCAGGTTCAACAGACATATTTGGGAATTTATTTAGACGTTCAGCTATCATTTCTACGTCATGCGACATACTTCCCATGTGCGCACACAAAATAGTTAGATTTGGATTATTTTCAATCCATTTGTCACGAGCTTTGATTATGGTCTCATAAGCAGGTATTTCAGGAATTTTATAAGCATGGTATTGCGGATTGTCATTATAATACCCATAATGTGGGTTCTTTGGGTCGTCAAGTGGCCTCCAGGCCTGAACAGGCTCAGCTATATGTGCAATAACAGGAATTCCTTTTTTAGCTAGATAATCCCAAATAGGTTGTAAGCGGTCATCATCTATCTGAATAAAAGAACCTGAATCATCTTTGGTAACCATCCCAAAATTCTTCCAAACCTTTACCATTTTTGCACCTAAGGCAATTTCTTTATCTAACCGTTTAATGTTTTCATTGGCAAAATCCGGAGAATCAATTCCAGTTCCAACCAAGGAAGAACATAAATAAAAAGTTTCAGGATGTTGTTTTGTGATTTGTACGTATGAATCCCAGCTTCTGGTATTTTCATGGGCTACGTCTACAAGTAAGCCTTGCATATTCCATTTTTCAAAGAATGTTTGAATGGAATCTCGTGTATATTTAAAATGAGAATGTATATCAATCTTTTTAATTGAATTTATACTCAAATTGTCTTGAGCAACTAACTCTGTTGGTTTGCTTTTGGTTTTTTCACCACAAGCTACTAAAGTGAATACAACGAATATAAATAACAAACTATTTCTCATAATTTATTGGATAATAAATGGTTATGAAAGATAGTGTATTATTAATTAGTATGGAAATATGCAAGTTTTCCAAAGACAAGTTAGATAATCTACAGATATAAAAAAGCCCTAAATCCTAATGGACGTAGGGCTTTCTAATAAATCTTGTATAGATTATCTATGAATAGTCTGTGTTCTATCAGGACCAACAGAAACTATTTTAACTGGAACCTCCAATTCTTTCTCCAAAAAGTCTATGTAGTCGTTCAACTCTTTAGGCATTTCTTCCGCTTTCCTCATTTTCGTCAAATCTTGCGACCACCCTTTCATTTCGGTGTAAATGGGCGTAATGTTTTTAGCTTCAATATTATAAGGTAGATGGGTTATGGTTTCTCCTTTATACTTGTAAGCCGTACAAATTTTCAATTTTTTAAATCCACTTAGGACATCGCCTTTCATCATCATCAATTCAGTAACACCATTTACTTGAACTGCATATTTCAAAGCTACTAAATCTAACCAGCCACAACGCCTAGGTCTTCCGGTTGTCGCCCCAAATTCATTGCCTACACGTCCCATAGTTTCGCCATCTTCATCAAAAAGTTCTGTTGGGAAGGGACCGCTACCTACACGCGTCACATAAGCTTTGAAAATACCTTTAACATCACCTATTTGATTTGGTGCAACGCCTAGTCCGGTACAGGCACCAGCCGCAGTGGTATTACTTGATGTTACAAAGGGGTAAGTGCCAAAATCAATATCCAATAACGAGCCTTGAGCACCTTCGGCAAGTATTTTTTTGTCACCTTTTTGGGCTTGATATAAATATTCTTCGCTGTCAATAAAAGAAAGATTCTTCAATGCTTCGATTGACTTGAAAAACTCAGATTCCAGTTCTTCCAGATCATATTGTATATCAACATTATAAAACCCGATCATGGCTTCATGCTTGTTGGCCAAAGCTCTATATTTTTTTTTCCAATCAGATAATTCCAAGTCCCCAATACGCATTCCGTTTCTTCCAGTCTTGTCCATATAAGTAGGTCCAATTCCTTTTAAGGTAGAACCTATTTTGGCTTTACCTTTTGAAGTTTCAGAAGCTGCGTCCAATAAGCGATGCGTTGGTAGAATTAAATGTGCTTTTCTTGAAATGAGGAGTTTGGACTTAATATCAATATCAAACTTATCCAAAGCATCCAATTCCTTTTTGAAAATCACTGGATCTATTACAACGCCATTTCCAACAACGTTCATTGCGTTTTTATGGAAAATTCCCGAGGGAATGGTATGTAAAACGTGCTTTATCCCATCAAATTCAAGTGTATGTCCTGCATTTGGTCCCCCTTGAAAACGTGCTATTATATCATAGTTTTTTGTAAGTACGTCAACGATTTTTCCTTTTCCCTCGTCTCCCCACTGTAATCCCAACAATAAATCTACTGCCATTGATAAGTCTGGTTAG
Source organism: Maribacter sp. HTCC2170 (assembly GCF_000153165.2). NCBI lineage: Bacteria > Pseudomonadati > Bacteroidota > Flavobacteriia > Flavobacteriales > Flavobacteriaceae > Maribacter > Maribacter sp. HTCC2170. The sequence continues at coordinate 2,365,568 of NC_014472.1, forward strand.
TTGTTTGTATTCTCTTTTTTGTTTTTGGTCCCATAAAAGTATAATGAATGAGTATTGATTTTGATATCAAAGACCTCTTCTATGGTTTTTTTGATAGATTGAATTCGAGGATCACAGAACTCCATAACCTCTCCAGTATCAGTAAGAATCACATGGTCATGTTGGCGGTCAAAATATGATTTTTCATATTGCGCCTGGTTTTTACCAAATTGATGTTTACGAACCAATTTGCAATCCAATAAAAGCTCTATGGTATTGTATAATGTTGCCCGACTGACCCTATAATTTTTGTTTTTCATATTTATGTAAAGCGACTCTATATCAAAATGATCGTCACTATCATAAATTTCTTGCAGTATCGCGTAGCGTTCGGGTGTTTTTCTATGCCCTTTTTCTTCTAAAAAGGTTGTGAATACGTTTTTTACAATTTCTTGGTTCTTGTTAGGAGCCATATCAATAATCACTGCATTAATGTGCAAATGTACAGCTAAATTTTAATTAAGTTTCTAAACTCGGGTTACTTTATCGATTCCGTTAATTTGTTTCAAATTAGCAATTAATTTTTTGAGAATGAGGTTGTTTTTTACGACAACTGTAATTCTACCAACAAAGGTGCCACTATCTGTGCTAAAATTTAAATTCCTAATATTCACACTCATGTGATTGGAAATCACTTCGGTAATTTCACTGATCAAACCTAGATTATCGATTCCCGTTAATTGAATTTCTGATTTGAATTCTTGTTGGGACGAATCGATCCATTTGGCACTTATAATTCTATAAGCGTAGTTAGATTGAAGCGAAATGGCATTGGGACAGTTCTTTTTGTGTACTTTGATTCCTTCATTGACACTTACAAACCCAAAAACATCATCCCCAGGAATAGGGTTACAACATTGCGATAACTTATAGTCGAGTTTTTCTTCTTCCTTACCAAATACGAGCATGTCGTATTTAGCGGTAATTTCTTCTTTGTCAATACCTTCGGGTATTGTTTTTCTTCTTATTTTACTTTTAAAGAAACTAATGAAGGCATTGTTGTACGATGAGGCAAAGTCTTTGATTTTTTGATTGTCGATAGCACCGCTCCCAACTCGATAGAAAAGATCTAGGCTAGTTTTTAGTTTAAAGAAGATGACCATTTTGTTAATGGTATCTTCATTAAGATTTATCTTTTGTGATTTTAGTTTTCTTCGGAGTATTTCTTTGCCATCTTCAGCAATAGATTTCTTTTCTTCGCGTAGGGAAGATTTAATTTTTGCCCTTGCTCTTGCTGTTGTTGCATAATCCAACCAGTTCTGATTTGGTTTGGCCTGTTCCGACGTTATTATTTCAACTTGATCACCGCTTTTTAAAGATGTGTTCAATGGCACTAATTTACCATTGACTTTTGCACCACGGGTACGCATGCCAACTTCGGTGTGTATGTTGAAGGCAAAATCAAGAGGAGTAGCTCCTTTCGGCATTGATTTTAACTCTCCTAGCGGGGTGAAAACAAAGATTTCTTTGGAATAAAGATTGAGTTTGAATTCCTCTACAAAATCAACAGCGCTGGTATTTGAATTCTCCAATGCTTCTTGTAGTTTGTTTAGCCAAACCTCAATGCCCTGTTCTTTTTGATTGCCATGCTTGTATTTAAAATGAGCTGCATATCCTTTTTCTGCTATTTCGTGCATTCGCTCACTTCGAATCTGTACTTCTACCCATTTGCCTTTAGGTCCCATTACTGTTATGTGCAATGCTTCGTATCCCGTAGATTTTGGTGAGGATATCCAATCTCTGAGCCGAACTGGGTTAGGGGTAAAGTGATCGGTTACAATGGAATATATCTTCCAAGCCAAGAATTTCTCATTCGCTTTGTCCGATTTATAGATAATGCGAATAGCAAATTTGTCATATATCTGATCAAAAGAGACATTCTGAACCTTCATTTTCTTTCGAATCGAGAAAATGGATTTCATTCGCCCTTTGATGTTGTAATTCAACCCTTCCTTATCTAGAGAATCACGAATTATACTGGTAAAGTCATCAATGTAATCTTGTTGTTCTTCAGTTGACACTTCAATCTTACTATTGATGTCTTGGTAAACCTCTGGTTCAGTATATTTTAAACTAAGATCTTCGAGCTCTGTTTTTATATTATAAAGCCCAATACGATGTGCTAAGGGGGCATAGATATACAGAGTTTCCGATGCCATCTTCACTTGCTTGTGCTCTGGCATGGCATCCAAGGTGAGCATATTGTGATATCTATCAGCAATTTTGATAATAATTACACGTACATCGTCATGAAGGGTTAGCAACATTTTTCGGAAGTTCTCCGCCTGTTGCGATATGTTCATGTCCTTTTTAAGGTGGGCTATCTTTGTGAGACCATCAACAATACGTGCCACGGTTTCCCCGAACATTCGTTCAATATCATCGAGCGTATAACTTGTGTCCTCAACAACATCATGAAGCAAGGCCGAGGCAATTGAAACGGCATCTAAACCTATTTCAGAGGCAACGATTTTAGCCACCGCAATAGGGTGAAAAATATAAGCTTCACCAGATTTCCTACGCTGTTCTTTATGCGCGTCAACAGCTATTTCAAAAGCTTGTCGAATCAATATCTTATCATCATTCGATAAAGTTTGATAACTGATTCGCAGTAATTCTTTATACTGTTTGGCAATTTGCTTATTTTCTTTTTCTATCGCTGCTTGCGTCATACCTAAATAAAATTACCACAATCCATATCAATACACAACAAAAATTATGCCTTTAAATTCCTTACTCGGTCAATCAATGGTGGGTGCGAATAATGCATAAAAACGTAAGCAGGATGAGGTGTTAAGTTACTCAAGCTGTTTTTGGAAAGCTTTTTGAGCGAGGTAATCAAAGGCAAATGAGAAAAGGTGTTTTTTGCATAATCATCTGCCTGATACTCGAATTTTCGAGATAAATAGTTCATTACCAAGCCTGTCAATTCAGATATTGGGCTGTAAAGTATTCCAAAACCAATCAGCGCCGCATGAAAACTTGGTTTAGAGACACCTATGGCTTTCGAAACCTCAGGATTGTTTATGAATAATGACAGAAGAAACAAGGTGAATCCTGTTAGTAGTATTGAGGTTACAATATTGAAAATGATATGATTACGCTTATAATGACCAACTTCGTGCGCCAATACGGCGACGATTTCATCTTCTTCCAAATCATTGATAAGTGTATCGTACAAGGTTACTCTTTTTTCTTTTCCGAAGCCAGAAAAATACGCATTTGCCTTGGTTGATCTTTTGGAGCCATCAATCACAAAAACATTCTTAAGTTCAAATCCCACTTTCTGGGCATAGGACTCAATTTTACTTTTCAAACTACCTTCTTCCAGTGGTTTTTGTTTGTTAAACAAAGGAACAATCAACTTGCTGTAAAATAAATTCATAAATAAAGTGAAAGCAGCTACAACCACCCAGGCATAAATCCAAAAGTTGGTACCTGCCCATTCGAAGAACCATATGATCAATGCGGTAATTCCACCCCCAATTATAGCCATCATTAGATAACCTTTAAGTTTATCCAATAAGAAGGTTGTTTTAGTGGTTTTATTAAAACCGAATTTCTCTTCTATTACAAAAGTTTTATAGTAACCAAAAGGGGTTGTGATAATGTCGCTACCTATCATAATAGTTGCAAAGAATATGAGAGCTATGACAATCGAATTGTCCGAAACACTGCGAGCCATATTGTCGAGCCATTCGAATCCTCCAAAAAAGAGGAACCCAAGGGTTAAGAGCAACGAAAATCCTGAAGTCAACAGTCCAAAACTATAGTTCGTCTTTTTGTAATTCTGAGATTTTTGATATTCGTTGGTATCAAAAACATCTTGCAATTCTTCAGGAACTGGATCATCGTATCGTTTCGAGTTCAAAAAGTCCAATGTAGTTTCAAGAATAAACTCTATCACCAAAATTGAGATGATTATATAAAATAGGGTAGTGTGGGTCATTGTCTGTTTTGGAATAATCTGGTTAAGTTGGCAGTTGGTTAGACTGATCGTTGGCGTTTGGCCTCAAATATAAGTATTGCCGCCGATACTGAAACATTCATAGAATCAATTTCCCCTTCCATCGGTATTATTATGTTGTTTGTGGACGCATTTAACCATTCTTGAGACAGACCAGTAGATTCTGTGCCTACAACTATCGCAGCGGCTTTTTCGAAATTAACCTGGGTGTAAGGTTGCGATGCAGAGAGGGCCGCACAAAAGAGGTTTATTTGTTTCTTCTTAAGAAAATCAATAATTTGAGAAGTACTTCCCAACCCGATTTGATTCGTGAATACACATCCCACACTTGAACGAACAATATTGGGGTTATAAAGATCACCTTTAGGGTTAGCGATTAACACAGCATCTAAATTGGCTGCATCCGCGGTGCGTAAAAGAGCTCCAATATTTCCTGGTTTTTCAGGAGCTTCAGCTACCAGGATGAGCGCGTTTTTTCTAAGTCTAATATTTTCCAAGGAATGGTTTTTTCCTTTAACAATTGCTAAAATACCTTCAGTAGATTCCCTATAGGCCATTTTATGATACACTATTTTGGTAACTTCTATCAGTTCAAAACCATCATGAATGTTACTTAAAACCAAATCAATCTCTTGATCAGATATTATTTCCTTACAGATGAAAACAGTTTGAATAATATAATTGGCTTTGATGGCTAGAGTTAGCTCCCTTTTTCCTTCAAGAATAAAAAGGCCTGTTTTTTTACGTTCCCTTGATCTATCCCTTAACTGAACAGCATTCTTTATTAAGGGGTTCTGTAGACTGCTTATTGATTTGGAATTGCTCATTACGACAAAAATAAGGCAATAACATGGAATTCCTTCTCAGCTATTCACTTCACTTTTTAACATAAATAAAGGTTAAAAATTTATAGCCCATAAAAAGAGGATTATATTTTATTTACCTTACAGAGGTATTTTATTCTTTTACAATGCTGTAAAAAAAGGCAAAAGAATGATAATATGCTGAACAATTAACAAAACACCTGATAAAATGCCAACATTCAATTTAGAAATCAATGGTAAAGCCCAAACTGTTGATGTATCTGCAGATACTCCTTTGTTATGGGTTTTGCGAGACCATTTAGATATGGTTGGAACGAAGTATAGTTGCGGAATAGGGCAGTGTGGTGCATGCAATGTGCATGTTGATGGTACTGCGATGCAAAGTTGTCTTTTGCCAGTGGCACAGGTAGATGGAAAAGCCATTACAACTATTGAGGGACTTTCTGAGGATGGGTCGCACCCAGTGCAGGAGGCTTGGAAAGAAATAGATGTACCACAATGTGGATATTGTCAAGCAGGTCAGATCATGACTGCCTCGGCCTTATTGGATGAGAACCCCAGCCCAACTGAAGCGGAAATCAAGAATGCCATGACACGTAATATTTGTCGTTGTGCTTCTTATAGCCGTATTCATAAGGCAGTTGCTGTTGCCGCTGAAAAAATGAAATAATCAACTCAAAAAACAGAATCATGTCAACCCTTATACCATCAAATTTTAGCAGAAGGTCTTTTTTAAAAACCTCGTCTTTGGCAGGTGGCGGAATGCTCATAGGCATTAATCTTTTTCACGCGTGCAAGCCCAAAGCGGAAATGCCCATTGATATTTCAAAACTGAATTACAATGATTTCAATGCATTCATTAAGATTGCAGATAACGGAATGGTAACGATTTTTTCACCCAATCCTGAAATTGGTCAAGGTGTTAAAACATCGATGCCCATGTTAATTGCTGAAGAATTGGATGTGCCTTGGAATCATGTAAATGTTGTACAAGGTAAGCTTGATACAAAGAATTATACAAGACAGGTTGCTGGTGGGAGCCAGTCAATTCGTTTTGGTTGGGAACCATTGAGGCAAACGGGAGCTTATGCACGTCAAATACTCGTTAATGCTGCGGCCGTAAAATGGGGTGTTGATGCTTCCGAATGTAGTACAAGTCAGGGTGTAATAACCAATGGGTCTGGAGAAACGTTGGGTTATGGTGATGTGGTCAATGATGCAGCTATTTTGGAAAAAGAACGTGAGGTACATAGAGCGGCTCTAATAGCGAAGTTGAGTGAAGGTGAAGAATTGCCTGCAGAAACTATTGCGTTGAAGGATCCCGCAGATTTTAGAATTATTGGGACTGATGCCAAAAATGTTGACATTGATAAAATCATAAGCGGTAAACCACTTTATGGAATGGATTTTAAAACAGAAGGCATGTTATATGCTTCGGTTTTGCGCCCACCGTCATTTGGACAAGAGCTTGAGTCTTTTGATGCAACAGAGGCAAAGGCCATGCCGGGCGTGGTTGATGTAATAACTATTGGTGAAAAGGCAAGAAATTTACTTAGCGGTGAAGGTGCCAATTGGACGGTTAAATTGAGCAATAGTGATAAAGTAGTCGTTTTGGCAAATACTACATGGCAAGCTTTAAAAGCCAAAAAAGCGGTCAAAGCCATTTGGAAGAATAGTTCAACTTTGGAAAGTACCGAGTTTCAAGACAAGAAATTGATGGGATTATTGGATGGTAAAAAATTCAATACTTTACGAAAGGATGGTGATGTAAGTAAGACATTTGCCCAAGCGGACCAAATACTGGAACGCACTTATGAATCACCTTTCTTGCCGCATAACTGTATGGAGCCGATGAATTTTTATGCAAATGTTACTGATGAAAAAATTCATTTAGTTGGCCCCATACAAACCCCGGAGAATTCTTCACAAGCTGCGGCCGCAATGCTTGGTCGGGATTTCGAAGAAGTTGAATGTGAGATGACCCGAATGGGTGGAGGCTTTGGTAGAAGGTTGTATAGCGATTTCTTGCTTGAGGTAACTGAGATTTCTAATGCAATTAAAAAACCAGTTAAAATGGTTTCTTCCCGGGAGGATGATATGACCACTGGGGTTTATAGACCAGCTATTAAATACCGCATAAAAGCAAGTATAAAGAATGGTGAAATAACAGGTTACCATCTAAAAGAGGCTGCGATAAACGGAAATATGTACGGGCTTATTCCAAACTTCTTCCCAGCGGGTGCAATTGATAATTATCAGGTTGATGTAGCCAATTACCAGAGCAATATCACCACAGGTGCATGGCGTGCACCTTATACGAATTTCCTCTCTTTTGCGGAGCAAAGTTTCTTTGACGAGTTGGCAGAATTAATGGATAAGGATCCAGTACAAATGAGATTGGATCTTTTGCAGAAAGTGAAGGGGACAACAGACAAGCGTATTCAGTATTCTGCTGAACGAATGGAGGACGTAATTAATCTTGTAGTGGAGAAGTCCGGACTTAGAAACCCTAAAGAAGGGGTTTATCAAGGATTCTGTGCATATTATTGTCATAACACCCATGTTGCAGAAGTAGCTGATGTTGTCATGGAAAATAATAAACCAGTGGTGAAGAAAGTGACCGTTGCAATAGACTGTGGTATTGTGGTCAACCCTCTTGGAGCATTGAACCAGATTGAAGGTGGGGTTATTGATGGTATTGGACACTCCATGTATGGGGATTTAACTTTTAAAGATGGTGCCCCACAGAGTGAGAATTATAACAAATATAGATTGATTAGAATGCGTGAAGCGCCTGAAGTAGAAACACATTTTGTGAAGAATACTTTGTCCCCAACGGGATTAGGTGAACCCACCTTGCCTCCGGCTGGCGCAGCCATTGCAATTGCAATCAATAAAGCTACAGGTCAGAGACTTTATAAACAACCTTTCGTTGATCAGTTGAACAAAAAAGAGTTGGTAGGATAATTATATGGAAGTACTTCTTTTTGGGATTGCCAAGGATATCGTAGGCAGTTCTGTTTTGGATTTATCTGGACTCAAAAGTAAACCGGCAAGTGTTGAAGAGTTGATTCATTTGATAAAATCTGATTTTCCGGAATTCAAAAAATTAACCTCTTTGGCGATTGCTGTAAATGGGGAATATGCTACAAATGGGTTATCTTTACAAGCTCATGATGAGATAGCAATAATTCCACCTGTAAGCGGAGGTTAATGAACAAACCAATTATAGAAATTGTAGATTGTATTGATACTTCAGTTGTGTACGACGAATTATCGGATGCTGCTAGTGGAGGAATATGTGTTTTTCTTGGTACAGTAAGGGATTCAACAAATAATGAATCGGTAACTTCTTTGGAATTTGAGGCATATAAATCCATGGCCTTGAAGGAGATGGAAAAAATAGTTGAACAGGCTTTATTAAAATGGACTCTGAATAAGGTTGTGATGCGCCATGCAGTTGGTAAGAAGGAAGTGAAAGAAGCTGTGGTTGTTGTAGGAGCTTCATCAGCGCATCGAGAGGATTGTTTTGCTGCTTGCCGCTTTCTGATTGATACTCTCAAGGAAAGAGTACCTATTTGGAAAAAAGAATTTTTTAAAAACAAAACAGTATGGGTATCCGCCCATCCATAAACTATGTTGATAGATAATCATAATAGAAAAATTAATTACCTACGTCTTGCAGTAACAGATCGTTGCAATTTGCGCTGTAATTATTGCATGCCCGCCGAGGGAATCGATTTTTCAAGTAAGGACAACTTGTTTACTTTGGAAGAATTGTCCAAACTTAGTGGTATTTTGGTTTCGCAGGGCATTGATAAAATAAGGATCACAGGAGGGGAACCCTTTGTTCGTAAAGATTTGATGGTACTACTTCGCGATCTTTCAAAAATGGAAGAGTTAAAGGATATTTCAATAACTACCAATGCTACGCTTATTGGCCCATTCATTGATGAGTTAAAGGAGTTGGGTATAACAAACATCAATGTTAGTATGGATGCTATTAACCGTGATGTTTTTGATAAAATAACTAGGAGGGATCAATACGAAACGGTTTATAACAATGTTTTGAGATTGATCAGCGAAGGTTTTAATGTTCGCATCAATTTTATTGCTTTAGATGGTCAAAATACCGATGATATTTTGCCAATGTTGGAACTGGCGAAGCATTATGATGTCTGTGTGCGTTATTTAGAAGAAATGCCGTTCAATGGTGGTTCACGTAAATTTCAAGGGATCACTTGGGACTACAAGCGCATACTTGCCCATATAAAGGAGGCTTACCCAGACTATGTTCAGCAATCTTCTGAAAAAACATCTACCTCCATGAATTACAAAATCCCTGGATTTAAAGGTACTTTTGGAATCATTCCTTCTTTTAGTCGAACATTTTGTGGCAGTTGCAATAGATTACGGATTACAGCTACTGGAGATGTTATAACGTGTTTGTACGCTAAAGCATCTATGAATATTCGTGATATAATGAGGAGTAAGAATGCCGAAGATAAAATAAAAGAACAAATACTAAAGGCTATTGGCAGTAGGGCAAAGACAGGATTTGAAGCACAACAAAAAGACATTGGAGTCTTCACAAATTCTATGACATCAATCGGTGGGTAAATGAAGAAAGAACTTTCACATATAGATAAATCAGGAAATGCTGTTATGGTTGATGTTTCGGACAAAACAAAAACCATTCGAACGGCAATCGCCTCAGGAAGGGTAGAGTTTCCAGAAGTAATTTTCGAGGCGCTTGCGACAGAAGACTTCCTGTCTAAAAAAGGAAGTATTATCCAAACCGCAATAATCGCAGGTATTCAAGCCGTAAAAAAAACATCTGAATTGATCCCACTCTGCCATCAACTGAACATTTCTAAAATACAGGTGAATATAGAGCCTAAAAATAATGGACTTCAAATCGTTTGTTCAGTAAATTGTAATGAACGTACAGGTGTTGAGATGGAAGCCCTTACAGGTGTGACGGTAAGCGCATTGACGATTTATGATATGTGTAAAGCCCTATCTCATGATATAAGAATATCTGATGTTCAATTAGAGAAAAAGACAGGAGGTAAAAATGACTTCACCCGCTAAAATTTACGGCCTTGTACTTTCAGGAGGAAAAAGTACCCGAATGGGAACGGACAAAGGTTTGATAGCCTATCATGGTATTCCACAGCGTGAGTATTTGTATAATATGTTGAATGGTATTTGTGAGAAGACATTCATGAGTATACGAAATGAACAAGCTGAAGAGTTTTCTTCAGATATTAATACCATTATTGACAAAGATGTTTTCAAAGGCCCTTTTAATGGATTACTCTCAGCACATAACCAATACCCAAAAGTGGCATGGTTGGTTTTGGCATGTGACCTACCATTAATCAATAAGTCAGCTTTGGAAGAGCTTATCGCGGAACGTGATGTCGAAAGTTTCAGTACCGCCATGGCTTTAAAGGAAAATCCTCTTCCTGAACCCTTGTGTGCTATTTGGGAACCAAAAGGACTCTCAACAGCTATTTCATATTTAGAAGGAGGAGCAGGGTCATGCCCTCGAAAATTCCTAATCAATAACAAAACCAAATTGGTATTTCCAACCGAGATCAGTGTCCTAATGAATGCAAATTCTAAGGAAGAATATAGAAAAGCATTGAACAAATTGGCTGCCATATGAACCACGAACGGTATTCCCGACAGATCATTTTAAAAGATTTTGGACCTAATGCACAGCATAAATTATCTGAGTCCAAAGTGCTGGTAGTTGGTGCCGGAGGTTTAGGTGTTCCTGTACTCACGTATTTAAATGCTATGGGAGTTGGTACCTTGGGTATTGTTGATGCAGATACTGTTTCGATTACAAATTTGCACCGTCAAGTGTTATATGATGAAAATGAAGTAGGAAAACATAAGGCCAATGTTGCCCATAGGAAATTGTCTGCCCAGAATTCAAGCACCAAAATTAGAACGTACAATGAGTTTTTGAATCGTGACAATGCTTTGAAAATTATCAAAGGCTACGATGTTGTTGTTGATGCTTCCGATAATTTTCCTACCAGATATCTTATAAATGATGCTTGTGTTATTTTGAATAAGCCATTTGTTTATGGGGCTTTGCATGCTTTTGAAGGTCAAATAAGCGTTTTCAATTTTAACAATGGGCCTACATATCGTTGTCTTTTTCCGAAAATGCCAAATGCCGATGAAATACCTAATTGTAATGAACATGGTGTTTTAGGTGTAATTCCTGGAATTGTTGGAAATCTTCAAGCCCTTGAAGTAATTAAAGTGCTTACAGGGGTCGGGGAGGTATTGTCCGGTAAGTTGTTGTTATATAGTGGGTTAAATCAGTCCATACAAAAAATAAAGTTCACTTTGAACCTTGAAAACGTAAAAATCAACAGACTGCATGATAATTATAATCTCGCATGTGGAGTGAAGGTAGATTCTGTTGAAGCGAATCAATTTAAAACATTACTTCATTCGGAAAACATACAGTCTATCGATGTTCGAACGATGGCGGAGTACAGCCAGTTTCATTTAGATAATACAGTAAATCTACCATTGGATGAAATAGAGCAATGGAAACACACTATAAGTTATAATCGGCCAATTTATCTAGTTTGCCAATCTGGGGTTCGAAGTACAAAGGGCTTGTTAATACTTCAAGAACATGAACCTAATGCTATTCTTATAAATGTTGTTGGTGGTTTAAATAGTTTAAAAATTCATGCTAATAAATATTGAGAGTTTATTGCTTTTATGCGCTGGGTTTTTTGTAATTGCAGTGTTGTATTCTGCTGTGGGAATGGGTGGTGGTTCCAGTTATCTTGCACTATTAACTCTTTTCGTTGCGAGTTTTTTTGCTATACGATCTATTGCCTTAGTTTGTAATCTCATTGTGGTTTCTGGTAGCACAATCCTTTATTTTAAGCATGGTCATGCCCGGCTGAAAGATTTTGTCCCGTTCATAATCACAAGTATTCCAATGGCTTTTTTGGGAGCATCCTTTAGATTAAAGGAAGAAGTGTTTTTTATTGTTCTTGGGGCTTCATTGATTATATCATCACTTTTTCTAGTTTGGCAAACTTCTGGTGCCAAATGGAGTGAACCTACAAAGGAATATCCCCGTTATTTGAGCTATGTTATTGGTGCTTCAATTGGATTTTTGTCCGGATTGGTTGGTATTGGAGGCGGAATTTTCCTTGCTCCGATTTTAAACCACATCAACTGGGATAAATCCGTAAAGATTGCGGCGCTCGCTAGCTTTTTTATTCTTGTAAACTCAATTTCAGGAATTGGGGGGCTACTGTATAGTGATACCTTTGAACTGCCTTGGATGGAGACATTGATTTTAGGGGTAACCGTACTTGTTGGCGGACAATTAGGTATTAGACTTAGTCTAAAAAAACTGTCCGCCAAGAGTATTAAAAGAATAACGGCCGTTTTGGTCTTTGTAGTTGGTGTACGTGTATTACTTGTGAATGGTTTAGGACTTATTTAAGAAGTGTCTAAATCTATTCTGGTAACCCATATTTGTCAACAACAAAATCCAAATCCTTATCACCTCTTCCACTTAAATTCACCAAGATTGATTTTTTTGGATTCTCTTTGGCAAGTTTGAGGGCATAGGCAACGGCATGGGCACTTTCCAAGGCCGGGATAATACCTTCCAGACGACTTAGTTCAAAAAAGGCATCTATAGTTTCTTTGTCGGAAACAACTTCATAGGTTACCTTTTTTAAATCTTTCAGCATACTATGTTCAGGTCCAACCCCAGGGTAATCTAATCCACTGGCAACAGAATATACGGCACTTGGTTCTCCGTTTTCATCTTGAAGGGTATAACATTTGAATCCATGGATAACGCCTGGTTTTCCCAATGTCATGGTGGCGGCATGTTCACCATAGTCTAAAGAACGGCCTCCTGGTTCAACGCCATAAATACTACATTCCTCATCATCTAAAAATGCAGAGAAGAGACCAATGGCATTACTTCCACCACCAACGCAAGCAACCACATTGTCTGGTAATTCTCCAGTCATTTCATGAAACTGTTCCTTGGCCTCAATACCTATAACTCGCTGAAAATCCCGAACAATCATGGGGAAAGGGTGTGGTCCTACCACTGAGCCAATACAATAGATTGTTGTGACAGGATCTTTTAAGTACGCCTCAAATGCCGAGTCCACTGCTTCTTTCAATGTTTTCAGCCCATGAGTAACGGGGACAACTGTCGCCCCTAGAATGCGCATGCGAACAACGTTTGGATGTTCCTTTTCCATGTCAACCTCACCCATGTGAATTTCACATTCCAATCCAAAATAGGCCGCCGCTGTGGCCAATGCAACACCATGCTGACCCGCACCGGTTTCAGCTATCAACTTCTTCTTGCCTAAATGCTTTGCCAATAGGGCCTCACCCATACAATGGTTTAGTTTATGTGCTCCTGTATGGTTGAGGTCTTCTCTCTTAAGATAGATCCTACCTCCATATTTTTCGGACAAACGGTTGCAGTAATAAACCGGAGTGGGTCGGCCTTGATAGTGTTTTCGTATACTTCTTAATTCTGAAATAAAGCTGTGCGATTTGCTAATGGCATAGTACGCATCAGTAATTTTTTTCATCTCATCTTCAAGCATTGGGGGAATGAAGGCTCCACCGTATTCATTGAAAAATCCTTCTTGGTTTGGGTAAGTCTTAAAATAGTTTTCTGCCATGGTCTAAGTATTGTTATTGCTTATTTGTATTGAATTAAGTGATTCTAAAATTAAGCAAATTGATAGATAAAATCATTTTAAATTATGGTAAGGATTTATGGTCAACTTATGTTTATATTTGATTGTAATCTTTAGAAAATCCATATGTATTTATGATGTCATTTGATGAGGCTTTTTCCGCTGTATTGCACCATAAAATTGAATTAGGCATTGAAGAGGTTGATCTGTTGCAAAGTACTGGTCGTGTTCTCGCAGAAGATATCTTGGCGGACAGGGATTTCCCTCCCTTTGACCGAGCTACAAAGGATGGAATAGCTATAAATTTTTCAGTTATTGAAAAGGGGTTAAAAAAGTTGAGAATAGAAGCGGTTGTTAGTGCAGGAATGCCTCAGCAAAAATTGGGTGATATCAAAAATTGTGTTGAAATCATGACCGGAGCCGTGGTTCCACAAAATGCTGATACTGTTATTATGTATGAGCATTTGGATATTAAGGATGGTTATTCGAATATAAGCAGGGATGTAAAAAAAGGACAGGACATTCATAAAAAGGGAAGCGACGTTAAAACAGGAACTGTTCTATTAAAAAAGCATACTAAGATTGGGCCATCTCAAATAGGTGTTTTAGCCTCTGTGGGTAAGTCAAAAATTTTGGTTAGGCAATTACCGAAAGTATGTGTCATCTCCACAGGTAATGAGTTGGTAGATGTATCGCAAATTCCTTTACCACACCAAATAAGAAAATCGAATATATTATCACTTTTTACCGCATTGGAGAAAGAAGGAATCGAGGCCGATAGAATCCATTTGCAGGATGATAAGGAAAGTATCAAGAAGGAGCTTTCCCATATCCTTGAAGAATTTGATGTAGTAATGTTGAGTGGGGGAGTATCGAAAGGAAAATTTGATTTTATTCCAGAAGTAATGGAATCTCTTGATGTGAGAAAAGTATTTCATCGTGTGGCTCAACGCCCTGGAAAACCCTTTTGGTTTGGCACACAGACAAAGCTTAATACGGTTGTCTTTTCTTTTCCCGGTAACCCAGTTTCAACCTTTGCAAATTATCATATTTATTTTCTACCATGGTTGAATGTTTCTTTAGGTCAAGAAGATAAAAAATATCAAGTGGTTTTAGATGATACCATTGAAATCAAACCTCCACTAACTCGGTTTATTCAAGTAAAGACGTATTTGGATGAGGGTAATTTTCATGTGAGAATAATACGGGAAAACGGTTCCGGTGATTTGACCAGCTTGGCCAATTCAAACGGATTCATTTGTTTAAGACCTCGTGAAAATGCTTATGAAAAAGGTGAATTAGTGCCTTTTATTGCAAGCAAGACGATTATTTAATCATATTCACAGTTCTCTTGGTTATGCTTTGTATAATAGGACTTGTAGTTTGTCGCCTTTTCATCTTTACACCCACACAGATCTAGAATCTCGATATTCTTGAATTCCGTATCATGGCTTTCACCTTGAATAGAAATGTATCCTTCGGTCATTGGTGTACCATCTTTGAATAGTTCTTTGTTAAGTCCAGCTAAATGGCCTCCAATGATTGGTTTCGTAAAAGTTCGTACCGTATCGCCTTCCACTATTTGATGCACAATTGAATCTCCTAAAACAACAGCCTCAATATTTACCCATTTTTCTCGTGGGTAAGTGGCTCCTTTAGTATCTGGAATACAATGTGTCTCAACTAGTTTTCCATCAATGTGAACATGACAACCAGGAGTACAAAGATTACCTGTAGGCCTTTCACCATCACCTTTTCCAGCCAACAATTGAAATTCCATGGACATTGGGAAATCTTGGTCCAAAGACATGGTTTTTGGATCTTGACAATGTAGCATGAACCCATTATTGGCAAATGCCCAACCAGGACCTCCTTTTACCTGTTCCCCAACCATTCTATATTGTGCTTTTAAACGATAATGGGAGAATTTGGTTTTATAGAATAAATGGGCAAACTTACTGTCAAAAGAATCATATTCTTTATATGATACTCTAAGGTTTCCATTTGTAACTTTAAAAGTGTTATTAAAATTTTCTCCATAGGTATAGCCTTTTACTTTGGGAGTCCAACCCTCCAAATCCTTGCCGTTGAACATTGAAATCCATTCCTCTTTATCAGCGTTCGGATTTTGTTTTGGGCCACAACTTGCTAACAAAATGAGGAGACAGGTGATTGCTACTATTGGGATACGTAAGTTTTTCATGGATTATATGGTTTTATTCTACGATAAAGATAATACCTAAAGGCCTTAGTTGTTTACCCTGTTATTAATATGTCTGGATTAAGCTCTAATATTTTCTCAATGAACTTTTCATTGGTTTTTGGACTAATGTATATCTCATTGTAAGCATCATACTTAATGATAAGTCCCTTTTTTGCAGTAGCGGGTCTAGAACCCATCCAAAGGGTTCTACCCTTGACTATTTCATATATTCTATCAATGCTTATTTTGCCGTTGATTGGTCCACTTCTGTAAATAAATCCATCTTTATGCAATTCATAGTTCGTTCCAAAAAAAATCCATAACAGCAATCCAACCGCAAGCAATACTATAGGCAAGACCCAATATTCGCTTTTCTGCATTTCACCATTGACAAAACCCATAATGGTCAATGCCAAAACAAATAGGCAGACTCCTATGATGATCGTTGAGAACAACGTATCTTTTCTACTTTTAAATCTCATTTTCTATAGATACCGCTTTGTAACGTTAGTTTATTTTCCTTGAGCCCATTTAGCAAATTGGTTATTTTTTCTATGGTATTTTCTCCCATTAGAACATTCAATCCTAGCTTTGGTGGACCTTGGGCAACCAATTTTGATATTAGTTTTTCAAAAAAGACGATACCATTTTGGGTTTGGTCGTTGGAATGCTCTTTTTTCATTCCCAATTTTTCGAGGATTGACTGCATGGTTGAAGAAGGTTCAAGAAAACTGATTTTCGATTCATGCGCCCAAGGCATTGGGTATTTAACTTTTTCCTTGCCCTTTCTGAAAATGTCATAGTAGATGAAGAAACCATCATTTTTCAAGACCCTAGCTATTTCTGAATAGAATTTTTTCTTGTCATCAACATTCATCTGCACGTGCTGCGTCCAGACTACATCAAACGTCTTATCTTCGAAAGGTAAATCATTTGCGTTACCATATATGAATTGAGTGGAATCACTGAGCCCTACAAGATCTGAAAGTTTGGAAGCCGCATTAATGAATTCTTCTGAAAGATCTATTCCTGTAGTGGTACAATTGAATTCATCTGCCAGCATTCTACAAGGCCCACCGAGTCCGCAGCCAACATCAAGAACCTTGGAGTTCTTTATGTTTGCCAATTGTGCCAGTTCTCTCGAAATTGCAGCACCCCTTACATGAAACTCATCCACTCCTGCAATATCTGACCTGTTTACCTGGTTGAGGTCAACATTTAAATTTTTCAGACGATTTATGATATCATCATACAAATCATGTCTATAATAATGCTCTTCAATTGCAGACAATTTATCCGTCATGTAGTTTTCAAGTATTAGTTTAATTTAATTCCGAATATAATTATTTAAACCCTTTATTTAATGTGAATTGTACCATTCCTATAAAGTTCAAGGGCTTCATTAATAAGAAAGTTGATGGTTTTTAGAGGAATATCCAATAATGGATTTACCCTAAAAATTTTCATTCTTGCCCTATTGCCACTTTCAAGTTCGGGATGATGAAGATGTTGCCCTTCAACAAATAAAATATAGGGTTCTTTTGTCTTTTTATCTTCCCAGAGATAACAGAACATCTTCTGCTTATAACAAAAGCAAGGCATTCCGTATTTTGTAGTTTCTGTTATGTTTTCGTCCTGTTTTAATATGATATCCCTTAGGGCCAATAAACAACTTTTATTGGGTTCGTCTTTGTTCAGATAGAAATTATGCTTTTCATTCATTATTGCGATAGGCGTTGTCAACATATGAAACTATGCCTTTTATTCGGACTAAGAGCGTCAATATTGCCAGATTGATGCAACTAATTTACAGCATATAATTAGTTAAATTTCAATCACTTCGAATTAATTTAGTAGTGCAATTGATAATGATGAATGATTGAGTTATTTTCGATGGACGGCATTACAATGCGCATTAAAATAAAATTGAATATGAACAAAGGCATTCTCTTATTTATCGCAATAATTGTAGGTGTAAATAGCATTTACTCTCAGACCAATTTTTATACTGGTTTTGAGGAAAACATTGATAAATACTACCCCCAAAAGTCCAAAGAAAAAGCGGTATATGTAATGCAATTACAACTACCGCAATGGACCAATGGAATTTCTGGAAGAGCATTGGATCTTTCCGAGAATGCCGTATTACGAAAACCATTGGTTATTGATAGTCTCGAGACACCAGACTATGGGATGAATGATTTTTCCGTTCAAGTATGGGTTAAAACTATTAAAGGTGCTGTTCAAGGTACACCAATAATCGGAAACACAAAAGATGAAGACCCAGAGGGTCCTGGCTGGAAAATACTCACGCAAGAAAATGGCGCGTGGGGAGTTTGGATCTCTGATGGAAAAAGTGAATACAGATATTTGCCAACACCAGGAAGACAAGCAATCAACGATGGTGAGTGGCATCAACTTGCCTTTAGTATAGATAGGGAAAAAGAAGAAGCCTGGTTCTTTAAAGATGGAAAAAATGTTGCTATTTACAATACACCAAACTTGGGAAGTTTGAACAGTAACAATAGGACCGTAGTTGGAGGAACCTATGAATATTGGGAATATGGTTCTTCAGGTCAATGGACAGCATTTAATGGCTATTTAGATGAAGTGAACGTTAAGAGTTCATATCAGAACAGTACGAGTATAAAAGAGGACTTCAATCGTTTTAAAACCTTGGAAGAAGATGATAAACTGGATTCACCGCTTAGGACAATGGTTTGGAATATTTGGCATGGTGGTAGAAGATATGGTAAACATGTTGGCGTTGAACGCGTTGTACAAACTATAAAGCAGGCCCAACCCGATGTTGTCGCATTGATTGAGACTTATGGATCAGGAGAGATTATTGCTGATGCGTTGGGATATCATTTTTATCTAATAAGCTCTAATTTGAGTATAATGAGTAGGTTTCCCATTAATAAAACAATTAAAGCTTTTCGCCCATTTAATTTTGGAGGCGCAGAAATTAATTTAGGTGGTGGGCGGCGACTTACGTTTTTGAACACTTGGTTGCATTACTTACCTGATTATAGCAAAAATGTGATTGAAGGTGCAATTTCAGCCGAAGACTTGATAAATGCTGAAAAAGAGACACGCCAATCAGAGGTAGAAAGTATTTTAAAGGAAATTAAACCACTTCATTCTAAATCTGGGAGTAATCCAGTTATTATGCTTGGGGATTTTAATAGTGGGTCTCATTTAGATTGGATTGAATCTACCAAGGGCATACATAACGGTTATACGATTGATTGGCCTGTTAGTTTGGCAATGATAAATGCAGGGTTCAAAGATAGTTTTAGAGAGTTGAACATAAACCCGCTATTAGATCCTGGACTTACCTGGACACCAAGGGCGGCAACTTCATCCAATGAATATGGATTAAGGGATCGTATTGACTATATCTATTATAAAGGTGGTTTGATTCCGATTGAATCCAAGGTAATTGATTATCATCCATTAATGTTTCCGTCTGACCATGCGGCTGTCATAACAGTGTTCGACGTAAAGTAAATTCTAAGTTCATGAAAGTAAAACCACTAGTAGCCTTTTTGTTCCTTTTTGTTCTCACAAATGGAATTGGTCAAGAAAACTTTAAATTGATCAGTTATAATATTTGGAATGGTTTCGAATGGGGGAAAGATACAGTTCGCCAAGAGAAGCTTTTGTCATGGATGGATTCAAAAAAGCCAGATGTAGTTGCTCTACAAGAACTTTGTGATTATAACGATGATAAATTAACCCAAGACGCGAAGGCTTGGGGTCACGATTATTCAGTGCTTTTAAAAACAACAGGTTATTCGGTGGGTTTGACTTCCAAGTATCCAATTGTTCTTAAAGAAAAGATAATCGAGGGAATGCATCATGGTGCATTACATTGTTCAACCAACGGTTTTGAAATTTTTGTGGTTCATTTGTCACCATCTCAATGGGAAAAGAGAAGCGAAGAAGCCGAAATTTTATCAGGTATAATTGACCTTGAAATAAAAGCAGGCAATAAGGTCCTTGTTTGTGGCGATTTTAATGCGCTTTCTCCAGCTGATGCTGATTGGTACAATTCGAGGGCTGATCTTTTACAAGACGCAAGAAAAAGAGATGAGAAAAATGACCAATCAGAAAATTTAAGAGAGGGCAATTTTGATTATTCAGTCATGTCCAAGTTTTATGGGGTGGGTCTTTTTGATAATGCTTCTAAATTCGTAGGTACTGGTAATGACCGTATAAGTTTCCCTACACAGGTTTTTCGTAAGACCGAAACCGACAAAAAGAAGTTGATTGATAGAGGAACACGTATAGATTATATCTTAACGAGTTATAATTTGGTTAATCAATGTATCGACACCAAAATTTATAATGGCCCAGAAGCCTATTTTTTATCGGATCATTATCCAGTTGAGTCCAGTTTTATTCTTGAATAGAAACACTCAGTGCTTTTTTTTCTTACCGTATAACCGATGATAAATCCATGCGGCAATAGCTCCAATCAAGGAAAAGAAAATTAGCATCAAAAATACATGTTGATGCCCTTGAGCACCTGGTGATTTATCTAAAAGGTAACCCATGGCGGGACCCGCAAAAATATCCGGAGTATATCCTACAATAGAAATTAACCCAACAGCTGTCCCGGTGAGCAGAAGAGGTATCTGTCCTCTTTCCATCACAGCAAAATAAAGAGAACGTGCTGCATAAACTCCTGTGGCGATGATTAGGGTTGAGATAAAAAATAATGCAGTAGATGAATCAGAAATAATGCCCGTTGCGAAAAGCAATGCACCAATAATAGACACAACAAAACCAATGAACAACCATAGCGTCGTCTGGGAACGATCTGCCAGAATACCTATAATCACTCCAACAACTGGCCGAATAAACAATAGAAAAGTACCTACTTGCGCAGATTGTACTTGGTTATAAAGCATTACATCTTGAGCATAGAGGGAAAAGACATCGGTGATTTTATAACCGACATATGCACATAGAATTATAACCATTAACAACCTAACAGAAGGTAGTTTTAAAACTTCTTTCACTTGGCTTAAGGTAATTTTATCTAAAATGATTTCCTTTTCTAAATCACGATCCAATTTCATGAAAAACCATACCACAAGCCCTACAATGGAAACTATTCCCGAAGAAACAAGAATCACATATCTAAAAGCGGCTTTACTCTCAACAATAGTTGCTTCAGAAACTTCCGAGGCAATGAATAATGAAAATATGAAAACGCCCATTGCACCAAACAGCGCTCCAACTAGACCTCGGCCACCGTCCAAAAAGCCAAATGCCTTACCTTGCGAAGAAGACCCTCCCCAAACGCGTGTTGCCTTGATCATTGGCGCCCAGAAAAGAAATATGGTTGTAAAGCCCCAATAGCCGTATAGAATCTTTAAAATCGAGTAACTAGGGAAAGTAGCGTATACCAAACCACCTAAGGCGGTCATCCATAGGGCTACTGCTATAAGTTTTCTCGGCGGATATTTATCGGCAAGTGGTCCACCAAAGAGGTAAGATAGGAGGGCAACAATTCCATAAACCGAAAAACATATCCCCAACTGTACATTGTCCAAATTAAATACATTCAGCACTGTTGGTCTAAATACCCTTGCCAATACAAAAGGGATAATAAATACCGACTCACCGGCCAAAATCAATAATAGTAGAAAATGCCATGGTGGCTTTTGCTGATTCATATAATTAGAATGAGTGCGCTTAAGAAATACAGGTTTTTCGTTCGAACAAAAATTAGAGTTTCAACACAAATTGATTATGGGAATAATCCCCGTTCCAAAATATTGGTTACTTACCTTTTTGATATACCACATTTCCATCGAAAATGGTCATTTCAATTGTGGTATTTAGAATTTGGTCTTCTGGAACTTGCATGAGGTCCTGGTTGTAGATTGTGAAATCTGCCAATTTCCCGACCGTAATGGAACCTTTTAAATCTTCTTCAAATGCTCCATAGGCTGCATCTAACGTGTAAGATCTAAGTGCCTGTTCCCTAGTCATTTTTTGCTCAGGTTCATAACCGCCCACAGGCGTACCTTTCAAAGTTTTTCTACTAACACTTGCATAGAAACTTGAAATAGGATTCAACGGTTCAACCGGTACATCGGTACCGTTGACAATTGGGATTCCACTTTGTAGTAAGTCTTGCCACATATAAGCACCCTCTTTGATGCGTTTTTCCCCAAGACGGTCAATTGCCCAAGGGCGGTCAGAGGACATATGTACCGCTTGCATAGCAGGGATAACGCCTAGGCTTGCAAAGCGCGGAATATCATCTGGATGCAGGTGTTGTGCGTGTTCTATTCGAAACCTATGATCAGCAGTCATATCTGGCAATTCATCAAAGGCCAATTCATAACGGTCCAAAATCTCCCTATTTGCTCTATCGCCAATGGCGTGTGAACAAACTTGAAAACCATGTTCTAAACCTTTTAGAGATGTCTTTTTTACAAATTCCATGGGTAAGGTTTCATGTCCAAAATGTCCTGGACGATCTGTATATGATTCCAATAGCCAAGCTCCACGTGAACCTAATGCACCATCACAGTTCAGTTTTATAGAACGAATAGTCAATAGGTTCTCAGGATCAACAAGAGGTCCTTTTTCATACCATTCATTCAGTAATTCCTCATCCCAACCCGTAAGCATGGTATACAACCTAATTTTCATTTTGTTAGCTGTCTTCATCGAAGAATAGAGTTCTATGGTTTCTCTGCCAATTCCAGCGTCGTGAAAACCTGTAATCCCATGTCTATGGCAAGCAGCCACAGCCAGTTCAAAAGCCTTGGCATTTGTTTCAGGAGTATTCTCTGGAATATGTTTTCTAATTAAACCCTGTGCACGTTCATTGAAAATACCAGTTGGTCTTCCTAATTCATCGCGGATTACTTCGCCACCTTCCACTTCAAATTTGTCAATACCATCTTTCGACAATACCTGAATTCCTGCAATTTCCATTGCTTTGGCATTGGCAAAACCTGCATGTCCACTGGCATGACCTAAGTATACAGGATTCTCGGGAGATACGGAACTTAGTAACTGGTGTGTTTGGAATCCATTGACCGTTTCGTCTGGCATTTCATCCCATTTGCTTTGATGCCAACCTCTTCCTGTGATCCATTCCCCCGGCTCAGCAGATTTTACTTTTTCGGCAACGGCATCCACAATTTCTTGGTAGCTAGTGGTATTCATTAGATCTAGGGACAATTCATTATATCCCAATCCCATAAAATGGCCATGTCCTTCAATCAGCCCAGGAGTCATAGTCTTTCCTTTAAGGTCAATAACATCAGTTAAATCAGTTTTATATTTTTCAGCTTCGACAAGACTGCCTGCAAAAAGAATCTTATTGTCCTTTGTTGCTACTGCTTCAACCGTGGTTTGAATGTTATCAACGGTGTATATAGGTCCGCCATGAATCAGCAGCGTTGCAGATTGTTTATCAGAGGTGTTACATGAAGTTAATATTAGAAGAAATAGAAATAGTAAGGTGATGGCAGAATTATTTAATCGCATATTAGTTGGATTTTTAGATAGCTGAATTTACAATATAAATGGCTATTTGAAAAACCTGTTAAAGTGCGTCTTTATTTTAGGGTTTTGTATTGCGTTGTAGAATTAAGAATTCTTCATCCATGACGTTGCCCATGAATATTAAATCCCCAAAAGTTGCGGCAACCGTTGAACCAGACATTTCACTACCCTCTTCAACATATATTTTTTCAATTGAATAATCTCCCTTTTTCCTGTAATCGATTTTAATAATCTCCGAAGGGGAGGTTTCTTTATTGCCCTTTGCATATGAACTAAAGCGTAAAAGATTGGGATGTGACCCTATCCAAAGATTTCCTTCTTGATCAAACTCTATATTGTCCACTCCAGTTCCACAATCAATCGCCTCATTGAAGGTGAGTGTTCCATCTTTGTTCATTGCAAAAACTTCGACTTCAAAATGTCTGGGCGATGCCACAAAAATCAGGTCTCTATTATTGTCGATATTGATTCCATTGGCATATGCAATTCCATTGGCAACCTCATTGTACCTAGATCCATCAAAGAATATCACATTCGATATTCCTAAACCAAGATAATTTTCTGCCAATAAACCTAGACCTTGTGTGTACTTATGGTCGTTGGTAAAGTAAAAACGATCTTCATCTATCATGACGACATCATTAGGACTTATCATGGATGGATGTTCCAAGGTTTTTATGTGCGTCATCCTTTTATCATATAATTCAAAAACTTCTAGGGAATGCCCTTTTTGAGTATGGTTCACAGCCATAACCTTATACGTACTATCTGTTTTGAAGAACGAAATACCATGTGGCGCAAACGGTTGTTTAAAATTTTTTGTCAAATGGATAGGCTCAAAATCATCGTTTTTTAAATCTATCAAATAAAGCCCTCCTTTGTCGACTGTTTCAGGGGGAAAGGCAGCGCGATCGGTTGAGGAAATCAATGCAAAGCTATCGATGCGACTTATCATAATATCCTCGGCTCCTACAAGTGGAATTCTTTTAAGGATTTTTCCTTGAAACTGTGGTTCAATAGTTCTGAAATAACCTGTGGAAATCAATACATGACCTATAAAGAGAAGTACCAAGAAAGTGAATAAAAGGAAAACTTTTTTTAGGATTCGCATATCTTTTTTATTGACGTTTTGTAGTTTTTGGTATTGTCCATGTTTAGTTTACATCCACTTAGATTACAACTGCATAAAACTGTATCAAGGGAAAAAGACTATGGCAATTCTTTAATCTTTATATTTCTAAACGCAACTTTTCCGCCCCATTCTTGAAGACTTATATGGCCAGTTTTCGCCGTTCCAAAACTTGACCATTTAGCAAAACCTGATTTTGCTATCATTGCTTTCCACTCAGGTCCATGTACGGGAAAACGAACAACCTCTGTGCCATTGAAGACAACAAAACCTTCATTTTCTTTATGATCAATATGAATGAGGTAATGGTTCCATTCCTCTGCTGGGTTACTTACTATTGAGGACGGTGGGATCAAACCATACAATGAACCCGCCCGATTAATATCGCCACGTTCTTCTATATATGCTTCCCAACCATCGTCCAAAATTTGAATTTCAGGCCCAGTCATATAAGGTTGTTCAAACTCTTCACTTTCTATTACACCCCAGAAAATACCTGAGTTTCCATGAGGATAGATTTTCCATTCTATCGATAATTCGTAATTGGTGTATTGCTTGTCGGTCACCAAATTCGAGTTTTCTCCACTTTTATCCCTTTGAAAGTCAAAAATCAATTCGCCATTATCAGCGTACCATCCATCATTGATTTCATCCTTTCCATATGAATGCCAACCATCAAGACTTTTTCCATTGAATAAATCTGTAAAACCATCATCAGCCGGACCGCATCCAACTATCAAAATCAAAATTAAGAGTGGGTAAAATTTACGAGTATTCATTTAGTTGATTAATTAAAGCCACAACTGGCTGGTTGATACTAATTATAGTTTGGTTCAGAAAATGTGAATGAAATTTAAAGATAGTTGATTACGAGGATAATTAACTGAAAGTTAGGCGAGAAATAATCCAAGACACGCTTAATTATTTATAAACCAAAGTTGTATTTTGATTGATGATTATATTATTTCAGCGCTATTGACTACTGGCGCGTTTTTGTTTCTCGAATTCTTCCGTTCGTTTAATTTGCTCTTCCAAATTCCATTCAAAATCAAATCTGTTTTTTAAGAATTCCGCTATTGGATCAAGGCCTATTTCTGCCCTTCGTTTATCAATATTCACCGGGTCATAAACAGGCCAAACATTAAAACTTTTGGTATCGGGATAGTATTTCATTTGACCCCCATAGATTTGTAAATCTCCCAGGTCTGTGGCAATTCTGTCCTGGGCCCGTACTAAAAATCCAGGCTCCAATTTTTTGTCCAATACGGCCTGTTTCATTAATGGTAAATAATGAACTCGAATTTCGTGATCGGCATGTTGGAGTACATTGCAAATAGTTAAATTACCCTGTTCACCAATTTGGACCTGATCTGGCCAACCATTCTCATCCAGGATTGCCTTTATCTTTTTTTCATTGATTACATGATTACTTTTGTAAATGGCCTGTTGTTCATTAAACTCAGGAGAATCTGCTCCATAAATTGCCATTAATGAATCTCGTTTTCTAATAGGGTCTTGCTCAGAATGCCAGATAGTGTCCAGTACCATGATATAGTTTTTTGGAGGCGCTTCCTGTGTTTTGGATTTCTTTTTTTGCTCACAAGCTGTCATTAATATAATTGTGAGTAGTATGTTAATTTTTTGCCTAGTCATTACTATTGATTTCGGGAACCATTGAATTCCCTCTTTTTAAATATTTGCTGTAATTATCATCAAGGTAATAGGAGAATGAAAAACATCAATTTAGTACTTATCCAGTTTCCGTTGTTTTTTTACATTCTTGATCATTTTTCCGAAAGCCCGATCCTTTTTCTTGCGTTCTTGGGCATCTGACTCAAAATGCGATTTCTCTTTCTCCATTTTAATGTAATTGGCGTAGGCATCTGCATCTAAATCTCCATTTTCAATAGCGTCAATTACAGCGCACCCTTTTTCATTGATATGGGTGCAATCACTGAATTTACAATTCTGGGCAAGGTTTAATATAGACTCAAAAGTAATTTCAAGACCACTAGAACTATTGGTAATACCTACTTCCCTTATGCCCGGGTTATCTATCAAAATTCCATTTTCCAGGACAATCAATTCTCTATGGCTTGTTACATGTTTTCCCCGATCAATACTTTCACTTATTTCCCCGGTTTCCATCAAGTCCTTACCTGTCAAGGTATTTATCAAGGTAGATTTTCCGACCCCTGAAGAACCAAGAAGACAATAAGTACGACCTGTTTTCAATTCTGATTTTAATTCTGTAATCCCTATTTGGGTTTGATTACTAATGGCGAATAGGGGAACATCTTCAATGCGTTCGTTAATTTGGATCAACAATTCTTTCAATTTCTGCTCTTCAATTAAATCCACTTTACTCAAAACAATAAGCGGTTCAATTTTGGAGGCATTGCAAATAGTCAAATAACGTTCTATACGATTTATATTGAAATCTCTATTTACCGATTGGACTATGAGTCCAAAATCAATGTTCGCGGCGATTATCTGGGTTTGTCCCAATTTACCCACAGCCTTTCTTTCAATAATTGATTTTCTAGGTAATAGAGCGTGAATTAGCGCTTTGTCTTCATCATATTCTGAAATGGCAACCCAATCACCAACCGCAGGAAGATCGCTCCTGTCAGTAGCTGTGTACCTAAGATTCCCCAGAAGTTCGGCATCAAATTCATTTTTGCCGGTCTTAACTGTATAACGGTCTTTGTGCTCCGAAATGACCCTGCCAATCTCAAAGGAACCAAGGTTGTTCGCTTCTCGATATTCAGCTAATTCATTGTTGTATCCTAAGTCCTCTAGTGTCATTTATTTTTTATGCTGGTAATAAGTTTCCTCTTTTATGAATTTTAAAA
This sequence comes from Maribacter sp. HTCC2170, assembly GCF_000153165.2. Classification (NCBI taxonomy): domain Bacteria; kingdom Pseudomonadati; phylum Bacteroidota; class Flavobacteriia; order Flavobacteriales; family Flavobacteriaceae; genus Maribacter; species Maribacter sp. HTCC2170. The sequence goes on from NC_014472.1 coordinate 2,392,862, forward strand.
TTAATGTAAATGAAGTCTCTTTTTTGATAAGCCTTCATTTATTGTTGCCCTTTAACTTTTATTTCTAAACTATCACGCTTACTTCTCATTTGCTGTAGCACATCTTTGTATGTAGTATCATCAATTAGGTTTTCCAGTTGCTTTGGATCTTTTTGTAAATCATGTAAATATTCATAAGGTGGATTTTGTTCATAATAGTTGGCATAGATATATCTTTGCCCTCGAATACCCACGTATTTGGGAATTTTATCGTGTTCCATTCTATGTTCACATAGAAAATCTGTTCGCCAAGTATCAATATCTTCATTGTTCAAAATAGGCACGAGACTTTCTCCTTGGTATATTTCTGGTAATGAAATTCCTGCTAGGTCCAGTATGGTTGACGGAATATCAATATTTAAGGCAACCTTATCTGAAGTACCTTTTACCGTCTTTCTAGACTTTCGTGGGTCGTAAATCACTAAAGGAACTCGAAGGGACTCTTCATAGTGCGACCATTTGCCCGCAAAACCTCTATTACCCATATAGTAACCATTATCAGAGGAGAAAATAATTATGGTATTCTTATCCAATCCATATTTTTCAAGCGTATTTAGTACCCTTTTCATTACATTGTCGTACCCGCTGATCATGCGAAAATATGCTTTCATGTTTGTTTGATACTTTTCTTCTGTATCCCACCGCCAGAAATAACGTTCCCTGTTGAGTGAATTTTTTAAGAACTCCGGATGATTTTCATAAATATTGGAATCTGATAATTCAGGAGTTGGCATTTCGGTATCCTCATACAAGTGTTCCACTGCCTTTGGGTAGGGATAATGACCATCATTTCCTGGAGTTTTATTACCATCTACTGCATGAACGGCATTAAAGCTAATGGAAAGGCAAAATGGGTTTTCGCTTGTTTGATTTGCAATAAACTCTACAGCTTCATCTCCTTTTATCTCGGCAGAATGTCGTTTGGTGCCATCGTTAAGTTTTATAAAATGTGGACCAGATTTTGGTGAAGGTTTATAGTAGTCGAACATTTGGGGAAGCAAACTATCCTGATTTTCGATTTTCATTCCAAATTTCCCAATAAAACCTGTTTTATATCCTGATGATTTTAACAGGAATGGATATGAATTTTTTACGAACTCAGTTTTAATAGGAAGTTTTCCAAAAGTGTAACCATGTTTGCTCTCGTATAATCCGGTTAGGATAGAGGCCCTACTTGCAGCACAAATTGAAGTTGTTACAAAAGCATTTGTAAATCGAACGCCATTTTCGGCGAGCTTATCTACTGTTGGTGTTTGAATGATTGGATGCCCTGCGATAGATAGAAGGTCGTTCCGTTGGTCATCAACAAGAAAAAATAAAATATTTGGTCTTTCTTCTACTTCTTCTTGTACAGTGTTGCAGGCACTTAAAACCAGTGAAATAATTATAGGCAAAACGAAAACTGTTATTTCTTTTTTCATAATTCAATCCTATTAATCGTTTCTTGCCCCAATTTCATTGAATTCGTTTGCGCTTTGGGACTAAGGAGCAAATTATTTCATTGTTGGATGATTACACCCAATATAACTGTATTTATCGTACCTTCAATTTGAAAGACCTATATGTTTATCAAAATATTCAATAGCGTCAAAAAGCCTATGGACAAAATAAGGATAAGTGATATTTTTTTGAATTTATCTTGCGGGATGAATTTTAGTATTCGTTTACCAATATAGGTTCCAACGAGTCCAATCACTATGAGAAAAGGTAAATAAATCAAATCGTGTTTATGAATGTAACCATTTTGGTAATAGACAATGGTTCTTGTAAAGTCTATAAAAAAATCAATAAATGCGGAAGTGGCAATAAAAACGCTTTTCTCAAGATTAAATGCCGTCATTGTCAACCCTCTAATAGCTCCCCCAGTACCTAACAATCCGGCCGAAAATCCTGATATAACTCCTCCAGTTATTGCGTTTTTTCTATTTGGCGAAACCACGAGGCCTTTTTTGTATAGAAATAATAAACTTAAACTTATTAAAAATACCGCAAGCAGAATTTCTAAAATGGTGCTGTCGAGAATCTTTGACAAGAATCCACCGATGACTACAAATAAGATAGAGGGTAGGCCTATATTCATTATCAGTTTTTTGTCAAGACCCTTTTTGAATAAAACAATCTTACTCATATTACTTGATAAATGGAATATTGCCGTAAGCCCTAAAACCGAATGAAAGTCAAAATAAAAGTTACCTATAGGTACAAAAAATACCGAAGAACCAAAACCACCGATTGTTCCAATAATTTCTGCGAACAACGCAAGTACTAAGAATATATAATTTAGTTTATTCAAAATTATTTTTCAAAAATTTAGTTTTATCAGTGGTGAAGCATGGGAAGAACATTGAAAAAGAAAGGTAATTCAAGAATCTAAATTATTTCACCGAATATAAAGTTAGCGAATAAGCTAGAAATTTAACTTGTAAACCCACCAGATAGAAGTAATGTTACCTTCGTGCATATTATAGAAGTTATGAATTCAATATCTTAAACCTTCGAAATTACACCCAAATAACCGTATTTATCGTACTCTCAGTTTTAAGTGCTTCTTTTTTTCTTATTTCAGCTTTTATGGGAAGTAAATATGTTCTCTTTTTAGTGTCATACCAAATGGCCGTTTGCCATTTATTATCGCCGATTTTTGCCATTGCTTTCAATCTTCCCCAGCCCTCTTCTTGCCATCCAATATTTTTCCTTATTTCATTTGCCAAATCCATGGGAAGTGAAACAAAATGCCATCCACCAGGTGATTGATGTTGCCACATCTTGGCTGAAAATTCATATTTTATTTGAGGACTCAATTTATTTGATAGTTACTTATACGGTGGCGAGTTTTATTTAATCGTCTTTCGATTTTGTTTTAGATACCGGGTTCAATTTCAAGATAACTTTTCTCCCAAATCTTTGACTGTGTTTTTTGGTCGATATTTCCACCTGATAATATAACCACAATTCGTTTTTTTGTCTTTTGAGCTTTTAGCCATTGGAAACCAGCGACCATTCCCAAAGCACTTGTAGGCTCAATATGCAATTTTAAAAGATGCGTGAGCCATTGTGTCCAATAAACCATATCGGTTTCTTCAATCTCATACATGCCATCCAATTTTTTCAAATACTCAAAGGTGATATCGCCAACGGCCATGGTCATTGCCCCGTCGGCAAGTGTATCTGGGACCGACTGTAGTCTTTGAATAGCATTCATTTTCAATGACTGGGCGGCGTCATTCGCATTTAACGGTTCTGCTCCGTATACTTTTGTTTTTGTTGAAAGACCATGGGCTGCTATTACTGTACCAGACAAAAGACCACCGCCACCACATGGAGCAAATATGGCATTAACGTCATCTAATTCACTCAAAATTTCTTGGGTGACCGTTCCTTGACCGGCGATAACATGTAGATGATTAAAAGGCGGAATCCAAAAAGCACCTTCCTCATTTCCGTGTTCTTTAACTTTTTTATCCGCTATATCCCTGGTTTTACACAGTTCAACTTCAGCACCATAATGCCTAGTTGCCTGAATTTTCACTTTTGAGGAATAATCAGGCATATAAATCTTTGATGGAATTCCGAATTGACTCGATGCCCAAGCAACTGCCTGGGCATGATTTCCTGAGCTATTGGCAACTATTTGCTTAGGTTTTTTATTATTTTCTACTAGCCAGGATACCGTATTACAGGCACCTCTTGCTTTAAAGGCCCCGATTTTTTGCAAGCATTCCACTTTAAAATAAATCTCATGGCCGGTCCATTTGTTTAATAATGACGAACTAACAATGGGCGTTTTATTTACAAATCTTTGTATCCTTTGATTTGCTTTTAGTATTTCTTTCAATGCTGTATGTTTATTAGTGCAAATAATTGTTGCAAAACAAGTTACATTGTTTTTTTGTTGGCCACAGGTTTTTTATTTCTTAATTCTATTTTTTCCTCTTAACTATCTTTACAATACGATTAATGGTGATCTCTGATAAATTCCATTCATATCCATTAAAATCGGTGGTGTTTATAAATTGCACCACTACTGCGTCTATATCTTCATGATATTCAGCCAGACTCTGATAGCCAATTACCAAGCCTCCGTGTTCGTACTCGTAAATGGATGAGTAGATTTCCTTTTCACCTTCATTAAAAACAGAACCATCATTTAAGGCTCGCAAGAAGATGCCAACATCTTGGGCTGTAGCTAACATTCCGTATTCATTCGCCTTAAAATCTTTTTCAACCCCAACATAATACCCACTCATCACATCATCCATATTTACTTCACTAAGAGAAAAAAACGTATTCTTTAGCTCGAGTGGGCGCAAGATTTCCTCTTTAATGTACTGTTCATGGCTATAGCCTACCACTTGATCAATAATCCTGCGAAGCAACAAATAATTGGTGTTTGAATATTCATAGCCTTTATCGGGCTTAAAGCTCGCCGGTAAATCGAGTGCAAAGTCGAGAGCATTTTTACCATTTTCCTGTTCATTTTCCCAATAAGCAGGATTATTCGTGAAATTCGGAATGCCGCTTCGGTGTTGCACCATCAGTTTTAGGGTAATCGTTTCTGCATTTTCAATTCTGTCCGTGAGTTCTGGAAAGTAATCGGCAAGCGTTTCATCTAAAGATAATCGATTGGCTTTAGCCAATTTTGCGATGGAAACAGCGGTATATAACTTGCTAATACTCGCAATTTTGAATAATGAATTCGGGTCTGTAGGTATTTTGTTATCTCGATCCTTCCAACCGCCTGTATAAAATGCTGGCGGTTTACCAGCTTCGTCAACATAGACAATCAGGCCATCAAACCCATGGCCAATGGCTTCATCAACTTGTTCTTGAACTGTATTTGGCAAGGGTAAAATCCAAGCCCATACTAAAATCCAGGGTACGTAGAACAGAGAAATTACAGTTCCTACCAGTAGTACTATTCTGAGTATCTTTTTTTTCATATTATTATTTGCTTTTTACTAGAGCGGTTTATAAATAACACTCGTAAAATTTCATTTATTTGTCAAGAATGGAAATTTTATATATCTGAATTGTTGAATATTCCTGATGAGCTGTTGATTTTGTTCATTAGAGAAAGACTTGCTCAAAATGGTCACGCAGCCTCGCTATGTTACATTTGGATTGGCGAGTAATTTTCAGAATGAAAATGAGAATCTATAAACCATACACTTTGTTGAAACTCGTTATTTTTATTGAATATAGCTCGTAAAATCTTTTTTTCATTTTGTATGTTTTTTTTCAGCTTGCAGCCAACGGTTCGGCTATGATTTCGTTTCAGAAATCCAGCCGTAAAAAAATAAGAATTTTTAGGTTAGGGGAGAGGTAGCACTCGATAATAGGTTTTGTTTAGTTTATTCTAATTTTTTATAACCAGAAACATGGGAAAGAACAGCTTTCCAAATTCCATTTCGCTTAATAAGAATATTACTGGATTGATATATAGATTCTCTATTGTCATTTATTATGTGACCAGTTCCCGCAATTATTGCAGTTCCATTTTCGAGAATTTCCAGTCTTTTGATTTCATACGTGAAAGAATCGTGGTCCATAGGAGACTCTTTGATTCGTTCCATCTGTTTTATTTTGTCCGACCATTCGCCATCGTTGGTTACCATCTGAAAGTCCGATCCTAAAATCCGATCGAGCAATATAGTGTCTTGTTCTCTGTAAGCCTTAGGCCATTCAACTTCTTTTAAATAACGAAGTTTTTCTTTTTCCTTTTCAATATTTATGACCTGTTCTTGTTCTACTGACTCAGGCTTATTGCCATTACATGATACCATTAGTAAAATAAGCGATAGGAGAAATAACTTTTTCATTTTTGTAATATTATTCAAATTACACACAACGCCGCGTTATGTGCAGCCCAGCTTAGGAATCCATCGGATTTCCAGCTACACGCTAAACAAAAGCTTTTGGTTTTGTTTTTTCTTTTTTGTTCGAAAGCAAAATCCCAAAAATTTTGCGACTTCATAAATATACGCAGACCTTGGCTTAAAGACAGAAGTCCGTATTAAATATAGGTATTGTTACCTGCTGGCTTTTTAGGGTTGTATTTGTTTTAAATTCCATTCGCCATTTTCAATTCCAAATAGTTTTCTATCGTGAAATCTTGTTTTTTTGAATTCCATAAATTCAATTCGTATCGGTTTAATTGAAAACCCGCTCCAGTTTTTAGGTCTTTGAATGTTTCCGTTTGTCGCAACCTTTTCCAATACTTCTTTTTCAAGTAATTCAAGATTGTCTATTTCCATTCCTTGTCGACAAATTGAAGATACAGCTTGTGAATTCGTGCTACGTTCATTAAAATACCTGTTCGCAAGTTGGTCTGGAATTTTTGTTGCTAACCCCTGAATCCTAACTTGTCTTTCCGTTTCTGTCCACCAAAAAGTCAACGCAACATTTTCATTATTTTCAACTTCAGTACCTTTTCTCGAATTTAGCGGACCAGTAATAACAAATGAATTGTCAACCAGTTCTTTAAAAGAAACAAATCTTGCATTTGGAAAACTATCTGTTCCGACTGTTGAAAAGCATACTGCCGATGGAATACGGACTTTTGATACTTTTAATTCTTCGTTATACCACTCGGAAAAAAGCTCTATTGGTTGATTTATATTCTCCATTTTAATTTTGCTATGATTTTTTCAGCTTGTAGGTAACGCCGCGCTATGTGCAGTCCGTCTTATTTTAAGGAAATATAGCAAAAACCTGTAACAATGTCATTGGAATGGGACTACCTATTTGTCCTATGGCATTGTTCATCAAGTAGTTTCGCATTTGCGGGATGTTGCTTTGTGGGTTTTGCGGTATTGGGAATAAAATCAGACGTACCTTCTGAGCGTAGCGAACATATGAGTGCCCTTGCAAATAAACATGACACGAACTAAATTGCATTTAGCGTCCTGATACGTTGCGGAAAATGTCCACCGGACTTTTCCGTCGTAGCATAAAGTTAGTGAATAAGCGAGGATTTCCGTTTAGGAAGACCAGCGCAATAGATTATAGGTTTTGTTGTGGGTAGTTATTCCCTCAGTTTGGTTAATCTTTTATATTCCGATTCCATCTTTTTTATTTCTTTCTTTCGGTTTTCTTTATTCTTATTTAAAATTTCAAGTATTCGATTGATTTCTGTAATTGCGTTGTCATAAAGTTTTAGTCTCTCGTAAATCTCAATTTTTATAACATAAACCCACTCGTTATTCTTGTCAAGTTCAATAGCTTTCTCGGCAAGTTTTAGCGCATTTTTATAATCCATTTCCCTAAAGGCTAAATAAGAAGCAGCTCCAGCATAGGTATCGGATACTTGATTTAAGCCAGTCAATAATTCTTCCCGAATTAGTTTCTCCATTTTTTCGTTGGTCGATGTTTCAATATCAAACTTGATTTGGGTATTTGCCCATGAAATGTAAATGGTTGCATTATGTTGATTTAGTTGAATATCGAAATTCAAAGTTTCATAATAGCGATTAGTTTCTACTGGCACGACCGCAAATCTTGCAACATCATTTTTATACTTGTAATCGTAGCTCCCGTACAGAGTAGTATCCTTATTGATTATTACGACCCATTCATTCGGGTTAGGTATGGTGAAAACAGAATAATTTCCAGCAGAAACTTTTTGCCCTCCAATTGTTACTTCTTTATTAAATGCAATTTTGGTGCAATTCCCAGCACCAGTGCGCCAAACTTTGTTCCAAGGTACGAGTCCACCATAAATATGTCTTTTCCGGGCAGAAGGCCTTTCGTATTCAACACTTATTAGTGTATTTCCAACGATTTGGGATATGTTACCTTTTGGACTAAATGAAGGATAGGGGTAATCTGTGTCCTGACCATTAAGTTGAAAACCCGCTAAAATCAGAATTATTAAAAATTGCTTTTTTTTCATTTTTCTGGAATTTTTTATAGTTGTACATAAAACTCTCGGAAAGCCTTTATTAGCTATGTTTTAAACACATTGTTGTAGAACGTTTATATAATTGATTAATCTTTTTTGTTCTTGGCATCCATAAGCCCCTGGCGCATTTCTTGTTCAAAATTCGAATTTGGATATTTTGTAAGTCCTGTATTAAAGTATTTAATGGCATTTTGGAAGTCTTTGTGTTTTAAATAAAACTGTCCAAACCGATTTTGCCAATAGGCCGAAGCATATCTTTTTGTAGTTAAAACATCTTTGAATTCAGTCATGAAAATATTGAAATATTCAAAATTATCTCTGTTCCATGCCAACCAAATTAATCCATTTTTTGTACCATCATCTATAAGGCCATCACCACCAAATCGTATTGCTCGTTCCTTAAAATAGTTAGTCAGGTAGTCAATCCCACCTAAATCAATATACTGTTGTATGCTTTCAAATACTGGTGAGTCATAATTATGATAATAGTACTTCAATCCTTTATACATAGCCAAATGTGCCAAAGTTTCGTGTACTTCATCGTTGAATAAATTGTATTTCCAAATAAGATTTATTGGGTTGTTCTTTTTCAATATTTTGTGGAATGCGTCGGTTGAACCTATATAATAAATGTCTTTCCTTGAATTTGCCATAAAAAGATAAACATCTTTATTTGAAGTAAACTCTGTGACTACCTCTTCTGAAGCATAGCCACCGTCAGTTATTATCGCTCCATTAAATATTTCACTCTTTTTTAGAATTAATTCACTGGTATAATAAGCAGCTGCTTCCCAGCCAAAAATAACACGTTCATTAGTTGTTCTATAGTTAGAATCGACATAGTGTATAACTTCGTTAACTAAAAAATTCGTGAATTTTTCACTTTGTTCCCCAAATAAAGACCATCTCGATGAATCATTATCATGAATGCCAACTACAATCATTTCAGGAATAGCTCCTGGAGTGCGTAAGGCTTTTTGAATTGCCACACCACTAAAAAAATACCATTGTCCATCTAAAACATAAAACACAGGATATTCTTTCTTTGAATCTAAATACCCATCCGGTGTATAAATTTGAATTGTTCTATCTTCATTTAATATGGAAGACTTAATTGTATGACTAATACCTACAGTTATTTGGGAACCGTCTTTTTGTGCAATACAAATTGTATTAATAAAACAGCACATAACTATAATCAATAATGACCTCATGAAATTGAATTTAAAATGATTTGGTTTAGCCCGGCGATGGCGCACATTTCCCGCGGGGCGTTGCTTTGTTTTTCATTGCTAAGTATAGCGACACGAGTCAGCTTTAGCTGAATGTACGCCAACTTGTTTAAATAGAGGTACAATACATCTTTATACGACCATATGGGTATAAAACCAATAAAGACATACAATTTTTATATTGACCTACATACGTTATTTAACAACTATTAAAGTCCTTATACTTAAGCTTTTTATTCACCCTCGTATTTACCCATATACCGTTTCCAAAGTTTGGTCTGGTGGGTTTCCAATGAAAGGGTTCGACCATCAATAAAAGCATGTGTCAATTGGTTGCCTCGCATATCCAAAGCATCGCCTTTAGAAACAAAAAGAGTTGCGCTTTTACCTACTTCCAAGGTGCCATATGCGTCATCAATACCCAATATTTTGGCACTGTTGCCTGTAATCATCTGTAAAGCTACTTCTTTGTCCAATCCTTGCCCTACCACTTGACCTGCATAAAAGGGTAGGTTACGCGTCTGAAAGTTTGAGGCACTACCATTCTGTATGGCAACCGTAAGCCCTGCATCGGCCAATAATTTTGGTAGCTTATACGGTAAATCATAATCTTCATCGTCCAAGGCGGGCAGGTTGTGTGTGAACTGTACCAAAACTGCTATGTTGTTCTCCTTCAGAAAACCTGTGATTTTATGGGCGTGGTAACCACCGACCAAAACCACTTCTTTGGCGCCATTGTTTTTGGCGGTTGTAATCGCATCTATGATCTCTTTTTCACCATCTGCATATACATACAGTTTTTGCGAACCATCAAAAACACCTTGCATGGCCTTAAACCCCGGATTCAGTTCAGCATTGGAAATTTTACCATAGGCAGCGGCATTAGTCAAAAAGCTTTTTACTTCTTCCAGCTGTTTGGTGTATTCTTTATTTGGCTGAAAACCTCTTGGTTCCCCCATCCACCAGCGACCTCTTCTAAAACTATTGGGCCAGCGTAAATGAATGCCATCATCAACCTTAATTGCCGCATCTTCCCAGTTCCAGGCATCAAACTGTACTATTGATGAGGTTCCGGAGATCCGTCCACCTTGGGGCGTTATCTGTCCTAACAATACACCATTGGGTCGCATACTTTCAACTACTTGTGATTCTGCATTATAGGCAATCAAACTACGTACATGCGGAATCATTTCACCTATTTCGTCTTGATCGTTACTGGCGCGCACCGCATTTACCTCAGTAAGTCCCAAAGCTTTGCAGGGAGCAATGATACCGGGATAAACATGTTTCCCCTTTCCTTTGATGACTGTGCCCCTTCGTGCTATTTTCGTCATGGCACTACCCACAAAAGTGAGTTTGCCGTCTTCAAACATAATAAGGGCATTCTCAATGACCTCACCATTGCCCAAATGCGCCGTGGCACCGTCTATTGACATGGCTTCTTTTTGAGCCGGAGCTGGTGTCTGTTGGCCAGTACCCATAAACAAAGCCCCCACCGCAAAAACTAATGTGTATATTGATTTTTTCATGATTCTATTTTTTATAAACTATCGCAGTGAAATTTTTCTTTTTTCTTGTTCTTGGGAGATTGTGTTTTACCACCACCTTCTTTTTCCTTGAGCATCATGTTAATGAGTTTATTGCGCTCATTTTTGATGGCCACACGCTGGTTTTTATCTGTCTCTAAATCAAAATAAACAGCACCCTCAATCAAGGTTTTTTCTGCCTTGGCATAAACAGATAGGGGATGGTCGCTCCATAAGACCAAATCGGCATCCTTACCTTCTTTTATACTGCCAACACGCTCATCAATATGCAAGAGTTTGGCAGGGTTAATGGTCACCATTTTCCAGGCAGCCAACTCAGAAACACCACCGTACTTGACTGTTTTACCTGCTTCTTGGTTTAATCTACGGGACATCTCGGCATCATCACTATTGATTGCCACCGTAATGCCTACGCTGTTCATAATTGCCGCATTGTATGGGATGGCATCTTTAACCTCATATTTATAGGCCCACCAATCACTAAAAGTTGAACCGCCTACACCATGCTCTTTCATCTTATCTGCAACTTTATACCCTTCCAAAATATGTGTGAAGGTATTGACCGTAAAACCGAATTTATCGGCCACTTTCATAAGCATGTTAATTTCGCTCTGTACATAGGAGTGGCAGCTGATAAAACGTTCACCATTAAGTATTTCAACCAAAGTTTCCATTTCCTCATCATGACGATAAGGTTTACCGCTTTTCTTTTTGACCTCATATTCTTTGGCACGTTGAAAGTAGCTCATAAACACTTGCTCAACTCCCATTCTGGTTTGTGGAAAACGACTAAAACTCTGCCAGTTGCTTTGTTTTACGTTTTCTCCCAAAGCGAACTTGATGAATTTCGGGGAATTACCATAGATCATATTCTCGGCACTTTCTCCCCATTTCAATTTTAATATGGCTGAACGCCCACCAATGGGGTTTGCAGAACCGTGCAAGAGCTGTAACGTAGTAACCCCACCTGCTAAATTGCGGTAAACATCTATATCCTCAGGATCGACCACATCCTCCATTTTAACTTCGGCAGATGAATTATGACCAGCTTCGTTAATTGCAACAGCTGCTAAGTGGCTATGCTCATCTATAACACCAGCAGTCAAGTGTTTTCCTGTAGCATCAACGACCTTGGCTCTTCCTGCATTCAAATTGCTTCCGATTTTAGAGATTTTACCATCCTTGACCAGAACATCGGTATTTTCAAGAATCCCGGCATCTTCACTTGTCCATACCGTGGCGTTCCTGAAGAGCATTGTTTCTGCTTTAGGGATTGAGGAATAACCATACCCAAGGTTAGGGTAGGTAACCGGAACTACTTCGGGTTTTTCTGCTGTTTTTTTCTCCTTTTCTTTTTCAGTGAAAGCTTTTGTACGTAAAGCATTGAATGAAGATTCGCTCCCATCGGGAAGAATCAATCTTCCAGTTATATTATCATTGTCAGGTTTAACCAAACCTGTTAAACGATAAATCTTCTCATCGTTGGTAAAGGAAAGGTTCATCCAATCATCTGCATATGAGATTTTAGATGTTAACTTTAAGGTATCTTTTTTGATTTCCACTTTTGGCTTGCTGGGTTCTCCAGAAATTGAAAGTGTAAAGGATTGGCTTCCGGCCTTTAGGTCATAATCACCACGAATATCTTTTTGGTCTTTATCATTTACGACATTTTTGGTTCCCTGTACCCAATTTTCATAGAGAGTGGTACCCTTATCAAAAACAGCACCGGAAGTAATCAAAAAATTGGCATAACGCCCAGCTTGCAAAGAGCCGATTTTGTTTGATTTTCCTAAAATCTGCGCAGGTACGGTAGTCAATGCCTCCAAGGCTTTGGTCTCTGATAGTCCATAGGTAATAGCCTTCTGAAGTTTTTCCTTTAGTTTGGCAGGAGATTTTAATCCGTTTAATGTAAATGAAAAGGTTACCCCATTGTCTGCCAATATTTTGGGGTTTGCCGGGGCCTGGTTCCAATGGCGCATATCTTCCAGTGAAACATATAACGCTTGGTACGGATTGCTCACATCATATGCATCAGGAAAATTCAGTGGAAGAATCAATTTTGCGTTGGTGTTCTTAATATCGGCGACCGTTTCATATTCATCACCACCACCTAAAATCGTGTATTGAATTCCGTTTTTATCACCAATCCCATCAGCTCTCAAGACATTGCCTTTGTTTCCGGCAGCAATAATTTGTGACATTCCTTTGTTCGCATTAAGCGCTTCCAGAGAACGGTCCTTAGTATCTACATTGCCATTGGCGTACCAATCGGCATCGGTATACATTTGTCTCAACAATGCCATAGCGCCCATTAGCGAAGTAGGATAACTTTGTCTCGATGCCACACTTTTAGAAAACGAAAAATATTGTCCGGATCTATCATCCAATACCCGTTGAGAATCATCACCTTTTCCATTTAAGGCAACCAGAACACCTGTTCCGCGTGCTATTCCGTCTTGAATGTGTGAATTAATCACACCAAAACCAGCATTACGCAATTCCTTTGCTTTTTTATCATCATACTTGAATTTGCTTATTGCATCATTTTCAGGTATAATATGATCGTTCCAATAAAATCCTTCTCTTGTTGCATTGTATTGTGGGGAACGTCCGCCACCCGGTGCACGTTTGGGCTTTGTTATCCCAAAATCTGAATAGATATCTATAAAAGATGGATAAATGGATTTTCCACTTAAATCGATTGTCACAGTGTTTTTAGGAAGTGTAACCGATTTTCCTACTTTCACGACTTTTCCATTTTGGATAAGTAAGGTGCCGTTGTCCACTACTTGAGTGGGCGTGATAAAGATCTTGGCATTTGTAAAAGCAGTGTAATTATTGTTTTTTGATTTTACCCCGTCATTTTCTGGAAAGTAATCCTGGGCAAACAAGGTTGCACCACACCACAGCAGGGCTAGTGCTAAAAGTCTCATTTTCATATTTATGGTTTCGTTAATTAGTCTTTCTAAAGATATGTGAAGTGATGGGAATTTAAAGTCTATTCACTTTTTTTTAACGTTTGGAGAAAGTAGGGCGGTAAATGGCAAAGTGAGGTGATTAAAGGTCTCTGTTTTTCTCCATCATTTTCTTCCTCTAGAACCAATGATTAATCTATTGGATACTTTTTATGGTAGTTTACCATTAGCGAAACCACTGCGTTATAACTCTTTATGCCTTGGGCCTGGTTATTTGCTTTTAAGAATGTATTGAATATTGATTTGAAAACCGGCTCCAATGGGTTTTCGAACGATTGCCAGAAATCGTTCATTTCTTGATAGTTCTTTTGAATTCCTGGATTCAATTTAACATATAGCTCTTTAAATTTTTCTTGATCATACCTGCGGATATCACCAAGGCAATAGGCCAACCCATAAGTATAGGCGGAATATTGAAAGTAGATATCAGGATTTTGTATGGTAACCAAATATCCAATAAAATTGGTTTCATTTTCGGCAGAATAACCAATTTGATGCCCTATTTCATGCCCTGCCACAACAGGAAATCTATAATTTGGCAGCCTACCATTTACCTGTGCCTCATGGGTAAATGGGTTTAGATAACCACCATAGCCCATATAAGACAAAGCCGTACTGAAAATCGACGTTTTAATACTTGGTTGTTCATATGAAATGAACAGATACGCTTTCTCTAGATGTTCGTAACCAATCAATGTTCTATCAAAAATCTCTTGTTGTGCATATGGGATTTTGACGGCCTGAGCGGTGTCTTTGGTGATAGCAAACTGTAATTCGTTTGATTTTACGATCAGCGCTTCAGCTAATTCCAATAGTTCATCATCTGTATGTTTTTCACTTAAATTAAATTTCTGGGAAATAGGCAATCTGTAATAATTGAAACCCCAAAGCAAATGAAACGTAAAATATGCAATTGATAGGATGAAGACGATATTTTTTAGGAAGCGAAACGGATAAGTTCTTATTTCCAACCAATGTTTGTAAACATACCTAATCGCCAGTATTGACAGGATAAAGTAAAGAACATCTCCCACTGAAATAGGAACCCAACCGTATAAAACCCTAAAGAATTTCGATACCCAAGGGTATAAACCCTCACTGTAATACATTTCAATAATATCTGGATGCTTACCCAACCATTTCACAAGAATTATTTGTGGAATTATAGCTAGAGCTACCCCATTTTTTATTTTAGATTCCATTGAACCAAAAATAGGAATTAATACTTCATAGTTGCAGGGCAAAGCGTATTTTTGATATTCTAAATTTGAGTTATGAGTCAAGAAGTGCGTCAATTACAACCTAGTGCAGTTTGGAATAAATTTGCAGATTTGAATGAAGTGCCAAGACCTTCGAAAAAAGAGGAACGAGTAATACAATTTATGCTCGATTTTGGTAATTCACTCGGATTGGAAACCTTTTCTGATGCTGTGGGAAATGTGATAATCAGAAAACCCGCCACTGTAGGAATGGAAGACCGTAAAAAGGTAACCCTACAATCACATTTGGATATGGTGCACCAGAAGAATGCAGATACCAATTTTGATTTTGATGTTGAGGGAATAAAAATGTTCATAGATAGTGATTGGGTAAAAGCCGCCGGAACAACACTTGGAGCGGATAATGGTTTGGGGGTTGCGACGATTATGGCCTTATTGGAAAGTACCGATATTCCCCACCCATTTTTGGAAGCTTTGTTCACAATTGATGAAGAGACAGGGATGACCGGAGCAATGGGACTCGAAGGAGGTGTATTGCAAGGAGAAATCTTATTGAACTTAGATACGGAGGAAGATGATGAAATTGATATAGGTTGTGCCGGTGGAATCGATGTAACCGCAACACGAAAGTACCTTGAAGAAAACGTGTCTGGCGACTCTATTGGTTGTTTGATTACTGTGAACGGTTTGCATGGCGGACATAGTGGTATGGATATTCACAGAGGGCTGGGAAATGCCAATAAGATTATGAACCGTTTGTTATTTAATGCAACCGAAGTGTTTGGTGCACAATTGGCAGGGATTGATGGTGGTAGTTTGCGAAACGCCATTCCAAGAGAGAGTTTTGCGCAAATTGCTATGAAATCTGGAAGAAAAAATAATTTTGAATCTGAATTTATCCAATGGTCCAAGACAATAAAATCTGAACTTTCGGTTAAAGAACCAGAGCTGTCAATAACTTTAGAATGGATTGATGCACCTAACAAGGTAATGCAAAAGGCAGTCCAAAAAGAATTGATGCGCGCAATCTATACAGCACATAATGGAGTTTATGCCATGAGTGCTGCAATTCCCGATTTGGTGGAAACATCTAATAATATCGCTAGGGTAGTGGTGAAGGAAGGTTCTATAAAAATCGGATGCCTAACTCGCTCTTCTGTGAATTCGGCTAAAATTGACCTTGCTAATGCCTTAAAATGCGCATTTGAGTTGGCAGATTGTGAAGTAAGTATGGATGGGGATTATCCAGGGTGGAATCCGAATCCAGATTCCAATATTTTAAAAGTGTTGGAAAGCAAATACGAATCCCTTTTTAATGAAAAACCTAAAGTGGTGGCTTGCCATGCTGGTTTGGAGTGTGGTATTCTGGGACAGAATTATCCAGATATGGATATGATAAGTTTTGGACCCACTATTCTTGGAGCACATTCTCCCGATGAACGCGTTAGTATATCCTCAGTACAAAAGTTCTGGAAATATACATTAGAAATTCTGAAGGATATTCCTAAAAGTTAGATGGTTATCTATTGGCTTTTTAGTATGAATTAACACCTTGTTTTTAGTTAACCGCTTAAAATTCAGTAACTTTAAGTAATTGCAAAATCTATTGTTATGGGTATTAAGAGTTTTCAAGGTGCACGCAAGCATCAACAAGCTGGGGAGGAAATCCCACTAAAGGTCAGTGACTATATGACCACTAAACTAATAACCTTTAAACCTGACCAATCGGTTGAAGAGGTAATTGATTCGTTGATAAACAATAAGATATCAGGGGGACCCGTGGTCAACGACAAGAATGAATTGGTAGGTATTATTTCTGAGGGAGACTGCATTAAACATATAAGTGATAGTAGGTATTATAATATGCCTATGGATGATGATAGAATTGAAAATAGAATGGTAAAAAATGTAGAGACTATTGATGGCAACATGAATATTTTTGATGCAGCCAATAAATTCTTGAACGAAAAACGTCGTCGTTTCCCAATTGTTGAAGCTGGTAAATTAGTTGGTCAGATATCTCAAAAAGATATTTTAAAAGCGACAATGAAATTAAAATCCCAGAATTGGAAGAAGTAAAATAACCGTTCAACGAATAAAAAAAAGCCTGACCAAGTGGTCAGGCTTTTTTTTATACTAATACTACTGTTTATTCAACGATACCAGTGATTTCCATATCAAAAATCAAATTTGAGTTTGGAGGAATTGGTCCGCCACCTTGCTCACCTAAACCTAGATGTGGAGGCATAAAGGCTCGAATTTTGTCACCCACTTTCATAGTTAAGAGAGCTTCTTTAAAGCCAGGGAACAATGGTGCGTCGGGGCTATAAGGCATAGGGGCAGGAGAGAATCCACCACTGTTTGCTTTCATTCTATTTAAATCCTCATATTTTAAATGTTTTTTAGCAACTTCCGATTTGGAAGTATCGAACAGTTTTCCATTTTCCAAGAATCCAGCATAATCAACAAGCACTTGCTTGCCAATAATTGGTTTTTCTCCCTTACCATCAACAAGAACCAAAATTTGTAATCCAGAAGGAAATGTTTTCGCCTTCTTTTTACTTTCTGCAAGCTCTGAAATAAATTGAGGAATCATTTTATCATAAACCTTTTTCAGTTCTTCTCCCTCCTTCTTAAGCTTGGCAACACGTTCTTCTTCCTCTGCAAAATAATCGGTCATTATTTGTACCGCATCAAATTTCTTGGCCTCCTTGCCGTTTCTTATGATTTCAACAGTGTTCATGACAACATCTACAACAGGCTTGTCTTTTTGTGGTGCTTGGGAAGTAGCCACATTTGCGATGGAGTCAAGCACATCCATTCCGGTTATTAGCTCACCAAAAATGGTATGCCTACCATCTAACCACGGAGTTGCCTTATGGGTGATGAAAAATTGACTGCCATTAGTATTGGGAGGCCCTGGATTTGCCATAGATAAAAGTCCGGCCCTATCATGTTTCAGCGAATCAACGAACTCATCTTTGAACTTGTAACCTGGACCAGTGGTACCAGTACCAGTTGGATCGCCACCTTGAATCATAAAATCTTTCATGACCCTGTGGAAAATAACTCCATCAAAATACTTTTTATCTTTAAAATTTTCACTTACAAACGGACTGTTGCCTTCTGCCAAGGAAATAAAACTGGCAACTGTCACCGGGGTTTTATCATGCTCCAACCTGACCATCATATCACCTTTGGTGGTTTGTATATTGGCAAAGATGCCATCACCTAAATCTGCATGTTTGCTCGATTTACAGCTTGTTAGCGCCAATGCGATTGTCAATACGAATAGATAAGCTTTTTTCATTTCAATAATTTTAATTTTGAATACTATCTTGTTGTTTTTCTATTTTAAAAAGGGTTATTGTAGATTTTACCGGAACATTTATTCCCACTTTTTCATTATCACCATGGTAGCCATAAGCCAATGATGAAGGAAAAAGAAAAGTTGCACTTTCGTTCTCTTTCAATAGTTTGATGCTATTACGTAATCCAGGAAAAAGCTCCTGTTTATCCACCTTATATTTTTGAACTCCAATTTCTTCCTGTGAGTAGATTGTGTCGTTGGCAAAGCTAATAATGTTATATGCAAATGTAACGAGGTCATCAGGTTGAGGGGTATAGGTTGTATTTTCATTCTTTTTCTCATAATAATACCAAGCCCCGGCTGCACTATTCTGGTATTGGTGTAAGGTGTCTTTGGCAATTATAGAATTTATCATGCTTTCCTCTAAGGCCAAGAGTTTTTTACTTCTTTCTACAGAAGCATTAAAACTGCCACTTTTTACTTTGACAGGGCGCCTTGGTTCTGGACCTCCACAACTTGCCAAAACACAAACCAATAAAAATAAAAGGAATTGTTTCATGGGTTCAGTTGTTCTTTATAGTTCTTTAAGAGCAAAGCAAAATGTGCTGTCGTATTGGCCAATGAATCATCACTTCTGCCACCTGCGGCATTGGTATGTCCGCCTCCATTAAAATGTTTTCTGGCAAATTCATTCACCGAGAAGTCTCCTTCCGAACGGAAAGATATTTTTACGATTCCCTCTTCCTTATTTTCAATAAATATCACAGCAAATCGTATTCCGAGAAGTGTAAGTCCGTAATTAACGAAGCCTTCGGTATCTCCTTTTTGAAAATTATTCGCATCAAGTTCATCTTGGCTTAATGTTATATAAGCTGTTTTGAATTCATCCAATATCACCATGTTCTTCAAAGCACATCCTAGAAGGTGGAGACGATCTGGCGAATTGGTGTCATAAACAAGATTATGAATTTTTGTATTGTTGGCGCCCTTTTCTATTAAATGGGCAGCTACTTCATGCGTTTTGCTAGTGGTGCATGTATACTTGAAAGAACCAGTATCGGTCATTATTCCCGTATAAAGACAATCTGCCATCTCCGATGTAATTAAATCGGCATCACCGAGGTAATCTATGAAGTTATACACCATTTCACAAGTAGAACTCATACTAACATCGGAATACATGATTTTAGCATAGTCAGATGGTGCCTGGTGATGATCTATCATAATGAATGTGGCATCGCAATCCTCAAGAACAGATTCCATTTGCCCTATACGGCCTAAATGATTAAAATCCAAGGTGAAAACAAGCGTAGCTTCTTCTATTTTTCCCTTAGACTCTGTATTATCTTTTTCAAAATTGAGAATATAATCATTGCCGGGCATCCATTTTAAAAACTTGGGATAGTCGTTAGGAGCAATAATAACCGCATCTTGCCTCATAATTTTAAGGTAATGCCACAATGCCAAAGTTGAACCAATAGCGTCACCATCTGGATTTTTGTGTGGTACGATCACAATTTTTTGGGGCTGTGAAAGTAATTTCTTTACTGCATTTATATCCTCTAAATTCATGCGCGCAAAGATAACAATATACCTCAGACTTTTTACAAGATTGAATATTTTACAATGTCATATGTGGTTGAATATTATTTTAAGGGCACCTACTTAATGACTTGTAGATTCGTGAATAAAGCGTATTTTTGCCCAAAATTTTTTAAAATGATTACAAACAGAACTTTTACAATGATTAAGCCGGATGCGGTTGAAAATGGACATATTGGAGCCATTTTGGAGAAAATTACTTCCGCCGGTTTTAAGATCGTGGCAATGAAATATACTCAGTTGAGCAGAAGGGATGCTGAGAAGTTTTATGAAATTCATAAAGAACGTCCATTTTTTGGCGATTTGGTTCAATTTATGACAAGAGGCCCAATTGTTTCTGCTATTTTGGAGAAAGATAATGCTGTTGAGGATTTTAGGGCATTGATTGGTGCTACGAATCCTGCCGAGGCTGCTGAAGGTACAATTCGTAAATTATTTGCAAAGGATATTGGTGAGAACGCTGTACATGGTTCAGATAGCGATGAGAATGCTGCTATTGAAGGAGCTTTTCATTTTTCTGGTAGAGATATTTATTAACAACGATTTATCATATACTAAAAAGCCACCTATTTAGGTGGCTTTTTTTTATCTCAATACTATCTTTTTGACCAAATCCTTACCAAGCTCCTCATTGAGCATATCCAAAATCTTGGATTTACCATGACTCAACTCCTCCCGGAGTACAGAAGAAGAAAGGGATATGTACAAAGTTTCATTACGAAGTTCAATAGCTGTTGTATAGTTGTTCACGCCATTTCCCATTAGTTTTACCCAGGCTTCACGCGTATTTACCTTATCTATACCCTGTTGCAGTTTATTCTTTTGAATAAAATCGTTCAAGGCCTCACTTAACGGTAGGTTGTCATTTTTACGCTTTGCCATTATTTGGTAATATTAATAGGTTCAAATCGCTTATAATGATATGTAATATTTTCAGAATTTATTACCGAGAATGAATTTTTGTCCAAGGACTTTAGCAGCTCGATCCATTTACTCAAATCGGTTTGGTACCGTATTTCAAATGCTCCTTTTTGCGCAACAATTGTAAAATGCTCTGCATCATCAGTAGTGTCATAAGTGCCATCCAACTTTGGATAGACTTTTTTTCGAAATCCCGATAAATCATTTAATTCAATATAATCAATAGTTGTGTTTATATTGTATTCCTTGGTTTGGCCATTGGCCATAACAACTTTTTCAATTTCCCAATACCCATTTAAAAGAATGAGTTTGTCCTGTGAGACCTCATTTTTACAAGCCATTATCAAAAGCAACAAAACTAAGGACACTACTTTTTTCATTTTATAACTTAAATATTTGATAGGACTGATGTATGTTTTTTACAATTTCTTCCGTGCGTTCGGCGTGTGTATCACTTATGAATATTTGTCCAAAATTCTCATTATCTACCATACCTACGATTTGCGCAACGCGGTTTTCATCCAACTTATCAAAGATATCATCCAATAGTAGAATAGGGGTGGCTTTGGCCTGCTTTTTTATAAAATGAAACTGGGCAAATTTAAGGGCGATCAAAAATGATTTTTGTTGCCCCTGACTTCCGAATTTTTTAATGGGATGTCCTGCTATTTGAAAACTAAGATCATCTTTATGTATGCCTACACTGGTATATTGTAACATACGGTCTTTCTCAACATTTGTAGCTAGTAGGGTAAGTAGGTCATTCTCATGTAACTTACTGTCGTAACTAAGTGTAACTTCTTCATTGCCTCCAGAAATTGCTGCATATTGCTCCTTGAAAATAGGAATGAAAGTAGCCACAAAGTCCAATCTTTTTTTGAATATTTCCGAGCCATAGTTATGCAGTTGTTCATCGTAAACTGAAAGGGTTGAGGCGTCGAAAGTTTGATTTGCAACAAAATACTTCAACAGAGAATTTCGCTGTACCAGTACTTTGTTGTATTTGATCAATATTTGTAGATATTCTTTGTCTGACTGTGATATTACACCATCTATGAATTTTCTTCTCGTATCACTACCTTCGGTGATCAAGTCCCGATCTGCCGGTGAAATAATGACAAGTGGTAATAATCCTATGTGGTCAGATAAACGTTCATAAGGTTTGCCGTTTCTTTTTATGATTTTTTTCATGCCCCTTTTAAGGCTGCAAACAATTTTTTCTTTCCTGTCAAATTTTTCAAATTCACCATCCACAACGAAAAAATCTTCCTCGTGCTTTATGTTTTGTGTTGCCACAGGGTTAAAATATCCTTTGCCAAAAGATAAATGATAAATAGCGTCAAGAGCATTGGTTTTGCCTACGCCGTTGGGCCCTACAAAACAATTGGTTTTGCTATCGAACTCAAAGGTCTGGGAGTCGAAATTCTTATAATTGATGAGGGATAATTTCTTAAGAAACATTCTGGGAACCTCTGAATTTTAATATTATTAGACGAGTAACTTGCAAAATATCCAAAAATAACGAATAAATACCGCTTCGGATTTCAATAAAAACTTTATTTTTGCGCGATTAATAAAAATACTGATGGCAACTTATAAAAAGCGAGGTTTTAAACCTAAAAGTAAGGCTGAAGAGCAAAAATTCAATGAACAGGATAGTACAACTGCTGAGGTATTCAGTACCTTGGACGAGAGTGCTTCGAAGACCGAAGAGTGGGTTTCTAAAAATCAAAACTATATCCTTGGGGTCATTGGTGTAATTGCCGTAGCAGTTTTAGGTTATTTGGCATATAGTCAATTTATTCAGAAGCCGAAGGATGCCGAGGCGACAAATGAGCTTTTGTACCCGCAACAATATTTTGAGCAAGCTTTGACCAACACAACGGCCAAAGATTCACTTTATAATTTGGCATTGAACGGTGCAGAAGGAAAATATGGTTTCTTGGATATTATAGATGAATACAAAGGAACAAAGGCAGCCAATTTGGCCAACTATTCCGCTGGAATGGCTTACTTGGATATGCAGAAGTACGAAGATGCCATTACTCATTTAGAAAGTTTTTCATCTGATGATGATATTTTAGGAGCACTTGCAAAAGGTGGCTTGGGTGATGCTTTTATGCAATTGGGGCAACCCAAGGATGCTTTGGGGTATTATGAAAGTGCTGCTTCGCATAGTGTGAATGAATTTACTACACCTAAATTCTTATATAAATCTGGAGTTACAGCTTTGGAATTACAACAGAATGATAAAGCTTTAAAATATTTCCAAAGGATTAAGGATGAGTTTTCATCTTCCAGTGAAGCTTCTACAATTGATGCTTTTATAGGAATGGCCAAAAGCTCAAAATAATGGCAACGGCAAATAAGAATTTATCGGTTTACGATAAAGCAACAATCCCAAGCGCGAAGAAATTTCGGTTTGGGATTGTTGTTTCTGAATGGAATACAGAAATAACAGAAGGGCTTTATAATGGCGCTTATGATGCCCTTTTAGACTGTGGGGCAACTAAGGAAAACATTGTTCGTTGGAATGTACCAGGTAGTTTTGAGCTTACCTATGGCTCAAAAAAAATGATTATTGAGCAAGAGGTTGATGCGGTAATCGCCATTGGTAGTGTAATCCAAGGGGAAACCAAACATTTTGATTTTGTATGTAGTGCCACAGCACAAGGAATCAAAGATTTGAATGTACTTCACGATACTCCCGTGATATTCTGTGTGCTTACCGATAATACCATGCAACAGGCGAAAGAACGCTCTGGAGGTAAACATGGCAATAAAGGAACCGAAGCGGCTATTGCTGCAATAAAAATGGTGACTTTAGGCAAATAATCCTGATTTGAAGTAGTTCCATTCTAAACATTTTACGCACATTTTCTTTACGCTTAACTGTTAACAAATTTTGGCAATAGGTTTAGAGCATATTTTTTGATTTTAAGTAACTTTGGGAGCAATGGGTATGTTGAGTAAAATAACGCGAAGAGGAAAGAATAGAAAATATGACTATAAACCTCGATTTTATGATGATAAGGGAAAAGGAAACCCTTATAAGATGGAATCAAAGTTTGATAAATATCGAAGTACCGTTGATACTCCAAGAGGAATAAAGCGGAAATTAAATACAGCCATTGATGATTTAAAGACTGAAGGGGACCGAAACCTTAAAATAAGAATGGCTGTTATTATTGCGATTCTGGTTCTTATTTTTCTTTATATCATTGATTTTGACCTTTCAATATTTTTTACAAAATAATGGCAGATATTATAAAACTTTTGCCAGACCATGTTGCCAATCAAATAGCTGCAGGTGAAGTTGTGCAACGGCCTGCATCGGTCGTAAAAGAATTGTTGGAAAATGCAATTGATGCTGGGGCGAAATCCATAAAACTTATTATAAAGGACGGTGGGAAAGCACTTATTCATGTCATTGATGATGGAATCGGTATGAGTGCCACGGATGCTAGATTGAGTTTTGAGCGGCATGCGACTTCCAAAATCCAAAAGGCCGAAGATTTATTCAATCTGAATACAAAAGGCTTTCGTGGTGAGGCATTGGCCTCTATTGCCGCAATTGCACATGTGGAGATGCAGACGAAACCAGAACAGGAAGAAATGGCAACGCATTTGAGAATTGAAGGAAGCGAGATAAAGTTTCAAGAGGTTTGTGTCGCACCAAAGGGTACCTCAATGTCCGTTAAGAACTTGTTTTTTAATATACCTGCAAGACGAAATTTTCTTAAATCGAACCAAGTAGAACTTCGGCATATAACAGACGAATTTCATAGGGTAGCTCTGGCACATCCTCATATTGCTTTTCACTTTTATAATAATGGCAGTGAGTTGTTCATTCTTCCTGAGGCGAGCCAAAGACAACGAATTGTTCATATTTTTGGAAGTAGGACCAATGAGAAATTAGTACCTGTAAATGAAGAGACTCAAGTGGTCAAAATTTCTGGATTCATCAACAAGCCTGAATTTGCAAAAAAGAGTAGAGGAGAGCAGTTCTTCTTTGTGAACAACCGCTTTATTAAAAGTCCGTATCTGCATCATGCCGTATTATCGGCTTTTGAAGGGTTGATTAAAACGGACTCGTATCCTGGTTATTTTTTGTATTTAGATGTTGATCCAGGTTCAATAGACATTAACATACACCCTACAAAAACTGAGGTTAAGTTCGATGATGAGCATACATTGTATGCCATTCTAAGGTCTACGGTCAAACATAGTTTGGGGCAATTCAATGTGGTACCTGCATTGGACTTTGAACAAGACCAAAATCTTGCAACACCTTACAATTATAAAAACAAGGATGCTTCGCAACCCAATGTAACTGTTGATAGTGGGTTTAATCCTTTTCAGGAAGTTGCCCAAAAATCACAAGGTGTAAGAACGTTTAAAAAGCAAAATACCGAAGGTTGGGAAAATCTTTATGTTGGGCTGGAGTCCAAAGTTGGTAAAGATGATAATTTTAGTAGTTTAAAATTTGAATCAGAAACCATTACAGGCTCCATTTTTGAGGGACAACAGGAGAGTTTGGAATCTATTGCGACTACTTTTCAATTGAGAAGAAAGTATATTGTGACCACCATAAAATCGGGAATGGTTGTAATTGATCAGAGCAGGGCGCATCAAAGAGTTTTATACGAGCAGTTTTTAAAGAATATTACGGTGAATGAGGCCGTAAGCCAACAACTATTATTCCCGTTGAGTTTGTCCTTCTCTAAAACAGATATTGCCGTTTTAAAGGAAATCAAGGAAAGCTTGACCACAATTGGATTTGTATTTTCAAAAGTTGAAAATGAAGAAGTGAAAATCACTGGTGTACCCCTTATGGTCTCTGAGAGCGAAGTCGGTATAGTTTTGGATCAGTTGATATCGGATTTTCAAATGGAGGTAACGGAAGATAGTTTTTCGCAAACAGATGTTCTTGCAAAGACACTGGCCAAAACTTTGGCGGTCAGAACAGGTGAGGTGTTGAACAATGCATCGCAATTGGCTCTTGTGAATGATCTATTTGCTTGTAAGGAATCTATGGTGAGTCCGTTTAACAAGCCTGTTTATATCACCATAACTGAGAATGATATTGATAAAAAATTTATTTAGATGGCAAGATTGACTGATGCGATAAAGCACCTGCTTATTATAAACATTCTGTTTTTTGTGGCTACGTCACTTTACGGTGATCAAATGTACCAATGGTTCTCATTATGGTTTCCTAAAAATGAAAACTTTGAACTTTGGCAAATGGTTTCCCATATGTTCATGCACGGAGGTTTTGCGCATATTGGCTTTAATATGTATGCTTTATGGGCTTTTGGTACGCCATTAGAAAGAATGTGGGGTAAAAATAAGTTCTTGTTTTTTTATTTTTCTGCAGGATTAGGTGCTGCATTGATTCATACCGCAGTCAATTATTATCATTTTAATGAAGGACTTGAGGCTCTGGTGAATTCGGGAATTGCGAGAAATGAGGTCATAGAGATTATTTCTGGTGGTCAGTATAGTCCCAGTTGGTATGATATTGTGCCCAAAAATACAATAGATAATTTTCTGGGGGCTTATAATACCCCTGCCGTAGGAGCTTCTGGAGCTATTTACGGTATTTTAGTGGCTTTTGGAATGTCTTACCCAAATAGTGAGTTATTTTTGATTTTTCTACCTGTTCCAATAAAAGCCAAGTATTTTATTCCTGTACTCATTGGATTGGATTTATTTTCTGGTGTCACAGGTTATTCATTGTTTGGGGGAGGAATAGCCCACTTTGCCCATGTAGGTGGTGCAATTGCTGGATTTATTATGATGTGGTACTGGAAGAAAAACCAGTTCAATAATAGACGTTGGGATTAAAGATGGCAAACGGAAACTTAAAATATCAATTTGCAAGGTTATCTGTGGCTGAGAAGCTCATAGCTGTGAATATCTTGATCTTCATCATAAATGGCTTGTTCACCCTCTTGTTTCGTATGGATGGCGATATCGTTGTTCAGTGGTTTCAATTACCCAAAGATTTTTTTGATTTCCTAACTCAGCCTTGGTCAATTATCACCTATTCTTTTTTTCATGCAGGACTCGGACATATTTTTTGGAATATGCTTGTCCTGTATTTTGTAGGGCGTATTTTCCTTAATCTATTCAATGGCAAACGATTTCTGAATGTTTACTTCTTAGGTGTAATTCTAGGAGGATTGTTCTTTATGGTCAGCTATAATGTGTTCCCGGCCTTTTTTAAAGTAAATGCTGCTCTGATTGGTGCTTCGGCAGGTGTTAGGGCCATATTAATTTTTATTTGTGCCTATATACCCAATCAAGAAGTACGATTAATTGTCTTTAATATTAAGCTATGGTACATTGGTGCATTTATTGTTTTGACAGATTTGGTTCAGTTATCTATGGGTATTAATCCAGGCGGCCAGTTTGCACATCTAGGTGGTGCATTGTTGGGATATGTTTATGCGAGACAATTATTGAAAGGAAAAGATATTGGCGAAGGATTTTCAAGAATTGTAGATAGTATTGCAAATCTTTTTAAAAAGTCCGAGAAAAAAGCACCATTGAAAACCGTGTATCGTAGTAAGAAAAGCTCCTCAAACCAAAAGGTGGATTATAAGAAGGAAAGTCACCAACGTAAGATTGACATTATTCTTGATAAAATCAGTAAATCTGGTTATGAAAGTTTGTCAAAAGCGGAAAAAGATTTTTTGTTCAAGGCAGGTAAAGAAGACTAAACGGGTGAAGAATCTTAGTATATTCAATAAATTTATTTTCTTTTTGAATGCAGTACTTACATTCGTACTGCTATTAACTTTTATGGCACCTTATATGACATGGGAGTTGTTCTCCTTTTTGTCGTTTTTGACTTTGATTGTACCTTACTTGGTTCTGATAAACATATTGTTTGTAGTCTATTGGTTAATCAAAAAAAAGAAACAATTTTTATTGTCTTTTTCTATTGTTCTTTTAGGATATTTCACCCAGTCCACTTTTTTTAAAACATCTAGTTCGAATAATGAAACTGAAGATTTGGATATTGGTATATTGACTTTTAACACCCACGGTTCAATGGGTACTAAATGGTCAAGAGAACCTGTTTTCGCTGAGGATATAACTAGATTTATTGCCAAAGAAGACAGTGATATTGTTTGTATCCAAGAGTTTGATTATAAAAAGGTCAAAGACTTTAAGCGATATCCTTACAAATACGTAAATTATATTTTTCCAAATCAAAAGTATGTTGTCCAGTCTATTTTATCTAAATATCCAATCATAGAGAAAGGTTCATTAGATTTTCCAGATAGTAGAAATAATGCCATTTATGCCGATATTTTAATTAAGAAAGATACCGTTAGGGTTTATAATTTACATCTTCAATCACTACGTTTTAGGGCCGGTATGATAAAACGGGAAGAGCCACAACGTTTGTTCAAAAGATTAAATGGGTCATTACAGAAACAACTTGAACAAGCTGAATTGGTTAAAGAGCATGGTAATAATGTGGATTATAAAAAAATCATCTGCGGTGATTTTAATAACACTCAGTTTTCTAATGTTTACAACTCCATTAAAGGAGAAATGAATGATAGTTTCCAAGAGAAAGGTTCTGGCTTTGGAAACACATACAATTTTAGATTTTTGCCTTTTCGCATTGATTTTATTTTAATGGATAAGGAAATTGAAATCACATCACATAAAAACTTCAATATTCAATTGTCGGATCATGAGCCGGTTATGGCTTCATTTCGTTTGAAAGAATAGCATAAGACAGTCTACCGCATCTGCCAGAATATGAATTATTAATGCAATGCCGAAGATTCGGGTTTTCTTGAAAAATAATAGAGTTAGATATACTCCTATGGCCCAATAACTATGCAGAGGGTGGAAGTTGATGCTACAACGGTTTGGGTCAAAAATTGGATTGGCAAATAAGTGATCTACATCAATTAAAATACCTAATAACAATATTATCGCGATTTTAACCCTCTGACCTTTAAAAAAATAAAATGCGATGAAAATCGGTACTATAAAATGAATACCGTAATGTAAAATGAACCTAACCATTTGTGAAACCTAAATTTATATTATTTAGGTAGGATAAGGTATTTGTACCTTCATTGAACAAAAGGTCCAAAACGCTTACGTTTTGTATGAACCCATGGCGATCTCCGAACACTTGAACATACGCTTCCTGTTTAAATGGGTGTTCTTTTTTACAACTCACTAAAGATCTTGCGTCAAGAATAGTTGACTGTAAATCAACTTTATAAGTCTCAGTCTGGTCTTGGGCCATTTCTATTTGAAGACAATCTGAGATAACTTCAATGGTTTTTAAATTAAGATCAAAAAGGAACTTAAATTCATTTTCAAATATTGGAGCAATTTCATCCTCATAATATTCAAAAAAAGGCGATGTTCTATAGGCCGTTTGTAACGTACGCCAATGCTGTCTTTGCCATTTATAATCATTCTCAATTTGAACATCCTTGTACTTTTGTCGCCCTTGGGTTCCCCCGACATGTTTAATTGGGATACTCAAAATCTGCTTTCCTTGATCGGTACTCACATAACAACGGTTTCTGTACGTTTGCTTTTGGTAGTTGTCCTGTGCTTCCCATATTGCATCATTCTGCACAATGGTTGCAAAAATCATTATATTGGGAAAATAGGTAGGATGTATTAAGGTTTTCAATGAATTTGATTTCCAATTATTCTTTAGCCTTCTTTCTTTTCTTTCTAAAAAAGTCAAAGACGAACCAACCAGCCAAAACAATTAGAAAATACTTGAAGTAAGATATAGGTTCTCCGTTACCATGAACTGTTGTAAAAACACGATCCCAACGTATGCTCCAGTTTTTCCACCCGTCTCTAAAGTTGTCTATACTCATCCAAATGAAAATAGGAGTTCCCACGATATGGTTGTCAGGTACAAAACCCCAGGTTCTACTATCTTCAGAATGATCGCGATTATCACCCATCATCCAATAATAATCTTGTTTAAATGTATAGGTGTCGGTCACTTGACCATTAATACTGATTTGATTGCCATTTACCGAAATTGTGTTACCCTCATAATCCTTTATAATCTTTTTGTAAACGGGTAGAACCTCTAAATTTATAGGAACGGTCTTTCCTTCTTCAGGAATATAGATTGGACCAAAATTATCATTGTTCCATGCATAGGAGTTGTCCTGCGGGAAAATATTATACCCGGTTAGGCCTTTTGGCTCAATGATTTTTACAACCGAATCAATAGCAGCATTGTTGCGCAGAGTCTCGGCTAATTCTTCTGTTATGGTCAATACTCTTTGTCTATCGGTCTGTTCTTTTAATGATAGACCTGCATTCCTAATGACTTTTGTTGGGATGCCTAGATGCTTTGTAATCAATTCTATATTTCCAGAACTTCCCCTTCGACTTCCCAAAAGATATTTACTTATTTGATCGAATTGATTTTGATTCAATTGTTGGGTTACATAAATTCTATTAAAGTCAGTAACACCAGTCTCTTTTAGCAACCTTGATGAAACTCCTTTTTGGGAATAGGCATTGTAATCATATTGGGGCAAGGCCCTATCCGGTAAAACGGTTTGTTCGCCATTTATATGAACATAGCCATCTATTACCTTAAGTGAATCGCCCGGTACCCCAACGCACCGTTTCACATAATTCGATTTTTTGTCGATTGGTTTTTTGACCCCCTTCTCTTTCTTGAAAAAGATACGAACAGTATCAGCTGGCCAGCTAAAAACAACGATTTCATTTCTTTTTATTTTTTTAAACCCCGGCAGCCTAAAATATGGCAGTTGCGGTTTATTTAGATATGACCTAACCCCAAGACCAGGTATAGTATCGTGTACCATAGGTGCAGCAACGGTGGTCATTGGTGCTCGAGCACCATAATGGAATTTACTCACGAAAAGAAAATCACCAACTCTAAGTGTTTTTTCCAATGAGCCTGTTGGGATTACGTAGGGTTGTATAAAATAAGTGTGAACCAAAGTAGCAGCAACAACGGCAAAAACTATGGAGCTTACCCATTCACCCAATGCCGTTCTAGGATGTAAACTGCGGCCTTCAACATATTTTACGTCCAACGCATAATTCACATAAAAAATGTAGAAACCTAGCGTGAGCACAACGAGCCAGGACTCCAATTGGCTGTTTCTACCAAAACTTCTAATCGTCTCTACCCATATGACAGGAAACATCAACAAATTTATAATGGGAATAAACAGCAAAATCACCCACCATTTTGGACGATTAATGATTTGCATTAATACAATCGCATTATAAATAGGAATAGCAGCTTCCCAAGCTTTTCTACCTGCTTTTACATATAATTTCCAGGTCCCTAAAAAATGAATGACCTGAATAATCAAAATAAAAATAATCCACTGGGTACCGTTCATGTAATATTAATATTAAGGTTTGCTTAACCGTTATTTTTTGAAATATTTACTCAATTGCTATGCAATTAAGTGCTTTTATGTCTTATTTATTGTATTTGTTAACCAAGGTTTAACACATCGCGCATTGAAAATACTCCAGTTTTTCCAATAATCCATTCTGCAGCAACTACGGCGCCAAGGGCAAAACCTTCGCGATTATGGGCAGCGTGTTTAATCTCAATACTATCCACTTTGCTTTCATATTCAACAGTATGGGTACCTGGAACCGCATCAATTCTTTTAGACTCGATTTTAATTTCATTTGCGCCACCTTCATCAAGGCTCCATTTCTTATATTTTGAATTGGCAATGACGCCTTCTGCTAAAGTAATTGCTGTTCCACTTGGAGCATCCAGTTTCTGGGCATGATGGATTTCTTCCATATTTACTTTATACTGCTCCAGATTTTTCATCATTTTGGCCAAATACTCATTTAATTCAAAAAACATATTAACTCCTAAGCTGTAATTAGAGGCATATATAAATGCCCCTTTTTGCTCAATGCAATAGGCTACGGCGTTGTCATAATTGTCAAGCCAACCTGTTGTACCTGAGATTATTGGAACATTGTTCTTTATACAATGTTTAATATTATCATAAGCCGCTGAAGGCATGCTGAAATCAATCGCAACATCCATAGTTGTAAAGTCAATTTCAGAAGAATCAACATCAATTTTGGCTACTATATTGTGGCCCCTGTCCAAAGCAACTTGTTCAATCATCTTACCCATTTTCCCGTATCCGAACAAGGCTATATTCATAGAACTAAAATTTAATGGTAAAGGCGATCCCGTAGTCAGGATTATTGGTTATTGGATTTAAATCTAAAAATGGTTTAACGTCCATACTTAAATCTTCATCTATATTGAACTGCTTTAGATGAGCATCAACATTAGCATCAATAATGTTTAGTGCGTACATGGCTATCGTTATTACCAATGCCAAGTCCCGATCAGTTTGATAACGCTCTTGCTGCTTTTCCAAATCACCCATATCTAAATCTGGATCTTCGCCGACCGCATTGTCCCCGTTAATATCATAAAATTCATCATCCGTGAATCCTGCCTGTCTTCTTTTAAAAGCTGTTCTGAAACGATCGTAAAGATCATCATTATAGGTGTAGGCATAAACCCCAGTTCCTATTACAGCATATACTATTGGCACTTTCCAGTACCGTTTGTTGTAAACTTGCCCAAGTCCAGGTAAAACAGCTGAATAGAATGCTGCCTTACTGGGAGCCAAAGGGTTCATAACTTTCCTTTTTGTAAATACGGAATCCTGGATAACAATACCCTCTTGATTTAAAACCATTTTTAAGGAGTCCTTCGCGGTTGGAGTTGAATCTTTGTCCTGCGCAAAAGAAATGCACATAAACAAAAAGGAACATACAAATGTTGTGAGGGTCTTATTCACCTACAATCATTTTTTTAATACGTTGGAATTCCTCTTCGGAATTAAAAGGAATCGTAATCTTGCCTTTGCCCTTTTCAGAAGCGTTTACAGCAACCTTTGTAGAGAGATGTTCGGTTAATTCCTTAGAAGCCTTTTTGGCAAAAACAGGTAAAACCGCAATTTTTCTAACTTCCTTCGAGTTTGTACCGCCTTCATGATATGCCTTAACGGCACGCTCGGTTTCACGAACAGAAAGACTTTCACCAATTATTTTCTCATAGAGCGAAATTTGATCTTCTTTCTTCTCAATGTTCACCAAGGTTCTCCCATGACCCATACTTACGAAGCCATCGCGTATACCTGTTTGTATTATTGGATCTAGTCGCAATAAACGCATATAGTTGGTGATCGTAGATCTTTTCTTACCAACACGTTCACTTAATTTTTCTTGGGTAAGTTGAATTTCATCAATGAGTCTTTGATAAGAAAGTGCTATTTCAATTGGGTCTAGGTCTTGACGTTGAATATTTTCTACCAAGGCCATTTCCAAAGACTCTTGGTCATTGGCGATTCGTATATATGCAGGAATGGTTTTAAGTCCAATCAACTTGGAAGCCCTAAAACGTCTTTCCCCTGAAACAAGTTGATATTTGTTGAAGTCTAACTTACGTACCGTAATAGGTTGAATAACTCCAAGTTCCCGAATAGAGGTTGCAAGTTCTTGCAACGCTTCATCATTAAAATTGGAGCGGGGTTGAAAAGGATTTACCTCAATTGCATCAACATCCAATTCCACTATATTGCCTACAACCTTGTCCGCATTCTTGTCAGATGCAGACTTAATATCATTTTCAGGATCTTTCAACAGGGCTGATAACCCTCTGCCCAGTGCCTGTTTTTTTGTTGCTTTCGCCATTTATACGGTCTCCTTGTTTTTTTTCAATAGTTCATTTGCCATATTCAGGTAGTTGGAAGCGCCTTTACTGCTTGCATCATATTTGATGATGCTTTCCCCATAACTTGGTGCCTCACTCAAACGAACGTTGCGCTGTATTATGGTTTCGAATACCATATCGGCAAAGTGCTTGCGAACCTCCTCAACAACCTGATTTGAAAGACGTAACCTTGAATCGAACATAGTCAATAAAAGTCCCTCTATGTCCAAATCCGGATTATGTATTTTCTGAACACTTTTAATTGTGTTTAAAAGTTTGCCCAGCCCTTCCAAAGCAAAATACTCACATTGAATGGGAATAATCACAGAATCGGCTGCTGTTAGTGCATTTAAGGTCAATAACCCCAATGAAGGTGCACAATCTATGAGAATAAAATCATAGTGGTTTTTAAGGTCCAAAATGGCCTTTTTCATCATGTATTCCCTTTCATCCTTATCAACCAATTCAATCTCAATAGCAACAAGGTCTATATGTGATGGTATCAAATCCAAATTTGGTGAATCTGTTGGTATGATAGTCTCTTTAGCAGTTTTTGTATGTTCCAACAACTGGTAAGTACCATTCTCTACACCTTCAACATCAATTCCCAATCCAGAGGTCGCATTAGCCTGGGGGTCGGCATCAATGAGAAGTACTTTTTTTTCCAGAACACCTAACGAGGCAGCTAGGTTAACGGTTGTTGTGGTTTTACCCACTCCACCTTTCTGATTTGCAATAGCAATTATCTTGCCCATAATTGTAGTAAGTTAGGGGTTAAAAATACAATTATTTATGGCGTTAGAAAATGTATTTTGTTAACACAAAGTGAATAACTACGGTGCTATGCGTTAAATTGAGTTAAAGTTGTATAACTAAACTCCCTATCATGATTTCTTTTGATTTTTGTTGCTCATTCTTTTTGCAATCGCTTTTTTTCGAACTCCTCGGCTAATCGTTTGGGAACTATTGGTTCCAAGAGTGTTTTTCGGGCTTTTGTCTTTAAGAAGGGATAAATCTGAATCTCTTCTTTCATACCGTCCATTTGGTTAAGATACTTATTGCTTCCTACTAATATTTTTTCTTTTTTGTTGAACTGTATTTGTTCTTTTTTTGCAGAATCCTTTATTTTTTTCTGGATATTATGTGCTTTCAGTTGTTTTAGAAACCCTCCACCGGCCTCAATACTTTTAAATATGGTCAAAGCCTTTTCAGCCATTTGTTCTGTCAGGCTTTCAATATAATATGAACCGTCAGATGGGTTGCTTACTTTTTTAAGATAAGCTTCTTCCTTTATGATCAATAACTGGTTGAGACTTATTCTTTCAGAAAATTCATTGTCCTTACTAAAAACTGCATCATAAGTTTTGGAATGAATCGTATTCGCCCCTCCCAGAACGCCCGACATATATTCGGTCGTAGTTCTTAGCATATTAACATATGGATCATAAAGTGTTTTGTTCCTCGTGGTAGGGGTTGCTACAATATGGCAATCTGTATCTAGGTCATATTTGGCAGATAGTGTCTTCCAAAGTACTCGTAACGCTCTTAGTTTTGCAATTTCAAAGAAATAGTTTGAGTCAATTGAAACCTTAAAAGTGATATCAAAAATGGGTGTTAGGCTGTTTTTTTTAGCAAAAAAAAGATACTCATTAGCATGTGCCAAGGCATAAGCCAATTGTTGTACCCGGTTCGCTCCAGCATTTTGATAGAGTGATACGTCAACACTCAAAGATTTGATTCCGACTGCGGTCAAATCATCTTTCAAAATTTTGGTAAGGATTTCGTGGTCCCTATTCAAATTATGAAACCAATTGCCATTGCGGGCCAAGTTCCCAATTATGTCAATATTTAAAGTGATATTCGCCTTTTTAGTGCCAACATACCTCTTTATTTGTTGAATATAATCATGGGACAAAAATTGCATTTCAAAATGAATACTGGCTGAGGCCAACTCAATACCGTGTAATAAAATGTCAATTTTGATTTTCTCCGATGGAATCAGGAATACTATACTGTCAGCGCCTCGCCCCAATGCTTTTAGTGCCTTTTTATTAGCTGGTTTTTCATTGCCGACATATATATGTTGTCCTACCTTACATTGAGGAATCGAGCTTGTTTCGGCAAGATTTTTTCCTTGAAGGTCGTCTTGGTGATAAAAAGGTTTTACTGAAATATTTTCTGGAGAATCCCAAATCAAAGTTTTGTTGTAATCGGCACCTTTCAGGTCAAACTGAATACGTTGTTTCCATGCCTTTGAGGAAGTAGGGTCAAACTCTTCGAACAAATCATTATTCTCCATGTTTTTTGTTCTTTAGACTATCCTCGTACTCGATTAAATAAATCTCTTCGTTCTTCTTCTTAAGGTAATATTGCTCCCTAGCAAATTTTTCCAATTCACTGGTGTCAGATAACTTTTCGATTATCTTTTTATCCTTTTCAATTTCATTGTGCAAAAATTCTTGGGTTTTTTCAAGATTTTTGATTTCTTTTTTCAACTCTTTATGAATGAGAAAAGAGTTTGTGTCAAAGAACAGCATCCAAACAACAAAAGCGGTTAACACCAATACATAAATATTGGTAAGAATGGAAAACCATTTTTTCTTTTTAAGTTTTTTTAAGCTCATATTCCTTTAAGAAATTTTTTCTGCAATTATGGTACGTACAATATCTACGGCCACAGTATTGTATTTATTATTAGGGATTATAATATCCGCATATTCCTTGGTTGGCTCTATGAACTGGTCGTGCATTGGCTTTAGGGTTGATTGATATTTGTTTATGGTCTCATCAAGTTCCCACCCTCGTTCATTTACATCTCTTTTCAATCTTCTGATCAATCGCTCATCAGAATCGGCATGTACATATATTTTAATATCGAACATGTCCCTTATTTTTGGATGGGTCAGAATCAAAATCCCTTCAACGATCATAACCTTACGGGCATGTGTGGGTATGGTCTTGTCTGTTCTATTGCATTCAATAAAAGAGTAGACAGGCTGCTGAATAGATTTGCCTGATTTCAAAGTGATTAAATGCTTTTCGAGTAAATCAAAATCTATAGATTGCGGATGATCGAAATTGGTTTTTTTTCTTTCAACTATTGATAAATGGGATAAATCGTTGTAATACGAGTCCTGTGAAATGACTCCTACTTCCTCTGCAGGCAACTCGTTGATGATTTGATTTACCACCGTGGTTTTTCCACATCCTGTGCCCCCTGCAATCCCTATAATCAACATACTTTATTAATTTGATTCAAAAATAATGATTTGGTATGAAACCTTATTGTTTTTGTCTAAAGCTTGCTCCAAAACCGAAGCATTATTTTAGCTTGTCAGATTATTGATTTTTTGCATCCAATTATTTCAATTAAAACATACTGATATCAAATTGTTATGGATTTCACGTTTATATGATTAAATTTTCTATAACTTTTAGAAGCAATTGTTGGGTAGATATGAACTATAACGATTTCGTTTGTCACATATAGAAAAAAGGGGCATTTAGCTACTTTTACCTTCATTCATTTTATAACATAATATGACATCTGTCATGTATTTCAGGTCTAATACATAGTAATTTTGCCCAATAAATCAATTGAACAGAAAACAGAAAAAAATTCAGAAGCATTTATACTAAATATCAGAAAATTTTATAACCATGAACATATCTCATATTGAACATATTGGAATAGCAGTAGAAAATCTAGAAGAGTCAATCAAGTATTACGAAGGGGTACTTGGATTAAAATGCTACGCTATTGAAGAGGTTGTTGATCAGAAAGTGAAAACAGCCTTTTTTTTAGTAGGCTCAACTAAGATAGAATTATTAGAGAGCACCTCTCCTGATGGTCCTATTGGTAAGTTTATTGAGAAAAAAGGCCCGGGAATGCATCACATGGCGTTTGCTGTGAAAGATACCGATGAAGCTTTGAAAACTGCTGAGGAAAGAGGGGTTAGACTTATTGACAAGGTCTCGCGAAAAGGTGCTGAAGGATTAGAAATTGGGTTTCTTCACCCAAAATCAACCAATGGTGTATTGACCGAACTTTGTTCAAAGAAGGAATAATAAGCTTAAAACAACATAAACAAGAATTAGTTAATCCAAGGGAATAATGGCAAATCAAGAAAAAATCAATGAACTCATTGAGAAAAGGGCCAAGGCAAGATTAGGTGGTGGTGAAAAGCGGATAGATTCGCAACATGCGAAAGGTAAATTAACCGCACGAGAGAGGATAGATCTTTTACTGGATGAGGATAGTTTTGAGGAGTTTGATATGTTCGTTACACATAGAACAAAATCATTCGGATTAGACAAACAAAGGTTTTTATCTGATGGTGTGATAACGGGGCATGGAACTATAGATGGTAGAATTGTATATGTATTCTCCCAAGATTTTACGGTTTTCGGAGGGTCTTTATCCGAGACCTACGCACTAAAAATCTGTAAGATCATGGATATGGCCATGAAAGTTGGTGTTCCTGTAATAGGCCTTAATGATAGTGGTGGTGCCCGTATTCAAGAAGGGGTAAGATCATTGGCAGGTTATGCTGAGATTTTCCAGAGAAACATAATGGCTTCAGGTGTAATTCCGCAAATATCGTCCATTTTAGGACCTTGTGCGGGTGGTGCTGTTTATTCACCAGCATTGACCGATTTTACCATAATGACAGATCAAACCAGCTATATGTTCGTAACAGGACCTAAGGTGGTAAAAAGTGTTACCGGTGAGGTTGTTACAGCCGAACAATTGGGAGGGGCAAAAATACACTCAACCAAGTCTGGTGTTTCCCATTTCTTGGCAGAAACCGATGAGGAAAATATAATGTTGATAAGGAAATTAATGAGTTATCTTCCTTCAAACAATCTAGAAGATCCTCCTGCTATTGTATGTGATGATCCTATTGATAGGCTCGAAGACTCTTTAAATGAAATCATTCCTGAAAACCCGAATCAACCTTACGATATAGTTGATGTTATTTCAACAATAGTTGACCACGGTGAGTTTACCGAGGTGCACAGGAATTATGCCAGAAATATTGCTGTAGGATTTGCTAGATTCAATGGCAGGTCAGTAGGGATTGTTGCAAATCAGCCTAAATATTATGCCGGTGTCCTTGATATTGAAGCATCCCGAAAAGCTGCTCGTTTTGTGAGGTTCTGTGATGCATTTAATATTCCAGTTGTTACATTGGTAGATGTACCTGGTTTCTTACCGGGAACAGGTCAAGAGTATGGCGGTATTATTCTACATGGTGCGAAACTCTTATTTGCTTATGGCGAAGCTACGGTTCCAAAAGTTACCATAACCTTACGTAAATCTTACGGTGGCGCCCATGATGTTATGAGCTGTAAACAATTAAGGGGTGATTTAAATTATGCATGGCCAACCGCTGAAATTGCTGTGATGGGTGCCAAAGGTGCCGTTGAGGTACTTGAAGGCAGTAATATTAGAAAAATCGAGGATAACGAGGAGAAAAGCAAATATATTGAGAAGAAAGAAGACGAATATACAGCCAAGTTTGCCAATCCTTATGTAGCTGCAAAGTATGGCTTTATCGATGATGTTATAGAACCAAGGAATACGCGTTTTAGAATTATTAGGGCACTTGAGTTACTGTCCAATAAAAAAGAGGTGAATCCTCCTAAGAAACATTCAAATATGCCATTATGATGTTATTGAATATAAGTATGCAAATCGACCAAATTGGCGAGGGGTATGTGATTTTATTATCAGGTCTTTTGATTGTGTTCTGTGCACTATTGACACTTTCTTTATTCTTTAAGTTTGGACTTCCGGTGATGTTATATATCTACAAGGTTATTACCAAAGGAAGGGATAAGAAAATAAAAGATATAAAAATTAATGCTGATAAGAATTTTACAGGTGAGGTAGCAGCAGCAATATCTACTGCGATCCACCTTTATCTCAACGAGCAGCATGATGATGAAAACGCAATATTGACGATAAAACAAGCAAGGAAAATGTATTCTCCATGGAGTTCAAAAATCTATGCGACGCATCATCGAAGACTCTGACAATTAAAAAAATAACAAGGTCAAAAGAAACAATAAGCAAGGGCAATGAAAAATTTCGAATTCAACATACAGAACAATTTTTATAATGTCAAGATCCTTTCCCACGAAGGAAATGTGATAAATCTTGAAGTTAACGGTACTTCATATTCCGTGAAAATGAAGAAAGAAATCAAAAAGACCAAAACACCAACCTTGGTGCGGGCAGCTTCGAAAAGACCTTCAGAGCCTTTGAAGGTTAATCCAAGTTCTTCCAAAACCAAAATAGTAGCACCTATTCCCGGTGTTATTTTATCACTGGATGTTAAGGTAGGGGATACTATAACAGTTGGGGATAGATTAATTGTGCTTGAAGCAATGAAAATGGAAAACAATATAGTTTCTGAAAAAGCAGGTACGGTTACCGCGGTGAATGTCAGCGTTGGTCAACAAGTTTTGCAAAACGAGATAATGATAGAATTGGAATAGAAATGGCCATGTTATAGTCTTACTGTTTTATCATTACCAGTAGCACAATAACCTGCAAAAAATTAAAAATGAAGAAACTACTTTTAATATTCGGTATTCTATCACTGTTGGTTTTTATTCGACCCGTTCTTGGTTTTAATAAAGACACAGATAAAAAAGAAAGTATAACATTGGTTGAAAATCAAGTTGACAGCCAAGAAGAAGGTATATATACTGATGCTTTTCAGGGAATACAGCAGTTTTATAACTATACAGGATTTGCCAATGCCACTTGGGGTCATATTTTAATGATTTTGATAGGTATTATTTTTATTTATCTAGGTATAAAATTTGATTACGAACCTCTTCTATTAATACCTATAGGTGTAGGAGTCATTATTGGTAACATACCATTTGTAGCCGGTAACCAAACAGGGATTTATGAAACAGGTTCTGTATTGAATTACCTTTATTTTGGTGTTGTAAAAGGAGTTTATCCTCCTTTGATTTTCTTAGGCATTGGTGCAATGACTGATTTCTCTTCTTTGATCGCCAATCCCAAATTAATGTTATTGGGAGCTGCAGCGCAGATCGGTGTTTTTGCTACTTTCCTGGGAGCTCTTTATTTGGGGTTTGCACTGCCTGAAGCAGGTGCAATAGGAATTATTGGTGGTGCCGATGGGCCTACAGCTATATTCCTTTCTTCAAAACTTGCGAATGGGATAAATTTATTGCCTGATGGTACAACGGTCAAAAATCTTATTGGGCCAATTGCCATTGCAGCATATTCATATATGGCCCTGGTACCAGTGATTCAGCCACCATTGATGCGACTATTGGTGTCCAAAGAAGACAGGAAAATAAAAATGAAGCCACCAAGGGCAGTATCACAAAAGGAAAAAATGATTTTCCCTGTGGTTGCCTTATTATTAACTACGTTTATATCCCCAAGTGCATTACCACTATTAGGAATGTTGTTCTTTGGTAATTTACTTAAGGAATCAGGAAGAACAGAACGTTTGGCTGAAACTGCACGAACAAAGCTTATTGATATTGTTACCATTCTTTTAGGTGTAACAGTTGGGGCATCTACCCAAGCGGATATTTTTATAACCAAAGACTCGATGATGATTTTTGGGCTGGGAGCAGTCTCATTTGTAATTGCGACAATAGGAGGTTTATTATTCGCCAAGT
Source organism: Maribacter sp. HTCC2170 (assembly GCF_000153165.2). Classification (NCBI taxonomy): domain Bacteria; kingdom Pseudomonadati; phylum Bacteroidota; class Flavobacteriia; order Flavobacteriales; family Flavobacteriaceae; genus Maribacter; species Maribacter sp. HTCC2170. The sequence continues at coordinate 2,434,057 of NC_014472.1, forward strand.
TTATGAATCTATTCTTAAAAGGGGATGATAAGATAAATCCTCTTATTGGTGCTTCCGGTGTTTCTGCTGTGCCCGATAGTGCTCGAGTGGTTCATGCAGAGGCATTAAAATCAGATCCAAACAATTATTTGTTGATGCACGCGATGGCTCCCAATGTTTCGGGGGTTATTGGATCGGCGATAGCAGCAGGTATATTATTAAGTTTTTTAGCATAGTTAAACAGCCATTTATAGGATATAAAATCATAAATCAATGAAAATTCCAAATTTAAAGACAGCTCAAGAAGCGGTCAAACTTATAGAATCAGGAAATAGGGTGCTAATTCAAGGAGGTTCGGCAACTCCGCAAGCTTTGGTAAAAGCAATGGTGGAGCGCGCTCCAGAATTACGAGATGTCGAGATAGTTCATTTGCACACTGAAGGTGAGTGTGGTTATACTTCACCGGAGGTTAGGGATAGTTTCAAGACCAACGCATTCTTCATAGGAGGGAATATCAGAAAAAGGATAGGTGACACTGCGGATTATATCCCAATTTTTTTAAGTGATATCCCTAGCTTGTTCAGACAGGGTTATATGGATATTGATGTGGTATTAGTCAATGTTTCCCCTCCCGATAAACATGGTTTTTGTTCTTTAGGTGTATCTGTTGATATTGTCATCTCGGCAATTGAACAAGGCAAAAAGGTAATTGCTCAAATTAACCCAAGAATGCCAAGAACTTTTGGTGATGCATTGGTCCACTTAAACAATTTTGACGCCTGTGTTCCCGTAGTTGAGGAAATTCATGAAATGAAGTTAGCGGCGCCATCAGAAGAAGAGGTGCTTATTGGAAGAAATATTGCCGAAATCATTGAAGACGGTGCTACATTGCAAATGGGAATTGGTGGTATCCCTAACGCAGTATTAAGTTTCATGGGCAATCATAAAAACCTTGGTGTGCATACTGAAATGTTTTCAGAGGGTATTGTAGACCTTGTTGAAAAAGATATTGTAAATGGCTCGCAAAAGAAATTGAATCCTTATAAAATAGTATCTGGTTTCGCAATGGGGTCTCGTAGACTTTATGATTTTATGGATGACAATCCAGAAATAGAAATGAAGGATATTGCTTATGTAAATGACACGGCCGTTATTCGCCAAAATCCAAAAGTTACCGCTATCAACTCGGCTATCGAGATTGATTTTACAGGTCAAGTTTGCGCTGATTCTATTGGTACCAGAATGTTCTCTGGTGTAGGAGGTCAAATGGACTTTATGCGAGGTGCTGCTTTGTCTGATGGAGGTAAGCCAATAATAGCAATAACTTCTACTACGGCGAAGGGTGTTTCTAAAATTGTGCCAATGTTAAAACAAGGTGCTGGCGTGGTAACAACTAGGGCTCATGCACGTTATGTGGCCACTGAATATGGTATAGCAGAATTATTTGGAAGAAACCTGAAAGATCGTGCGCGTGCATTACGGGATATTGCCCATCCTGATCATAGAGAAGAACTTGATAAATCTATATTCGAAAGGTTCGGAAGTAGTTTAGCGGTTCATTAATTTTGTATTGATATAAGAAATATAGTATATAAGAATATCACATTTAATAAAACGTATTATGAACGATTCAGGTAAAGCACTTTTTTCAGAATTCAGTCCTGTTGATAAGAAGGAATGGTTGGAAAAAGTGGGCATTGATTTAAAAGGTGCTGATTTTGACAAAAAACTGGTTTGGAAAAACCTGAACAAAATTAAGGTCCCACCCTTTTATAATGCTCAGGATAAGATTGAAGGTGTGGTTAACACTGGTGAAAACTCCCAGACATTGGCAAACTATCGAGAAATCAATGTCGAAAATGTTGAAAAAGCCAATATTTTGGCATTAAAAGCAATAAAGGAAGGTATAAACGGACTTCTTTTCAATGTTGATAGTGAAGTTGAGGTTAGTGCCCTTTTAGCGGACATACAACTTGATAAAGTTTCAGTTTCATTCAATCTAAAAGCAAATGAAATTGGATTTGCTTCTGCGTTTTTCGATTTTGTGGAAAATCAAGAAACTCTTAAAAAAGATCTAGCAGGTTATATCGATATCAACCTAATTTCAGGTTATGTAACCTCAGGTTCATTGACAGATAAAGATTTAACAAATGCTGCCCAACTAATAAAACTTTCCAAGCCATACCCAAATTATAAAGGGTTGACAATTTCGGGAAGTGAATATCTAGATTCTGGTGCTAATCAGGCACAAGAAGCGGGGTACACCCTAAGTTCTTTGGTTTATGTAATAAATGAATTAAAGGAGTTAGGAATATCTGGGAAAGAGGTATTTGATTCTGTCAATTTTAAATTGGCAATAGGCTCTGAGTATTTTATTGAGATAGGTAAGTTTAGGGCATTCAATAGTTTGTTAAATGAGATTGCCGGCAAATACGATGTAAAAACCCTAAATCATTCAATGCTGGCGAAAACTTCTATTTGGAGCAAATCAGTTACAGATCCTCATACAAACCTGCTTAGGGCTACCACAGAGGCAATGTCGGCCATTTTAGGTAATGTTGACGCTGTTCTGATTGATGCATATGATAAAGAGTTTAGTGAATCTTCTGATTTTTCAAGTAGAATTGCTGGGAATATATCAACCATTTTAAAAGAGGAGTCATATCTTGGAAAAGTAGCAAATCCAGTTGATGGTTCTTACTATATTGAAGAGGCTGGTGTGCAAATCGCAACAAAAGCACTTGAACTTTTTAAAGGGATTGAAACTAAAGGTGGTTTCTATAAAGCTTTTGAAAGTGAAATCATTCAGCAACAAATAGCGGAAATAAGACAGCAAAAAATAAAGTTGATAAGTCAGCGTAGACTTCCAATGGTTGGGGTGAACAAATACCCTAATTTGATGGAGACTGTTTCTGCGAACCTATTGTCAACAGGTCAGGAAGAAGGGTCTAAGATTTTAAAACCAAGAAGAGCTTCATTGGAAATTGAAGCCATACGTTCCGTTACAGAAAAAATGGTTGAGAATACAGGTGCTAGGCCAATCGTTGAATTAGCAAGTTTTGGTAATTTGACCATGAGAAAAGCCAGAGCAGCATTTGCTTATGATTTTATTGGCGTAAGTGGTTTTGACGTAAGACAAGAAAAGAGTTATTCCTCTGCGGAGGAAGCTGCTGAACAAAGCGCCAAATCAGATTCAAATGTGGTGGTTATCTGTAGTTCTGACCAAGACTATGCTGAGAAGGCTTTGGAATATGTAAAGTCGTTTAGGGCAATTAATAAAGACAAGGTCTTGTTATTAGCTGGAAACCCAATTGACTTAATGCAAGAATTGACTGCATCAGGTCTTGATGGTGTTGTTAATTTAAGATCAGATGTAATTACTACAATATCTGCCGTTCAAAATAAGATTCAGAAAACAATTAAACCCTTAGAAGTATGAGACCCGATTTTTCAGATTTAACGTTAAATAAAACTGCTTCGAAAAAAGCGGTTACTTCAGGGAATGAAGAAGTTTGGAACACACCTGAGGGTATTCCGGTAAAAAAGCATTTTACCAAGGAAGATATTAAAGATGCAGAGCATTTAAATTTTGCTGCAGGCGTGCCTCCTTTTTTAAGAGGGCCATATAGCGCGATGTATGCCATGCGTCCATGGACCATTCGCCAGTATGCAGGTTTTTCAACTGCCGAGGAATCAAATGCATTTTATAGAAGAAACTTGGCCGCAGGTCAAAAAGGACTTTCTGTTGCTTTTGATTTGGCTACGCATAGGGGATATGACTCCGATCACCCAAGGGTAACAGGAGATGTGGGTAAAGCTGGGGTTGCCATTGATTCTATTTTGGATATGGAAATCTTGTTTGATCAGATTCCTTTAGATAAAATGTCGGTCTCAATGACCATGAATGGGGCCGTTTTGCCCATCATGGCATTTTATATTGCAGCCGCCAAAAAACAAGGTGTTTCATTGGATAAACTGAGTGGTACTATTCAAAATGATATTCTTAAAGAATTTATGGTGCGTAATACATACATCTATCCACCAGCACCTTCAATGAAGATTATTGGAGATATTTTTGATTATACGACGCAGAACATGCCAAAATTCAACTCTATCTCGATTAGTGGTTACCATATGCAAGAAGCCGGCGCAACAGCTGATATTGAATTGGCCTATACCCTTGCCGATGGTATGGAGTACATTAGAACCGGTTTAAAATCTGGTTTGAAGATTGATGAATTTGCTCCTAGGCTTTCGTTTTTCTGGGCGGTAGGGATGAACCATTTTATGGAAATTGCGAAAATGCGCGCTGCGCGTATGCTTTGGGCGAAAATCATTAAGCAATTCAATCCTAAGAACCCAAAATCCATGGCTTTGCGTACACATAGTCAAACATCTGGGTGGAGTTTAAGTGAGCAAGATCCTTTTAATAATGTGGCACGTACTTGTGTTGAAGCGATGGCTGCTGCATTAGGAGGTACTCAATCGTTACATACCAATGCATTGGATGAGGCAATAGCCTTACCTACAGATTTCTCCGCTAGGATTGCCCGTAATACTCAGATTTATATTCAGGATGAAACACAGATTACAAAAGCGGTTGATCCTTGGGCTGGATCATATTATGTGGAGTACTTAACTCAAGAGATTGCTAAAAAGGCTTGGGCTCTAATCGAAGAAGTTGAGGAGCTTGGTGGTATGGCTAAAGCTATTGAAACTGGAGTTCCTAAAATGAGAATTGAGGAAGCTTCTGCTCGCAAACAGGCCAGATTAGATTCAGGTCAGGATATTTTAGTTGGAGTCAACAAGTTTAAAACTGACGAAAAATCCAACATCGAGATTCTTGAAGTTGATAATACAGTAGTTCGAGATTCTCAAATTGAACGATTGAATAAATTGCGTGAAAATAGAGACCAATCGGATGTAGAACAAAAACTGGCATTACTTTCTAAATGTGCCGAAACAGGTGAAGGTAATTTATTGGCTTTAGCGGTTGATGCTGCTGAAAATTTTGCTACTTTGGGTGAAATATCAGATGCATTGGAAGTTCATTTTGGACGACATAAAGCGGATACTAAATTGATAAGCGGAGTGTATAGTAAAGAAGTTGATAATGATAGTACATTTGCCAAAGCACAAAAATTGGCAGATAAATTTGCTGAGGTTGAAGGTCGCCGACCAAGGGTGATGATTGCCAAAATGGGTCAAGATGGTCATGATAGGGGGGCTAAAGTAGTTGCTTCCAGTTTTGCCGACCTTGGCTTTGATGTTGATATGGGATCCCTTTTCCAGACACCGGAGGAAGTTGCCAAACAAGCGATTGAAAATGATGTACACTTTGTAGGTGCTTCAAGTTTAGCTGCTGGGCACAAAACCTTGATTCCTCAATTAATAGGTGAATTGGAAAAACTGGGAAGACCAGATATTATGGTTTTTGCCGGTGGTGTTATTCCAGAACAGGATTATAACTATCTGTTGGAAAGAAAGGTAGCAGCCATTTTTGGCCCTGGTACAGTTATTTCTGAATCTGCCATTACCATTATGGAAAAGTATTTAGAACAAGCTTAGAATTGAAAAAAGTGTCCTTAAAAAGGTTGTGTGATATTTATTTCATACAACCTTTTTTAACTTTTCAATTTATTTCTTTAACGAAATACCTGCATTAAAAGCATCAAGAGCCGAAGACACTGTGGCTGCGTTCGAATCTGAAGGTCTATCCCATATAACTCCTGGAGAAATAGAGCCAAGCTTCATGCTGAGTACCCAAATAGACTCAACATTCTTTCGAATGAAGAATTCGTACTCTTTTTTAGGGTGATATTGATTTAGATACATCAAATGCCTCATGAAAACACCTTTGAACTGTTTGGCATCTCCATTACAATTATCAGGCTCACATAGAGATTCAACCAAAATCAGATTCTTATTAGTCATATGATTTAATGTTGCCTCAGCTATGTTTTCAGCACTTTTTAGATAGAATTCCTCACCTGTGATTTTGTGAAGGTTTACAAGACCAGTCAAGACAACTCCCTGATTATATGTCCATACATTTTCGGAAATTGTATCATGTCCATTTATTTTGCGAATACCGTCCAAAATATTTCCGTTTGAATCCAATAAGTTGGAACGTAACATCCATTCCCAAATTGTTGTTGCCCAATTTAAAGCAGTCTTGCCGTTTACATCCTTTGTTCCTGTCAAATGTAACCTAGTGGCCAGAGTCAGGGTTAACCCACTACTTATTGAACCTCTAAGTTCCGTGCCTTTTTTCCAATAAATTCCTCCATCTTGAGACCACCCGGTGGTGATATCCTCAAAAATAATATTGGCCATGTCCAAGTATCGCTGGTCCCCAGTATATTCCCAAGCATCTAGCCATGCAAGTGCCCACCACCCCTCATCATCATAATAATCATTGATGTAATTTTTACATACCCAGGCAGCCTTATCGTTGGAAGCTTCTACTTCAAATTCTTTGGTTTTTTCAAAAATATAGGCCACCATTTCTTTGTAGCTCGCATCTTCTTTTAATCTCGCATTGTTTATTAAAGTCGTTAAAATATTAGCCGCATTCCACCAGGAAGTTGTATCCCAAAGGCCAGTTTCAAGATTATACCAATTCTCTAATTTAACAGTTAATTTTTCTGATCGTTTTGCAATTTGGTTTTGAGCTGAAATTTGAAAGTTTAATCCAATAATTAAGAAAAACAGTAAAGTTGATTTTAGCATCTCTGAAGGGTTTTCATATGGATTTTTTGAACTCTTCAATAATTAGCTGAGCGGCTTTTACCGGAGATATTTTTGAAGATACTATATCACTCTCTAGTGTTGCCAATTGATTGGTTATGTTCTTGGACCCGTAGAAAAGTTGCTTCAACTCTTCATTGATATTATTATACATCCATTGAATTTGTTGCTTGTTCCTATTGGTTTCAAAATACCCATTTTCATCAACCAATTGTTTGTATTTTTCAATCTCGTTCCAGACCGTGTCTATACCAATATTCTTGATGGCCGAAGCTGTACTTACAATGGGGCTCCAACCAGACTCAGAGAGCGGAAATATATGTAAGGCATTTTGGTATTGTCGTCTTGCTATTTCACTTTTCTTGATATTGTCACCATCGGCTTTGTTAATAACCACCATATCTGCCATTTCCATTATTCCTTTTTTTATTCCCTGTAGTTCATCCCCAGCTCCGGAAAGCATTAGTAAAAGGAAAAAATCGGTCATGCCATGAACCGCTGTTTCAGATTGTCCTACACCAACTGTTTCAATCAAAATAACATCGTATCCAGCAGCCTCACACAGTAACATGGTTTCCCCGGTCTTATTTGCTACTCCGCCCAAAGTATCTCCCGTAGCTGATGGTCGTATATATGCATTCTCTAAGTTTGCCAATTCCTCCATTCGTGTCTTATCTCCGAGAATGCTCCCCTTAGAGCGCTGACTACTCGGATCTATAGATAATATACCTACTTTATGTCCTTTCGAGATAAGATGCTTCCCAAACGATTCTATGAAAGTACTTTTACCAACTCCTGGCACCCCTGTAATACCTATTCTAATTGAATTCCCAGAATATGGTAGTATCGCTTGAATGATTTCTTTGGCGAGTATTTTATCACTCTCTAAATTGCTTTCAACAATGGTAATTCCTCTTGACAGAATAACTCTGTCTTCATTGAGAATTCCATCTATGTATTCTTTGGCTGTTAATCTGTTCTTAGGTTTGTAGCTCTTCATTCAGTATTCATAATAATATGAAAGATTCTGTAAACGGGAATCTCATAAACAAAGGTAGTCATAATACAAAAATCAGCATAAATATGTTGTAGTTTAATGGGCGCCAATATCAAAAATGTGATGTATTGCGGTCGAGCTTTTAGAGGTGTATTTCTGTACTGAAATAGCTAATAAACTCTGGGTGAAATATGATAAATTTCATGTTTATTGGTTTTTTTTATAATTAACCTTGTTAGGTTTTATGGGAAGGGATTGTTTTTGGTAAGCAATGGTTTTACCAAATGTAATAAATGTGGCAATAAGTATATATAAGGTGAGTATTAGCATTGCATAACTATATTGAATAATTCAAAAATGCACCATATATGGACAAACAGTTTAAGGTAACAGTTAACGATAACATTGCGTTAAACATTACCAATGAGGACATTGTAGGTATTGATGCGTTGCCAACTTCAGCAACATCATATCATATCTTACAAGACAATAAACCATTCTTAGCCGAAGTCGTCGGCTCTAACTTTAATCAAAAAAAATACACTGTAAAAGTCAACAACAGTTCTTACGATGTTGATATATCAGATGGATTAGATCTACTAATAAAGGAAATGGGATTTTCCTTGGGATCATCAAAGAGTATTGGTTCAATTCATGCTCCAATGCCTGGACTTATTTTGGAAATCAATGTGAGGGTTGGCCAAGCAGTAAAAGAAGAGGATCCATTATTGATATTGGAGGCCATGAAAATGGAGAATGTAATCTTTTCTCCACGTGATGGCATAATTAAATCAATAGCGGTAAATAAGGGAGATGCTGTTGAGAAAAAACAATTATTGATAGAATTTGAATAATATACCAATGAAAAAAATATTGATAGCCAATAGGGGTGAGATTGCCATACGAGTTATGAAAACTGCCCAAAAAATGGGGATTAAGACAGTTGCGGTATATTCTACGGCAGATAGGAACGCACCTCACGTAAAATTCGCAGATGAAGCTGTATGTATAGGTGAAGCTCCATCAAACCAATCCTATCTTTTAGGTTCAAAGATCATTGAGGTAGCAAAAGGCTTAAGAGTTGATGGTATTCACCCTGGTTACGGATTCTTAAGTGAAAATGCCGATTTTGCCGAAGAAGCAGAAAAAAATGATATCATTTTTATTGGGCCACGTTCTAAGGCCATTAAAATGATGGGAGACAAATTAGCAGCTAAAGATGCTGTTAAAGATTATGAAATTCCAATGGTTCCTGGTGTAGATAGAGCTGTTACAGACCCAAAAGAAGCTGTGGAAATAGCCAAGCAAATTGGATTCCCAATTCTGATAAAAGCCGCCGCAGGTGGTGGTGGAAAAGGAATGCGTGTTGTTGAACAGGAAAAAGATGTTGAAGAACAAATGAAACGCGCCATCAGTGAAGCAACTTCTGCTTTTGGTGATGGTTCCGTTTTTGTTGAAAAATATGTAACCTCTCCTCGCCATGTTGAGATTCAGGTTATGGCGGATAGTCATGGAAATGTATTACATTTTTTCGAGCGGGAATGTAGTGTACAACGTCGTCACCAAAAAGTGGTAGAAGAAGCACCTTCTGCTGTTTTAACCCCTGAATTAAGAGAAGAAATGGGGCAAGCAGCCATTAACGTTGCTAAATCATGTGATTATCTTGGAGCCGGTACCGTTGAATTTTTATTGGATGCAGACCACAAATTCTATTTCTTAGAAATGAATACAAGATTGCAGGTTGAACATCCAGTAAGTGAATTGATTTCGGGTGTGGATTTGGTTGAACTTCAAATTCAAGTTGCAAGAGGTGAAGAATTAAAGATCAAACAAGAAGATTTGAAGATAAACGGCCATGCCTTGGAGTTAAGGGTATATGCTGAAGATCCTTTGAATGATTTCTTACCGAGTGTTGGTACTTTGGAAACTTACAAACTGCCAGTAGGTAATGGCGTAAGGGTTGATAATGGATTTGAGGAAGGTATGGACGTTCCCATCTACTATGATCCAATGTTGTCGAAGCTGATCACTTATGGAAAGGATCGGGATGAGGCTATTCAAATGATGCTTAAAGCAATAGAGGATTATCATATAGAAGGTGTACAAACGACTTTGCCTTTCGGTAAGTTCGTTTTTGAACATGAAGCCTTTAGAACTGGGAATTTTGACACTCATTTCGTAAAGAATTATTATTCTCCCGAAGTGTTAAAGGCAAAAACAAACGAAGAAGCTAGAATTGCGGCAATCATAGCATTGAAAAGATATCAAGAAGATCAAAAAATCTTAAGAACACCAATACTATAGACTATGGATTCAAAATTAAAAAAGTTAGAGGAAAGAGTAGCTTTGGCCCATATAGGTGGGGGCAAAAGACGAATAGATAAGCAACATTCCAAACAAAAACTAACAGCAAGGGAACGTATTGGTTACTTGTTGGATGAAGGTTCTTTTGAAGAGATGGGTGTGTTGGTTACACACCGGTCTACTGATTTTGGCATGGAGGAACACCAGTATTTTGGTGATGGTGTGGTGACAGGTTATGGCACAATAAATGGACGTTTAGTCTATGTATATGCTCAGGATTTTACGGTTTTTGGAGGTGCTCTGTCCGAGACTCATGCTGAGAAGATTTGCAAGGTCATGGATCTTGCCGCTAAAGTGGGAGCACCAATAATTGGATTGAATGATTCCGGTGGTGCTCGTATTCAAGAAGGTGTTCGTTCTTTGGGAGGGTATGCCGATATCTTTTTTAGAAACGTGCAATGTTCTGGTGTAATACCACAGTTGTCAGCCATTATGGGGCCTTGTGCTGGTGGTGCGGTTTACTCACCTGCTATGACCGATTTTACCTTAATGGTCGAACAGTCGAGTTATATGTTCGTAACAGGTCCTAATGTGGTTAAGACGGTCACCAATGAAGAGGTGACAGCTGAAGAACTTGGTGGAGCGAATACACATGCATCAAAATCTGGTGTTGCTCACTGTACTTCCGCCAATGATATAGAATGCATGGAAGATCTTAAGAAACTTCTTAGCTATCTTCCTCAAAGCAATAAGGAGGTTACGAAGAAATTGCCTTTTGAGTTTAAAGATGAGATAAGAAATGAGCTCAAAGGATTAATTCCTGACAATCCCAATAAACCTTATGATATGCATGATGTGATCAAAGGTTTGATAGATGAGGATTCTTTCTTTGAGATTCACAAGGATTATGCTGAGAACATTATTGTAGGTTTTGCGAGACTGGGAGGTAGGAGTGTTGGTATTATTGCCAATCAGCCAATGTTCCTAGCAGGTGTACTTGGAGTTAAGAGCTCAATAAAAGCAGCACGTTTTACTCGATTCTGTGATGCCTTTAATATTCCTCTTTTGGTCTTGGTAGATGTTCCCGGTTTCTTACCTGGTACTGATCAAGAATGGAATGGAATAATTGTTCATGGTGCAAAATTATTATATGCTTTGAGTGAAGCAACTGTTCCTCGAATTACCGTAATTACCCGTAAGGCTTATGGTGGGGCTTATGATGTAATGAACTCAAAACATATTGGAGCTGATTTCAATTATGCTTGGCCTTCAGCTGAAATAGCCGTGATGGGTGCCAAAGGAGCTAGTGAGATAATCTTTAGAAGAGAGATTATGGAAGCCAAGGATCCAGTAGCTAAGCTGTCTGAGAAAGAAGCAGAGTATGCTGAAAAGTTTGCCCACCCATACAGGGCGGCACGTCGAGGATTTATTGATGAGGTAATAAGGCCTGAAAATACGAGGCGTAAATTGATCAAATCTTTCAGTATGCTTGAGGGTAAGGATGTAAATCGTCCAAATCGTAAACATGGTAATATTCCATTATAGCTTAATTAGCTAACTCAACTGGGACCCCAATACTATTTTTTTGTTTTGGGGTCTTTTTTATTCTAAAATTGACTTTTTAGTACTCAATTAGTAATGTGGTTATAACTACATTTGCCGAATGCAAAATGAAAATGTAAAACCCAATTTTGAGTTTTTGGCGCTAATGGCGGCATTAATGTCCATCGTAGCTTTGGCAATTGATGCCTTGTTGCCTGCAATAGCGAACATTGGGATTTCTATAAATAGCTTAGATCCTACAGATAATCAGTTGTTGATTACAATGATTTTTCTTGGATTGGGAGTAGGGCAGTTGTTCTTTGGGCCATTGTCTGATTGTTACGGTAGAAAACCTATTGTATATGCGGGTTTTGTTGTATTTACTATAGCAAGTATTATTTGTGTTTTGGCGCCATCACTTGAGATAATGGTTATTGGAAGAATTTTGCAAGGGATAGGCCTATCAGCTCCTCGAACAATATCAATTTCTATAATCAGGGATACGTATAAAGGTGACTATATGGCGAAGGTTATGTCCTTTGTGACGGCATTCTTCATCTTAGTTCCAGTAGTGGCACCAGCAATTGGAAAAGGCATAATGGATACCTTTGGATGGGAGGCAATATTCTATGTTCAACTATTGTTTGCATTTATTATTGGTGTTTGGTTTTGGAAAAGACAACCAGAAACATTGCATCCTGAATATAAAATACCGTTTTCAAGTCATGTTTTTGTTGATGGTTTAAAGGAGCTTTTAAAATACAAGGAGTCTATTGCATTTACTATTGTATCTGGCTTTATTACAGGTTCGTTTTTAGTGTATCTAAGTGCTTCTCAGCATGTTTTTGAAGATCAATATGGTTTGGCCGATGAGTTTCCTTATATATTCGCTGGCCTTGCAATTTCTATTGGCTTGGCAACATTTTTGAATGGTACTTTGGTACTGAAATTCGGGATGCGAAAGTTGGCGTTCACTGCTCTTATGTTCTTTAGTTTTATAGCCGTTCTCTATGTACTTCTCTTTTGGAATTCTGAAAATCCAAACTTAATCGTGTTGATAGGATTTTTATCTGTACAGTTCTTCTGTTTAGGATTTATTTGGGGGAATTTACGATCTATTGCCATGGAGCCAATTGGCCATATCGCAGGAATTGGTGCCGCCATTACAGGTTTTATTTCAACCCTATTATCTATACCAATAGCATCATTTGTGGGGAGTTTTGTACAAGATACTGTTTTACCAATGTTCATGGGGCTTGCGATTTGTGGGCTTCTTTCAATCGGGATTTTCTTGATAATGCGAAGAAAACCTGCAAAAGAGTTACAACTAAAAACCTCACAAACGAACAAAACCGCTTCTTAGCAATGCTAAAAAACGGTTTCTTCGGTTTTTAATTAGTTGAAAAACTATTTTAGATCATAGGGCATTTTCCATTATGTCCTTCACTACTTCAGGATTCAGTAATGTACTTGTATCTCCTAGATTGGAAGTGTCTTTACTTGCAATCTTACGTAATATTCGTCGCATGATTTTACCACTTCTGGTTTTGGGCAACCCTGGAACAAATTGAATTTTATCCAACTTGGCTATTGGACCAATATGCTCAGTTATCTGTTGATTTATTTCCTTTCGAACATTGTCTTTATCTCGGCCTTCACCAGTTTCCTTTAGAATCACATAACCATAAAGTGCATTTCCTTTAACATCATGAGGGAATCCAACAATTGCAGACTCAGCTACTGCTGGGTGTTCGTTGATAGAATCTTCAATAGGTGCAGTTCCTAGATTATGCCCTGAAACAATGATTACATCATCAACTCTACCAGTTATCCTGTAATAGCCAACAGCATCTCTATGCGCGCCATCACCAGTGAAATATTTATTGTCATAGGCAGAAAAATAGGTATCCCTATAACGTTCGTGATTGCCCCAAATTGTTCTGGCAATAGATGGCCATGGAAATTTGATGCAAAGACGGCCATCTACCTGATTGCCTATAATTTCTTGCCCGTTTTCATCCATTAAAGCAGGCTGAATACCAATAAATGGAAGTGTGGCGAAAGTTGGGGTTGTTGGGGTTACATACGGAATGGGTGTTATCATCATTCCACCAGTTTCAGTTTGCCACCAAGTATCCACGATAGGGCTGTGCTTTTTCCCCACATTATTATTGTACCAGTGCCAAGCTTCCTCATTGATTGGTTCACCTACAGAGCCTAGTACCTTTAGAGAAGATAGATCATATTTTTCAACAAATTCCAGATTTTCTTTTGCCAACGCCCTTATCGCAGTTGGAGCCGTATAAAACTGATTTACTTTATGTTTTTCAACTACTTCCCAGAAACGGCCATAATCTGGATAGGAGGGAACCCCTTCGAACATTACTGATGTAGCACCATTCGCCAACGGTCCATATACAATATATGAATGTCCCGTAATCCACCCAATATCCGCAGTACACCAATAAACATCTTCTTCTCTGTATTGGAATATATTCTTAAAAGTATAGGCTGTATAGACCATATAACCGCCGCAAGTGTGTACCATACCCTTGGGTTTTCCGGTTGATCCAGATGTGTAGAGTATGAAAAGAGGGTCTTCTGCATCCATAATTTCGGCATTACAATCGGAATAAGCTTCTTCCATTAAAGGAGCTAACCATTTATCACGACCATCTTTCATTTCGATTTCGCTGTCGATGCGCTTTGCGACTAAAACGGTATTAACTCCTGGGCAATCATCTAGAGCTTTATCCACAATTCCTTTCAAGTCAATAGATTTACTGCCTCGATAAGACCCATCAGAAGTAATTACCATTTTACAGTCAGAGTCATTGATACGAGTGGATAATGCGTTTGATGAAAAGCCCGCAAATACCACTGAATGTATTGCACCAATTCTAGCACAGGCCAATACTGCGTAGGTCAATTCCGGAATCATTGGCAGGTAAATGCACACGCGGTCACCTTTTTTAACACCATTGTCTTTAAGGACATTTGACATTTTACAAACCTGTTCATGCAATTGCCCATAGGTAATATGTTGTGCTTCTTCTTTTGTGTCATTGGGCTCAAAAAGAATGGCTGTTTTGTTTCTACGGGTGGGTAAATGCCGATCAATACAATTTTCGGTAATGTTCAATTTTGCTCCTTGAAACCATTTTACCTCAGGTTTGGTAAAGTCCCATTCCAATACTTTGTCCCATTTTTTTCGCCAAACAAAATGCTCTTCGGCAATTTCTTCCCAAAACCCCTCAGGGTTTCTGACTGATTTTCTATATACCTGATAGTATTCTTCTAAATGTTTAATGTGGTAATTACTCATTTTATTCTTATTTGCTATATAATTATAATCTTGCCCTAAAGATATCTTCTAAAATAAACTCAATGTGGTGTTGCCTCACCAACGCCACTTGGAATTCTAATATCTTCAACAATTTCCTGAACATTCAAAGGTGGCACAGGTGTAAACTTATTTACCACAATGGCAACAATGAAATTAACAATCATTGCTATGGTGCCAAATCCTTCAGGAGAAATACCAAACCACCATGACTCCTTAAGACCGTCAACTGCTTCTTTGCCTCCATCAAATATTCCAAATTTAAATTTCAGCATATAAAAAAGCATTAAAGTGATTCCCACAATCATACCTGAAACCGCTCCTTCCTTATTCATTTTTTTATAGAAAATCCCCAAAAGTATGGCAGGGAAAAAAGAAGCTGCCGCCAACCCAAAAGCCAAAGCAACTACTGCGGCTACGAATCCTGGCGGATTGATTCCGAAGTATCCAGCAATTACCACAGCAATAGTAGCAGAAATTCTGGCTGCCCAAAGCTCTCCTTTTTCGGAAATTTCAGGTTTGAATACTTTCTTTATCAAATCATGTGAAACGGATGCTGAAATAACAAGTAACAGCCCTGCAGCTGTTGAAAGTGCAGCAGCAAGTCCACCGGCAGCCAC
Source organism: Maribacter sp. HTCC2170 (assembly GCF_000153165.2). Classification (NCBI taxonomy): domain Bacteria; kingdom Pseudomonadati; phylum Bacteroidota; class Flavobacteriia; order Flavobacteriales; family Flavobacteriaceae; genus Maribacter; species Maribacter sp. HTCC2170. The sequence continues at coordinate 2,449,592 of NC_014472.1, forward strand.
TAATGCAATTACCCATGCTGGTAGATTTGCAATCTCAGGATTCGCAAGAACCATTATGTCGTTATCAACCACTAACTCGTTCTTGCTTTTATCTGCTAGATATTGAATATTACCATCTTTGTTTTTGTCAGTAAAAGTAAGAAGTCCCGTATCTTCCCAATTTTTAAACCATTCTGGCATATTCGCATAAGGTTTGTTGCTTACGGTTGTTATAAGATTGGTTTTAGCAAATACGGCAACGGCAGGAGCCGTAGTGTATAAAATGGCTATTAATAAAAGAGCAATACCAGCCGACTTTCTTGCATCTTTTACCCTTTTAACAGTGAAGAACCTTACAATAACATGTGGCAGACCAGCCGTACCTACCATAAGAGCTAAAGTAATGGCAAAGATATCAATCAATTTTTTTGATCCATCCGTATATTCGGTAAAACCCAATTCTGTAGATAAACCATTTAATTTGTCAAGTAAATAAGCGCCAGATCCATCAGTCAAAGTTGAACCCATTCCCAATTGTGGTATGGGATTACCCGTCATTTGTATGGAGATGAAAATAGCAGGTACCATAAAAGCAAATATCAAAACACAATATTGGGCCACCTGAGTATAGGTTATACCCTTCATGCCACCCAACACTGCATAAAACAAAACTATGACCATTCCTATGATTACGCCGGTATTTATGTCGACTTCCAAAAATCTTGAAAAGACAACTCCTACACCACGCATCTGACCGGCAACATAGGTAAATGATACAATCAATGCACAGATAACAGCAACAATTCTTGCAGTTTTGGAGTAGTACCTATCGCCAATAAAATCAGGTACAGTGAATTTACCGAATTTTCTCAGGTACGGAGCCAACAATAGAGCCAACAGAACATAACCGCCTGTCCAACCCATTAAATAAACAGATCCGTCATAGCCGGCAAAGGAAATTATTCCAGCCATGGATATAAATGAAGCTGCCGACATCCAATCAGCAGCAGTGGCCATTCCATTCGCCAATGGAGAAACACCCCCACCAGCTACATAAAAATCTTTGGTAGATGAAGCTCTTGACCAAATGGCAATTCCAATGTAAATAGCAAATGTAATTCCGACTAAAATATACGTCCAAGTTTGAACACTCATAAATATCTTGTTTTGGTTGGCCGCTATTCGTTGTAGCCGTATTTTTTATCTAATTTGTTCATCAATCTAACATATACGAATATTAAAATCACAAATACATAAATTGAACCTTGCTGAGCGAACCAGAAACCCAATTTGAACCCACCAATTTGAACTGAATTCAAAGCATCTTTGAAAATAATACCTGCCCCATAGGAAACTACAAACCATATAGCCAAAAGAATAAACAAATAACGTACATTTTCCTTCCAATAGGCATCGGCCTTCTTTTGAGTATCAGACATAGGTTTTATTTTTAAGTGAATTGCATAACAAATGTTTTGTTATGTGCACTAATATAGGTAATTGAAACCATTATTTAATATGATTTTTAATTTGGATTGTTCCTGAAAAAAGCGCGTAAACAAAATTATCTTTAAAGTCATTTCAAGTCAATTATGATAACTCTCAGGTTTTGAGTTGATTTCATGAAGTATATTTAACATATGAAGAATACTATTGCAGAGCGTATTTATGATTTTCTAAAGGATTTACCTCCTTTCAGTTCTTTGAGAACGAATCAATTAATGACAATTTGTAGTAATGTTAGGATTGGCTATCATGAAAAGGACACTTTTGTTTTTGAAAAAAATGGATTATTACACGACTCCTTTTATGTCGTGAAGGATGGTGCAATTGGGCTTTATAGAGAAGACAATGTGTTAGTCGATGAATGTGATGAAGGCGACATTTTTGGATTAAGGGCGTTAATTAGTAAAAGCGAGTATAGGTTAAGTGCAAAGGCCATTGAAGAGAGTATAATTTATAGTATTTCATCAGAATTATTAGAGGAACTCATTGCCACCAATGGAGATGCCAACAAGTTTCTAATGGCAACTTTTGCAACGAATACTTTGAACCCTTATAGCGATAATGAAAACCATAGACTTTATTCGCAGGACGGTGAATTCAAGCAAAATGTGGAAAGTATATCTCATGTGCAGAATGTGCAGTTCAAAAGGGCCCCAGTTTCATGCATTGAAAATACGACAATCGAAATGTCCGCCAGTACTATGACTGAGAATAGGGTGGGCTCAATTGTTATCATTCGAGAAGGCAAACCTTTGGGAATAATTACAGATAAGGATCTTAGAACAAAGATTGCGACCGGAAGATTTGGAATTTCAGAAAGTGTTGTAACCATTATGAGTTCACCTGTAATTACTATTCCTGAGAACACCTCAATTGCCGAGGCTCAGATCACTATGTTAAAAAACAAAATAACACATCTCTGTATTACTAAAGACGGAACCATGAACTCGGAACTTGTTGGAGTATTGTCCGAACATGATATTGTTGTATCTCATAGTAATAACCCATCATTCCTCATAAAAGAGATTAAAAGGGCAAATGATGCAGAAAAGCTCAAAGATATTTGCCAGAAGTCTCAGGGGTTAATGAAACGTTACCTTGACCAACATATTCCCGTTTTCTTGGTTTCAAAGATTATTTCTACCATTAATGAGGCCATCTGTCAAAAGGCTATTGAACTTTCCTTAGCGGAAATGGAGAATACGGCACCTACCACTTTTTCATGGCTATCATTGGGCAGTCAAGGAAGAAGGGAGCAATTGCTTCTTACAGATCAAGACAATGCCCTGGTTTTTGCCGATGTATCTGAGGAATTATTTGATGATACTAAATCCTACTTTTTGAAATTGGCATCAATGGTCACCACTAAACTCAATATTATCGGTTTTGAACTATGTCCGGCTGAAATGATGGCGAACAACCCAAAATGGTGTTTATCGCTCAGTGAATGGAAAAAACAATTCAATAATTGGATTACCATGCCAGATGAGGATAAGATCATGTTATCGACAATATTCTTTGACTATGATAGTGTTTATGGGGATGATAGATTAGTTGACGCCATGTCTGATAGTATTTTTGAATCTATTGACCAATATGAGATATTCTTGAATTTTCTTGCTTTGAATGCATTAAAGAATCCGCCACCATTGAGTTTTTTCAGACAGTTTTTGGTAGAGCATGATGGGGAGCATAAAGATATGTTCGATATTAAAGCGCGAGCACTCATGCCATTGGTAGATGCGGCAAGATTATTGGTACTTTCCAAGAACATTAAAGATTATAATAACACAATACTTCGCTTTCAAAAGCTTGCAGAGCTTGAACCTCAGAATAAAGAACTATTCAATGCTTGTATAGATGCGTTTAAAATTTTACTTCGATTCAGGACAATACAAGGTTTGAATCTTGGAGATTCAGGAAGATTTATAGATTTGAAATCCTTAAGTAAATCCGATAGGTTAAAATTGAAAGGTTGTTTTGGTCCAATAAAAGATATTCAAGAGTTGATAAAAGTACGTTTTAACCTTTCACAGATGATGTAAATGTTCAACAATATTTTCAATAAAAATCAACCTGATTTTTGGAAGAGTTATAAAGCTCTTTTCAAGAACACTCTGTCCCAAAACTTAGATGAAGTTCGATTTATAGTTTTTGATACTGAAACCACTGGTTTAGATATTGTTAATGACCGTATTCTATCTATTGGGGCGATTTCTGTGTTTAGTGGAAAATTGGATATTGGTGATTCTCTTGAAATTTATTTGAAGCAAAAAATATTTAAGGCTGAATCGGTCGAAATACATGGAATTTTAAAAGAAGGCAGTATTGAGAAACACACCGAAGAGGAGGCCATAATTTCGTTTCTAAAATACATTGAAAATGGAATTTTGGTTGCACATCATGCGGCATTTGACATCGCAATGATCAATGCAGGACTTAGGAGAATGGGCTTGCCGAAACTAAAGAACAAGGTGTTGGATACGGGAGTATTATTTAAGAAAACGACTTTATGTGAGGATAAAAACAAGATTTATTCACTTGATTATTTAAGTGGTATTTTCAAGTTTAGGAACCATGATCGGCACACCTCTTCGGGTGATGCTTTTCTAACAGGTATGATTTTATTAAAAATACTATCAAATCTAAAAGGCAAGCAAGATGTAAAACTGAATGACCTCTTTTTCAACTCTGATAGGAGGGGTTTACTTTAGTCAGCCATTAATTTGGAAGAAAAATTACCCCACTGGATGAATCATTCCTGGCTCCAGTTACAGATTTCAGAACGTTGATTTTTTGTTCTACTCTTAAAACCCCCATCAGTGCAAAAATCAAAGCTTCTTTATTCTCAATTATCTTTACTGAAGGCACCTCAACTTGAACTTTGCTTCCTAATTTACCTCGTAAAGTTAAAACTAGAAAATTGTTAAGTGCACCACCTCCTGTGACCAAGAGGGTCGATTTATTTTTGTTGGCATTGGCCTTTACTTGAATTGCAATCTGTTCACACAAATGATGTATTGACGTATGTAGTAGGTTTTCTATGGTATCCTCGGTAGAATCAACAATTGGAACAACTTCTTGGGTAAACCATTCATATCCCGTTGATTTTGGAAAGGGAAGGTCAAAGTACGCCAAAGAGTTTAACCGTTTGAGCATGGCCTTATTGATATTTCCAGAATTTGCCATTTTTCCACCTTCATCAAATTGAATATTGACTTTTTGCGTGATGTGGTTTAGAATTATATTTGCCAGACCTATGTCATAAGCAATTCGTTTTCCATTTTTTTCAAAAGAAATATTGCTGATTCCACCTAGGTTTAGACAAAAATCATAGTTACCAAAAAACAAACGATCCCCAATAGGAACTAAAGGCGCCCCTTGCCCGCCAAGGGCAACATCGTTTGTTCTAAAATCGCAAATAACCTTAATTCCAATTTCATTGGCTAAATGCTGACCAGAACCTATTTGGTATGTTAGCCCGTCTTCAGGTTGGTGGTGAGTAGTATGCCCGTGACTGGCAATAAAATCAACTTCCAGTTCATTTTCGTTTATAAACTCTTTTACTTGTTTACCTAGCCAAGAGCCATAACTATTATTGAAAATAAGCAATTCATCTGCGGGAAGAAAGATTGAATTTTTCAATTTTTCTTTCATTTCAGGCGAGTAGTTTACACTTCTTGTCTGGGCTATTTCATAATTCCATTGACCCTGTGATTCTGAAATACTGCAGTAGGCGATATCAAGCCCATCCAAAGATGTTCCAGACATTAAACCTATGACTTTATACATGCTCATTTTCTTAAGATTCTTATCAAACCTGAAAGATAGACAGATTCATTTCCAATCCTATAAATTGGGATTCATTTTTTTTAAATGAATGCTTTGTTTACTACAACGTTTGAAATTTGGTTTATCCTATTTTTTCCCTTAATAAAGCGCGGTATTGGCTATTTATTATGAGTAAAATTGTGTATTTTTAAAAACTGTTATTTCAAGATTAATAACCCAATAATATCAATTATTGAAATTTTAATTATTAACCTAACTGATTTACTGTTTATTAACCGAATTAAAAAGTAGTACAATATGAGTAAGACTAAAAAGGAGAACACTTTGACCCGCCGAGATTTTGTGGGCAGAACTTTAGCCGCTTCAGCAGCGTTTACAATAGTTCCTTCATATGCCGTTAGTGGTTTAGGACACGTTGCTCCGAGCGATAAATTAAATATAGCCGGTATAGGTGTTGGTGGTATGGGACTTGCCAACTTAAAAAACTTGGAATCACAGAATATTGTTGGACTTTGTGATGTAGATTGGAAATATGCAAAAGGCGCATTTGAGAGATACCCTAACGCAAAAAAATACTGGGATTGGCGCAAGATGTTTGATGAAATGGGAGATGAAATAGATGGTATAGTGGTAGCGACAGCAGATCATTCCCACGCTATTGTATCTGCTCATGCAATGACCATGGGAAAACATGTATATCTACAAAAGCCATTAACGCATTCAGTATACGAATCAAGGTTATTGACAAAATTGGCGAAGAAGCATAAAGTCGCAACCCAAATGGGGAACCAAGGAGCTTCTGGAGAAGGTGTTGCCAAAACATGTGAAATTTTGTGGAGTGGTGCAATTGGTGACGTGACCAAGGTAGAGTCATTCACAGACCGTCCTATATGGCCACAAGGATTGAACACTCCTGAAAGAGGTGATTGGGTTCCAGATACTTTAAATTGGGACTTGTTTACAGGACCTGCAAAAATGAAACCTTTTAATGAGGTTTATCATCCATGGAATTGGAGAGGATGGTGGGATTACGGAACAGGTGCCTTAGGTGATATGGCTTGCCATATTCTACATCCAGTTTTCGAAGGGCTTAAATTAGGTTACCCTACTAAAGTTCAAGCAAGTTCATCATTGTTGTTGAATGATTCAGCTCCAGTTTCACAAGCTGCCAAACTTACGTTCCCAGAAAGAGGAAGAAAAGGAAAAATAAGATTAAAAGAGGTCGATGTTCATTGGTATGATGGTGGTATTAAGCCAGAATTGCCAGATAATTGGCCAGCAGGAAAAAATCCTAACAAAGCGGGTGGAGGTACTTTCTTCTACGGAACAAAAGATGTGCTTCATGTTGGTTGTTATGGCGTTGAACCAGAATTAATGTCTGGTAAGAAAATAACTGCTCCACAAACAGAACGTAGAGTTGAAAAAGAAATAGGTCTACCATGGAGTGGAGGAGCCCATGAGATGGATTGGGTACGTGCTTGTAAAGAAAACCCGGATAATAGAAAACCATGTACGTCTGACTTTGCGGAAGCAGGACCATTCAATGAAATGGTAGTAATGGGAGTACTTGCAGTTAGGTTACAGGCCTTGAATAAAATTCTTGAGTGGGATGGTGAAAAAATGGAATTCACCAACATTGGTGCCAATGAGGAAATTAAAACTGTTATTAGAGACGGATTTAAAATTCATGATGGTCACCCAACATTCAATAAGGATTGGACAGATCCTATGAACGCCGTTGAATATTCACAGGAATTGATCAACCACACGTATAGAGAAGGTTGGTCTTTACCAGATATGCCAATGTAAATCTATAATATTAACTGTAATTAAAAAGAGTAATATAAAAGTGCAGAACCAGAACTCTAAACTGGTTCTGCATAAAATCAATAATTAGTTAGGTATGAGAAAAATAAGTATAGTATTTGTTTTTAGTTTATTGATGTTGCCAGCACTGAATAGTTGCAAGGAAAAAAAGGCGGATCAAAAAGAAGAAGCTGCTACTGAAGTGGTTAAAGAGGTTGCTGAAGAGGCTGTTATGAATGGATTGACCGCTGCGGAAAAGGCAGATGGTTGGGTAATGTTATTTGATGGTACAACTTCTGAAGGTTGGAGAGGGTATAAGAAAGAACATTTTCCAGCAGCTTGGGAAATTGTTGATGGTACCATGCATATGATGGGATCCGGTAGAGGAGAAGCTGGTGCTAAAGATGGCGGTGATATTATATTCGACAAGCAATTTCAAAACTTTACCTTGAGTTTAGAATGGAAAATCTCAGAAGGAGGTAATTCAGGTATTTTCTATTTAGGCGAGGAAAAGTTGGATTATATTTGGAAAACTGCTCCAGAAATGCAGATTTTGGATAATGAAAGACATCCTGATGCTAAATTGGGTAAAGATGGTAACAGACAAGCGGGTTCATTGTATGATCTAGTACCTGCGAAACCACAGAATGCAAAACCTGCTGGTGAGTGGAACAAAATTGAAGTCACCGTTTACAAAGGTACTGTTATCCATAGCCAAAATGGTGAAAATGTCGTGGAGTATCATTTATGGACTCCAGAATGGAATGAAATGGTAGCCGGAAGTAAATTCCCAGGTTTGAATGCTGAATGGGCAGATGTACCATCTAAAGGTTATATTGGACTACAAGATCATGGTGATGATGTGTGGTTTAGAAATGTCAAGTTAAAAGAACTATAGTACGAAAAGTCAAATTAATAAAGCCCTCTATTTTTTAAATAGAGGGCTTTTCTTTTTACACTATTATTGTCTAAAGTGTTACTGGCATCTTACCCTCTGCAATTATTGAACCCGCGAAGTGGTTGGCAGCAACCTGCTGAAACACTTTAAAATCCTGATAGGCTAAAACACATGCTTTAGCTTTTTCGTAATCGAAGACGCCTAAGGCATATGGATTTCCAAAGAGGTAAAGAACAACATTTTTAGTATTTATTAACTCGTTTACGAGTTCAATTTCCTTATTTGTAAATCCAAAATTATCGGTTGGTTTAACCTGTGGCGGAAATATCGAAAGAAGAATATTCTTTTCATTTTTAACCTTTGAACTATCTAACTGGTCCACGGTCAAATGCTTAAACTTGAAAAGGTTTTTCAGTTCACGCACAAATTCATTCTCAGAACCTTTCGAATAGGAGAGGCTTAGAAAACCAGTTTCTCTAAATTCAGATATATTTTCTTTAGAACCAGAAAAAAGGGTTATACTCTTTTGTGCAATTTTTTGGTTTAGGAAATCGGGGTTAATAGTTTCAGAAGGATTCGACACGTCAGCGTTTATGGTTTTTTCTTTAAGCTTCCAAACACGTTCAAAAGCTGACTCAATCTGTGTTTCTGTTGCTTTGAGTGTTATTTCCTTAATACCTTCTGGTATATGTTCGGCAAAGCATAAAATATCATTACCTGCATCAAATGCCAGCCACTCTAATTCTCCTTTATTTGGGTAGTTTTTTGAGACAGCATGCATGTTTAAAGCATCTGAAATAACTACACCTTTAAACCCGAGTTCTTTCCGCAAAAGCCCCGAAATCATTTCTTTTGAAATACTTGAGGAAACATTCCTCCCATTTGACAATGCTGGAACGGATAAGTGCCCAACCATGATTGAATCAACATTCTCCTTAATTAGTTCGATAAAAGGGGAAAGTTCATTGTCTAATAAATCTTCTTTGGATTTATCAATTTGAGGCAATCCCAAATGCGAATCAACCGCCGTATCTCCATGTCCGGGAAAGTGCTTTACACTACTTGCAATTCCTTCACTCTGCATCCCCTTTATGTATTGGATGGATTTTAGAGCCACATTGAATTTGTTTTCACCAAAAGAACGATATCCAATTACCGGGTTATCGGGATTATTGTTAATATCTGAAACAGGCGACAGATTATAATGAATTCCTGCTTGTTTACAATCATGTGCAATATTCCTTCCAACCTGAAAAACCAAATCTTTGTCATGATCAATAGCTCCCAGGGTAATAGCATATGGGTATTGGGGCGTGTTTTCTATGCGCATCGCTAATCCCCATTCTGCATCAATTGCCATTAACAATCGATGTTTTGAAGCCTTCTGATAACGCTTTATCAATTTTTGTAAAGTGGTAAAGCTATGTTCGTTGTAGATTACCATTTTTTTACCTTCATAGTTCGTAGCAGCACTAGCTCTACTGTGAAAGAAGCACAATCCACCAACATGATGTTCCGTAATTAACTTTTCAATTGCCTGGATTTCTTCTTCCGTGTCATTGATGAATGCCGCTGGCATAAACAGTTGCCCTATTTTTTCCTGTTTGGATAGTGTGGACTTGGCACTATTTAAATCTAAAATTTTATTCATTTTCGTCAGCTCCCTTTTTGCCGTAATCTGGCGGATATTTTAAATATTTTAATATTAATAAAGCAGGTAAAGCGGCAATAACGACCCAGATAAAGAACCCGTCATACCCTAACCATTCCTGGACATATCCACTAATAAGACCAGGCAACATCATTCCCAGGGCCATAAAACCTGTAGCTAGGGCATAATGTGAAGTTTTTGAAGCGCCTTCAGCGATGTAAATTAGATAGACCATAAAGCCTGCGATTCCGAATCCGTATCCAAATTGTTCCAACACCACAGTGGTAACTACAGCTACAATATTTGTAGTGTTTGTTATAGCTAGAAAGGCATAGAATGCATTTGGTATATTGATTGCTAAAACCATGGGAAGCATCCATTTTTTAAGCCCATCCCTTGAAATTAAAATCCCACCAAGTATTCCGCCAATGGTCAGCATAATCACACCTATGGTTCCATAAATAGTACCGACCTCCGCCGTTGTATAACCTAACCCTCCAACTTCTTGGGAATCCAAGAAAAACGGAGAAGCCATTTTAACCAATTGTGATTCGCCTAATCTGAAAAAGAGCACAAACGCTAAGGCAATACCCATACCTTTTTTCTTGAAAAAAGAGGAGAACACTTCAATAAAACCTACAGGTTTCTCTTTTTTAATTGCTTCTGACGATTCATATTTTGGTGTGACGAAGAAATTGGCAATGGTTAACATCAACATTAATAGACCTGCAGCAATCATGGTAATTGACCATGCTTTAGTGTTGTCTCCATAGTAATTTTCTAAGAAACCAGCGAGTATAACCAATAGACCTTGCCCTGTAACATTGGCTAATTTGTAAAAGACACTTCTGAACCCTACAAAAAATGCCTGTTTATCTCTGGTAAGTCCAATCATATAATACCCATCAGATGCCACGTCATTTGTCGCAGAGGCAAACCCTACCACCCAAAAACAAGCCAAAGTTGAAATGAAGAAGATGTTTGTTGGCAATACCAGGCCAATTCCAATGAGCCCCAGCGAAGCTAAAAGTTGCATTGCCAGAAGCCAATTTCTTTTGGTACTTATCATATCAACATATGGACTCCATAGTGGTTTAATGACCCATGGCAAGTATAACCAGCTGGTATATAACCCAATATCTGCGTTACTTATGCCCAGTTTCTTGTACATAATTACAGAAACAGTTACAACCATTACAAATGGTAATCCTTGTGTGAAATAGAGCACAGGAATCCAAGTCCAAGCTCCTTTATTCTTTTGAATCATTTCTTTGATTTAATAGGATTAGTATTGGTTCACTCTCTTGTCCGTAATAGTTGATCACTGAAAGTGCAATATATTTTTTGTCTTTAAAAATGGTTTTAGGAAGTATGATCTTGTTTTCATTGACAGGTAGTTTCTCCAATAATCTTTTTAATGGATATTCTGTCCTATTTTTTTTGCCAGAAGAATAAACCATAGCAAATCTGTTATCCTCCTGAGGCGAAAGGTTAATTTCTATGCCATTCGAAGTGGTCTCAATTGATAATAATTGCGGTTGTCTTGCTGACTCAACTTTTGCCATAGGAGAAATAGGAGGGAGGGCTGCATTTTTATAAAACCTCCTTTTTAAGTACTCAACAACATCAGGATTATCATTCATTAGACTTTTTGCACTAAAGAGGACATTGCCTTGCACCTTGGAATCTTTTCTTGCCAATTTCAACTGATTGGGCATTTCTTTTTTATCATCCCAAGCCTTATCACTGTTGCTTCTTATCTTATATGCACCGTTGCCAATATATAGATTGGTGTTTACGCTATTATTTGACCACCAGTTGACAATTTTTTTATGGGAAGCCACAGGTAAATCCATACTCCAATAAACTTGGGGGACCAGATAATCAATCCAACCTTCATTCATCCAAGTAAGAGGGTCAGCATACAAATCCTCATAAGTTGTTTGTCCAGCTTTGGTATCAGAGCCTCTCGGATCAGTTGATTTGTTTTTCCAAACTCCAAAAGGACTTATTCCAAATTGAACCCATGGTTTAATGTTCTTAACAGTAGAATGGATATTCTTTACCAGCGAATCTATATTGCTCCTCCGCCAATTTTCTACTGTTTGCCCAGAGAATGAATGATAATTATAAGCTAATGAATCATTGAAGATTTCATCTTTTATTCTATAGGGATAGAAGTAATCATCAAAGTGAATCGCATCAATATCATATTTTGTTACAACTTCGCCCATTATTGAAGCCAGTCTTTCACGTACTTCAGGTAAGCCAGGATTATAATAATACTTATTGCCGTATTTAAGCATCCACTCAGGATGAAGGTTAAAATCATGCGTTGCACTAAGAACATCGGTTTTTAAATCAAAAGTAGCACGATAGGGATTCAACCATGCATGAAATTCAAATCCACGATTATGGGTCTGATCAATCATCCAATTTAACATATCAAAATGACCTTCTGTGGACTTTCCTTCTGTTCCTGTTAAAAATCGTGACCAAGGGGCGTATTTTGAATCATAGAAAGAATCTCCGGCCGTCCTAACCTGAACGATTACGGTATTGAAATTCAATTGATCATAGAACTCCAAAATCTTTAAAAAGTCAGCTTTTTGTTTTTCAATGGCATCAAGTCCGTTTTTGGGCCAGTCAATATTCACCACGGTTGCAACCCAAACGCCTCTGAATTCTGTTCTAGGCTGCGGTATAGGTTTTATTGCATCACATGAATTAAAGATGATTAAGAGCAATAAATAGTGGCTGATTTTTTTTAGCATATTGATTGAAAAAAGGCCTATTTCAACTAAAAATAGGCCTTTATAGGTTTAATCAAAACAATTAATCGAATTTATATCTTACAAAGGCTTCCATTGCGGCATAATCTGCCAAACCTAAGGCGTGGTAGCGTTGGGCAGTATCTCTATTACGTTCTTCAACACGCATCCAAAACTCCCTTGCATCATCTCCTTGGAACATAACACCATCTTTTTGTGATTGATGGAAGAATATTGCCATTCTCTTTTTCATTACCTGTCCTGGACTCATTGGAACTGCCATTTCAATGTCATTAATATCCCACTCATGCCATGCACCTCTATATAGCCATAACCAACAATCTTTCATGAACGGTTCTGGTTTTAATCGTTTCATGGATTCAAAAACGGCATCAAGACAAACTTTATGTGTACCGTGTGGATCAGCAAGATCCCCTGCTGCATAGATCTGATGTGGCTTTATCTCGTTGATGAAATCGTACATAATTGTGATATCATCTTCCGATAGGTTTTTCTTTTTGATAGTACCGGTTTCATAGAAAGGTAAATCGAGGAAATGAACATTTTCATCTGGCAAATCCAAGTATCTGGTCGCTGCATGGGATTCACCTCTACGAATGGCTCCTTTTAACTCCCTTACTTCAACAGAATCGAATGCATTCTCACCTTTGTCAAGAATATCCTCAATCAGTTTTCCAGATTTTTTGGTGGGGTTCATATTATTGCAAATTTCAGCGAACTTCAAGGCTTCAGAATCTGATACAGCTATATTACCAGAAGTTTGGTATGCAACATGAACATCATGCCCTTGCTCAACTAGCCTGTCAAAAGTTCCTCCCATAGAAATTACATCATCATCAGGGTGCGGACTGAATATTATCACACGTTTTTTTGCTGGTTCTGCCCTTTCTGGTCTATTGGAGTCATCAGCATTTGGTTTACCGCCTGGCCAACCTGTTATGGTATGTTGCAGCTTATTGAACATTCTTATGTTCAAATCATATGAATCCTCTAAAGTAAGAAGGTCGGACATCCCATTATTATTGTAATCCTTGTCGGTAAGACTTAAAATGGATTTATTGGTTTTTTCACAAAGCCATACCACAGCTTTGGCCGTTAATTGCTTGGTCCATTCACAAGATTCAACAAGCCAAGGCGTCTTATTTCGTGTTAGTTCACTACCTGCACCATTATCTAAAACAAAAGTTACATTACCATGCTCTTGTAGGTAAGTTGCAGGCACTTCTGAAGAAACTCTACCTTCCACGGTCTCTTTAATGATTGATGCTTTGTTGTTACCCCATCCCAGAAGAACAATTCTTTTTGCACTTCTTACCGTAGCTATACCCATGGTTATGGCCTTTCTAGGTACATTACCAATGCCAAGAAAGGCAGGGGCAGCATCAACTCTGGTAATATGGTCAAGAGTTATGATTCTGGTACCTGAATTGTAATGAGAACCTGGCTCGTTGAATCCTATATGACCGGTTCTACCAATACCTAATAATTGAAAATCCAAGCCTCCGAATTTTTTTATTTTTTGGTCATACCCCAAACAATATTCGATGGCATCCTCGCTACCGATTTTACCATCAGGAATGTTTATGTTCTCCGCAGGAATGTCTACATGGTTGAACAAGTGTTCATGCATAAAATACCAATAACTTTGTAAGTTATCCTTGTCCATTGGCAAGTATTCATCCAAGTTGAAGGTCACAACATTTGAAAAGCTAAGACCATCTTCTTTGTGCATTCGAACCAATTCCTCATATACTTTGATTGGTGAAGAACCTGTTGCCAAACCTAAAACACAAGTCTCGTTTTTGGCTTGTTTTTCTTTGATAAGTTCAGCAATTTCTTGAGCCACCCGAATTGAACCTTCATTGGAATCTTTGAAAATTACATTGTGGATTTTCTCAAATCTTGTTTCTTCGAATTGACCAGCCGGCTTATAGCCAATGTTCATTTTAGATTTTTTCTTTGTTGTTTTCATAATAAGTCTCCCGTAGCTATTGGATTATATATATATGTTTTTGCAAATGTAAGTATAATAATTAATAACTGCTGTTTTTTGCTGTTAATATTGCCGTATTTTGCAATTAAGTTTATTTTACTCAATAAAAATTAACAAAAACGGAATAAAACAGCAAATCAAATTCTTTTAGTATCTTTGAAAAATACAACTGAAATTAGTTATGTTAAAAGAAGAAAGACATCAAACAATACTTACGCAAGTTGAACTGCATAATAGAATTTTACTGACCGATATTGCTGAAATATTGGATGTTTCTATTGATACAGCCAGAAGGGATGTCAAAGAATTGGATCAAGAAAACAAATTACGAAAGGTACATGGTGGGGCAATTGCCCTTGGATACACTACTAACAATACTAGAAATCAAAATATATATGCGCTACAGCAGAAAATTAGGATTGCGGAAAAAGCAGCCGAAATTTTAAAGAATGATGGGGTAATTTTTATAGATGGAGGCACTACTTGTCTTGAATTTGCCCGTATTATACCTGGAGATATGCAGCTAACTTGTTTTACACTAAGTCTTCCTGTAGCCATGGAGTTGAATACCAAGCCAAATATTGATGTTATTTTCGTTGGTGGTCAAATTTCTAAAGAAGCACAAATTAGTATAGGTACTTATGCCACAAATATGCTCTCGGAAATCAAAGTTGATTATAGTTTTATAGGTACTGGTTATGTTGATGCTTCATTTGGTTTGACCGATTTTGACTGGGATATTGTACAGGTTAAAAAAGCCATTATAAAGAGCTCAAAAAAAGCGGTACTTTTGTCAATATCTGAAAAATTAAACTCCCAGCACAGATATAAAATCTGCGATATTAATGCCGTTGATACATTGATTACCGAATTGGAGTCAGATGATGATCAATTAAAACTTTTTAGAAACCACGACGTATGTCTTAAATAACTTTATGAGCTATATTAAAATTACTGAAACCCCATCTAATTATGATAATTTGGAACGAATGGATACTTCGTCCATTCTTTTAAAGATGAACAATGAGGACAAGAAAGTGGCGGATGGCGTAGCCGCAGTTATTCCTCAAATAACAAACCTCGTTGATGCCCTTGCTGTAAGATTCATAAGCGGAGGAAGATTGTTTTATATTGGTGCAGGAACGAGTGGAAGGTTAGGTATACTGGATGCTTCTGAAATACCACCTACTTATGGCTTGCCACATGAACGAGTTGTGGGGTTGATCGCTGGAGGGGATACGGCGATAAGAAAGTCTGTAGAACATGCCGAAGATGATGCTGAACAAGCTTGGAAAGATTTACTAAATCACGATATTAACGTAAACGATGTTGTTGTGGGCATAGCTGCATCAGGAACAACACCTTATGTTATTGGCGGTTTGAATGATGCCAAGAAAAAAGGAATTTTGACGGGGGGTATAACCAATAATCCTGGTTCACCCTTGGCTCTTGTCGCTGATATTCCAATAGAGGTTAACGTAGGCCCCGAATTTGTGACGGGAAGTACTCGAATGAAAAGTGGGACTTCGCAAAAACTTGTTCTGAATATGATTTCTACCGCACTAATGATAAAAATTGGAAGAGTAAAAGGAAATAAGATGGTGAATATGCAATTGAGCAATGATAAATTGGTCGACAGAGGAACCAGATATTTGGTAGAAGGTCTCGGAATTTCTTATGAAGAGGCTTCAGAGCTTTTGAAAGAGTACGGCTCAGTTAAAAAAGCATTGGATGCGGCAAGAAAATAGTCTTTCTATTCTGTGATTATTGCAACTTCCTCCAATGTAACCTTTGTTTCCGAGGAATTGCCCCAAGAGTTAAGTATAAAATTCATAACATCGGCAACTTCTTCATCCTCTAGCCCAAGGGGTGCCATTGTATTGTTATAGGTTACCCCATTTACGATCAATTCTCCATCTTGGCCATATTTAATACCTCTTATACTTGCTTCCCTGTTCAGCTTTAAATAATCAGAATTGGCCAATGGTGGAAATGTATGCGCTACACCTTCACCATTAGGCATGTGACAAGTGACACAGAAATCGGCATAGATTTCACTTCCTCTTTCAATACTTTCTTCCAGTTCAGGATCTTGAAAAAATAACATTACAAGACCTAGGACAAGCCCCAAGTAAACTATAGTCAAATACTTCATTAATAATTGATCAATCTTTTGGGACTAATTTATAAATTCCTTTTCCTTCGATAGCAACATAAATCAAACCATCCGGTCCTTGCCGTACATCGCGAACACGACCTAAGTCGCCTAAAAGTTTATCTCGGCCAACAACTTTTGTACCCTCCATTGTTAGGCGTTCTAAATACTGAAAAGACAAAGAACCTACTAAAAGGCTACCCTGCCAATCGCCATATTTATCAGAAGTAAGAAAGGCCATTCCACTGGGTGCTATTGATGGTACCCAATAGTGAATAGGTTGGTTCATACCTTCCATTTCGGTTTTATCGGTTATGGGAGTACCACTATAATTGATACCATAAGTAATAAGCGGCCAACCATAATTTGCGCCTTTTTCAATGATATTTATTTCATCCCCTCCTTTTGGACCATGTTCATGGTCCCAAATTTTTCCTGTTTCTGGGTGTTTTATTAAGCCTTGCGGATTTCTATGACCGTAACTAAAAATTGCTGTTTTGGCATTTTCTGTCCCCACAAAAGGATTATCAGAAGGAATACTGCCATCGTCATTTAGGCGGTAGACCTTACCTCCGTCCTTGGTTATATCCTGTGGGTTAACATCACGTGCTCCTCGTTCTCCAATGGTGAAATAAAGATAGCCGGCATCATCAAATGCTATTCGAGAGCCAAAATGTTGTCCCTTTGTTGTGTTTGGACCTGCTTTGTACAATAACTCATTGTCTGTCAGTGAATTACCATTAAGTTTTGCACGCATTAAAGCAGTATGCCCCCCTTTTTCCTCTCCATCTTCTGAAGCATAGGTGAGATATATCCAACCATTCTTTTCGTAATCAGGGTGTAAAACTATATCAAGTAGTCCGCCCTGGCCTCTGCTATAAACAGCTGGAACATTAGAAATTGTTGTTTTTTCACCATTTTTGAAATGAATAAGTGACCCGGACTTTTCAGTAATCAACATGCTGCCATCTGGAAGAAACGCTATACCCCATGGAATCTGTAGGTCATCGACGAAAAGCTCTGCAGAAAAGGGAAGATTTTCAGGCGTATTCACCTTGTTTTCAACGTCTTGAGCGCAAGAAAAACTAAGCGTTACAACGAATAAATATAGATAGGCGATACTTTTTTTCATAATTTGTCGTTAAAATTAAATATTATATGAAAGGCGTTAAGGCCTAAAGATAAAGAGAAAATATAAGTTTAAACAATTACACTAAAGAATATACTTAATCCCCAATTCAAGGATATTCTTGCCAAAACTGACTTAACCTATGCTCCCAAAAAGCCCACGGCATATTTTGTATGCTCTTCTGCTGGTCTTATTTTCAGCAGTTTGTACTTCGGCTATTGCTAATACTGATTACAACGTATTGGCCGGGATTACTGAAGCCATTTCAAATTCTATTTCTAAAGAAACTTCCAGTTCTGAGAAAAAAGAATCAGACATTGCAAGAAGTGTAAGTAATTCGAAAAACCAAAATCAAGGGAATAGTGCATTGGCGATGCCAATGTTCATGACCATTATTCAGGGAGCTGATGAAGAAGTTGGTTGTACAAATGACGGTAGTACTGTGGCCCGATTTAACTTGTGTGGGGATTCAGATGACCGTGTTGTTTCATTATCGGGTGGTCCATTTGGTTCCGTTTCTTGGGAAATATTAGGAGGTTCATGTTCAGAAGATGTGAATGAGGATTGTCCTGAAACTTTAAATTCTTGTTATACTCAGGTAAGTACAGCTCAAAATTTCACTATTGATGCAAGCACAATACCATCAACAACTGGGGCCGAATTTAGGGTTCGGGTCAACGGTTCTGGAGCATATTATTATTTCAAGGTTAAAAAAAGTACAATAACCCAAACCTATGTAAAAGAAGATTTTATCTGCGGAGTACCAGGGCGTATTCAAATTACCAATCTTTCAAGTGCTTATGAGTTTAATATTACGGGTGGTGTTGGTCCTTGGCAAGGTCCGATTTTTGACAATTTGAGCCCGGGAACCTACAACATTTTAGCCCGTTTACAGAATACACCCAATACTTGTGAGTACCCATACGAACCAATAACAATAGATCAACTTGATATTGATATAGATGTTACTTTCACTGATGCCCAGTGTAGTGGTGATACGGGTACGATAACAGTTGCGGCTAATAACGTTCCAGGGCCTTATAAGTATACTTTGTTGGATTCGAGTGGAGTCGCTCAAGAATTTACGGCATTTATTCCTGACAACCCATACACGTTTTCGGCTGTAGGGTTTGGAACATACATTGTTCAGGTAGAAACACAACAATGTACTGGGGATCCATTGAATGGGATTGACCCTCCTCGTCAGAACGTGGATACAGGAGGAAATCCGATTGTGATAGGAAACGGATTATCTCCACTTGATGCCTCCACTGAGGTAAATAGTAGTTTTGGTTGCTCAACGATTACCGATGTTGATATTACCGTAAATACTTCAGGTGGATCTGCACCTTATACTTTTACCGTGAACGGTGGACCTTCGCAACCTTCTTATGCAGGAACAACGATATATACCGTTACAACGGCCGGTACATATGATTTTTTGATAACAGATAGTAATGGTTGTACGATTACTGCCTCATCAAATGTAGAAGACTTACTTCCACCTGACGTAACGGTCAATGGAATAGATGGTACCTGTTCTAATGGTGGTGCGAAAATCAATTTCAATATTAATGATGCAAGGGGTTATAACCTTTCATTTAGGGTTAGGTCTGCGGACCCTTGGGTGACGACTCCTCAAATCTCAGTACCTGCAATACCAACAGGCACCTTATATGATGAAATAGAAGTGAGGTATCAACAAGGCGGGTTTGAGTGTACAATGACACTGCCGGATGTAACTGTTTCCAGTGTTGGTGCGATTTCAGGTACAGCCATTAAAATAGCCGACAGAACTTGTGATGGCAGCGGTGGTGAAATTGGAGGACAGATAGATTTTGTAGGGCCATTTACAGGCGGTTCGGGAAGTGGATATGTTTTTAGTATTGATGGGTTGAATTTTACAGGAACTACATCATACACAAATTTATCGGCAGGTACATATACACCAATAATCGAAGATGGTGGTGGTTGTAGATTAGAATTGACCCCGATCACGATTGTAGATACGGACCCACCAACGAATTTAGATTTTGCCCAAAGTAATATCAATTGTGCGGCGGGTACATCTGATGTTCAATTAACACCAACTGGCAATTTTGCAATTACGAATTATTCAGTAATTAGTCCGGTTGTAATCAATAATGGAGCGAGTGATACTTTTATAGGTTTAAGTACAAATACTACTTACGTTTTTCAAATTACGGATACAAATAATTGTACGTATACCGAATCTTTTATTCCTGCTCAAATAAGTTCAATTAGAGCACGCGTTAAATCAGGTGGAGATTTAAGGGTTTGTAATGGAGCTGTTGATGGTTCAGGAGCATTCTTGATTGATGGCTTTGCAAACAATTATACCTGGGATATTAATAGTGGTCTTTTTTCAGGAGGCCCGCAATCTACAGGTGAGGTAGTACTACCCGCTTCTGGGGCAGGTACTTATACAATCACTGTTACAGACGCAGATACTGGGTGTACAGATACTGCTTCATTTGATATTCAAGAAGCAGCAGTTTTAACATTGGGAGGGACTGTTACTCCTATGACTTGTGACAATGGAAATATAGGTCGTGTTAGAGCTAATGCAGCTGGAGGTTGGGGAACAAATAGATATACGTTGGAATATCCTTCAGGTATTACTGTTGGACCTAAATCAGGTAGAAATTTTGGTAATTTAACAGAAGCGTCAAGCCCTGGAAATCCATATATATTATCTGTAGAAGATGCAGAAGGTTGTACGGCAACATTCAATTTTGATTTAACACCATTGACTGCTCCTACAGTCAGTCTAGATGCTGGTGCATCAGATTTCTGTTTCGTACCAGGGACAGGAGCTACAATTGCAGTTACTTCCACAGCGGGTTCTGCTCCTTTAGGAAGTCACCAGTATCGTATTAATGGTGGTTCTTTACAGGCTAGTCCAGTATTTACAGGATTGGCACCAGGTACATATTCTATTGAAGTTGAAGATGGAAATTCTTGTAGTGATACAGTAAGCATTACTGTTAGACCTCAATTAAGGGTTTATACAAATGTAGTAACAGAAATACCCTGTGGTGGATCACCAGGGCAAATAAGAGTTTTGGTTGCCGGAGGTTATACTGCAGGTGCAGGTACAAAACAATATGAAGTAAGTTCGGATAACGGTGCAACTTTTTCAGCACCATTTCCGCTAACTTCAACAAACTTTTTACACGATACTACAACACCAGGTGATTATATTTTCAGAGTTGTGGATAATGAAGGTTGTACGGCTGATTCAAGCCCAGTTACTTTAGATCCACCAATTGCAATTGATCCAGCTACTGTGATGGTGACGCCAGCTAGTTGTGGTCAAACGGATAATGGAATAATGGTGATTACACCAGATGCATTAAGTGGGGTCGCACCGTATACTATCAGTTTCGACGGTGGTCCTTATACATCTCAAACAGTATATTCTAACTTAAACGCTGGTCAAACTTATACCTACCAAGTTCGTGATGCTAGAGGCTGTGAAACAATTATAGATTCAGAGACTATTCCAACAGATGTAACCCCCGCGCCAGACGCTACAGTGTCTGAAATAGTGGCAACTTGTAGCGCAGGTATTGTTGAAGGTGGAATTCAAGTTTCATCAGTAGTAGGTGGAACTGCCGATTTTACATATATACTACAAGATCAATTTGGTACTGAACTTTCAACAATTGGTCCAACAGCCAGTATTTCAGAAACATTTACAAATTTAATTCCAGGAATTTATACGGTTGTTACCCTCGATGCTCTGGGATGTAGAGATGAGGATACAGTAACTGTTACCCAATCAACTGTGACGGTGGTTCCTGATCCCGTTGTTCCAGTATGTAATATTGCAGGATTTAGTAACACCATTGAAATATTCGGTGGAACTGGGCCTTTCTTGATACGTCTTGAAAATGATCCATTGCCACCTGTATCTCCAAATTTGCCACCGAGAAGACATACATTTACTGGTCTTCAGTATGGCGTTACTTATACAGTTGAGGTTACTGATACTGCAGGTGATCCTAATCCTGCAAATTGGTGTGTGTATTTAGTGGAAATTCCCCCGGTAGATGGGCCAGGATTGGACGTAACTGCTGTATCAACACCAGGTTTCTGTGATGTAAACAGAAATGGGGAAATAACATATACAGTAACAGGATTCGCTCCAGGCGATAACATACAAATAGATTTATTAAACAATGACGACGGATCAATCACTCCGATTGAAACAATATCTCCGGGTGCTGATCCCTATGCAAATACTTATTTAACCTTACCAGGTGATTACCAAATCATTGTAACCAATTTAACAGATACTTGTACAGATGCCACAGGAATAATAATAGATCAAAACTTGCCATCTATTGACATTTTGAATTTGACACCAGCGAATTGTAATGCCAATGGTTCAATTACTGTTCAAGGAAATGGAGGAGCTGGAGGACCATATACGTTTGCGTTTATGGATGCCGGAACCCCACCAACGCCAGGTGATTATGATACAGTCACAACCTTTTTTGGGCCTCCAGGAAATTATGACGTTTATGTTCAGGATAATAGCGGTTGTACTTCGTTTGCAATAGCTGAAATTATCCCATTGGATCCACCATTACCTGTACCAGATATAGCAGTGGACAACCAGTGTGATGTATCCGCTCCTCTATTTGATATTACTGTAAGTATGCCATTAACTGTTGATACCCCTAGGTTTACTTTAGGAGGTGTTACATTAACAACCAATCCAGCTACGTTCCAAGTAAGTAGCCCTGGTAGTTATATAGTAGATGTAGTTGATGCTGATGGCTGTACTAGTCAAGGTACGGCTGACGTTTACGATTTTTTATCAGCTTCTGGAAGTTTTACCACAGAGACAACATGTAACAACAATGATGGTGAAATTACAATTTACCCTGTCGGAGGTAGTGGTGATTTTGATTTTGACTTAACAGGTAACGATCATTTAGGAAATCCTGTTACAATTTCACAAACAAACGACCCTGTTTTTTCCAATATGCTTCCAGGTACTTATCAAGTTCTTGTGACTGATAACTTGGTGACTGATGGTGTTAGTAATTGTACATTTATAGTAAGTAATATCACTTTGGATGCTGCTATTGTACCTGTAATATTACCTACAGTTCCTCAAGATGTCACTTGTAATGGGGATAGTGATGGTAGTATTGACATTGTTTTACAAGGAGGAACTGATGCGGATAGTCCTATAAGTTATCAATTGGTTGATTTTGTTTCTAGGGCTCCTATAGCAAATAACAATTCAGGTTCATTCCCTAATTTAAGTCCCGGCAGCTATGAAGTTGAAGTTCTTTCTGCCAGAAATTGTTCGGCCTTATCAGGTGAATTGGTTGTAGGGGAGCCAGCGGCATTCTCAATAAACGCAAGTGCCCCTCCATTCGCATGTGAATCTGGTGCAAATAGATATAGTTCAACAATAATAACTGTTGGTATCGTTGATCCAGGTACTGTTGGCAGTGGTTATCAATATAGTATAACAGGTTTTTCTAATTATCAAACTTCAAATACGTTTGAAGTTGTGGACAATGGTGCCACTCAAAATATTACAGTATATGCTATTGACGGTAATGGCTGTCAATCAACGTTTGTCTTACCAGCTCTAACCCCTCCAACTGGAGTAACTTCAGCAATTATAGAGAATGACCTATTAAACTGTACGGATGATGAGCGCGTAAGAATCGAAGTAACTGGTACTTCTGATTTCACAGTCACCACTGTATCTGCAGTTCCTGTGGCACCCGTAACAAATGCTGTTGGAGTTTCTTATGTTGATGTTTATTTGCCAGCAACAGGTGATTATATTTTTGAAATAAACGACAATTCTGGCGGTTGTATATATCCTATGCCAGTACATACGGTAATTGACCCTATAGATCCTACAGTTGTAATTAGTGAGGCAAAAGCAGTGTCTTGTTTTGTGCCTGGTGATGATGGCGAAATGTTCATTGAAGTTACTGATTATATCGGGGTATATACCTATAATGTCTATAGTAGCAGTGACCCAACAAAAACAACAATTTTAGCCACAGGTAGTTTTGACACCAATAATTTCCCAGATATTAACGGTGACCCCGCTCGAATCACGGGTCTTACAGGAGGTAATTTTTTCGTGGAGGTAATATCAGATGCTGTCCCATTTTGTACAGGAGATAGTAATTCTGCTACAATACGAACGCCTAATGGAGCCTTACAAGTAGATGCTATAGAAATAGGAAATACGGGTTGTAATGATGATACAGGAAAAATTGAGGCAACCGGTCAAGGTGGTTGGGATGGTTCAGCCTATGAGTATAGACTATTGGTCAGTTCGGATGGTGGTATTACCTATCCAACAGAGGTAGTAGCATTCTCAAACACCAATGAATTTGATACATTGCCAAGTGGAGATTATCAGGTTGAGATTAGAGATGTTGAAGGGTGTACGGATACTTTTGAAATAAATCTACCCCCTGTACTACAAATTGATGCTGGAATTCGTGAGCCTTTGGCTTTACAATGTCCTGGAGGTAACAATGCGGTTTTAGAGGCTTATGATCCAACAACAGGAGATGCCTCAACTGCAATAGCTGGTGCCACTGGTGGTTATCCAGGTGCTGGTTATAATTATCGATTATTGTATTTGAACAGTAATAACAATACTGATATAACTTCTACAAGTGGTTTACAGAATACCCCAACTTTTGTTGGTGCCAGTGGTGGGTTTATCAGTGAAGGTTGGTATGCCATAGAAGTTTCATCAAGTTTTGATTGTTTGTTCGTGACTGAGGCATATTATGTTGATCCTCCGCCACCAGTTGAACCTAAGCTGGTACAGACCCGTGTTCCTGGTTGTGGTGGTCTTGGTGAAATGCGATTGACAATAGAAAACCCAGACCCGTTGTTTACCTATGAATATCTTGCTTTGGAGAATGGTGTTACAATAGGTACATATACAGATATGACTGGTACATCGCAGTTGTTCCCGGGTAATTCAGGAATTACCTATCAATTTGATGTAAGAAAGAAAAACGCTCTGAACGTCTGTCCTGCAGTAACTTCGAATGGTATTACTATGACTGATGCTTCCGGTTTGTCTTTATTGCCAAACTCACCAGTGGATCCCATTTCTTGTGCGTCTGAACTGGATGGAAGAATAGAGTCATTTACCAATGGTGGTGTTGGGAACAATGTTTTCACACTTTATATAGGTCAGCCAACAGATGGTTTTAACCCTGGTACTGCCACTGTATTTAGAGGATCTCAAGACCACGGTACATTCGAGGGTCTTCCTGAAGGTACTGATTATTGGGTAGGGGTTACCAGTGGTGTGACTTGTGAGGCTATCGATGGTCCATTCTCAGTAATTCGACCAGAGCCCATTCTTTTTACTTCAGATGCGGCACCGGTTACATGTAACGGACAGGAAGATGGTTCTATAACTTTAGAAGTAACTAGTGGTGGCGTAGGATTGATTCAGTTTGCGATAGAACCACATTTCAACGAATTTTTTAGTGATCCTTTAACGCCTGGCGTATATACATTTGAAGACTTGGCGGCCGGCGACTATGAGGTTTTGATTCAGGATGAGAATGGTTGTTTTGAGAAAGATGTACTTACGGTCAGTGAACCAGATGAGGTGACAATTACAAATGTTTCCACGACGCCAGAAACTTGTATAGGTTTCGCTGATGGGACGGCACAACTAACTGTAACCGGAGGAACACCATTTGTAGATCCAATTACCTCGGCAACGTATTATGAGACTATGTTGATTGGTCCCAACTCTGACGGTAGTGAGGTATTTGTTAGAAATGACAACTTGTTTTTTGATAATCTTATTGGAGGTGAAACATATATTGTGTTTGTTCAAGATGCTTATTTATGTGGGGACGATGAATTGATTCCAATAATGATCGGTGTGGATTTAACAGCCGAAGCTCCTGTACAATATGGTTGTGAAGGCATATTTCCGAATAGTACTGTGAATGTTGAAATGCAGGATACCAGTTTACTCCCTAGGTTATTGTTTTCTTTGGATGTAGATGATATTTCACTTGCGGATACAGAAACAACATGGGGTGATTTACCGCCAGGAGATCACACAATTTATATTTACCATGAGAATGGATGTAATAATTCCGTCGACTTCACGATTGATCCTTATGACCCGTTAACCATAAGTGCAGTGAAAACTGGACCTAACGA
Organism: Maribacter sp. HTCC2170; assembly: GCF_000153165.2. Classification (NCBI taxonomy): domain Bacteria; kingdom Pseudomonadati; phylum Bacteroidota; class Flavobacteriia; order Flavobacteriales; family Flavobacteriaceae; genus Maribacter; species Maribacter sp. HTCC2170. The sequence goes on from NC_014472.1 coordinate 2,475,516, forward strand.
ATTGACTGCTTCTGCAGCGGGCGGATATGGCGGATATGAGTATTTCTTCCAAGGTGAATCCTATGGTAGTGAAACTATCTACACAACTAATGAAAGTACAACTGTTACTGTTCGTGTGGTGGATCAAAATGGATGTGTGGCAGAAGTAAGGGTTCCATTTGAATTTACTGGTATGTTAGAGATACCTAATTTCTTCACTCCCGATGGTGACAACGAAAACGACGTGTGGTCTCCAAAGAATAGGGATTTCTTCCCAAATATAGAGGTGAAAATCTATGACCGTTATGGGCGGGTAGTTGCCATTTTGGACCAGGTTAAAAACTGGGATGGAAATTATGATGGAAGCCCTGTTCCAACGGGTGATTATTGGTATGTTGTAAATGCAAACGACAAAAGTCAAATCAGATATGTTGGGCATTTTACCCTCTATAGATAATTAAGAATTAACAATTTAAAAAACCGATGTAGATTCGTTCTCATCGGTTTTTTAATTCTATCTTCATTTCAAATTCTTAATTATTAAATCATTTATGGTTCGGAGCTTATTACTCGTATTTTGTTTAGTTGGTCTCAATGAGTGTTTGGCTCAAAAAGAACCAATACTAATAGAGGGCAAATTGGAAACAAAGGTTTCCGAGACCTTTAATTATTACCTGTACTTTCCTGAAGATTATGAAAAAAAGAATCAAGAGAAGTTTCCACTGCTATTGTTTCTTCATGGGGGAGGTGAATCAGGTGAAAGCTTGGATATGATGAATAAAAATGGCCCACCAAAACTTATTAAAGACGGTAAAGATTTTCCATTTTTAATATTGGCCCCTCAAAACCCTCATAAGAAGAAGTGGTGGAATACAAGAGCAGTCATACAATTATTGGACTCTGTTGTGGCCCATAATCGTGTTGATGTTAAAAGAATTTATTTGACAGGATTGAGCAGGGGAGGGGGCGCAGTTTGGGAAATGGCCGTACAGTACCCAAGTAAATTTGCCGCTATGGCCGTTGTTTGCGGTATGGCGCCATTACCTTATGCTAACTGGATTAATAAAAAATTGCCAATATGGGTCTTTCATGGGGATCAGGATAAGGTAATTCCCATTTCTGAATCTACTAACATGGTAGATAAGTTAAGACATATGGGATACAAGGTGGAGTTTACGATTTATGAGGGAGTAGGCCATAATTCATGGGAGAATGCCTATGATACGGAAGAGTTGTATACTTGGTTTATGAAGCAAAAACAACAATAAGAGATGAGTTATAAGATGTATGTTTTTCATAGTCTAATGACAATTTAGTGTAGATCACTGCTACTTTTTATTTTTAATTTTATTGGTATTAAAAAATTAGCTGCAATGAGAAATAAAGTGCTTGGTGTTGGGTTGTTGACCCTATTGATAATTGGGCTGTGTATAGGTTGTGCTGGCAAGCAGTTTCCTCCAGATGATAATGAATACTCAGATCAGATTAGATTAAACCAAATTGGTTATTACCCTAATGCAGTTAAAAAAGCAGTTATTGTTGAGGTAAAAGGAGCAACTGATTTTAGTATAGTGGATAGGAAAACGATGTATTCTGTTTTTGAAGGAAAATTATCAGAGCAAATTTCATGGGAGCTTTCAGGGGAGAAAGTGCAAATAGCAAATTTTAGTGACTTAACCAAGACAGGTAAATACATTTTGTATATAGATTGTTTAGGTTATTCCTATCCTTTCGAAATAAGAAATAATGTGCTTGACCAAGTTTTTTTAGGTTCGGTGAAAGCAATGTATTATCAAAGAATGAGCACCCCTTTAGAGGAGGAATTTGCAGGTAAATGGCATAGACCAATGGCACATCCTGATGATAATGTTTCTTATCATCCTTCAAGCGGCAGGAATGAAGGTTTTTTAAATTCTCCAGGAGGTTGGTATGATGCAGGAGACTATAACAAATATGTAGTTAATGGTAGCTTTCCTTTGGGGCAATTTTTGTCTTTTCATGAACAATACCCAAATACTTTAAAAGATAATAGTCTAAATATTCCAGAGAGTGGAAACGGTACAAGTGACTATTTGGATGAACTCAAATATGAGATGGATTGGTTATTGACCATGCAGGATGATGATGGAGGCCTCTTTCATAAATTAACCGCATTGAACTTTCAGGGAATGGTGATGCCACATGAGGCAACTGCAAAACGTTATGTTGTTGGGAAAGGCACCGCAGCTTCCCTTGATTTCTCTGCTTGTGCGGCAAAAGCCTATAGGGTTTTTAAGGAGATTGACGCTAATTATGCCCATAAGTGTTTAGAAGCCTCGAAGAGAGCATATGCATGGGCTTTAGAAAATCCGGATGTGGAATATTTAAACCCTGAAATTGTATCCACAGGGCAATATGGGGACAAAGATTTTCTCGATGAATGGTTTTGGGCAAATGCTGAACTTTATATTTCAACAGGAGAGAATGAATATTTAAAAAAGCTAACTGAAAGCGATTTTAATTTTGAATTTGTACCAGGTGATAACTGGACTAAATTCATGCGATTTATGGGAATGTTCGCGCTATTGGACAATAAGGAAACCTTATCATCTCAGATTTTTGAAAGCCTTAAAAAAGGAATTATATTGGAAGCAGATAAACTCGTGGAACGAAGTAATTCTTTGGCGTATTTTCAACCACTTGATGATTTTCAATGGGGGTCAAATAGTGATGTCTTGAATGCTGCTATAATTATCGCGAATGCATATAGGTTGAACCCCAAACCAGATTATTTAATTGCCGTACAACAAGCAGCGGATTATGTTTTGGGAGCGAATGCAACAGGTTTTAGTTTTGTAACGGGGTATGGTCATAAAACGCCCATGTTTATTCATCATAGGCAAAGTGAAGCAGACGGTATAGACGAGCCAATACCAGGGTTAATAGCGGGTGGTCCAAATTTTGGTAAGCAAGATGTGGCAGACGGAGTTGTTTATCCTGAAAATGCACCGCCAATGAAAAGTTGGGTTGATCAAGAACCCAGTTATGCGAGTAATGAGATTTGTATTAATTGGAATTCTCCATTGTCCTATATACTTGGGTTTTTGGAAAATGAATCAAAATAAGAAGTAATGGTAAGTTCAGTAAGAGTTAAGTTGTTTTTTATTTCATTTCTGATATTTGGTTTTTCAGGTGTAATTAAGGCTTCATCAGAAAATAATGAAGACCCAGTTAATCCTAAAAAAAAGAAACCTAGGAATGTCATTTTTATACTAACTGATGACCATAGGTACGATTATATGGGGTTTACCGGCAAAGTTCCTTGGTTAGAAACACCTAACATGGATAAATTGGCTCAAGAGGGAGCTTATTTGCCCAATACATTTGTAACAACATCACTTTGTTCACCTAGTAGGGCATCTATCTTAACTGGTCAATATTCACATTCACATACCATAGTGGATAATCAAGCTCCAGACCCAGGTGATTTGACCTATTTTCCTGAATATTTGGAAAAATCAGGCTATCAAACAGGTTTTTTTGGTAAATGGCATATGGGAAGTCATGGTGATGAACCGCAACCCGGTTTTACCCATTGGGAAAGTTTTCCCGGTCAAGGGGTCTATTACAATCCAACTTTGAATATCAATGGGGAAAGGGTTTCTTATAAGGATTCCACTTATATTACAGATTTACTTACGGAGCATACAATTGATTGGTTAAAAAAAAGAGATAAGGACAAGCCATTTTTTGCTTACTTATCCCATAAAGCAGTTCATGCCGGCTTTAAACCTGCACGCAGACATAAAGGAAAGTATAAAGGTAAACGTATTGCATTGCCCGCAACTTATGACCAAACGAAAACGGGGGCATATAGAGATTTAAAATGGCCACAATGGGTTGCTGACCAGCGCATTAGTTGGCATGGAGTGGATTATATGTACCATGATAACAGGGATATTCATGAAATGGTTGTTGATTATTGCGAAACACTTTTAGGAGTTGATGAGAGTGTGGGAGCCATCATGGATTATTTAAAGAAGGAAGGCCTGGATGAGTCCACAATGGTAATTTACATGGGTGACAATGGGTTTAGTTGGGGTGAACATGGGTTGATAGATAAACGACATTTTTATGAAGAATCGGTAAAAGTGCCTTTATTAGTGAGATGTCCAGAATTGTTTGATGGTGGAGGTACTCCTGCTCAAATGGTTCAAAACATTGATATTGCACCAACTATTTTGGCCGAAGCGGGTATTGAAAAGCCAAAGAATATGCCGGGTGTTTCATTTACTCCTATTTTAACAGGCGAGGATAACATGAAAATTCGTAAAGAGGTTTTTTATGAATACTACTGGGAGTATGATTTTCCAATGACGCCCACCGTTTTTGGCATGCGAACAGATCAATACAAATACATAAAATATCACGGTATTTGGGATCGGAATGAACTTTACGATCTTAAAAATGACCCCGATGAAATGTACAACCTCATTGCGGATCCAGACAAGCAAGATATTGCAAAATCAATGTCTACAGCCATCTATGATTGGATGCAGGAAACTAATGGTATGAATATTCCGTTAAAAAGAACGGTCAAATACCGTTTTGGAGATTACAAGCACAAAAATGAGCATTAATAGCAAATCAATGTCGTAAAATTCTTTACTACTAATTAACCTGTATCAATTGCAGATAATTACTGTTTTTGGTGACCAATAGATGATCTTGTCCATTAATTGAAATTTTGGACATGTCCTTTACATCACCCGGAGCATAGAAACCACTTTCTAAAGCTCGAATAGGCTTAAAGGTCCCATCGCCTTTTCCTTTTAAGAAAAGACCGTTAGAAGCATCGTTTCGAGGAGTTTCAACCTCTGAACTATAAAGGTTTTCTACTACATCTACATCCAAAATAGCAAATAGGTTAAAATCTAACAGGGTAAACGGAGTGTTATAGAAAAATCTTACTCCAGTGAGGGGCTAAGCCCTTTAAATTGTTAGGAATCTTGTTTTTGTTTTTTGCATACAATGACAATCTTACTTTCTTTGTAATCCTTTGTGAAAAACAAAAAAGAATCTCCCCCATCTTTAATTTTTGATTTTCGTCTTATCTGGGCTACACTTTCAGGGAAGTTTCTACATGTGATATTGGCCTTAGCTCCGGAAAAACCCCTTAAGTTCTTTTTGTGGTACTTAAGTATCTCTAGAATTTTAAATGTTCTTCCTGGGAACTGGATCAGTTTATTTGATGTATATAAGTGAGAGTGTTCATGGAGTTTGCTTATTTTGAAATCATTTGAAAGCAACTTGAACGCTCCTGATTTTAGGATAGCGACATTTGGCTCGTATAGATAATTCAGGGGTTTTTCTGTAGACAGTGAAGTATTCTTTTCTTCTGACCAATTGAAATCATACCTTTCTTCCAATTCTTTTTTTAGATTGATTGTGTGAATTCTAACCTCGCCTAAATAATCATGTTGTAGCACCCAAAGCAGTTCTTTAACCTCATTGTTCAAAGCCACAATGTGCACTTCTTTGACATTCTTGAGCTGTTTTAGTCCGTTTGAGATGTCTAAAAGGGGAGATGTTTTGATCAATATGTTTTTAGATTTTTCAAAACAAAGCGGAAGGTGTTCAATAATATTGGGGGTGCAATCGGACAAAAGAAATACCTTTCCTTTGCTTTCTGACCTTCGAGAAGGGTCTAGATAAATCCATTCAAAAGAGGCATTTGATTGCTCTAGAAAATCAATCCCGTTAGCTGTTTTTGTTAATATGTTTTCTACACCTAAAATAGCATAATTGTGAGTCACTATTTCAGATAGATTCCTGTTGATTTCGCAATGAAAAACCTGCTCAATTTTTTTACTGAAAAAATAAGAATCAACACCAAACCCTCCAGTAAGATCCACAAGCGATTTGCCCTTGATAATTCTCGATTTGTATTCGGCCGTAATCTCCGAAGAGCATTGCTCAATATTTAGCTTGTTTGGGTAGTAAATGTTTTTGTTATTGAACCAAGTGGGTAGTTTTTTTTGGGACTTTAATTTGGCTTCAATCTGCTCGGTCAGTTCTTTTTGAGTAACATGTTCAAATATTGGTTTTTTGAACAATACTGACATGATGTCAGTATTTAAATGTTTTGTTATAAAATCCTGTACACCAGTATTTAATATGTATTTATTCAAAGTATTTCTATAAATTCTTGGTTAATGATTTTACAATCTTATTATCGGCCAAAAATTCTTTCAATATTACCTTTATTGCAGTATATCCGGGTACGGCAATAATCATTCCTGTGATGCCAAAAAGAAGTCCGCCAATGATGATTACCAGAAAGATTTCCAATGGATGGGATTTAACACTATTGGAAAAAATAAACGGTTGGGAAAAGAAATTATCAACCAATTGACCTATGACGAATCCAATCATAACATAGATGGTTTTTGGCAATATTACCGTGCTAAAATCATACCCTAAATTACTCGTCATTGTCAATGTCATCATGAGTACTCCTCCAATGATAGGTCCCACGTACGGAATCAAATTTAGAAGGGCGCATAAGAAGGCGATTACAATCGCATTTTCGATACCAAAAATAAAAAGTACAGTAGAGTATATGATGAACAAAATTAAGATTTGCAAGACCAAACCTAGAAAGTATCTTGAGAGTAGGTCTTTTATAGTATTTATAGATTTCTTTAGGCGACTCTCCTTGTTGTCTGGAATGAACACCAAAAGGCCTTCTTCGAAAAGTTTGCTGTCTTTTAAGAAGAAAAAAGCGATGAAAAGTACTGAAAACAAACCTATGCTCAAGCTACCCAAAACGCCAACAAAAGAATTGAGGAAGTTAGGAATAAAACCAAAATCCAAATTTGCAAAGATTTCGGAGCCTTTTATCCCTTGCTCAATCTCCATAGAACTTAGACTAAAGTACTCGGTAACCTGGCGATAAAGATTTTCGACATTCGCCTGTAGGGCATCAATATTTAGAAGTGATAGGTTTTGGCCCTGCGAAACTAAAAGCGGAATGAAAAGCGCAATTATTCCTGCGATAATACCAATAAGCAGAATCATTGTTGCGATTACAGCTATGGTATTGTTGAATTTAAGTCTTCTTCGTAAAAATAGGACTATGGGCCTGCCTAAGAGCGAAGCTACTGCTGCAATCGCCAAATAAGCCAATACTGACTGAATTTTATATAAAAACAGCAGTAATAGGGCAATGCCAACGAGAATGGCGATAGCTCTTAAAATACCTTCTGAAATTGTTTTAGAGTTCATTGGTCAATTTTTAAAGGCATAAGATATAATATTTGCCCCCATTTGTAAAGCTTTTGTTCGAATGGCTTCTGGGTCATTATGAACAGAAGGGTCTTCCCAACCGTCTCCTAAATCTGATTCGAAGGTAAAGAGGAGTAATAGTCGACCTTCGTGAATTATGCCCAATGCTTGGGGCCGTTTACCTTCATGTTCATGAATTTTAGGCAAACCCTCTGGAAACTTATAGTTCTGGGAAAAGATAGGGTGATCCGCGCCAATTTCCTCTAATTCAATATTTGGGAAAACTTTTGAAAGCTCCTTTCTTAAATAAGGCTCCATGCCATAATTATCATCAATATGAAGAAAACCTCCTGATAATAAATAAACCCTGAGATTGTCTGCCTCATCCTCGGAAAATACAACGTTACCATGTCCGGTCATATGGAGAAAAGGGTACTGAAAGATGCTGATGTCACCTACTTCCACGGTTTGAGGTTGCTCATTTATCTTTGTCCCAATATTTGCATTGCAAAAGCGAATAAGGTTAGTGAGGGCCGTTGGGTTCGCATACCAATCTCCGCCTCCTTTATATTTTAAAATAGCTATTTCCTGACTATTTACAGAATTTGAAAACGCGATAAACAATAAGACAAGGAGTTTTGAATATCTCATAAGAGTGATCAATAAAACGATTATCCGTTGTTAATTAGGTTTACTGTGGTACAAGCAACTATTGCTGCTGTTTCAGTTCGTAATCTATTTCGTCCTAAAGAAACTGGCAAATATCCATTCTCATATGCGCTTTCTATTTCTTTTCTTGAAAAATCCCCTTCAGGACCAATCAAAACCGTCACATCTTTGTCTGGAGCGACCCTTCTTTTGAGTTCTAGCTTTTCTTCTTCATCGCAATGTGCAATGAAAAGCAGCCCCTCTCTGGAGTTACCCATGAATTCTTTATAACTCACCGCTGGGTTTAGTTTAGGTAGGTAAGCCTGTAGAGATTGCTTCATGGCTGATTGTAACACTTTTTCCATGCGCTCTGGCTTTATAATCTTGCGTTCAGAATTATCGCAGATTATTGGAGTAATCTCGTCTACACCAATCTCAGTTGCTTTTTCCAAAAACCATTCAAAACGGTCATTGCTTTTAGTAGGGGCAACCACTAAGTGAAACCAGTACATTTTTCTGTGTTTCTTTGTTGTTGATGTAATTTGGGCCTTACATTTCTTAGCGTTGGCTAAAATTATTTTAGCTTCAAACATATACCCTTTGCCATTGGTGATCAATAATATGTCATCTTCTTTTTTTCGTAAAACTTTAATAATGTGATTGCTCTCCTCTGGACTAAAAACAAATTGAGAGGCACTATTGTCCAATCTTGGGTTATAGAATAATTGCATAAACGAGTATTACTGTGGTTTACTGTTTTAATTTATTTTGGGCGTGTTCAATTCCTAATTCAATCCAGTTTTGAAGTTCTTCTTCGGTCTTAAACCCATCTGAAGAAACGTATATAAATTCTTTCAAAGGTCGATTAGTGAAATCCATTGGTCTTACTGAATCCATTTTCAAAATATCTTTCATCTTACCTTCAACTACACGTACCATTAAATCGTTCTTCACAATTCCAACGGTCATTTTTCCTTTATACATAATGGCGAGTCCGCCAAACATTTTCTTTTTGGATAGATAATTAGAAATGCTTTTTTGGAAAACATTCAACGCGGCATCCAAACGTTTTTCTAAATCTTCATCATACGCCATAATCTATTTTTTTAAATTACGTACCTGGCTTTTGCAGTAATCTCCTGGGTAGCGAACATTTTCTTTTTGAATTTATAATAGCCGACAATGCCAATCATAGCAGCATTGTCTGTACAATACTCAAATTTAGGAATATAAGTAGACCAGCCGTAATTCTTTTCTGCGTTTTTCAAAACATTTCTTATTCCTGAATTTGCCGAAACCCCGCCCCCGATGGCAATGCGATTAATTCCAGTTTCTTTCACTGCTTTTTTAAGTTTATCCATCAAAATATTGGTGATTGTGTATTGAATTGATGCGCAAATATCATCAAGGTTCTCTTCAACGAACTTTGGATTCTTCTTTGTCTCTCTTTGGATAAAATAGAGAATACTGGTTTTCAATCCGCTGAAACTAAAATCCAGTTCACCAACCTTTGGTTTAGGAAAAGGAAACCTTTTTGGGTCCCCAAGTTTAGCATGTTTATCTACTAAAGGACCACCGGGATATGGAAGTCCAAGAATTTTGGCACTTTTGTCAAAAGCCTCACCAACTGCATCGTCCAAAGTTTCACCAAGGATTTCCATATCAAAATAATCATTGACTTTAACAATTTGCGTGTGACCTCCACTAATGGTCATTGCTAAAAAAGGGAACTCCGGTTTGTTGCTAGTTTCCTCATCGATATAGTGCGCAAGAATATGGGCTTGCATATGGTTAACCTCAATTAGGGGTATGTGCAGACCTAATGCCAAAGATTTGGCGAACGAGGTACCTACCAACAGCGAACCCATGAGTCCAGGTCCTCTTGTAAAAGCTATGGCTGATAACTGTTTTTTGTCGATATTTGCTTTCAATAAAGCTTGGTGCACGACAGGTACAATATTTTGCTGATGCGCCCTCGAGGCAAGTTCGGGTACAACTCCCCCATATTCCTCATGAATTTTTTGAGTTGCAACCACATTACTAATGACTTTGTCATTGTGCAAAACGGCAGCAGAAGTATCATCACATGATGATTCGATCGCAAGAATATAAATTGTTTCTTTTTCCACTAGGTTTGGAATAAAAATTGGAGTACAAAGGTAAAACATAAAAGCCCTATCAGAAAACTAAGAAAAATACTGGTTAGAATACTTTTGGTAGTGCTGCTTATTTGCGTTCTAGGTACTATTGTCCTCTCAATGCCCTTTGTGCAAACACGCTTTGCAAAATATGCGACCAATTCGATTAATGAAGAATTTGGAACCAATATAAATATTGATGGAATACGAGTTTCATTGATTACGTGGGACACTGCTCTAAAGGGTGTATACGTAGAGGATTATCGGAAAGATACTTTGTTCTATATTGATGAGTTAAGTACCTCGATACAAAGTGTTAGAAATTTGACCAAAGGCAAGCTTGAGTTTGGGCATATAGATATTGACAAACTCAACTTTAAACTAAAAACCTATAAAGACACAACAACTACAAATCTTGAGGTTTTTATAGATAAGCTAGATGATGGCAAACCCCGAAAACCAGGAACACTACCTTTCTTTTTTTCTTCTTCTGATGTTGAAATCGCTAAAAGTGATTTCAAGTTGATTGATGAAAATAAAGAAAATGTGGAGACACTTAATTTTAAGGATTTAAGAATAAGTGCTAAGGATTTCCTGATATTGGGGCCTGAGGTTTCTACAGCCATTAAAGCGATGTCATTTAAGGATAAGCGTAATATTGAGGTCACAGAGCTTATAGCACAGTTTAAATATACAAAGCAACAAATGCGTTTTGATACTTTGAGTATTAAAACCCCTCAATCCAATTTGAAAGGAAATCTTGTCTTTGATTATGACCGTAAGGATTTTAAACAGTTTTTAGATAAAGTTCAAATAACGGCTGATTTTACAGAGTCATCTGTTGCCTTGGATGAGGTTAACCTGCTCTATGATCAATTCGGAAGCGGAAAAAAGGTGGAATTTTCGACAAAAGTTACGGGAGTTCTAAATGACCTAAACACTGAGGACCTCTTTTTATTGTCTGATAATACGGGTATAAGAGGTGATTTTAATTTTAAGAATCTATTCTCAAAGGGAGCTCCCTTTGTGATGGAGGCTAATATGAAGAATGTAACAAGTAGCTATTATGAGTTGCGGTCCTTAATGCCCAATATTTTGGGTAACTCATTGCCATCGTCATTTAGAAAATTAGGGCAGTTTACAATCAGGGGCACATCGACCGTCACGGAAAGTTCAGTTAATACTAAAATGAATTTGAATACTGCAGTTGGTAGTAGCTACGCAGATTTGGAGCTTACAAATTTTAATAATATAGACGATGCCGAGTATAATGGTTTCGTTTCGTTGATAGATTTTGACCTTGGTAGTTTTGTGGACGAGAAAAGTTTGGGCAAGACGACCTTGGATTTTAATGTAGAAGGGAAGGGGTTTGTGAAAGAAAACCTTAATACAGAGGTAATAGGTGAGGTATATTCAGTAAACTTCAATAATTACAATTACAAAAACCTAAAGGTTTCTGGTATTCTCAAGGAACAATTATTCGATGGTTCAATCTTCAGTAATGATGAAAATATAAAATTCAATTTCAAGGGATTGGCAGATTTTGGGGAAGACCAAAATAACTTCAATTTCATTGCCAAGGTAGATTATGCCGATTTAAAGAAATTGAATTTCATTAATGACAGTGTTTCTATATTTAAGGGTAACGTTAATATTGATATCTCAGGAAATTCTTTGGACAACATTATCGGGGAGGTAAACTTTACCAAAACCAATTTCCAAAATAAGAACGACACTTATTATTTTGAAGATTTTAAGATTTCCTCGTCTTTTGACAATGATACTATCAGAAGTATAGAGATAAATTCACCCGATATTATTACTGGTTATATGAAGGGTGATTTTAGGGTTAAAGAGCTGGGGAAACTTGTTCAGAATTCTTTGGGTAGTATTTATACCAACTATAAACCTTTTGAGATATCTGGTGGGCAGACACTTGCATTTAATTTTAAAATTTATAATAAGATTGTAGATGTCTTTTTTCCCGAAGTTAGATTTGACCCTAATACCTTTATAAGGGGGAATATTATTGCCGATAGCGGAGATTTTAAATTAACCTTTAAGTCACCTAGTATTGAAGCCTATGGTAACGAGGCGGATAATATTGATGTTAAGATTGACAATAAAAACCCTCTTTACAATACGTACGTATCGGTTGGGGATCTTTCAACCAATTATTATGATGTAAAGGATTTTAACCTCATAAACACAACCTTGAAAGATACATTGTTCTTTCGGGCAGAGTTTAAGGGAGGAAGTGAATATGATGATAGTTACAACCTCAATTTTTATCACACTTTCAACAAGCAGAACAAGTCGGTAATCGGCCTAAAAAAATCTGATATTAGTTTTAAGGATAATATTTGGATTTTAAATAGGGAAGGTAACCGAAAGAACAAAGTAATCATCAATAAAACCCTTGATAGTATATTGATTGAGGAGATTGTTATGAACAATAGTCAACATGAGCAGATTCGTTTGCGTGGACAATTGGCAGATTCAACTTATAAAGACCTTGAGCTTCAGTTCAAGATAGTTTCATTGGACAAAATTACACCCGCAATTGATAGTTTAAAACTCGAAGGGGAGGTTAACGGTACACTCAATATATTACAAAGAGATGAAGTGTATTTACCTTCGTCAAACTTGGGAATAACCGATTTTTCGGTTAACGGAATGCGTCTAGGTGATTTGGCCATTGGTATATGGGGAAATAGTGATCTTACAGAATTCAGCGTCAATTCTCAAATCACTGACAATGGGGTTGATAGACTGGGTATTTTCGGAAATATCACAAACAAAACAGAGTTGCCTCAAGCGGACCTATCTGTTAATTTTAATGAGTTTAGATTAGAGCCATTTAATCCTTTGGGTGAAGGAGTGATTACGAATATTCGTGGCGGTTTAAGTGGTACCGCACGTTTTGAAGGAGATATCAATAACCCTAATTTTAGCGGTTTGTTGAGATTGAATAATGCTGGTATAGCCATTCCATATCTCAATGTGGATTATGGTTTTGCACAAAATTCAAGGGTGAGATTGTTAGACCAGTCTTTTAATTTTGAGCGAATCGGAATAACGGATATTAGCGAAAACACAAGGGCAACTTTGGACGGTACCATCACCCACAGTTTTTTTAAGGATTGGGTTCTTGATTTAAATGTTGATACCAATGACAACCGTCTTTTGATTTTGGATACACCATTCGAGGAAGAGGTTTTATATTATGGGACGGGATTTTTGAATGGAACTGGAAGGATTTTTGGACCAACAAAAGCATTGACCATTAAAGTTGACGGCTCCACAGCTCGTGGCACTTCACTAAAAATTCCGCTTAGCGATGTAGCGACAGTTGGAGATTATTCCTTTATTAAATTTATAGAAAAAGACGAAACAGAGGAGGAAAGGTTACAACGTGTTCTAGACGATATAGAAGGCTTGGAAATGGAGTTTGATTTAGATATTACTCCAGATGCAGAAGTGGAAATCGTGACCGACCAAAAAACAGGAAGCTCTTTAAAAGGCACAGGGGAAGGTACATTGTTAATGAGAATTAATACGAAAGACAGGTTTGAGATGTATGGCGAATTTGTGGTAGTTACCGGGGAGTATAATTACAGATTTGGTGGAGTAATAAACAAGACGTTCAAAGTTGAACCCGGAGGTAACCTTGTATGGGATGGGGGACCTTTGGAGGCTGAGTTGAATATGGAAGCGGTCTACTCCTTGAATGCAAATCCAGCACCTTTGCTTGATAATCCTGGCTATACCCGTAGAATTCCTACTGATGTGGTTATTCAATTAACTGATGAATTGCAAAGCCCTGAGATTGATTTCAGTATAGAATTCCCTGGGACAAGCTCCATTATCCAATCAGAACTGGAATATAGTCTGCAAGATCCTCAAGTAGAGGAAAAGAATGCCTTTTTTCTATTGGCTCAAGGTTCATTTGTTAATAATGATAGCGGAATTAATTCTCAAGCGGTTACTGGGAATCTGATTCAATCCGCATCTGGACTCTTAAATCAAGTTCTAAGTGGTGGCAATGATAAGTTTAATTTGGGCCTTTCGTATGAACAAGGGATACAAGATAGGAATACAAGTATTGAAACTGAGAATAGGATTGGTGTAACGGTATCTACTCAAATAAGTGATAGGATTCTTTTGAACGGCAAGGTTGGTGTTCCTGTAGGCGGAGCTACAGAAACTGTTGTTGCGGGTGACTTTGAGTTACAAGTACTGCTCAATGAAGAGGGTACATTAAGCGCTAAATTCTTTAATCGGGAAAGTGAGATTCAAGAGTTTTTATTAGGCCGACAGGGGTATACCCAAGGGGCGGGATTGTCTTACGAAGTCGATTTCAATAGTTTTAGGGAGTTGATGCGGAAAATGTTTGGCAATAAAAAGCGAAAGAACAAACAAAAAAAAGATAAATCATTTTCCAACGAGGTAATGGGAAAAGATAGCTTGTTGATCTTTCATCAAAAATCGAAAGGACTTTAATCTTTTTTAGCACATTCGATGTTCTAATTGTGCTATTTAAAACTACATCTGATTTATTTATCAACGAAAACGTTTTAGTCGGCTTTGACCAATGAAATTAAGGACTTTAGGAGTTCTTTTATTGAAATAAGTTTGTTAATTTTGCTTGCTTAAATTTTTACATGAATAGCAAGATAAAAAAGATTGGTGTGTTTACATCGGGGGGCGACTCTCCAGGAATGAATGCCGCTATTCGTTCAGTTGTACGAACATGTGCTTACTTGAATATTGACTGTGTTGGTATTTATAGAGGGTATCAAGGAATGATAGATGGCGATTTTAAGCCAATGGATGCTAGAAGTGTAAATAATATCATCAATAAGGGCGGTACCATCCTTAAATCTGCAAGATGTCAAGAATTTAGAACGAAAGAGGGCAGGCAAAGGGCTTATGAACAATTATGTGCTGAAGGAATTGATGCTTTTGTTGTGATTGGTGGAGATGGAAGTTTTACCGGGGCAATGATTTTTAATCAAGAATTCAACTTTCCTGTTATTGGTATTCCTGGTACAATTGACAATGATATTTTTGGAACAACATTTACTTTAGGCTTTGATACCGCCTTGAATACAGTAGTTGAAGCTATTGATAAAATCAGGGACACAGCAAGTTCCCATAATAGATTGTTCTTTGTTGAGGTTATGGGCCGTGATGTGGGTCATATTGCACTCAACGCTGGAGTTGGTGCAGGAGCAGAGGAAATATTGATTCCTGAAGAAAACCTTGGGCTGGAACGTTTGATTGAATCATTGAAAAGAAGTAAAGAATCTGGCAAATCTTCCAGTATTGTAATAGTCGCTGAAGGAGATAAAACAGGTAAAAATATTTTTGAACTCAAGGATTATGTTGAAGAGCACTTTCCAGTATATGATGTTCGCGTTTCCGTTCTTGGACATATGCAAAGAGGAGGAGCACCTTCTTGCTATGATAGGGTGTTGGCAAGCAGAATGGGTGTAAAGGCGGTTGAGGCATTGCTCGAAGGAAAGACCAATTTAATGGTAGGTGTACAAGATAATAAGCTTACACTGACAGCTATTAACAAAGCTATTAAAGGGCATACAAAAATTGATAAAGAACTTATTAGAGTTTCAGATATAATGACAATTTAATTTAATCATAAAAAAGGAAAAAATGTCAAAATTAAAAATAGGAATTAACGGATTTGGACGAATTGGTAGATTAGTTTTCCGTATTGCGGCCAAAAATGAAAACGTTGAGGTTGTAGCTATCAACGATTTGTTGGATGTTGAACATTTGGCTTATTTGTTGGAGTACGATTCAGTACACGGCAAGTTTGACGGAACTGTTGAAGTAAAAGATGGGCACTTGGTGGTAAATGGCGATACTGTAAGAATTACGGCAGAAAGAGATCCAAAAGATATTAAATGGGATGCTGTTGGAGCGGAAATCGTTGCGGAGTGTACAGGTATTTTCACAACTTTGGAAACTGCACAATATCACATTGACGGAGGAGCCAAAAAAGTGGTTATCTCTGCACCTTCTAAAGATGCACCTATGTTTGTTATGGGCGTTAACCATAAAGAAGCTAAAGCATCTGACACAATTGTTTCAAACGCTTCTTGTACTACAAACTGTTTAGCTCCAATGGCCAAAGTCTTAAATGACAATTTCGGAATCGAAGAGGCTTTAATGACAACGGTCCATGCTACAACGGCAACACAAATGACAGTTGATGGTCCTTCTAGAAAAGATTGGAGAGGTGGTAGAAGTGCTATGTTGAATATTATTCCAGCTTCAACAGGAGCTGCTAAGGCAGTGACTAAAGTAATCCCGTCTTTAGAAGGTAAACTAACAGGTATGGCCTTTAGGGTTCCAACCGCTGATGTGTCTGTAGTTGACCTTACGGTTCGATTAGAAAAAGAAACTTCATATGACGATATCAAGAAAGCCTTTAAATCTGCTGCAGACAATGAATTAAGTGGTATTTTGGGTTATACTGATGAGGCTGTTGTGTCACAGGATTTTATAGGTGATGCCAGAACAAGTATTTTTGATGCCGGTGCGGGTATTGAATTGAATTCTAAATTCTTCAAAGTTGTATCTTGGTATGACAATGAGGCTGGTTACTCTAACAAATTGATAGATTTGGCTCTTTATGTGAATAGCCTATAAAACTAAGCTTAATTATTTTAAGCAATCCTGAAAATTATTGGTCTAAAGCTACCTAGTTTTCAGGATTGTTTTTTTAAATATTGATTATGATATTAATTGTTGATAGTGGTGCTACAAAATCTGACTGGATAGCACTGGATAGCAAAGGAAAGCAACTGTTTATGACGCAGACTCTGGGATTAAGCCCGGAAGTGTTGACTCGACCTGTCATTGAAGATAGGTTAGCCAATAACTTTGAGCTTTCAAAAAACCAGGGCAAGGTTACCAATCTATATTTCTACGGAGCTGGTTGCGGAACTGACCGCATGAAGATTTTCCTTAAGGAGATATTCAATGATTTTTTCCCTAATGCAAAAACAATTGTAAAAGAGGATACTTACGCTGCAATATATTCAACAACGAAGATTGGTCGTCAAGGAATCGTATGTATTTTGGGTACTGGTTCTAACTGCAGTTATTATGATGGTAATCAACTTTTTCAAAAAGTTACTTCTCTTGGTTACATTCCAATGGACGATGGTAGTGGGAACTTTTTTGGAAGAAAGTTGATACGCGATTATTACTTTCACAAGATGCCTCAGGCTCTTGGTATGAAGTTCGCCAAGGAATATGATCTTGAGGCAGACGTAATCAAAGAAAACCTTTATAAGCAACCTAATCCAAATACATATTTAGCAACTTTTGCCAGATTTCTGATTGAAAACAAAGATCACCCTTATTGTAAAGGTGTTATAGACAAAGGTTTTCAGCAATTCGTGAATAACTACATTATGCAATTTGAACTTGCAACCAAGGTGCCTATTAATTTTGTGGGTAGTATCGCCCACTATCTTAAAGATGAGTTGGTTGAAGTGCTTAAGCGAAATGATTTAATAGTAGGTGTTATACGTCAAAGACCTATTGAAGGCTTAATGGAATTTCATAGAGACACCATTTAAAGATCACTTGACTGCGATCATCGAAATTTCAACATTTACGAATTTAGGTAGATTAGCGACTTCTACAGTTTCTCGAGCAGGCGCAGTTTCAGTATTAAAATAAGTAGCATACACAGCATTTATTTTAGAGAACTGATTCATGTCGCTAATAAAAATTGAGGACTTAACAACATTTTCAAAGGTCATTTCCGCTTCGGTAAGAATGGCCTTTAAATTTTCCATAGATTGCTTGGTCTCCTTGGCAATATCCCCTTGTACGAGATTACCGGTAACCGGATCTATGGGAATTTGACCTGAAATATACAAAGTTTCTCCACTAAGAACTGCCTGATTGTATGGTCCGATAGGTGCAGGAGCATTTTTGGTAGCGATTATTTTTTTCATTTTGATTTTATTTGTTGTTATCTGGACCTTTGACTTCTATTTTCCCATTTTAGGTCCTTTAGGATAGAGCTCTTTATTCCTATAAAAAAATACCATCTTTTGTAGCGCCCAAAAGGTGTCCAGTTAAAGCGCATTACAAAACTTTTTAAATCCCGTTCAAAACGTAGTTGAGTCAAAGTAAAGCCTTGGTTTTTAAAATCGTAACCAGAAGACCCTCCTACCTTCCATCTTGGGGAAAGCTCTACATCACCTGAAAACATCAAGGAATGGCTGCTAAATTCATTTTGCCTTGCCGAATTGGAATAAGAAGCTGAATAAGCTAAACGAAGATTCCAAGGAATGGTTGTTCCATATATGGGGTTTTCAACTTCATCAGTTGCTTTTTCCCTGTCCATAGGCCTATCTTGAAAGCTGTCGGCCTTTCCAAAAAGATCATCCGTTCTTCCACCACTTTGTGCAACATAATCGAATCTATCCACATCTTCCTCATCCTCTTCTTTGTCTTCATCTTTTTTAAATGTTTCGTTACTTAAGGAGTACCCTATGTTTGCATTGGCACGGGTTAACCTGAAGAGACTTCCGCCATTTTTGGCATTAAGGGTGTTTATCCTTCTTCCATTATTGTCAATGGCGTATGGGTCAAGGCCCGCTGAGAAGTTTATGGACATTTTATTATCCAGGATATTTGTTCCTCCATTGATGCTTAAAGGACTTAATTTAAGAGAGTCGGATTCAAAATTATAACCTGTTGAAATATTAAAATTACTTAGAATTGGCACTTTTCTAGGTTCTGTGACCGTTGAGTCTTTATCACGAACTTTGGCTTCCAAGGTATTTGCTAAAGAAAAGCTAAGGCTGTTTGATTTGCTTAAACTAGGAGCTCCATTGAGTGTGCCTTGAAACCTGGTGTATTGAACCGAGTTATCTGTAATAGGATTGGCATCAATATCATATTCATCATAAAAATGCTCAAAGGAAGGAGCGTAGCCATAGCTTAATGAAGGGCGCATAACATGTCTAATCGCTTGGATTTTTTTGTCTTCACCAAAACTAAATGTTCCATACAACGTAGTACCAATACTCGCGTTAAAGTTGTATTTGTTAAAACGGTCGAAACCACTGACAGTGTCGATAACTACTTTATCCTCGGCAATATCATAGCTTTTATTGTAGGTTTCCAATGTCCAAACATCTTCGTAATTACCGCCTACACTTACACTGAAAAATTTGGCTACCTTAAAATTGGTGCTAATTGGAATGCGGTGTTTTGCCCCAAATTTGGCGCCATCGAACATTTCTTTCTTAAAAAAGTCCTCGTCGGTAGTCGAAATTCTATTCTGGGCATTTACATCATATTGAAAATTGATATTCTGAATAATCCCTTTTTTAATCCCATCTCTTTTGGCAAAAGGAAAAATACGCTCCATACTAGCCTGTAGATTTGGAAGACTCATCTCAATTTTCTTTGTATTTGTGTTCTGGCTATGAGTGGCGGTCAGACTCATATTTACAGACGGATATGCGGGGAACGTTTTTGAATATGAAATTGAGGATGAAAGTGTGTTATTCTGCGTGCTGGGAAGATTACGTTGTTGCAAGGAGTTACGGTAATATTCACTACTTCCCATGTTTACTGAAGCAGAAAAACGTGAATTGGGACTGGCTTTTGTGTCTTGCGAATGTGACATTTGAATATTCCAGTTCCTTGAATTGGAATAGTCACTGAATCCTTTTTGACTGGTAACCAAATTTTCATACCTGAAATTAACATTGCCACTAAATTTGTATCGTTTTGTATACATTGACTGGGTCTTAAAACCCCAACTTCCGTTGGTGTAAAAGTCCCCGGATAACAACACATCCGCATATTCTCCAATTGGAACATAATAGCCCATATCCTGAAGAAAATAACCTCGATCTGGATCATTCCCAAAGGAAGGCATCATAACGCCGGCCGCTCTTCCAACCGTCAAAGGAAAGTAAGCAAAGGGCAAGGCGATGGGAGTTGGTACATCTGCAATGTATAAATTACTGTACCCGGCAATAACTTTTTTAGAGGGGACGAATTTGGCCTTACGAACTCGTATGTAATAATCAGGGTTTATGGTATCGGCAGAGGTTGTCAACCTTCCCTCACTTAAAAAATATACAGAGTCATTTTCTTTTTTAGTGATGTCGGCGTATACTTTCATGGCTTCACTACCCAATTGGTCAAGCCCCGCTTGCTGTTCGGTTCTTGAATTCCAAATAATAGCCTTCTGAGTATCAAAATTAAAACGAATGGAATCCGGTATTACTTCGTTTTCACCTTGTTTGAAATAAGGCAGCTGCGAGTAATTACCCAAAGAATCTTTTATTCGACCAGCATAAACCTCATTTTTAACATAGTCCATAACAATGACGCCAGCTTTTAACTCAGTATCTTGGTACTTGATCTCCGCTTCATTGTACAAGTATATTTTTTTATCCCGTTGGCTCATTTTAACATAGTCCTTGGCCTTGTATTGTATTATATCTAATAGAAGGGGTGACTTGGTTTTTACCGTATCTACTTGTGCAGTGTCTTTTACGATAACTTGTTTAAATTCAGTTTCGGTAAGAATTGGTGCTACAATTGTATCGGGTTCTGCCTTAATGGGTAAGGGTACGATTTTATCTTCTTGGGCATGCCCCATAATGCCACCAATTATTAGCATTAATAGGAAAAGTAAATAATGTTTATTTGATTGCAAGGCTATATATCCTATTTTTGTAAAGGTTTGGCTTGACTTTTGGAGGTCAAACTTACATATATTTTTTGTTCCCTTAATAGGGTATTACAATAATTTTAACCATTTAAGGGACCTCGAATCACCTTGTTAATATGAATATGAACCGCTTTTTTCTTTCTACCTTATTCTTGTTGGCCTTTTTGCTGACTTCTTTTACAAATAATAATCCTTCACAAAGAAATGATGGCAAATTCGTAGTTGTGTTGGATGCAGGTCATGGCGGGCATGACCCAGGAAATTTAGGTAATGGCTATTTAGAAAAGAATATTGCTTTGAATATTGTGCTGAACATTGGAAAAATACTAGAGGCCAACCCGGATATAGAAGTAATTTACACAAGAAAGGATGATACCTTTATTGACTTATTTGTGCGCGGTGAAATCGCAAATAAGGCCAATGCCGACCTATTTGTTTCTGTACATTGTGATTCCCATTCCTCCGATGCCCATGGCGCTGGTACCTTTGTATTGGGTTTACATGCCAATAAACAAAACTTTGAGATTGCAAAAAAGGAGAACTCGGTGATTTATCTAGAGGATAATTATGAAGACAGATATGCTGATTATGATATTAATTCACCTGAGTCAATAATTGGACTGACCATAATGCAGGAAGAGTTTTTAGATCAGAGTATTGCCTTGGCCAAGATGATTCAGGATAACTTTTCGGGCAAATTAAAACGTATCAACCGCAAGGTAAAACAAGCAGGTTTTATAGTATTGCATCAAACTTTTATGCCCAGTGTTTTAATTGAAACTGGTTTTCTTACAAACAAATCCGAAGGGGCATTTTTAAACTCCAAGGCTGGCCAGTCTCAAATGGGTAAAGCAATTGCAGAGGCAATTTTAGAATATAAAAGAGGTGTTCAGGTAAACACATCCGCTACTGAAACACAGCCGATAGCAAAGGAAGTGGCGAAAACGGTAGAACCAATAAAGGAAGAAATAATTACAAAAGAAGTTGATAAACCAATAGATGATAGTTCAGCTTCTAACAAGATTGAAGTAAAAGAAGATGTGGAGAAACCTTTGGATATTGTAAAAACCGAGGTAAAGAAAGAAACGGATGCACCCGTTCTTGACGCACCCCTTAAGAAAAGTACAGAGCAAAAAAGTACCAACTCATCAATTGCAAAATCTAAGCCGAAGGTAGAAGGGCCAAAAGTCATATTCAAAGTACAAATTATGGCAAGCGCTAAAGATTTGGAATTAAAACCACGCAACTTCAATGGGTTGAGTAGAATTTCCCAAGAGCCTTTTAAAAATCTTTATCGCTATATGTATGGTATTACCAATTCATATAAAGAAGCGGAAACTTTGAAATCAAATGCTGACTTAAAAGGATATTCAAGCTCATATATTGTAGCTTACAAAGAGGGTGTTAGAATCCCGATCAATGAAGCCCTAAAATACGTTTCTGAATAATAATAGCAGTGTCAATTTTATTTCTAATTTTGTTAGTAACGATAAATCAATTCATTTGAAACTATCTAGAGAAATTAAAACTGGAATAATTGTAATTGGTGGGATTCTGCTTTTCATTTTGGGATTTAGCTATTTAAAATCTACACCATTATTTGATAATAGTAAAACGCTTTATGCTGTTTACCATCATGTGGGAGGGCTTCAACCTGGTACTCAAGTAACCATAAATGGTTATAACGTAGGTAAAGTAAATGATATTCGTTTTAAGGATACTTCTGGAGATCTGTTGGTTACTTTTTCTGTAAATAATGAATTTACTTTCTCAAAGAACAGTAAGGCAGAGTTATACGATACGGGAATAATTGGGGGGAAAGGAATTCAGATTAAGCCAATATTTGATGGAGCCGCCCCAGCTCAGTCGGGCGATACATTAATAACGGAGACAAAACCTGGACTAACAGAGTTGGTTCAACAGAAGTTGACTCCTTTACAGCAGAAGATTGAAGGAGCCTTTACAAATGCCGATTCCTTGTTGATGAATGTGAATGAGGTTTTGGACGCTAAAACCAAAAACGAATTGCGCGAGTCTATTTCTGGTCTTAATGAATTAATGAAAAGTTTAAAGGGGAGTGCAGATGTCATGAATAGCCTTCTAAAGAACAATCAGGATAAATTAGATAGTTCCTTAACCAATTTCAATCAACTTTCTTCAAATTTCGCAAAACTTTCGGATTCTCTGAATAATGCTGGTTTGGGGCGTACATTGACCAGTTTGGAATCCACTGTTTCGAATTTGGACAAAATTCTAGGTCAGGTTGAGAAAGGAGATGGCTCTCTTGGTAAATTAATGAAGGATGAGCAATTGTATAATAACCTAAACAATGCCTCTAAAGAATTGGATTTATTACTTCAAGATTTCCGTCTAAATCCAAAAAGATATGTCAATGTTTCGGTTTTTGGTAAAAAACAGAAAGACTATACCCTTCCTGATAATGATCCTGCCGAAAAAATAGAGCAACCATAAATGGAGTATCTTCCTAATATTTTATTTGCCATAGTCCTAATAGTTGGTATTGGTTTTTTTGCCAATAATGTAAAAAAACTTATTAGAAACATAAAATTGGGTAAAGATGTGGATGTTAGTGATAACAAACCCCAAAGATGGAAGAACATGACAAAAATCGCCTTAGGTCAGACCAAAATGGTGGTTAGGCCTATTCCAGGAATACTGCATATTTTAGTTTATGTTGGCTTTATCATAATAAATCTAGAGGTACTTGAGATAGTTATAGACGGCCTTTTGGGAACACATAGGGTTTTTGCAGGGCTTGGTGGCTTATATAACTTTTTAATCGCCTCTTTTGAGATATTGGCATTTTTGGTCATATTATCGGTCATTATTTTCTGGATTCGAAGAAATGTAATTAGACTTCAAAGGTTTATTAAGCCTGAAATGAAGGGGTGGCCAAAGAATGATGGTAACATGATCCTTTATATTGAGTTGGTCTTAATGTGTTTGTTCCTAAGCATGAATGCGGCCGATTTTCAATTACAACAATTCAACACCGAACATTATACCCAAGCCGGTTCGTTCCCCATTAGTCAGTTTTTAATTCCTTTATTTGACGGTTTGTCAATTGAAACTCTTATTATAATTGAAAGAAGTACGTGGTGGTTACATATTGTAGGTATTCTCTTCTTTCTAAATTATTTATATTATTCTAAGCACTTGCATATTCTATTGGCGTTTCCGAACACTTATTTTGGGAAACTGGGTGCCAAAGGAAAAATCAAGAATCTGGATTCTGTTACTAAAGAGGTAATGTTGATGATGGATCCAAGTGCTGATCCATATGCCGCTCCTACCGAAGATGCGGCAGCACCTGAAAAGTTTGGGGCGTCAGATGTTAAAGATCTAAATTGGGTGCAGTTATTAAATGCTTATACATGTACAGAGTGTGGACGATGCACCAGTGAATGTCCTGCGAATTTAACTGGAAAGAAACTTTCTCCCCGTAAAATAATGATGGATACTCGGGATAGATTGGAAGAAGTGGGTAAAAACATTGATGCCAATAAAGGTGATTTTATTGATGATGGTAAACAATTGTTGGGAGACTATATTACCAACGAAGAGCTTTGGGCCTGTACGTCATGTAATGCTTGTACAGAAGCATGTCCTGTTAGTATAGATCCTTTATCGATTATTATGGATATGAGGCAGTTTTTGGTTATGGAACAATCTGCAGCTCCGTCAGATTTGAACAATATGATGGGGAATATTGAAAATAATGGGGCACCTTGGCCATTTAATCAAATGGATAGATTGAACTGGAAAGATGAATCTTAATAATATTAATCCTCTATAATGGGAAGCGAATTGAAAGTACCAACAATGGCAGAACTTTTTGCCGCAGGACAACAACCAGAGGTTTTATTCTGGGTGGGCTGCGCTGGCAGTTTTGATGATAGGGCGAAAAAAATCACTAAGGCATTTGTGAAGATTCTAAATAAGGCCAATGTGTCTTTCGCTGTTTTGGGAACCGAAGAAAGTTGCACAGGAGACCCAGCTAAAAGGGCGGGAAATGAATTCTTGTTTCAGATGCAGGCGGTTACTAATATTGAAGTAATGAACGCCTATGGTGTAAAGAAAGTGGTGACGGCTTGTCCACATTGTTTCAATACCCTTAAAAATGAGTATCCAGGGTTAGGAGGCAATTATGAAGTTGTTCATCATACGCAATTCTTAAAGGGCTTATTGGATGAAGGTAGAATTACAATGGAGGGTGGAACATTCAAGGGCAAGCGAATAACATTTCATGATCCATGCTATTTAGGCAGGGCCAATAATGTTTTTGAGGCCCCACGGGATTTAATAAAAAAGTTGGATGCGGAGTTGGTTGAAATGAAAAGCTGTAAAACCCGTGGTTTATGTTGTGGTGCAGGGGGTTCTCAAATGTTCAAAGAACCTGAAAAAGGTGATAAGGATATTAATATTGAACGAACCGAACAGGCATTGGGTACCCAACCTGAGATTATCGCGGCTGCATGCCCATTTTGTAATACGATGATGACTGACGGTGTGAAGAATAAAGAGAAAGAAGGGAGTATCTTGGTTAGGGATATTGCTGAATTAATTGCCACAGCAGAAGACCTATAACTCCTTAACGATTATCTATAATAAATTATATGTTAGTAGAATTCAATACATTACCAGAATCGTCAAGAGTTTGGATATATCAAGCTAATCGTAGTTTTTCAACTGAAGAACTTCAAGAATTGGGTCAGGAGCTGGGTTCATTCATACAAGAATGGACAACGCATGGAAGTGATTTAAAAGCTGGTTATGAAATTAGATACAATCGTTTTATCATATTGGCACTTGATCAAAGCGAGACTTCAGCTTCAGGGTGTTCAATAGATGCCTCGGTACATTTTATACAACAATTGGAAAAGAAATATGACGTAAAGTTGTTAGACAAAATGAACGTGTCGTATAAACAGGGTGAATACATCGCTTATAAACCATTGGTTGACTTTAAAAAAATGGCAAAGCAAAAGGCTGTTTCCCCAAAAACAATTGTCTTTAATAATTTAGTTACGAACAAGGGTGAATATATGGAGCATTGGGAGGTTCCTGCTTCAGAAAGCTGGCATAGTAGATTTATGTAAAAACCTTTTTGGTATTGTATTTGAATAATCTTTGTTCTAAACTTGTGGGAATTTTATGAAATGCAATATTTTTTTTGCCTTTAAGTTATCTCCTTAGACTATTCCAATATGCGCTCATATAGCATTATTCCATTGTTTTTATTACTTGCTCTTTGTGTAAATGCGCAACGCAATCCATTGGTGGCGAGTGATAGTTTGGCGCAGAAAACTTGGGTCGATGCCAGATATGATGAAATGAGCCTGGATGAAAGGTTGGGGCAGTTGTTTATGGTTAGTGTTGCTTCGAATCAGGATAAATCGAGTACTGATAAAGTCAAAGCCTTAATTCAAGAACATCATATAGGAGGTATTATTTTTTCCACGGGCGGCCCCGTAAGACAAGCGAAGCTTACAAACACCTATCAATCTGCTTCAAAATTACCTTTAATGGTAGGGATGGATGCTGAATGGGGACTCGCCATGCGATTGGATTCTACTTACGCCTTTCCTTGGAATATGACCTTAGGTGCGATAAAAGATAATTCAATAGTAGAAAAGGTAGGACATCAAATTGGAGTACATGCAAAACGATTGGGGGTTCATATAAATTTTGCTCCAGATATAGATATCAATACCAATCCTCTAAATCCAATTATAGGAAACCGTTCTTTTGGAGAAGATAGGGATAATGTTGCTGATAAAGGGGTTGCGTTTATGAAAGGCATGGAAAGCGCAGGTGTACTTTCTAGTGGAAAACATTTTCCAGGTCATGGGGATACAGCAACAGATTCGCATTATGCCCTGCCATTGATAGATTTTTCCAAGAAACGATTGGATAGCCTTGAGCTATACCCTTATAAAAAATTGATAAAAGCAGGATTGAGTAGTGTGATGGTAGCTCATTTAAACGTTCCAAGTTTAGAAATAAAAAAAGAACTGCCATCATCTTTGTCCGAGCAGATAATTTCGGGCATTTTAAAAGAAAGAATGGGTTTTGATGGATTGGTTTTTACCGATGCATTGAACATGAAAGGAGTTACTAACCATGGAAAGGATGGAGATGTGGAACTTGCAGCATTTATGGCAGGTAATGATATTCTTTTGATGCCTACTGAGGTTGCCAAAGCAAAGGAAAAGCTGCTCAAGGCAATTAAGCGTGGTAGAATTTCGGAAGAGCGGTTGTCAAATTCAGTCAAAAAAATACTTTTAGCCAAATACAAGGTGGGTTTAAACAAGTATAAGCCTATTGATATCAATAATTTATATGAAGACCTGAATGCTCTGGAGAGTGATCTGGTCTATGAAGAGGCAATTGAGAATGCAATTACCGTGGTAAAGAACAACTTTTACCTTATGGGTATAAAAAAGTTGGAGAACAAGAAAATCGCTTACGTTAAGTTTGGAGATGATGATAGCCAACCTTTCATAAATGAATTGAATAAATATGCCAAGGTAACTCAGGTCAATGGTAAAGACATTACCACTATTAAAGATAAGTTAAGAGACTTTAACCTTGTAATTATTGGCCATCATAAAAGCAATGATAGTCCATGGAAACCATATAAATTTTCAAAAAAAGAACTTATTTGGTTGGAAGAAATTGCTAAGGAAAGAACGTCAAACGTTATCCTATCGGTTTTTGCCAAGCCTTATACTTTGATAGATGTTGATTCTTTCAAGAACATTGACGGCGTAGTAGTTGCGTACCAAAATAGTGAGATCGCCCAACAAAAAACGGCTCAATTGATATTTGGGGCAATAGGCGCTAAAGGAGTGCTACCAGTTTCTGCACATCCTGATTTTCCAGTAAAAACAAGTATGCAGATAAGTTCTTTGAAACGGCTTGGTTATAGCATTCCAGAGCGTGTTGGACTCAGTTCCGGTAAATTGGCAGAGGTTGATAAATTGGTAAATAATGGGTTGGATTCATTGATGTTTCCTGGAGCACAGGTTTTGATAGCGCGAAAGGGGAAGGTTGTTTACAATAAGGGATTTGGAAAACCTACCTATAAATCAGAGGAAAAGGTCACCCCAAAGCATATTTATGATTTAGCGTCAATCACCAAAATTTTGGCTACGCTTCCAGTTATCATGAAAATGGAAGAGAACGGCCAAATTGCCCTGAATGATACTTTTGAGGAATTAATACCGGAATATTCCGATACAGAATTGAAGAATGTTACTGTATTGAAGGCTTTATCTCATTATGGGAGATTACCAGCATGGATAGCATTTTATGTCAGCACTTTAGATAAAAAAAGGAAACCATCCTCTGAATTTTATAGAAATGCCCCGATTGATGGTTTTTCAATCAAAGTTACAGACAATCTTTTCTTAACTGATGCTTATAGAGATTCAATATACAATAGAATAGGCCGACAGGAGCTAAAATCAAATCGTTATAGGTACAGTGATGTCGCTTACTATGTAATGAAAAAATATATCGAAAAGACCTATAATGAACCACTCGATAAATTGGCCACTGATTTTTTGTACAAGCCCATAGGTGCTTTTCAAACAAGCTATAATCCATTGGAAAAATTCCCAAAGAACAAAATAATACCTTCGGAAGAAGATAAATATTACCGATACCAAAAGGTGCAGGGCTATGTTCATGACATGGGCGCAGCCATGCAAGGTGGAGTAGGGGGTCATGCAGGTCTTTTTAGCAATGCCAATGATGTTGCAAAAATTATGCAAATGTATCTTCAAGGGGGGGATTACGGTGGAACTCAATTTTTAGACTCAAGAACTATCAAAAAATTCAACACCTGTTATTTCTGTGATAAGAATGTTAGACGAGGAGTTGGTTTTGATAAACCCCAGTTAAGGGATAAAGGGCCTACATGCGGTTGTGTTTCTCGAAAAAGTTTTGGACATAGTGGATTTACCGGTACTTATACTTGGGCCGATCCAGATGAGGAGCTTGTTTATGTGTTTTTGTCCAACAGAACTTACCCAACCGCTTCAAATACCTTATTAGTTAAATCTGCGTTAAGAACAAGAATTCAACAGGCTATTTACGACGCTATAATAAATTAAAAAGTAGTTTTGTATTAATGAAGATAGCAATAGTTTGTTACCCAACTTTTGGAGGTAGTGGTGTAGTGGCCACAGAATTAGGGATTGCACTGGCAGACAGAGGTCATGAGGTCCATTTCGTAACCTATCGTCAACCCGTTCGGTTAGACCTTTTGAGCCATAGAGTACATTTTCACGAAGTTCATGTTCCTGAATATCCCTTATTCCATTATCAACCCTATGAACTGGCTTTGTCGAGTAAGTTGGTCGATACAGTTAAATTGTTTGGAATAGACCTACTTCATGTGCACTATGCTATTCCACATGCCTACGCCGGCTATATGGCAAAGAAGATGCTTGAGGAAGAAGGAATTAATTTACCAATGATTACGACACTTCACGGTACTGACATTACTTTGGTAGGGAAACACCCATTTTATAAGACGGCAGTAAACTTCAGTATTAATCAATCAGACGTTGTAACTTCTGTTTCAGAGAATTTAAAACAGCGTACGCTAGAGTTTTTTGATATTAAGAAAGAAATTGAGGTTGTACCTAATTTTATAGATAAAAAGAAATACAGCACATCGTTCACAGATTGCCAAAGGTCTTTGATGGCAGAGGACAATGAAAGAATAATCACTCATATAAGTAATTTTAGGGCTGTTAAGCATATTCCCGATGTGATACACATTTTTAATAAAATACAACAGGAGATACCCGCTAAATTGGTAATGGTGGGTGAAGGGCCCGAAAAAGAAAATGCTGAATTTCTGTGTGAGCAACTGGGAATCATGGATAAGGTACATTTTCTTGGAAACAGTAATGAAATTGACAGAATTCTTTGTTTTTCCGATTTATTCTTGTTACCGTCTAAATCTGAGAGTTTTGGTTTAGCTGCATTGGAGGCAATGATAAACAGAGTCCCCGTTATCTCAACAAATGCAGGCGGTATTCCAGAGGTTAACAAACAGGGCATAACTGGTTTTTTAAGTGCTGTAGGTGATGTTGAAGATATGGCCAATAATGCCTTGAAAATACTGAAGAATGACACAGTTCTTAATGAGTTTAAGGAGAATGCTGCTAAGGTTGCTCTAACATTTGATATACTTAATGTACTCCCACTGTACGAAACAATATATTTAAAAGCCTACGAGAGTCAATTAGAAAAGAAAATTCGCTGATATGAGGTATTTGTTCATATTCATCTTGTTAATACTCAACTCTTGTAAAGGACAGAAGGAAGTAACAACGAATAAGGAAAAATCGGTCGGAGAAAACGACGATAGGATTACCTTATTGGTTCAGGACAATTACAGTGGATCAGATATTCCTGAAAGTATCATTATCAAGGATGCCAAGTCATTAAAAAGTTTTTATTCTAAAATAAACAGGACCCGAAAGCCAGGGCTTCCTGTACCTGAAATTGATTTTACACAGGAAATGATTTTGGTATATTCTAGTGGTAAGATGACATCAAATAAGAAAATGGAGCTTACTTTTAAGGATGAAACAATAGACCAATTAGTATTAGAAATCGAAATCAAAAAATTAGACGTTGATTCAAATACTTTTATCAATCCTTTTGGAGTATATAAATTGCCTCTTATAAAGAAGAAAATAATAGTTAAATCATTTAAGTAGAGCTCTAAGTAGTTGTTAAATAACTCATTCTACCGAATAAATGGTTGTTTTGAACTACTTTCTTGTAGAATCATACAATTGGTTTTAATTTTACAATTCATTTAGACCCAAAATCTATTACTTATGAAAAATCATACAATATTTGTGATGGTAATGATATTTCTTGCCACACCAAAAATCTTTTCTCAAGAGGAGGATTTACAATTAACTTCAAAAGATAGCATCGTTAAAAGTTCTTGGGTAATCGGAATTGGATTCAATGCCGTCGATGATTCAGGTGATATGTTAAATCAACTTTTGGATGTTTCAGATGAGTGGAATATTGTTCCATTTCCATCTCGCTTAAATATTGGTAGGAACTTTTCGAATGGTATGTCGGTTGAGGCAATAGCTAGTTACAATAAGTATAAATCAGGAAAGGTCGTAGATAATATAGTATTATCGGAAGATATTGATTATTATGCGATTGATACAAGGGTAACTTATGCATTGAA
Organism: Maribacter sp. HTCC2170; assembly: GCF_000153165.2. Lineage (NCBI taxonomy): Bacteria > Pseudomonadati > Bacteroidota > Flavobacteriia > Flavobacteriales > Flavobacteriaceae > Maribacter > Maribacter sp. HTCC2170. Next base: position 2,506,549 of record NC_014472.1, read on the forward strand.
TAAGATTTGGGGTGGATCCAAGTGGTTTGATCCTTATATGGGTGCAGGTATTGGGTATACAGATGCCAATAATCATGGTAGAAGTACAATGAATGGTATAATTGGTGTTAAAACTTGGTTTTCAGATCGTTTTGGGTTGGATTTCAATTCCACGGGAAAATGGGCTATGAATACCGAAAAGGCTTCCAACCATATACAACACGCAGTAAGTGGGTTATATCGTTTTAATGTTAAAAAGGGGCTAACAAGAAAAGGAGAGAAAAAGTTGGCTTTGATTCAGGAAATGGAAAAGGAGCAACAACGTGTTCAAGATTCTTTAGCAAATGAGTTAAGAATAAAGGAAGAAGCTACCCTAGCGCAACGCTTAGCTAAGGAAAAAGAAAAAGCCCGTTTGGCGGCAATTGAAAAAGCAAGAATTGATGCTGAAAATCAAAGAAAACAACAATTAGAAAATTCAATTAAAGAATTGGGATTAGTGTACTTTGGATTTAATTCATCCTACTTGAATAAAAATTCCAAGTCGGTTCTTGGCTTATTGGCTAATCTATTAAAAGAAAAACCTAGTGTACATCTTAAAATCACTTCACATACCGATTCCAGGGGCGCATCTGATTATAATAAATGGCTTTCTGAAAGAAGGGTTGAAAGGACTAAGAATTATTTGATGTCTATCGGAATAAGTGAGAATAGACTTGTTGCTGAAGCATTTGGAGAAGAACAGTTGACGAATGAATGTGGTGATGGCGTAAGGTGTTCTGCTGAAAAACATAGGAAAAATAGGAGGTCGGAGTTTGAAGTGACAGAGTATTAGATAAAAAACCCCATAGATAAACTATTATTAAATAAACCCAGAGCAATGTTCTGGGTTTATGTTTTTTTATATTTGAAATGCTGATTCATTTAACAATTGATTTTGAGATTCAATCATTAGTATTTTATTAATAATTGGATTCTGATAGGCTGTTTGCACAATATAATCAGATGTTATAACTATGCGAGTATTAGACCTTTTTTTCAACGTATAAATGGTTTTCTCTTCCAATTGTACAAATGATTCCGCCGATGTTGATTAAGCGAAATACAGTCCCTAACTATTTTAATTTTAAAATAATCTGTGACTTAGTATTCTTTGAACTTTTTAGAGGTATAAAATCTTTTTAAAAAGAAACAATATTTGAGCAAAATCCTATAGTGTTAACTTGGTCGGAGAACATTAATTCTGTTATATATCAAGCTTTTAATCATTTCCTTCAAACGCCTCTGTCCCGGCCTGTCCTGGAGTGAGAATATCATCAGATTTTATAACCTTTAAAAATGTAAGCCACAAAATTTTACAATCCAATAGAAAAGAAATGTTTTGAACATACCATATGTCATATTCAAATTTTTGCTTCCAAGTAATGGTATTTCGACCATTTACTTGGGCCCAACCGGTTATGCCGGGACGAATTAAATGTCTTTGCTTCTGTTCATGATTATAATGCTTTAAATATTGAACAAGCAAAGGTCTAGGACCAATAAGGCTCATATCACCTTTTAGAACGGAAAACAACTGTGGTATTTCATCAAGAGAAGTTCTTCGAATAAAATCACCAGTTCTCGTTATTCTATCCTTATCTGGTAAAAGTTTTCCTTTGGCATCCGTTTTGTCGTTCATGGTTTTAAACTTGATTATCGTAAAAATCTTTTCATTTTTCCCAGGACGTCTTTGGTAAAAAAAAGGTTTACCCTTATTACTAAAAGAAAGAATTACAGTAATAATTAGGATAATTGGCGATAGAACAAGTAAACCAAGAAAAGAGGCTATAAAATCTATTAATCTTTTAATAATTGATTTGTACATTAACTAAGATAGTTTATTCATAAAAATACATATATAATCAGGATAAATTGTGAAAGAATCAATATGTAGTACTAAAGTTGAAGACTCTATATAGCATTAATAAATTCCCATTATATCAAAGTATTGAGAAGCTAATTGAACTTATACCAGCACAATTATGATACAATCAGCTTATATTCTTCTAAAACTGCTTTCCAAACAAAGTTTCTTTCGAATCTTGATGCAATCATCTGCCTAGCATTTGCAGCCAATGTGTTGACTAAGTTACGGTCTGTTACAAAAGTCTTCATATTTTTATGTAAGGCAGCTTCATCCCTTGAAGGTATAATTACACCGTTTTGGCCTTCAGTAATTATTTCATTGCAACCGTTGATATCAGTTACAATAGAGGGTAATCCCATTGCACCAGCCTCCAAAACCACATTAGGGAAGCCTTCTCGATAACTAGGAAAGACTAAAGCATCAGACATGGCTAAAAATGGCCTTACATCTTTTTGCGGTCCCACATGTATAATGTCCTTGTGATTTTCTATTTTATGCAATATGTTATCGGGTATTACATCTGATTCCCCTTTTAGGGGGCCTACCAACAGCAATTTAACATTGGTTTGAGATTCCGCTAAATTTTCGAAGGAATTCACCAGTTCGTTGATGCCTTTATCATTGACCAATCGCCCGATAAAAACGAAAACAAAATCAGTAGTAGAAACCCGATTGTTTCTTCTCATACCTTGAATCTTTTCTTGGTCAAAAATACTGGGGTCAAAATATTTTAAATCCACACCTTTAATATTACCATGTCCTATGACTTTCAAAGGTTTTTTTGTGACCTTGAAATTTAAAAGATCATTTTTGACTCCGTTACCCTCAGGGAAAATATGGGTAGAATGAAAACAAATTAGTTTATCAAACAACAACAACAGCCACTTCATAAAACCACTACGCGTCGGAAATATCAAACCGGTAAAAGTATGTATGCGCCGAGGCACCTTAGCATAATAGGCTGCAACCATAGATAAAAGACCAGCTTTAGGCGTAATTGAATGCACCATAAAAGGCTTTTCCTTTTTAAACAGTCTATACAGTTTGTAAAGTGAAACCATGTCTTTAAATGGATTGATATCCCGTTCAATATTGACCGCCACCGTACGGATGCCCTCTTTTTCCTCTACATGTTGTAATGCCTTGCCATTTGATGCCACACCTACTACTTCATAATACTGATTAAGAAACCTTAGTTGACCAGTAAGTAATCCCATCAATGATTCTGGAATGGCAGCTGTGCGTATTAGTTTTTTTTTCATGACTGTTTTGTGTTTCATGTCTGGAGTTCTATCGTAGAAATCTCAAGAATATGTTCGCGTTTGAAATCTTGAGCACGTTTGCACACTTTATATCCGCAAGATGCAAGATGTTTAGGCTCTCTTTTATTAATTGAATAAGCCGAACAGTAATTAATTGACCATTTTATAAAATCAGATAGGAAGTTTACTTGTTAACGATGTCATTGTTTCGCTTTCAAAATTATACTCTTTATTAAGCTTCTTGTAGTGCATGAAAATAATTTTCAATATTTTCATATTTTTATCTAAATTCTTTCCAAAATTGTGTGGGTGCCACCAAAGATGATAAAGATGGTCATTTTTCGCAGCATGGGTCATAGCGTTTTTAATTCTTCTTATTTTAAGTGTTTCTATGAAAGATAGCCTGGGGTTATAAGGTCGCAAAAATCTGGACGAAGGTAAATTAAGACATTTTCCTTGATCTCGCCTCAACTGTTCAACAGGGTATGTACTACTTCCAAAAATATTCAAGTAGCTATCCAACAACCGTAAGCCTCTTATTATGATTGTCGGCAAAAATTTATTTGGATTATATGCCATCCCAACTTCCCTTCCTCTATATGAAGTGATACCGTGTTTTATGCAAGTATTTAGATAGGAAAGCTTTACTTGGTTTCTAGGAAATACTATACTTTTTATTTGAATACCTTTTGCTTTTGCGATTTTTTTTGCAGCTTCTAAGTCTGCATCAAATTGTTCTTCTGTTTGACCATTTTCATTGCAGTAATAATGCGAAAAGGTATGTGTACCTATTTCATGTCGCTTATCGGACGAAATTTTGTTTAATATATCACTCGCAAAGTAAAAATTATAAGTCTCCAGGTCTTTGGATATAGTTTCCAAAAAAATATATGGATTTAATTTTTTATTATCATAACTAGGTTGTAGTTCTGGAATATAGTCTCGTAAGTGCTCTTTGTCTTTAGCAAACAAAAAGCCTACAGCAGAGAAGGTTAACCTGACATTATGGTCATTACTCAATTTTATCATTTTATAGATAGCCTCCTTGGTATTTCTAAGATTCTCATAATAGTCGTTGACTGAAAGTATATCAAATACACCCCAATGGAGTTCAAAATCGAGAGATATGACAAGTTTTCCGTTCATTTAATTTTATTAAAAATTCGATGGTATAAATATGTAGTTATTGTAGGGTGATAGTACAATTTGCTTTCTGAAACGCGCGGTTTAATTTTCAGATTATTTGTTTCTATTGCTAATATTGCTTCATTGACACAATGTAACCCCTCAAGTAATTGTAGGAAAGGATAAGTACAAAAATTATCATTTTTATTGGGTATTATTGTCCTCTGACTTATAACTCCACCAGTGTCTATTCCAGGGTCTATTAAATGTACCGTTACTCCACAATTTTTCGCATCATTGTTAGCTAAAGCCCAATAACCACCATGTACACCACGATATTTAGGGGTAATTCCCGCATGGATGTTTATCATTGGTGCTTTTAAGCCATCAATTATATGCTTCTTTATTATTCCAGTGCCGCAAACCATTATAACATCGGGCTGTAAGTTATTGACGTGATCAATAACCAAAGAATCGTTTATGGAGCTTGGAAGGTATAGATCATTGTAGTTTGATAGAGATTTTATCTTCAATTCAGACAAAATTTCATTTTTTCTTGTTTTAGCTTCCAAATTTAGAAGAGGAACAAACCCCTTTTGGAAGATGATTTGTAAAAAAACTTTGAGAATTCCTAGTTTCTTAATTCTTCTCTTTATCATTTTCATTGCCCAACCACGAGGAGCGGAATCCAAAACAACTCCTATCAAGGTATAATTTTTTTGTAAATAAGTATACATGATATTTCCCCATTCACCATTTGAAGTTAAAAGCACTATTTTGGTGTCTTTCATACTTGAATTTTACATTAATAATTAAACTATGCTTATCATTTTGTATTCTCAACTAGCAGAGTCATTTCATAGGCATTTAGAATAGTTTCCTTGTCAAAAACCTTTACACGGTTTAATACATTTTCTTTACAAGAACGTAAATAATCGTGATTTTGCATAAAATGATGTAATCCTTTTTGTAGAAGATGTGAATTTTCCACCGGTGCAAGAATGCCATATGGCGTAACCATAATTTCATTGTCTTGTTGATCATTAAGTTCCATTATTTCATCAGGACCAGATTTGCAATTAGTTGTTAAAATAGGGAGGCCACAGGACATAGCTTCCAATAGGACATTTGGAAAGCCTTCATGGTTAGATCCAAAAATAAAGAGATCGGCACCTTTTAGGTATTTATAAGGATTGGTTTCAAATCCCATTAAGAAAACTCGTTCTTCCAAACCATTTAAGGTTATCTCTTTTTCTAGTTCTTGTCTTAATTCTCCATCTCCTAAAATATAAAGCCTTACATTATCTAATGATTTTACGGCATGTATTAACAATTTTTGATTCTTTACCTTTTCTAATCTACCTACACTAATAGTGTTAAAAAAACTAGGATCGAAAAAATTGTCAATAGGGGAGATAGCATTTATTTTTTTCAGATCTATTGGGTTATAAATGACTTTTGTTTTGGTAGGGTCAACATTAAAATTTTGAACTAAATCTTCTTCACTAGCTTTAGCATTACTTATGACCAGATCTGCTCTTGGATACAACTTTTTTACCAAAAAGGTATTGACTTTACCTTGCATATCTCCATAGCCATATTGTAAACTAGGGTAATTACGCTCACTAACCATTAGTTTGAATGAATGCTTAGTAAACCAACGTGCCATAATATTAATATAGCAAGATCTTGTTAAGAGACTAAAAGAGTGTGTGATATGAAGCCGCTTCAATAAACGAGCATACTTCCATGCTAACCACGGCAGTTTTAAAAATTTAAATATTCCTGGTTCATCTCCTTTGGATTTCTCTATATAATAAACAGGAACATCTTCTGGAATTACGTAGCCCAATTTATCATTCATTAGCACAAGTACTACCTCTCGACCCTTTTTTTTTAAATAAGGGAGCAAGTAGGACATTACCCGTTCCGCACCACCGTTTGAAAAGGAATATATGAAAATGGCTAATTTATTTTTTTTTGCTTTATCACTCATCAATTATATTTAGGAAAAAGGACTCGTATTCATTTAGGATTATTTCTTTTGCAAACTTTTTAAATACTGATTCTGAAACTGATGTAGGATCAAAAGAAGGTAGATTGTTTAGTCGTTCCAAAAACTCTTCCTCGCTATTTACCAAATAACCGTTAATTCCATTTTCAACTATTTCCTTGGTGCCCCCAGGAACGTCAAATGCCAATACTGGCGTTCCGACAGCACAGCTCTCCAGTAAGGAATTGGGAAAACCTTCAGATAGAGACCCTTGTAGAAAATAATCATTTTCGCTAAGGTGAACGGCTACTTCATTGGTAAACGGAATATGCTTTATGTTATCAGTAAGTCCCAATCTTTCTGCCTCATTAAAAATCTCATCTTTCAAAGGGCCATCACCAATAATTGTATAAACAAACGGCACCTTGATTTTTGATAAGATTTTGATAATTCTTTGATGCCCTTTAATCCTTGCCAACCTTCCTACTGTAACAAATTTATATACTTTGTTTTCAGTAGAGTTAAGTACTTGCTTTATCTTGAAATTATCTGTAATCGGATTCTGAATGACTTTAATTCGACTTTTTTCGACATTAAATTCTTCGATACAATCATGGGCCATATCTTGCGATTGGCAAATGACATAATCTAATCTCTTTAAAACCTTTTCTAAAGGGACAGAAAACAATGATTTTTTATATTCATGATTTTGGTGAAAACTTACTTTGGAAATTCCTGCTTGTCTCCCAACAAATACAACACCTCTAAATAAATAGGAAATATAACTCAGAATTGCATTAAGGTGTAATACCGTGCCTAAAACAATTTGAGGTTTTTCTTTTCTTATAGTTTTAATTAATGCGGGTATAGAGTATAAAACACGTTCCTTTTGAAGGAATGTGGTGTTTATCTCAGAAATATCATAGGCTATATTGTTTTTTGACCCGATTACAATAAGTTTGCTTTCAAAAAATTCAGAGTTTAGATTCCTGGCCAGGAAGCTAATGACTCTTTCCGCACCACCGGCCATAAGGTTAGGTATAATAAATAAAACTTTGATTTTTTTCGGCATTACTATTTTAATTTTAATTCATTGCCCAGTTTTTCATCCCAAATTTTAGGTAAAATAGGCCTAAACCCACCATCATGGTGGAATGTCAATTCTCCAAAGAAGAGCTTATCGTCTACGTCATACCAGTCCACTCTTACATAAACGAAGTCTTCGGCCAGTATTTCAGAAAGCTTAATCATTTCATCAAGTGACCTGGGTTTTTCAACATCTATTTCACTTGGGTCAGTAAATTTCCCATTCTCCTTTGGAGAAGACCATTTATAGGGTTCTCTTTTCCAGTCGGCCGAATACCAATTTCTATGATGTTCACTGGTGCCACGCCCCATATCAACACTAATCATTCGAACCTTGCCATTAAAACAATGCACTTTGTAGTCAAAAGGTATGTTACCATTTTTATCTTCTAACAATTTTTCAACAATAATCCTAGGTTGAATGTTCTTGTATTGCCATTCTTTAGAACGTAGATAATAATTGGTTTTCAGTCGATTTTCAAAAATGTTTTGAACTTGCTCCCAATTTATTTCATTTTTGTTCTTAACAAATATTCCACCACCACTATCATGATTTGTTTTTATGATGAAGGGAGTTTTTGAGAGATTTTCAGGTAATATTTCTTTTGGGTTAAATGTCTTAAAATATAGTGGAACCAAATAATTATCACCAATTTTACTGGCTATGTATTCTCGAACTTTATATTTATCAGTGCATTGCGTATGTAATGGTGTGCGGTCATAAAGCTTTAACCAATTGATTTTTTCATTTAAGGATTTGGGGTTTTTTAAATTTAAAGAATAACCCATGTGCCATCTGAACTTTATTTTAACAAATTGCTTGTCGGGAATAGTAATAAAAAATAGATGTTTTAGTGGTTTAAGCACCCTTAGTTTTTCCAAAAAGTCTGTAATGTTCAATTTTGAGTATTTTGATATTGAAAACATTGTATTTAATAATCCGTAATCTTCAAACGTCAAATAATATCTTTAAGTATGGGGAACACGGTAATGACGTAGTTTTATGTATAAGTACATTGACATGAATACAATGAAGTAACTAGTAAAATAAGTATGGCTTGCCATTAGGGCCAGAATTAGTACCAAACACATATAAAGAATTTCTGGGTATTGCTTAAAAATTTTGAGGCTGCATACCAGTAAATAGATATAAACCCCTAAAAAGAGAAAGAAAGGGATTATACCTGCTTCCCCAATAACCAATAAAAAACCATTGTGGGCCCCTGGTAGATTATTTTCCTTTGTTTGAAAGGATCCAAAACCATGACCTAAAAGCGGTTTTTCTGAAATTAGTGGATAATACTGTGCCCAAGTTGCTGTCCTACTATCATGTTTTATTGTTTTGGTTTTTACCGGACCCTCATCAAAAAAACTACTAAGTGCTTCAAAACGATCCGCAGCGAATATTGTACGATCTGTAAAAGTCAATACTAGAACCAAAACAGCAGCTCCAATAAAGGGGACCCAAACATTTCTTTTTTGACGATAAATGGCAAAGATATTTATGAGTAGCCATACTACTATAAAGGTTCTTGATAAAGTTAAAAGTCCGGCGAGGGTAAAAGCAAATTGTCCCATATACCTCCATTTTATAGATTTTATGGAATATGAAAGTGCAAAACCTATTAGACATACTGTACCGGCCGAATTAGGATTTAAATAAAAACCACTATATCGACCTATAACCAACCCATGAATCATATTACTTTCAGGGAAGACCATAGCATTGACCACAACGCTAAAAGCCCCAACAAGAGCTAGATAAAAAATATCTCTATGTTTGGTACGTTTCAATACCTCAGGGGCACAAACAACTAAAATCATGAATCTAAGAAATTCCTTTAAAAAATAATTGCTTGGATCATACTTCACGTAGTTAACCCCCCCGAGCGTAAAATATAGAATACCTAATAATAAAAAAGGAAATAAGGGTCTAGACCATGATTTCACAAACACAAAATAGACTATAAGTAAAAAAGATGTCAAATAGCTAGCTGCCGACCCATAACTAGGGCCAAAGTAGACAAGCATATAAGCCGGCATATTGCCAATTATAAGGAAAAGTATTAAATATCTTAATAAACCTAGAATCATTTTAATTTACCCTTGCTGTAATAATTATTACAATCAATTATTTAATGCCTTGGACACTCCTTAGGTTAAGATGACTTCTGCACCAAGTTTTGCATCCCAAGTTTTTGGTAAAATGGGTTGCATACCACCATCATGATGAAAGGTTAATTCACCAAAGTACAATTGCCCATCCACATCATACCAATCTACACGCACATAGGGAAATGGAGTTGCCAAAACCTGTGAAAGTTCTATCATTTTTTGTAGAGTTTCTGGCTTTCGAATTTCTTGATCAGTAGGGTCTGTAAAGACACCATTTCCTTTATTTGCGGACCACTTATAGGGTTCCCTTTCCCAATTTGTATTGTACCAATTTCGACAATGTTCCTCAGTTCCCCTTCCCATATCAACTTGGATCATTCGTACTTTACCATTAAAACAATGTAACTTATAATCGAAAGGTATTTGACCCTTTTTATCCAACAATAATTTTTCGACAATAATTCGCGGTTTAATGTTCTTATATTGCCATTCTTTTGAATTCCAATAATAGTTTCTGGCCATCCTTTTTTTTAAGTTCTTTTGAACCTTTTCCCAGGGCACATTATTTTTATCATAAACAAAAATACCGCCACTGCTGTCATGATTGGCCTTGATTATGCATGGAGTGTCGGGTAAATTTTCTGGCACAATATCTTCAGGATTAAAAGTATCATAATAAAGAGGAACCAAATATGCTTCATCTATTTTTTCAGCAACATATTTTCTTACTTCGTATTTATCCGCGCATTGGGTGTGTAAGGGAGTCTTATGGTTCAGTTTTAACCACACTATTTTTTCATTAAGTGTTTTTGGGTCTTTTAGATTAAGTCTATACCCATGTTTCTTTTTAAAACGAATCTGTTGATGTGTTTTATCAGGAACTAGCCAATATCTTAAGGTATAGTAAACGTATCTTAAAATATACCCAAACAAAGTCTTATGATATATGTAATTTATAAATTTAAGCATAGTATGGGTAGATTAGTATAATAATAAATATGTTGAACAATACCTTCAAGAGTCCAACATTTTTTAATAGGATGTATAATTAATGGAAAAAACAAGCAATTCATAATCTAAATTGAAAAACAATCATTCTTAAACATTTAGATTTTTAAGAAATAATAATCTTTTTATAAAGTGTTGTAAAAGAAAAATGCTCTAATAATCAATGTTGGGTTATTTTCATAGATTATTTATCGTGGTAAAATTAATTGAATTAATTGACTAAGTAAATTATATAAGATGAAATTGATTAAAAGTGGGATAATAGTGAAATTTAGGTCAGATAAAACTATAGCACTTTAATTTACTTATCCAGATGAAATACTTGTTAAGAATTAAAAGTAAAATAGAGCAAGTATAATTGCTCAGTTCAGTAAGTAGTATTATAATAAAATGTGCATTACTAGTTTATTAAAAAGTTGAAGCAGAATACATTCCGCGAAATTAATACTATTTTGGCTATTGTTTTTATACGTTGCAATTTGTTGTCATTTATCGTATTTCTTTATAACGGTTATAGGATTTCCACCAGCAATTACCATTGAAGGAATATTCTTATGAACAACACTATTGGCCGTAATTATGCTTCCTTTTCCAATAGTCACACCTGGTAAAACAATTACACCTGTTGCTAACCAAACATTATCTTCAATAATAACCTCTTTACTGCTTCCTCTCGTATTTATTCTGTTCGATGTATTTGGAAATGAAATGTCGTGTCCATTCCCATCAATTATCTGACAATTTGCAGCAATTAAACAGTTTTTTCCAATACTGATTTTTTTGTAAGCATGGATACAACTCCCGTGAAAACGTGTATTGTCGCCAATCTCAATAATTGCATTAGGTCTATCTGCAATCAATTTACAAGGATTAAACATATTTACATGATACCCTTTGTTTTGAGAGTTTATTAATACGTTATCACCTATTATCAAAGTTGCATTTTCATGAATATCTAATAAAGGTTTTTTTTCAAAAACAACTTTCCCCCTCAATTTTATATTAGCGCTTTTCAAATGATAATGAAGTAATTTACTCTTTAAGAAGTAGAATAATTTTTTAGGTGTTATTTTCATTTTTTCAAGTCTTGTTCTAATTGCCGCTAACTAATGGAAAAAGGTAAACTCATATGAAATTTCATATATAGTAAAATTAAATGAATTGATTTACTAAGTGAATTATATAGGATGAAATTGATAAAAAGTGGGATAATAGTGTATTTTAGGCTATAAAAACAAAATCACTTTAATTTACAATCCTAGATGAAATATTTGTTAAGATTTAAGAGAAAAGTAGAACATAGAATAATTGCTCCATTAAGCAAGTTTTTCTATAATAGAATCCTTTACAAGAAGATTAAAAAGTTAAACAATGAGCGGCGGTCTAGGGTGCTCGAAAGTGAACAGATTAGGAGGATAAATTCTGTTTACCAAAAATATTGTAAAAAAAAGATAAGTGTTCAATGGCATAGATTTTATACTTCTTGCAATCACCATTTTGGGGCAGATTATATTCCAGAGTCCCTGTTTTATACAGAAATTGAACCCTGCCTAAATAATAAGACTTATATACCTGCTTTGTCCGATAAAAACCTACTCGATTTATTGTTTGAGGATGTAAAGCAGCCTATTACAGTCGTTAAGAATATAAACGGCTTGTTTCAGTCAGATGATAAAATCATAAGTATTCATAAAGCAATGGAGTTGTGTAACAATGTAGATGAAATGATCATTAAACCTTCTGTAGATTCTGGTGGGGGCAAAAACGTTCGAGCTTTTACAGGTTCTAATGTTGGAATCGATGATGGCATATGGATTCAGCAACTATTTGACGGTTATAAGAAAGATTTTATAATTCAAGAACGTGTAACTCAACATCCTCTGATGGCTCAGTTTAATACAACTTCTTTAAATACATTTCGTGTATGTACTATACTAGATAATTCAGAAGTTCATTTGTTGTCTACTATTATCCGCATGGGACGTAATGGTACCCTCACCGACAATTCCTCAACAGGGGGTATTTCGTGTGGTGTAGATTCCGAAGGCAATTTAAACCCAATTGGATTCCAGTTATCTGGGGAGGAATTTCATCAGGCCGATAATGGATTAATATTTGAGAGTGTACAATTACCTTTTATGGATAAAATAAAAAGTACTGTTATTAATTTACACCAAAAAATTCCTTTTTTTAGAATGATTTCTTGGGATTTAGCCATTGATGATAAATCGGATATAGTTTTAATTGAAATTAATGTTTGGGGTCAGGATATAAACTTTCATCAACTTAATAATGGCCCGGTATTGGGCAAATTGTTGCCTTTATGGTTAAGACTATCAGAATCAGATTAGCGTAAAATTACCTTATTGATTAATTCATCCCATTTTTTTGCAACATTGTGAGATTCTAGGTGACTAACAGCAGTGGGTGCTTTATTTGAAAACTCTTTAATTAGGGTTTGATTATTAATTAGACTAGCCAGTTTTTCTTCAAAGGCATTTTGGTCGCTTAATGGTACTAAATAACCATTTATACCGTCCTGAATTAACTCAGAAGGTCCTGTAGGGCAGTCTGTGGATATACATGCAAGACCGAGGTGCATGGCTTCTGTCAAGGCATTGGGAAAACCTTCAAAAAGGGATGGAAAAGCAAATATTTTGGCCTTTTGATATAACTCCGCAACATCTTTACGAAGTCCCAATAGCTCAATTTTATTTTCCATATCAAGGTCAATGATAAGCTGCTTATAAAACGCTTTTTCGGAACCTTCACCTACCAATTGTAATTTCCAATTGTTAGGGTTTATTTTCGCAAAAGTGCGGATCAGCATTTCTTGCCCTTTTTGCTTGGTTAAACGGCCAACATTCAGGACTATATTTTCCTTTTTTGGTTCGGAATATCTTTTTTTTGCCTCCGTTAAAGAATCAGAAAGTGGATTGGGTAGAATAATCAGTTTTTGCTTCGGAATCCATCTCAAAAAAAACTCAAGTATAGGTTGGGTTTGTACTACTAGAATATTTGCTTTGGGATAAACAATTTTTCTGAGCTTTTTCCGAATGGTTTTAGTTTGCGATTTCGTTGGGTCGATTCGTTCACTTATAATCGTGGGTATACCTAAAGTTTTACCAGCTATGACTGTCAAAATATTTGTACTTGTCATAAACCCTATCAATAACTTTATGTTATTTTTTTTAACAATTTGCATAATTCTTCTATAGAGTAGGTAATTGTTTTTGAGTCCTTGCCATCTATTAGTACTAGGGGAAATTGTTTTTAAACAGGGAATTACTTGTATACGTGAATCTAATTCATAAAACGGTAAAATTTCGGTAAAGGTGATGATTGTAATTTCATATTTACCTACCAATTCATTACTTAATGTACTTACTACTCTTTCTGCTCCACCAGAATATAAAGATGGTATAACAAAAGCTATTTTCGACTTAACCAAGAATCAAGGATTTTTTATATTAAATAATTTGAGTTCGCTGCCCAAATTATTATCCCAAATAGTGGGAACAATAGGTCTAAAACCGCCATTATGGTGAAAGGTGAGTTCTCCAAAATATAATCTTCCTTCATTTATATACCAATCAACCCTCAATAACGGGAACCCAGAAGAAAGAAATTCAGACAATTCCTTGATTTTATCAAGATTTTCTGGTTTTGGAACATCTTCTTTGCTTGGATTGGTTTCCTTGTCATTCATTAGTTCTGAAGTCCATTTGTAAGGTTCCCGTTCCCAAGATGCATTGTACCAGTTTCTATAATGATTTTCTGTACTTCTGCCAATATCCACATTTATCATTCTTACTTTCCCATTAAAACAATGTACTTTATAATCGGCTGGAGTATTCCCGGATTTATCCAACAATAACTTCTCAACAACAATCCTTGGAGCGATGTTCTTATATTGTCGTTCTCTTCCATCCCAGTAAAAGTTTTCTGATAGATTCCAACGTAAGGTAGACTGAATTTGAGCCCAATTATGGTTAGCATTTTTATCCCTTATCATTATACCCCCTGAACTGTTATGGTTGGTTTTAATGATACATGGATAATCAGGTAAATTCTCAGGTATTATATTTTTTGGATTAGTCGTGGTATAAGCCAATGGCACTAAATAATCTTTGCCTAATTTTTCTTGTATAAAACTTCTTACGGCATATTTATCCGCGATTTGAGTAGCCAAAGGGTGGGTGTAATAAAGCTTTAAAAAGTGAATTTTTTCGTTTAATGTTTTGGGGTTATCCAAGTCTAAAGGATATCCGAATTTTTTTTTAAACCTTTGTTTGGTAAAGGCTTGTGGTGAAAGATACTTTTTATGCAAAAAGAATTGGTAAAATCGAGCTACTGGCCTTAGTAAATAAAACCCCCAGTACGTATTTTTATAGTAAAATGTAATGACTTTTTTCATAAAAACTTCAGTTAGAAAATGTGAAGATACATGTTCAATCCTGAAATTTAGAATGAATTAGACCAAAGTCTTAAATCTTTTGTTGTACTACAAAAGGGAAGGCTTAATTAAGCCTTCCCTTTAATTTTTTATGATAAAAACAAATAGTTATTGCACCAGACTAAATAAAAATTCTTCTAGGTTGGTATAGCCGTCGCCATTACGATCATCATTGCCATCACCAGAATCATTGGGATTTAATCCTTGTTCCAATTCCCATGCATCTGCCATGCCATCACCATCGGTATCATAATTTGCCGGCCTCTTTATAGAGTTTAAACTAGGAAAACCACCTACACTTGATTCATTTGTAATAAAATTGCCTGCAGAATTTTCATAATTCGAGAGTATTCTTTTATCAACGGGGTCATCAAAGAGCATTCCATTTGAAGTGTAGTTGGCACCAATATGTCCTAGTAATTTAGCATCAAGATCACTCGCAGGTGTTGGGGAATATAGAGATGACATTGTTGGACTTGATTGGTTCCAAGATTCCCAATTTGTACTCATTTCACCGTAAGGTGTTCCCTCTGTAATCCCACCAGATTGATGAATAACACCGTCATCGGCATCACCAGTCGGATTTTCGACATTGTTTCTTGCATAATAATAATTAAACGTGGCAGGCGCAGATTTTACTTTGAATTTATTATTTATCGCATCAAACTTTCCAATACCATAGGGTATCGTAACGCCTCTTTTATAATTGTATATAATGTTATTGTTAAATTCAAATGAGGAACCATCTCCATAACTATGCTCGGGATTCCTATCCCCGGTGTTGGCAAATAAATTATTCAGCATGGAGAGATTCTTGACATTTCTCCCTACCAAAACTGCATAAGCATTTAAAGATTCTGAAATGATGCAATTCTGAATCGTCACATTAGAGACTGGATTACCTGACTGACCTTCTATTCCAATATTTTCATCCTGTGACCAAGACAAAGAACAATGATCTATTATAATATTACTTGCATCATCGCCATTATGAGGTGTAATGGAAATACAATCAGGTGAATCTTGCCCATTATTGGAACCTGGCCTTATTCTTAAATGCCGCATGATAACATTACCATTTCTAATAGTTATGCCATAGTTCGCAATGGTAATACCGCTCCCCGGAGCTGTTTCACCTGCTATCGTTAACCTATTTTCACTACTCCCTTTAGAATATAATGGAAAAGTATAGATTCTACTTTCAAGATTTATTTGTCCAGAGATGTCAAAAACAATGGTTCTAGCACCATCCACATCTTCCATACCTTTTCTTAAACTTCCAGGACCATCATCATTTAAATTAGTTACATGGTACACGATTCCACCTCTACCCCCAGTAGCATTTTTCCCAAAACCTTCAGCACCTGGAAAAGCTTTTAATTGACCCATAAATGTTTTGTCTGGATCTTCGGTCACAGTTACTGTAACATTACCTGTTTCCGTACTGACGGTCTCATCTTCATTTACTACTTCAGTAGTGTAAGTAAATGTGTCCACAACCTCCACTACTTCGTTATTGGTGGTGTCAGAAACTTGTTCAATTACCTCTGAATCTGGCGTATAAGTTATCGTGTTATTGTCATTTATTGCTACAGTTCCATTTGAAGGTGAAGAAGTCTCTGTAATATTAACTTCTTCTTCATTCTCAAAGGTATCATTGGCCAAAACATCTAGAGTAACATTGCTAGTTGCTGACATGAAATAAGTATCATCTATTATTAATAGGCCAATATCCGAAGTATCCATATTTTCTGAGGTGACATAATCCGTCAACAAATCAGAATCTTTTGAACAGGAATAATGGAAAATTAGAATAAAACAAAGTGACAGGACTTGTAGGGGAATCTTGCTGTTAATTTTCATGGGGATTGTATAATTAAGTAAAATGATAAACGATTTGGATTTAACAAAACTATTTAAAATATAATTTACATCGTTGAAATAGATCTGATTTTCGATGAATTACAATATTTGCGTAAAAAAAAGTGTTGTTCATCGATGAATGTTTAAATGAATTTGAAAATTCATGATAAAACAAGCACTAAAAATAATCATCGGCATAAATACGTAGTTCAACCTATTTTTGGATTATTTCATCTAGGCTTTATTCTTTTTTTAAGAATAAATTCGATGAACGGTCACTTTTATACCTAAATCTCAAGATTTGTTGCATATTATTGGGGACTGGTCCAAATAAAAAATTGTTATTTTTATTTGGATGAAACAAGATTTGAATTGTTTTATCATCAAAAAGTGGTTTTGACGTAAGTCTAAGTGCGTTTCGTATGTTATTGATTATAATCTTGAAACTCGGATTGATTTTAATTTACGGACGCATAAATAAAGAAGTAACTACTTTATATAAAAAAATATTTATGTTTAATGAATATTATCTATATATCCTTTAAATTTTGATTTTTTTCTTTTTTGTTAAGATTATAAGTATAAAAGAATAAAATAAATCCTTTAGTGATTGTTACCAATGTAGTCGCAAAGGCTATTCCTAGTATTCCGTATTGCATCATAAGAAGGTAATCTAAGACAATATTAAGAATGAGTGCGCCAAAAGAAAGGTAGGCCATAAAGGCATTTTTATTGATACTGGTCAAGAAATTAACTAAGATCATTCCCGAAACGGTAAATGGTGCATAAATCAAAAATATTTTTTGAATATGGGAAACTAGGATAGTATCATCAGAAGTAAATTCTTTACGCTGAAAAAAGAGCTCTACCAGAAAATCAGTCATTAGGATACCGACTAGAGCACAAATACTTGCCCCAATAAACATGAACTTGAACATTTTAAAAACGGTAGAGAAAGTCTGTCGTCTATTTTCCATTGCCATTTTAGAAAAATACGGGACCAGTACGTTGGTTAGGGCTACTAACAAGAGACTAACCAGAAAGGCAGGCATTTTTGTACCATAGTTGATTGCCGCAATAGATCCTACAGCCAATTGTGCGGCAAAATATTGATCTACCACACTGTTCATTCCGGTCAGAAAGCCAGATGAAACTTTAGCAGGTACTTGGGCAAACATTAGCCTAGCATTAGTGTTGGAAAAATCAGGAAAGTCCAGACGTATGATTTTCCTTTGAATACTAATCCATAATAAAAATAGAAATGTAAGCGTGGAACCTATTAAGGTTCCGATTGCTAGAACCATATTGCCCAATAAGTCATCCAAGAGAAATATGCACAAGATTATTGCAGCTGGGACGAAAATACTTGAATAGGATGTCAATTTGAACTCCTCGTCAATATTTAAAAGTCCGCCCAAAAGAGACGAGAACCCCCACAGAAAAATACAGGGCATTAAATAATAAAATTGCATTTTTATTTGGGAATAATATTCATATGAATGACCGGGAAATACCAATTCCAAGTAGACATCGGTAAATAAAATTGCAAAAATCATAAAGACTAGAGATACTAGACCGGTAATAAAGAATCCCATAGCTTGAAAAGATGCAATGCTATTGCCTGTTTTGAGCTCGGCAATATAATTGGGTATAAATACACTTTTAAAGGCACCGATAAAAACATTGGAAATAAAGGCGGGCACTAAAGAGGCAATAAAAAATGTATCCAATACTTCAGATAAACCAAAATTTGCTGCAATTATCGATTCTTTAAAAAACCCTATGCCTTTTAAAAACAGAGTAATCGTGGCTACAGTTAAAATATTCTGTATTACCCGCTTTTGAAAAAGATTTTTTAAATCAAGTTCTGTAAGCCTATTTTTTATCAATCCCCACATATTTTCTGCTTAAATGAGATAATAATTTGGTGGTAGCTACCAAAATAAAGCTTGTTAATAGTACATTCATCAATCTATTTTCTTGGGCAATTCAAGAACTTAAGATATGCCATTATAATCTACCATCAACAGTGTCTCCCAAAATTCCTTTGGTATCATAAACAACTGCATTTTCATTGAGTAGTTTAGAGATATCTAATTTTAGATATTCTTTGTGGGATACGGTAAGTACCACTGCATCGAATGTTGAGCTAGGGGGGTTATTTGAAACTTCAAGGCCGTACTCGTTGGCCACCTCTTCTTTTGATGCCCAAGGATCGTAAATATGAACCATTGTTCCGTAACTTGCGAGATTATTAATAACATCTACGGCCTTGGTATTACGTACATCCGGACAATTTTCCTTAAAAGTAATACCCAATACCAATATGTTACTTCCCTTAATCTTTATATCTTTTTGCACCATAAGTTTAATAACTTCTGAAGCTACATATTTACCCATGGTATCATTCATACGTCGACCTGCCAAAATAATTTCAGGATGATAACCAAACTCTTGTGCTTTTTGGGCCAAATAATAGGGGTCCACACCAATACAGTGACCACCTACCAACCCAGGTTTAAAGGGTAAAAAGTTCCATTTGGTGCCCGCAGCCTCCAATACTTGGTGAGTGTCAATACCCATTAAATTGAAAATTTTGGCCAACTCATTTACAAAAGCAATGTTTATGTCTCGCTGGGAGTTTTCAATTACTTTAGCGGCTTCGGCTACTTTAATGGATGGTGCCAAATGGGTTCCTGCCGTAATTACCGAGGCATATAATGCGTCTACTTTTTTACCCACCTCGGGGGTTGACCCTGAAGTGACTTTTAATATTTTTTCTACGGTATGTTCTTTATCGCCTGGATTGATACGTTCAGGTGAATATCCCGCGAAGAAGTCAGAATTGAAACTGAGCCCGCTCGTTTTTTCAAGAACGGGAATACATTCTTCTTCGGTAACACCAGGATAGACTGTAGATTCATAAATTACTGTATCTCCTTTTTTGAGAACTTTCCCCACTGTTTCACTTGCCCTGTACAAAGGAGTTAAAATGGGACGGTTCGTACTGTCCACTGGAGTTGGTACCGTAACGATGTAATAATTGCAATCTTCTATATCACCCAATTGGTTGGTACAAAATAATCCGGCATCCATTTTGGACGTTTTTGAAAGTACATTTCTCAGAGTAGCATCATCCACTTCTAAGGTACTATCATGCCCGTTCATTAGTTCTTGTACCCTTCCTTCATTAATGTCAAATCCTATTGTGGGGTATTTTGTACCAAATAATCGAGCCAAGGGCAGCCCAACATAACCTAAACCAATAATGGCTATTTTAATATTATTCATTTTTATTGAATAGTTTAATATAAAACTGTTTTTACTTTTATATAGTGGGTTAGGGGTGATTTCTCACCTTAAATGTTTCCAATACCAATCCACTGCCTCTTTTAATCCTGCCTTGATATCAAACTTAGGGTCATACCCCAATAGTTTTTTGGCCTTATCAATAGAGGCCAAAGAATGAGGAACATCTCCCTGGCGTGTAGCACCATGTACAACGGATATATTTTTTATGTTCTCATCAAAAACACTTAGATAATTCTTTAGCAGACCAATAAGTTCATTTAAATCAGTACGTTCTCCAAATGCTACATTATAGACTGTATTAACAGCTTCAATATTTGTAACAAGCATGGATCTAATATTCATTTCAACGACATTATCTATATAGGTAAAGTCCCTGGAATAACTCCCGTCACCATTAATAACAGGTGATTCATGTTTCATCAGTTGCATAACAAATTTAGGGATTACTGCTGCATACGCCCCATTGGGGTCCTGTCTGCGGCCAAAAACATTGAAATATCGTAACCCAATTGTTTCCAGGCCGAAAGACTTACTAAAAATATCGGCATATAGTTCATTTACGTATTTTGTAATAGCGTAAGGAGACAGTGGTTTGCCGATGACCTCCTCAACTTTGGGCATGTTTTTTGAATCTCCGTAGGTTGAAGAACTTGCAGCGTAAATAAAACGTTTTACATTGGCGTCACGCGCCGCAACCAACATGTTTAAAAATCCAGAAACGTTAACATCATTACTCGTAATTGGGTCATTGATAGATCTTGGAACAGACCCTAGGGCAGCTTGATGTAATACATAGTCAACACTGGAACATGCCTCTTGACAGTCCTTTATATTTCGAATATCACCTTCAATCAACCTAAACTTTTTATCAGAAATCAAATGGTCTAAGTTCTCTCTTTTTCCTGTGGAAAAATTGTCCAAACAGGTAACCCTGTTTTTATTTGAAAGAAGTACCTCACATAAGTTTGACCCAATAAATCCAGCTCCTCCTGTAACTAATATGTGGTGGTTTGAATCTAACTTTAGACTTGAAATATCCATAAATTATTAAAATTTTAGTGGTTAAAGATCTATAAAAGAAATGGAATTCAATATTATTTTGTTTTAACCTCTCATTAATTCCGTTGAAATGATAACCAAGATTGATCGAACTCTTTAGTTAGTTCAAACTAGTTGAATTGAAAAAGATTATTATTAAAGAGAAAATGCCATAAAAGCACATAATATCCGGACCAATTTTTTCAACAAGATTTTCAGCTAGACCCTTCAAGATTTTCCAATAACTACAATTTATACCTTGTGATAATTTTTGTACCAAATTACAAATTCTTTGACACCTTTTTCTATTGGTGTATTGGGACTATAGTTATAATCTCGCACTAGATCTTCGACATTAGCCCATGTTTTACCTACATCCCCGGGTTGCATTGGAAGCATTTCTTTTTTAGCGTTAATTCCTAGACTTTGTTCGATTTCTTCAATAAAATCCATTAATCGGACAGATTTATTATTACCAATATTGTATATTTTATATAAGTCTGAGATAGTTTTTCTATTTGAAGTATCTCCTTCTATAATTAGGGTAACTCCTTGAACAATATCATCGATATAGGTGAAATCCCGTTCCATTTTACCATGGTTAAAAACCTTTATTGGCTTTCCATTGACTATAGCATCTGTAAAAAGAAACATGGCCATATCAGGTCTACCCCAAGGCCCATATACAGTAAAGAAGCGAAGTCCTGTTGTTGGGAACCCATACAAATGACTATAGGTATGGGCCATTAATTCATTACTTTTTTTAGTAGCAGCATATAAACTTATAGGGTTATCGACTGCATCTGTAGTTTCAAATGGCACTTTTTCATTGAGGCCATAGACACTAGAACTACTGGCATAGACCAGATGTTTGATGTCATTGTGCCTGCAATTTTCCAATATATTAAGAAACCCAACCATATTACTATCCATATAGGCTTCTGGATTTTCCAAGCTGTATCGAACTCCCGCCTGAGCTGCTAGATTACACACCACATCAAAGCATTCTTTTTTGAACAGGTTTGGTAAATTTTCTCGATCTTCCAATCCTAAGCGGACAAAATAAAAATCTTTCAAAATTGTACTGGCTGTCATGTTATTATATGGTTCACTGGACGTCCGAGAAATACCTAGCTCCTTTAGACGGGCATATTTAAGATTTACATCGTAATAATCATTAATGTTGTCCAATCCCACTACATAATGTCCATTTGCCACAAGGGCCTTAGATAAATAGAAGCCAATAAAACCAGCTGCCCCAGTTATAAGCACTCTCATGATTCTCCTATTTTATAGTATTTAAAGCCTATTTCTTCCATTTGTGATTTATCCATAAGTCTTCTTCCATCAAAAACAAATGCAGGTTTTAGCATTTTTGAATACAAAGACTTCCAGTTATAAGTCTTAAATTCATCCCATTCAGTTAGTATCGCAATGGCATGAGCTTCTTCAACAGCCTTTATTGGGTCATAAGTTACTGTGAGTAATTTCCTGTTTTCTTCTGGGCTACGCGTGTCAAGATAATCTAAATCTGCATATATGCGTTCCGCAGGGACTTTTGGGTCATAAACAACAATTTCTGCTTTCTCATCTAATAGGGCATCCGCAATATAAATGGCCGCAGATTCCCTGGTGTCATTAGTATCCTTTTTAAATGCCCATCCGTAAAATACTATTTTTTTACCCGAAACAGTATTGTACAAGGTTGATACAATATTATCGGCAAACCTTTTTTTCTGATAATCGTTCATTAGTATTACCTGTTCCCAATAATCTGCTACTTCATTTAAACCAAAACTTCTGGCTATATATACTAAATTTAAAATATCTTTTTGAAAACAAGAACCACCAAAACCAACAGAAGAGTTCAAGAATTTGGAACCAATACGACTATCATAACCAATTGCACGAGCAACCTCAGCAATATTGGCATCTGTTTTTTCACAAAGCGCTGAAATTGAGTTTATTGATGAAACTCTTTGTGCAAGAAATGCATTTGCAACAAGTTTGGACAGTTCAGAGGACCAGACATTGGTTTGAAGTACCCGGTCTTTTGGCAACCAGTTTAAATAGACGGCACTAAGGGCATCTTTGGCTGCTTGTCCTGATGGAGTGTCATCACCACCTATCAAAACTCGATCAGCATTCAACAAATCATCTATAGCTGTTCCTTCAGCTAAAAACTCAGGATTTGAAAGTATTTCAAAATTAACACCATTACCTGTATTTTGTAAAATACTTTTAATAGCACTAGCGGTTCTTACTGGTAGTGTTGATTTTTCAACAACTATTTTATCGTCCTTAGCTACTTTAGCTATGTTTCTAGCACACAATTCTATGTATTTGAGATCAGCAGCTTGACCTTTACCCTTGCCATAAGTTTTTGTAGGGGTGTTCACTGAAATAAAGATCAATTGGGACTCGTCAATTGCTTTGTCCACATCTGTAGAGAAAAATAGGTTCTTACCTCGTGTGTCACGAACAATTTCTTTCAAACCTGGCTCGTATATGGGTAAATTATCTAAGTTGGAATCATTCCATTGATCAATTCTTACTTGGTTAATATCGACTACTGTTACCTGGATATTTGGACACTGGTTGGCGATTACCGACATTGTTGGGCCGCCAACGTAACCAGCACCTATACAGCATATTTTTGTGATTTTGTGCATTACTTATTTTGTTAATTATGGTTGCAAAGATTATTAAATAACTTGATAATTCGACTATTATTGTCGTTAAAAGGCCTTATATTATAGGTGGTGTGTTTAATTGTTAATGTATTTGTTGAAATTGAAACTTGTGGTAAAGTAAAAAAGGTCTTTAACCGATGAATTTGAAGTATTAAACGAAATATCAGTAAGAATTGACTTTGGTAAGGCAAACTATGGCTATTTTTGATTTTCATGAACTTAACTAATTGTATAAACTGTGCAGACACAAACTAAAATTTGGCTTTCATCACCCCATATGGGAGGCAAGGAACAAACATATGTCAATGAGGCTTTTCAGACCAATTGGGTTGCACCTTTAGGTCCAAATGTTGATAAGTTTGAAGAAGCTATACAGTCTTATCTTAATAATAATGTACACGTTGCTGCTTTAAGTACAGGAACTAGTGCTATTCATTTAGCACTTGAATTATTAGGGGTTGGAAAAGATGATGAAGTAATATGTCAGAGTTTTACTTTTTCTGCTTCAGCAAACCCTATCATGTATCTTGGAGCGACACCTATTTTTGTGGATAGTGAAAGAGATACTTGGAACATAGCTCCCGAGTTAGTTGAAAAAGCGATAACAGATAAAATTGCCCAAGGTAAAAAACCCAAAGCAATTGTAGCTGTTCACTTATATGGTATGCCTTATAAGATTAATGAATTGGCACAAATCTCAATGAAATATGATATTCCGATTGTTGAGGACAGTGCTGAAGCTTTTGGGAGTACATACCATGGTATAAATTGTGGTAGTTTTGGAGATTTTGGTATCTTATCTTTTAATGGAAATAAAATAATTACAACTTCTGGAGGGGGTGCCTTAGTTTGTCATAGTATTGAACTAAAGCATAAGGCTGTCCATTTAGCCACTCAAGCAAGGGAGGATGCACCTCATTACCAACATTCCATGGTTGGTTATAATTATAGGATGAGTAATGTCTTGGCAGGCATAGGCCGTGGTCAAATGGAAGTTCTTGATGATCGGGTTGGTGCAAGAAGAAGCAACTTTGAGTTTTATTATAAAAAATTAAATCATTTAATGGATATAGAATTTTTACAGGAACCTGATGGTTTTTTTTCCAATAGATGGTTAACTTGCATACTAACAAGCTCTTTTGAGTTGAGGGAAAAGATTCGTAAGGCATTATTACTTGATGATGTTGAGACGAGACCATTGTGGAAACCTATGCATATGCAACCTGTATTTGAAAAATATCCAAATTACACTGATGGAACGTCAGAAGATTTATTTGACCGTGGTCTATGTTTACCTAGTGGATCAAATTTGTCAATTGATGATTTAGAACGAATAACGACCCTAATCTTAAAAGAAATAACCAAATGATTAAAAATTATTTAGTCAATAATGCGCATAGATATGCGTCAAAATGGTTGGTTTTGGCCATTGACGTTGTAATTGTAACTATATCTTTCATTCTTTCATATTTTATTAGGTTTAACTTAACCTTGAATTTTGATATTGAGAGATTATTGGTTCAAATACCCATAGTATCCTTGATTGCCCTTATTGCATTTCTACTTACAAATTCTTACAAAGGAGTTGTAAGACATACTGGCCTAAGAGACGTCTATAGAATTTTTAACGCAATTTGTTTATCGAGTATCATAACCATTTTTATGATAATTGTTAATAGGCAGTTCAGTATTATCGAAGAATTCACTATTCCTTTAGGGATTATTATTATTCACAGTTTAATTGGATTTATTGCCCTTACAGCATCAAGATATGTCTTTAAATCCATGTACTTTAACCTTGTTAAGCAGTTCAAGATTACAAAGAATGTGATTATATATGGAGCTGGCGAATCAGGAATTCTTACATATGATGCGTTGACAAACCAAACAAGTAGTAATGCTAGAGTGGTTGGCTATATTGATGATGATGAGAAAAAGGTAGGTAAAAGTATTAATGGTGTTGCGGTCTTTGGTAAAGAAATATTATCGGATTATTTTTTAAATAAAAGAGATATTTCAGAAATAATCGTTTCTATTAATAATGTTGACCAAAGCAAACTCAGAGAGCTCGTTGAGAGTTTAGTAGACTTTTCGGTTCTAGTTAAAATAGTTCCCCCTGTTGAAAAATGGATCAATGGTGAATTAAAGGTTTCTCAAATAAAACAAGTGCAAATTGAGGATTTACTGAATCGTATTCCAATTGATATTAAAAAATCAAAAGTTTCAGAAGAGCTAAAAGATCAAGTGATAATGGTGACTGGTGGTGCTGGATCTATTGGGAGTGAGATAGTTCGTCAGATAGCAAATTATGAGTATAAATCATTAATAATAATTGACCAAGCAGAATCTCCGCTATATGACCTTCAGCAAGAGTTGAAGCAGAATGGCTTCCATAATTTTATTCCTTTGGTTGGAGACATTAGGGATAAGAATAGAATGAATACCTATTTTCAAGAGTACAAACCGACGATGGTTTTCCATGCTGCGGCTTATAAACATGTTCCCTTAATGGAATATAATTATTATGAAGCGATAAAGGTAAATATAGCTGGAACAAAGATGCTAGTTGATTTATCGTTAAAGCATAAAGTTGATAAATTTGTGTTTGTTTCTACCGATAAGGCGGTAAATCCCACGAATGTGATGGGTGCGACCAAGCGTATTGCTGAAATGTATATAAGTAGTATGCAACAAGAAAACAAAACTCGATTCATTACAACCCGTTTTGGAAATGTGTTAGGCTCGAATGGCTCTGTAATTCCTTTATTTAAAAAACAAATTGAAAAAGGTGGGCCATTGACCGTGACCCATAAAGATATTACCAGATATTTTATGACTATTCCTGAAGCTTCTCAATTAGTGTTGGAAGCCGCGGCAATGGGTCGAGGTGGAGAAATATTTATTTTTGACATGGGCAAATCCGTTAAAATATTTGATTTGGCAAAAAACATGATAAAGCTTTCGGGCCTTAAATACCCTGATGATATTGACATTAAGATTACTGGTTTGAGGCCAGGTGAAAAGCTATATGAAGAGCTTTTGGCAGATGGTGAAAATACATTACCGACCTATCATAAAAAAATAATGATTGGTAAAACACGTGAATTGGATTACGCTCATGTTCGCTCTAAAATTGATGAACTTTGTATTTCCAATATGTTTTTCAATACGAATACGGTTCGTCTTATGAAGGAGATTGTTCCTGAATATGTCTCTAATAATTCCAAATATGAACAATTGGATGAAAAACAGGAACAAAGAAATTCCAAAAAAGGATTTTTGAAAGTTTTACAATCCTAATTTTCTTATTTTCGTCAAAAATCAAACCATTTATGTCAGTAAAAGTTCAAAAATCTTGTCAGAGTTTATTTTTTTGTACAGTTTTAATGCTATTATTAGGGTCCTGTGCATCAAAGAAAGAGGTTGTTTATTTTCAAAATACAGGGGACTTTGAGACCATAGTCGATGAAAATAGTTTTACACCTAAATTTAAAGTAGACGATTTAGTGAGTATACATATTTCTACTTTGGATAATCTGGCAAGCACGCCGTTTAATCTATTTAGAGGTTCTTCAGAGGGCGGTTTTAGAGCTGAGCAGGTAGATTACTTGATTGACAAAGGAGGCGAGATTGATTTCCCCGTTTTAGGTAAACTTAAGATTGCAGGTCTATCTCCTGAGGAATTAAGAGTGCTTTTACGCAAAGAATTGTCAGATTATTTGAAAGACCCCATAATCAACATAAGACTTAGGAATTTTACAGTAACTATTTTAGGCGAAGTAAATAGACCTGGAACGTATGCCGTTAATGGAGAACGGATTACAATTTTGGAAGCTTTAGGGTTGGCAAGTGATTTAACCATAAAGGGAATGAGAGAAAATGTAATGGTC
Source organism: Maribacter sp. HTCC2170 (assembly GCF_000153165.2). Lineage (NCBI taxonomy): Bacteria > Pseudomonadati > Bacteroidota > Flavobacteriia > Flavobacteriales > Flavobacteriaceae > Maribacter > Maribacter sp. HTCC2170. Next base: position 2,534,275 of record NC_014472.1, read on the forward strand.
ATTCGCGATTTTGATGGTACCAAAGTGTACACTAGGATTGATTTAACGAATAAAAGCGCCATGAGTTCTCCAGTTTACTACTTGACTCAGAATGATGTAGTTTATGTTGAGCCAAATCAATCAGCCGTTTCTTCTTCCAGTTTGGATAACAGAGCGACAATAGCTATTTCAATCGCCTCCATTTTAATAACTTCGACAATTATTCTAATAACAAGAAATTAAAAGTAAAAAAGCAAGTCTTTACCCTAAATAAAAAGCTATGGATTTGTCCGAAAATACGGCTGAACTAAAACAGTATATATTACTATTTGCTAAGCATTGGAAATGGTTTATGCTATCTGCTGTTGTTGCATTGTTAATGGCTTACGCAAAAATGCGCTACACCATACCCGAATATGCGGTAAGTTCGCAAATACAGATTGTACAGGAAAAAAACTCTACCAGCGAACTCAGCGTGTTTAGGGAATTGGATGTGTTTTCAGGTGGCTCCACAGAAGTTGAGGATGAAATTCAAATACTGAGATCACGAGCAAATTTCATAGATGTAGTGAAAGAATTAGGACTTAATACCGAGATTCGCGCCCTGGGAAAGGTCATTGATTCCGAAGTCTATAAGAATGCCCCGTTTAATATTAATGTAATTGCACCAGACTCGGTCATCAATAATGCTAAGTTCAGTTTTTTTATTGAATTTTCAACTGATACTGCTTTTAGGTTTTATAAAGATGAAGATAAGCCGAAAAAATTACACACTTTCGGCAAAGCAGTATCCTCTACGATAGGAGATATTGTTATTACTCCCAATGTTAAAAAGCCCGAAGCACTGGCAGGAAAGCGTTATATGGTGCAGATTAATCCTGTAATAAAAGTTGCCAGGGCCTATAAGAATGCTGTTGCTATTGGTGTGGCATCTGAATTTTCTAATATTTTAGATATTTCAATGACAAGCCCAATAACCCAAAAGGCTAGAGATATCATAGATAAACTCGTAGAAGTATATAATAGAAATGGGATTGAAGAAAAAAGACGTATTGCCGATAAAACCTCCGAGTTTATTGATAATCGCATCCAGCTTATTTCTGGTGCTTTAAGTTCTGTTGATAAAGATGCCCAAGAGATGCTTACCGAAAAGGGAATTACAGGATCAGGGTTAGAATTAGGTGCTGCGGTACAAGTAAGTGCCAGTAGTAGACAAAGTTTGGAAAATGCCAAGGTGCAATTGCAGATGGTTACTGGAATGAAGGATTACATTGACCAAGAAACCAGTTTTGAGGAAATGCCCGTAGTGGATCTTGGAAGTGGTGCAATCTCCCAAGCCACGACACAATACAATCAATTGATAGCTGAACGTAAACGATTGTTGCAAAGTGCCGACGAGAAGAACCCGATGATCGTTAGTTTAGATCAGCAGCTTAATGGTTTAAGATCTACAATGGAGTCTAGTTTAATTGCCTTGGAGCGTAATGTTGGCATGAACGTAAGTACACTTCAAAATCAAATGGGTCGAATTCAAGGTACCATATACTCGGCCCCTGAAAACCAACGTGAATTAAGGAACATAACACGCAAGCAGGAGACCACAGAATCTCTATACCTTTATTTACTTCAGAAAAGGGAAGAATCACAAATTTCGTTTGCCTCTGCTGCTCCTAAGTCGAATATAGTGGATAAGGCTTATGTATCAAGTTCTACGCCTGTTAAGCCAAGAAAAAGTATAATGTACCTAGCTGCCTTAATTTTGGGGCTGGCAGTACCTTTTGGTGTTATTTATATAAATCACCTGTTAGATACCAAAATAAACAACAAACACACGTTAGAGAATATCGTAAACGATGTACCAGTTTTAGGAGAGTTGCCTAGATTAGGAAAAAAGGATGAGAAAGTTATTATAAAGGACGATCGTTCTGTATTAGCAGAATCACTAAGAATTTTACGAACAAATTTGGATTATCTTTTAAAGACAAAAAAACCCGTAAATGGGAAGAAAAATAATAAAATATTTATAACCTCTGGTACGCCCGGAGAAGGTAAAACATTTATGTCAACAAACTTAGCAATGAGTTTGGCAAGTACTAATAAAAAAGTAATGTTGATAGGTGCAGACATTAGAAACCCCAAGTTTTACACTTATTTCACTGGAGATTCAGTTGATAAAATGAAAAGACCACAAAGAAATAAAGATGCAGGTTTGACGGAGTTTCTATTTAATGATTCCATTGAAGTAAAGGATATTATCAATCCGATGCTTGTACATTCCAATAGTATTGATGTTATTTATTCGGGGAAGATACCACCGAATCCGTCAGAATTATTGATGAGTGTTAGAATGGAGGAGCTCTTCTCAAAAGTTTCAGAACTTTATGATTATGTCATTGTAGATACTGCTCCTTTAATGGTTGTTAGTGACACCTTATTGATTAGCCAATTCGCTGACTGTATTATTTATGTGACCAGAGCTGGAGTTACTGAGAAAAAATCCACTGAGTTCCCGTTAAAGCTACTTAAAGAGGGTAAAATTAAAAACGTATCTTTTGTGGTCAACGATGTAAACTTAGATAACCTGGGGTATGGCGGCAAATATGGATATGGTTATGGAACAACTACTAAAAAATGGTGGAAATTTTAGTATCTGTTGATAAGTATTAATTTATCTGGGCCTCAAAGAAAATAGGCGAGTGTAGATACCCAGGAACTACTGTAGGCTAAAGTGTTTATCTCCTCTTGAAATAGAGGAATTCTCGACATTATCACTACAATATATCTCTGTCAGCAATAGCAACAAGTAATTCATATTGACCACCGTTAAATAATAAGCGTACTGACCAAATAGAAAGGCTTACAATCTAATCAAAAGTAACAACATGGCAACCAAAATATACTAGAATCAAATTATATATAAGCGATTATTGTTTTAGACAAGTAGCTTTAAGGTAAGCAGGTATCTCATTAATTTTTAAGAGCAACTTTTCCTCCAACAAAGTTATCATAATTAAGATTCCATAAGTGAATTTAGTCAACACTTAGGTGGTATAGGTAAATCAAATTACACATATATATATCAGATATTCAAGGACTTGAATATTTTTAATAATTGAAATCAGATATTGAAAAATAACAAGTATTGCAAAATAAAATTTATTGATAATAATAGTGTGATGCATTACGTTATTTTGTTATTAATCTAAATTGAGTTAATGAAAACTGTAATGATTCTAGGGGGCACTAAAGGTGTCGGGAAAGAAATACTGCTGACATGTTTAAATAAAGGGTATAACGTGTCTTTTTGTGGTAGAACTCCTAGTGAGGGAAATGAAATCATTCAATTATCGCCGTTTAAAAATAAGCTTTATTTTCATAAACTAGACTTAAATAGTATTAAGGGAATAGAAGAATTCTGTAAACAAACTTTAAATAAATTTGGAAAAATAGATGCATTGATTTTGTATGCAGGAATAACACCTGTTTCATCTATTCTTGATACTGAAGAAGACATTTACGATAGCGTTTTCAATATCAACCTTAAAGCTCCATTTTTTTTAGTAAAACACGTATTAAAGTCCATGATGAAATCTAAAGTAGGTTCTATCATTTTCTTTGGATCCCCTCATATGGATTATGGTGATATTGATAGAGCTCCATATGCCCTAACTAAAAATACCCTTTATGCGCTGTCCAACCATATTGCTCATCATTATGCTAAATATGGAATCAGATCAAATTATTTGGTAATGGGTTGGACTAATACTGAAGGAGAACTCCAATTAAGAGCTGATGAAGGTGTTAGTGAAGAAGAATTGAATAGTATTGCAAGTAATATTATTCCTATGGGGCGATTATTGAATAAATTTGATCCAATACCAGCAGTAATGTATTTAATTTCTGATGAATCTGCCATGACAACTGGCTCGTTAATGAGAATTACAGGAGGACATTACATTTAATTAATACGGCCATATGAACCCTTCCCTTATTTTTCACCTCAATTCGGAACTTTTAGAGGGGCCTGTTTTTGACCACGAAGAAAACCTCCTTTATTTTGTGTCTATTTTGGATCACTTGGTCTTTTGTTACAATCCATCCACAGAGGAGATTTTGAGCGTGAAATTGGATTCTCCCGTTAGTTGTATTTTCTTGTTGGATAGGAAAAAAATCATGGCCGCCTCTAAAAACGGTTTTTTCGAAGTAGATTTCAATACATTGCAAAAACAGTTTTCCTTCCAAATGGATATAGCAAATTCAGTCAGATATAATGATGGAATCAAAGACCCCAAAGGAAGACTTATCATTGGAACGATGGGATTTCCCGAGGTCAAGAATAACATAGGAAAAGTCTTTTCGTATTCAGAAGGGAAATACAAGGTTATAATCGAGAACACAACCATCTCCAATGGTCTGGCATTTTCACAAGATGGCTTCAGCCTTTACTTTATTGATACACCTACGAAGAAAGTGGCCAAATATGCCTATGATAAAGAAACTGGAGAGGTGTCATTTGAGTCTTACGTGATCGAGTTTAATGGAGAGGGAAGTCCTGATGGCATGTGCATGGATCATGAGGGAATGTTATGGATTGCAGAATGGGGAGGAGGACGTGTATCTCGATGGAACCCTAAAAATGGCCAAAAAATGGATGAACGAAAATTGCCATGCCCAAACGTGACATCCTGCTGTTTTGACAATCATTTAAACCTATACATAACAACTGCAAAGTCTTTTGGTAAAGATGATATGTACGGAGGCGGACTTTTTTATATTAAATTAAATTAACGGTGATTATGAATGAAGTTAGCATCAGTGTTATTGTCCCAGTATATAAGATAGAAGCTTATCTTTCAAAATGCATTGATAGCATCTTAGATCAATCCTTTTCTGACTTTGAACTGATTTTGGTCGACAATGGAAGCCCTGACAATTGCCCCCTGATTTGCGACGAATATGCCAAAAAAGACGACCGGGTAAAAGTGATTCACAAAGAGCATGGAGAACTTTTGAGTGGTAGAAAAGAAGGGCTTAGGAACTCCAAGGGGAAGTATGTTGCTTATATTGATGGTGATGATTGGGTCGATAAATTTTATCTCGACATTTTATTTAAACTTGCCGAAGTTAACAATTCTGACCTAGTTGTGACTGGGCATTTCAGGGAATTCGAGGGAAAAATTGAAACAGTAAGGCCTACATATACTGGTGTTTTTGGGGAAGATGAAATTAAAAATTCGATACTTCCGAAAGCAATGTTTAATGGCGCCTTTTGCGAACACGAAATAGCTACCTATGTGTGGAGTAAGCTGTTCAAAAGGGAGTTGCTCAATGAAATATTGTATGAAGTTCCCAGTGAAATTGTAATGGGTGAAGATGCCGCTATCACTTATACCTATTTGTCTATTTCAAAAAAACTTACGATAAGTAGAATACCATTATATTACTATAGGCAACGACATGATTCCATCTTAAAATCTATTAAGAACACAAAAATAGAGTTCTACAGATTGGGGCTGCTAAAAGATTTTCTGGAAATAAAATTAAGTCCTTTTCTAACTAAAAAGAACTTAAACACACAGATACTATATTACCTTTATTCCTTAATCTTGGTTAGATCTGGAGGAATAATCCATGATGCCTCGGGAACTATTATTTTCAATCCTTTTTTAAAAACAAAAAAGAACTCAAAAGTTGTTGTTTACAGTTCAGGTTCTTTTGGGCAGCATCTTTTATCGTCGAATAGCAAAAGCAATTTTTTTCAAATTGTCAAATGGATAGATATTGATTTCCATGAAATGAATATTGCCGACAATTTTGTTAGGCCTCATAGTTCTATTGTCAATACTGAGTTTGACTTTTTAATAATTGCCACAATCAATCCATCTGCTTTTAACTCGATCAAGGAGGAATTGATGCTTATGGGAATTGATAGTAAAAAAATTGTGCAAATCAATACGGATGAAAAAGAAATTTGGCGATTGATGGGACAATTGGGTTTTGACAACTAATTAAGGCAGTAGTCCATTCTTGGATATTTTTATAGAGTCACTGAACAAAAGAACAATCAACAGTAATGGAGCGAGGGTAACTAAACTAAATTGTTTGGTCCAAGGTAAGTGAAAGGCCCTGATCAAGGGTGTAATTAGGTTTCCAGCCCCAAGAGGTAAGTAAGTCAGGAACAGCTTTTGCTTCCATAATTTCGTTTTTACGATAAGGTAATTTTCCAAATCGAAGTTCAGTTTCGGTATTTTTGGATACGGCCTTGAGAGTTTCGAGAAAATAGCGTAGCGTTTGGGATGAACCCGTGCCCAAATCTGTTCGAGTATAAGGCTTTTGTAAACCATCAGACCGGTTTAAAGCCAATTCAATAGCAGCCACCACATCGGCCACATAAATAAAGTCTCTCTTTTGTTCACCAGGGGTCAAATCTATAAAAGGGGTTCTTCCTTTAATGGCTTTTACCATTTGGCTGACAAACTTAGCTTCAGAATCCCCAGGCCCAAACGGGTGGTACAGGGTAAAATCGATTACTTTACAAGTATTGGCTTTATTGGCTATAAGTTGAAGCCATTCTGAACATTGCTTTTTAGAAAGCGCGTAATCTTGCAAATAATTATAACCTTTGCCTTGGGTGATAAAACTACCAATATTAATGAATACTTTGGAATTATATGTTTGTGACAGTTCTAGCAAATGTAATGGTAAATCAACATTTACGTTTAGTAAACTGGGTACAGATTCACCAGTTCTTCCATATTTAGTTGCGGTGTGAACAATTCCAATAGGTCGGTATCGCTCAAAAACCTTGTTTAATGGCTCATGGGTACTACATAGTGTTATCTGCCCAACGTTTAACCTTTTAAGGTTTTGAGGGTTTCTCACTAAACCAACAATATCATAGGTTTTGGCCAATTGATGGACTAAGTGGTGGCCCAAAAAGCCATCGGCTCCAGTAATAATAATGGTTTGCTTCATCATATATTAATCAATGATGAAGAAATTCATCTATTTGCTTTAGGCAAAGTTCTAAGGCGTCTTGACCCTCGGAAAAACCTTTGTACCAATCAACTAATTGTAATACGGTTTTTTCCATCCCCCACTTAGGTTGCCACCCCAATTCTTGTATTGTCCTAGAAATATCCAATCGTAACAAACCCGCTTCATGAAAAGTGTCATTGCCTTCGATTCTATATGAAACTGAATTTCCCCAAGCCTTACAAACTATTTCAATAAGGGATTCAACCGTTCTAATATTGTCATTGTCTGGGCCGAAATTATAACTCGATGCCAATTTTTTGCTCGTTGACAATTGCCAAATGAGGTGCAAGTATCCACCAATACAATCAAGAACATGTTGCCAAGGTCTCACCGCTTTTGGGCTTCTTATCACTACTTGCTCCCCGGATTGGATAGATTTAATGAAATCGGGAACCAACCTATTTGCGGCCCAATCTCCTCCACCAATAACATTTCCGGCTCTTGCTGTAGCCAAAATGGTGTTGGAATCAGTAAAAAAAGAATCGCGATAAGCTTGGGTAACCAATTCAGAACAAGCCTTACTGTTGGAATAGGGGTCATGCCCCCCCAAAGAATCTGTTTCGCGATACCCCCAAAGCCATTCGTTGTTTTTGTATACTTTATCTGTGGTAATATTAAGACAAACAGCTACATTGGGCAATTGACGAACCGTCTCAAGAACATTCACTGTTCCCATCACATTTGTCCCATAGGTATATACAGGATTTTTATATGATTCGATAACCAGTGGCTGAGCAGCCATATGAATCACTATTTCGGGATCAGCATTTCTCATTGCCTCTTTTAAAGCAGAAAAATCCTGTATGTCCCCAATATGAGAACACATTTTTTTATCCAAACCAGCATAATCGAATAAGTTTTGTTTTTGGTCGGGAGAAAGTGCATAACCTGTTACTTCAGCTCCAAGGGCTTTAAGCAAAAGAGTTATCCATGAACCTTTAAAACCTGTATGTCCGGTCAAAAAAACCCTTTTCCCCTTAAAAAAATCATCATATACTACCATGTTTTCCATTTCGCTGTATTGTTGGTCCACATTTCCTCTAGTTGATTTTTATCTCTAAGCGTGTCCATAGGCTTCCAAAAACCTGTGTGTTTAAATGCAAAGAGCTCTTTGTCCTCTGCCATTTTTTCCAACGGGTCCCTTTCAAAAACAGTAGAATCCCCATCTAAATAATCAAAAACCTTGGGGTCACAAACAAAAAAACCACCATTGATCCAAGCTCCATCTCCCTTAGGTTTTTCTAAAAACTGACTAATACGGTTTCCTTTCATTTTAAGTGCACCAAATCTTCCGTCAGGCTGCACAGAGGTCATAGTGATACAACCAGAATGACTTCGATGGTACTCCTCTAAGGCCTTAATATTTACATCAGATACTCCATCACCATAGGTAAGCATAAATGGTTCATCTCCAACAAAATCACGAGCTCTGAGTATCCGCCCACCGGTCATACTATGCAATCCAGTATCTAAAAGAGTAATCTTCCAAGGTTCTGATTTATTGTTATGAAAGGTAATTTTATTTTCTGCCAAATCCATAGTAACATCGGATTGGTGCAGAAAGTAATTGGCGAAAAACTCTTTGACCACATATCCCTTGTACCCCAATAAGATTGTAAATTCATTAAAGCCGTGATGAGAGTACATTTTCATAATATGCCATAAAATTGGTTTTCCTCCAATTTCTATCATGGGCTTTGGCTTAAGATGTGTTTCTTCAGAAATCCGTGTTCCAAGCCCACCGGCCAATAATAAAACTTTCATTTTGTAGAAGTAAAATTAAACGTTAATTCAAAGGTTAATCTTTGCATAATATCTAACTTATAAAAATCTATGTTATTGCATGTCCAATGCAAACTTACCTACTTTTTATAACAGTTCAACCTTTCACCTTATTTTTTTAAAAAAAGTTTTGTGGGTACATTATATACTTCAGTATGAACTGTACGCAATCCGTTGTTTATGGCCAATTTTTTGACATTTAGACGTTTGCCGGTCAAAAGAATAGGTGACAAACCGCAGGTAAAAAATCCGCCATAGCCCCGCAACTCAGGATTCTCAGGCTTTTTTGAAAATCAAACTTTCGGATAGTTGTGCTACTGCACTAATAAATTTATAAGTATAAGCATTGAGAAAAAAGCTGTATTCTATAAATATGACTTAAACAATAAGTATCTTTGTTTAAAAGCACGACCATTGTACTGGAAGATTTTTCAGACTACAACTTTGGTTTAAGTTTTTTTTTTGTTTAAAAACCCTATCATTTTAAGTTGACAATAAATTAATCAAGATAATCTATGCAAAAAAAACTAATAATACTTGGTGGAAATCCTGAAACGGGGGTTTTGGTAGATACTGCAGAGTCCATGGGAGTATATACTATTGTTATCGACCCTAATCCCAATGCTCCTGCAAAAAAAAGTGCTTCAGAAACCTATGACATAGATGGTTTTGATATAGATAAAATTGTAAGTATTGCCAAAGAAAGAAAAGTAGATGGGGTTTTAGTAGGAGTTGCTGACATCCTAGTAAAATCGTATTGGGAAATTTGTGAGAAACTTGATTTTCCTTGTTATGCTACTGAGAAAGCAGTTGAAGCATTTTGTAGTAAAGATGGTTTTAAGAGGGCTTGTCTTCAATTTGATATTCAAGATATACCTGGAATCTATCTAGATAGAGAATCAGACATAACCAAGCCTAATATTATTGATTACCCATTGATGATTAAACCCGTGGATAGTGGTGGTGGAGTGGGAATGAGTATATGTAGAAATGATTCAGACTACGAGGAATCAGTTAAAACAGCGTTGAATTTCTCTAAGAAAGGGGTTGTATTGGTAGAAAAATATATGGACTGCGATGATATGGCGGTCTATTATACTTTTAAAGATGGAATACCTTATCTATCGGCAACTTATGATCGGATTACCACCAAAGATCAGGGCGATGTTAGTCCGGTTTGCATTGGGGCTGTTTACCCTTCAAAACACACAGAACAATTTGAAAATTATGTTCATCCTAAATTATGTTCTTTTTTTGATGGGTTGGGATTAAAAAATGGTATTCTGAACATGCAATTTTTTGTAGAAAAGAATAAATTTTATGCCTATGACCCAGGATTTAGATTGCAGGGGGAAGCCCCACATATTCACCTTGCCCATATAAATGGGTTTGATCATCGAAAAATGTTGGTGAATTTTGCTTTAACGGGTACTTTTGGTGAGGCTGATTTTTCACAAAAAAACGACCCCAGATTTAAAGGCAAATCTGCATGTACAATTTGGGTGCTTCTGACCGATGGTAAAATTGGGTCTATAAAAGGTTTGGATGATTTAAAATCAGATAAAAAAATTGCTTATGTACTTGATAGGTTTAAAACTGGAGATGTTGTAACACCGGATATGCTAGGAACTGAAAGACAGGTTTTTGCAAGAATTTATATTGAAGGAAACTCTACATCAGAGTTAAGTCAAAAGATTGATGAAATAAAGCATAATTTAATAATTCATGATGACGAGGGGAAAGATATGATTTTATACTGGGTTGACCCTTCAATAATAAACAACTAATTTTTATTTATAGAAAAAATGAACCAAATGAATGATTCAAACACTGCTCATAAGGTTGCTGTAATAACTGGCGGTTCCCGTAGTATTGGTTTAGCAATTGCAAAGAGATTTTATGAATCTGGGATGAAAGTTGCCATTTTAAGTGTTGGAGAAGGTAGTGCGAAAAAAGCTGCCGAAAGTATTGATAAGTCAGGCACCGGAGCTTTGGGTTTGCAGTGCGATGTTTCAGATGAATCTTCTGTGGAACTTGCTTTAGAAAAAATTAACTCTTTGTTTGGGAGAATAGATATTTTAGTTAATAGTGCTGGAATTTTGGATATGAGTAGTATTGAAGAAATGACAACTGAGCATTGGGATAAGGTATTGTCAACAAATTTAAGAGGAACATTTACTACCATACAAAAATCTATTAAGTATCTAGAGAAAAGTAAATTTCCTAGAATAATAAACATCTCGTCAAATTCAGGACGTATGGGCGGTTTTGAAAATGGAATGGCTTATAGTGCTTCAAAAGGAGGGATAATTGCTCTGACATATGGGCTTGCTAGAAAATTAGCTCCAAAGGGAATAACAGTGAATTGTATTGCACCTGGGACAATTGAAGGAGATATGTCAGCACAACGAAGTCAGGAGACTTTGAACAATTTACTTAAACGCTTTCCAATAGGTAGATTTGGAACACCTGAAGAAGTTGCCGCTGCTGCTTTATACTATGCTGGTGACGATTCTGGGTTCACTACAGGTTCGGTTTTAGATGTCAACGGAGGATTATTTATGGGATAACTTAAAATACATTTATGACATCAAACATTTTAGACAAGTTTAATTTAAAAGGAAAAAAAGCAATCGTAGTTGGTGGTGCAGGGGATCTTGGAAAGGCAATGGTAGAGGCAATCGCGCAAGCAGGAGCGCAAACTGTGGTTATTGACTTAGATGATAGAGTTTTTGAAATTTGCGAAGATTTTCAAAATAATGATCTTAATGTAAGTCCATTAAAGGCAGATGTTAGCAAGATTGAAGAGATTAAAAAATCATACAATTCGGCTCTTGATATATTGGGTGGAGAATTGGATATTCTGATTAATTCTGCTGGTATTCAAAGAAGGTATCCAAGTGAAAATTTTCCTGAAGACGTATGGAATGAAGTTATTTCAATCAACTTAGACGCTACATTCTATTATTGTAAATATGCAGGTAATACTATGCTAAAAAAAGGGAGTGGTAAAATCATAAATATAGCATCAATAATGAGTGTTTTAGGTGGTATTACAATACCAGCTTATGCAGCGTCAAAAGGAGGTGTGGCTCAATTGACAAAAGCTCTTTCAAACGATTGGGCAGCAAAAGGAATTTGTGTTAATGCAATTGGACCTGGCTACATGGATACTCAGCTAAATGTTGCATTGATAAATGATAAGAAAAGGACGGAAGAAGTTTTCAATAGAGTTCCAATGAAAAGATGGGGCAATGGTGAAGATTTAAAAGGGTTGGCAGTTTTTTTATCATCTTCAGCTAGTGATTATATTACTGGATGTCTTATACCGGTAGATGGCGGTTATTTGGCTAGATGATTAAGTTTTAAATCAGGGATTGTTTACAGTATTTGACTACACGTATTTTTTAAATGTGGTCATAATATTAAAAGCTGTATTTCATCTTGTAAAATGGCAATAAAAACTGTTTTATTTGTTGTTATTGTTGGATTCAATAATTTTACTGGGATTATTACGTTAAAGAGTGAATTCAGATGTCAAAATATCACTTGTACAAGTGAGTGATATTTTTATGTCAGCATAGTTTTTTCGGCGTTCATATTCAAAAAGTACCCTAAGAAGTCAATCAAAAAAAGCAATGAAGTTAAGCGTTATCATTCCTTTATTTAATAAAGAAAAATATATTGAACGTTGCTTGAATAGTCTTCTTGCCCAAGATATCTCACCGATTGAATACGAAATAATAATTATTGATGATGGATCAAAGGATTCCGGCGCACAAATTGTCCAAGGATATGTTGAAAAACATCCTAACATTTGTTTGAATAGCCAATCTAATCAAGGCCCAAGTATTGCACGTAACCGTTGTTTAGAAGTAGCTAAAGGTGATTATATTTATTTTCTCGATGCAGATGATTTGCTTACTGCAAATGTTTTAGGTTGTCTTTTGGAATTGTGCGAACAAAACAATCTTGAAATATTGCAATTCAATAGTAAAGAAATAGAAAATGAAGCATTAAGTGATTTACCAGTTAATTCATCGGAAGAACCTCAACAATTAGCTTGTCCAGTAACGGACGGTATGTCATATATATCTGAAAATAATTTCAGAAATGAAGTCTGGAGATATTTAATCAAGAGAAGTTTTTTATTGAATTCAGGAATTAAGTTTATAGATGATATGAGGGCCTATGAAGATTTGATTTTTACCACAAGTGTCTTTTTAAAATCGACTAGAATTTCTAGGGTTGAACTTGATGCACATAGGTATGTTAAGGTTGCTGGGTCGATTGTCACAAGTAAGAGTTATAAAAAGAACTTAGTATTCATTAATAATCAGGAGAAAGCGGTTGAAGAACTTAAAGGATTGATTGAAAACCTCAATAATTCGCATAAAAAACACCTTGATGTCGTAAAAAAATTGAAAGCTAAACAGCAGGCAGTTGTTTTTGCTTTATTGATTCGGGTCATTAAATATCGACTTCTAAATCATGAGGATCTAAGTTTGATATTAGATAAAATGAATAAGTTAGGAGGCTACCCCATAGATAGAAAGATTGGGGCAATGGGTGATGGTGGTCTAATTTTTAACAGAATTATTGTACCACTTTTTAATACTAAGAATTTGCTTTTACTAGGAACAGGTATTTTGAGGCTTATTCCACGTAGTTAGAATAATATTATAGGAGAATGTAAAAACAGCTAGTTTTTAAGTAACAGTGTTTCTTCATCTCATTACACAACTAAAATAGTTAAACATGATTGGTTTTCTTGTACCTGTAAAAAGCGAACAGCTTTCTTCTGATTGGCCTTTATTTAGCAAACTTGTAGATCGGAGTCTTAAATCCATAAACGGACAAAAAGATAGGGATTTTCAAATAATAGTGGCTTGTCATGAATTGCCCGTGAGTAAATTTGAACATCCTCAAGTTCATTATGTTCAAGTTGATTTTGATCCACCTAAAATTAAGAATAATGACTGGGAAGAGGATAGACAATTGAAAGAAGGGGATAAGGCAAGGAAAATCTTGAGAGCCTTTGAATATGCAAATCAAAATTTTGAGATTGACTATTATATGGTTGTTGATTCTGATGACTGTATTCACAATGGCATAAGCAAATATGTGAATTCTAGAATTGCAAGTAATATACCTGGTTGGGTTATTGATAAGGGGTATTTCTACAGGGAAGGAGAAAAGATGGCATGGAAGATTAGAAGCAATTTTAATGTTCGTTGTGGTACTTGTACAATTATAAGAAAAGATTTATTCAAGCAATTATTTTTAGAAGAGCCATACCTTTATTATTTTCATGAAAAAACAGAGTTTGATGATGGTGTTATTTTGAAACCTTTACCAATTGCAGGCGCTATTTATAGTATGGCCAATGGTGAAAACCATTTTATGTCACAGTCAAAAATGGTTAGTTTAGTAAACCAAACTAAATATTTTACGTTGGGGCATTTGAAAAGCGTCTTTTCAAAAATCACTAGATATAGACCAAGGTTTATTGGTAAACGCTTCAAAAGTACTTACAACTTTTATAATATAGAATGACTAATTCTGAATAGAAAGAATTCTATTTGCTTTTAACTACATTAGTAAGGGTCTGTCTATTTGTTAACGCTAGGATTTATTACCATGTAAACATCTTATGGATAAAGTTTTATACTATGAGATTTTAACTGATGAACAAGATTTGACATAATCTTTTTAAATCTTCCTTTAAAAATCGGAGATAAAAACTAACAGTTTATGTCCGCTCATGTTCTGGATCAAGAATTATATTCCAATAGTGTGGGTATTTGCAAAGTCATGTTCATTGTAAGAAATGAAAGTAGGTAAAAGTTAATATTCCCGAATTTATCTTCCCAATTTATCAAATTGTTGAGATGTTTAACGAAAAATCAACTTGTTTAAACGAAAAACATGTTGATATTTTTTTGGTAGTTCATCGATCAAGTATATTTGTCTTTGCCCTACCCAACTTTAACACTAGTTAAAAATAAGTGTAATAAAGCTATTGAAAATGAAAAGATTATTTATCAGATACTCAAGAGTGTATTTGTCTGCCGTATTGTGGGCAACATTATTATTTACAAACTTACATGCGCAGGTTAATTTTTCCCAGAGTGAACTGGATTTTAATGGTAATGGGTCTGTCGGTAATGGGGTAACATCTTTGATGTATGGACCTGATGGTCGATTATATGTTGCCGAATATCCAGGAACGATTAAGATCCTAACTATAAATAGGGTCGATGCCACTAATTATCAGGTAATTGCCGCTGAGGATTTAAATAGTGTTATATCTCTGGCCAACCATGATGATGACGGAACTCCCTGTAGTGGTAGTATTCCAGATTGTGCCAAAAGAGAGACTACAGGATTAACGGTTGCTGGTACAGCATCCAATCCTATAATTTATGTTACTTCCAGTGATTTTAGAATTGGATCAGGTTTAGGAGGAGGAAATGGTGATGTTGATCTAGATACTAATTCTGGAATTCTGACGAGGATTAGTTGGAATGGAAGCTCTTGGGATGTTGTTGATTTGGTACGTGGCCTTCCACGCTCTGAAGAGAACCATGCTACCAATGGATTGGAGTTGGTTACGGTGAACGGAATAGAGTATCTTATTGTAGCATCGGGTGGCAATACTAATGGTGGTGGGCCTTCAACCAATTTTGTTTACACCTGTGAATATGCCCTTTCAGGCGCTTTGATTTCAGTTGATTTGACGGCATTAAATGCCTTACCCATATTAAACGACAATGGCCGGGATTATATATATGACATCCCCACTTTGGATGACCCAACTAGAGCCAATGTTAACGGTATAATTGATCCAGACTCACCTGGATATAATGGAATTGATATCAATGACCCTTTTGGAGGGAATGATGGGTTAAATCAAGCTATGGTTGTGCCAGGAAGCCCAATTCAGATATTTTCACCAGGCTATCGCAATGCTTATGATTTGGTTATTACTGAAAGTGGGGCGGTATATGCTACTGACAATGGGGCTAATCAAGGTTGGGGAGGTTTTCCAGTAAATGAGGGAGGAGGCACCGTTACCAATGCCTACGATTCTACTGAACCAGGAAGTAGCTCACCCGCTGCCGATGGCGAATATATAAACAATGAGGATCATCTACAATTAATCACCACGGACATTCAGACCTATTCTTTCGGAAGCCTTTACGGAGGTCATCCAAATCCTATTAGGGCAAATCCCAATGGTGCAGGATTATTTACAGCACCCGCTTCGAATGGTACTACTGGTGCCGTCTTCAGGACCTTGATATATGACCCTGACGGTTCACAAGGTCCCGGGTACACTACTGATCCAAATATAGCTCTTCCGGCAAATTGGCCTCCGGTATCAACCGCTAATCCTGTAGAGGGTGATTTTAGAGGTCCTGGTTTAGCTAATCCTGAAGGACCTGTCGATAACGAAGTTACTATTTGGGGTACAAATACAAATGGAATTGATGAATATACGGCATCCAATTTTGGAAATGCCATGCAAGGTGATCTAATTGCAGGTGTTAACAGTGGTGTTCTTAGAAGGGCGGAATTAAATCCAGATGGTAGTTTAGAAACCTTAACTGACACTTTCGCTTCAGGATTAGGGGGTAATGCCCTGGGAATTACCTGTAATAGTGACACCGATCCATTTCCAGGAAGTATTTGGGCCGGAACATTGAACGGTAAAATTATCGTTCTAGAACCTAGTGATTTGATTAATTGTATAAATCCAGGTGAGCCAGGATACGACGCGAATGCTGATTATGATAGTGATGGTTATACGAATCAAGATGAAGAGGATAATGGTACGGACCCATGTAATGGTGGATCACAACCCGCAGATTTTGATAAGTCGGCAGGGGGAACATTAATTTCGGATCTAAATGATACCGATGATGATGATGATGGAATTTTGGATCAAGACGATCCTTTTCAATTAGGTAACCCAAATAGTTCAGGTAGTGATGCTTTTGCAGTACCAATTCAGAATGGGCTATTTAACGATCAGCAGGGATTAGGTGGTATTTTTGGATTAGGCTTGACCGGTCTTATGAACAATGGGGATGCGAATCCAAATTGGATGGACTGGTTAGATGATATTGGCCAAGGTCCAAATCCTGATGATGTGTTGGGTGGTGCACCGGGTTTAATGACTTCTCACATGACCTCTGGGACCGCTAATGGTTCCTCTAACACCCAAGAAAAGGGATATCAATATGGTGTTGAAGTTGATAATTCAACAGGAAGTTTTACGGTTTCCGGAAATCTATTGAATTTTTCAGACCCCAATCAACTCTATGGTAATAGTGCTGCGATAGGTGGGGAGCTAGGGTTATTTATTGGTGATGGAACACAAAGTAATTTTATAAAATTTGTTCTAACAACCGCAGGGTTAACAGCTCTTCAGGAAATCGGGGATGTGCCTCAGACTCCTATTAATGTACCTATTGCTATTCCAAATAGACCACAGAATTCAGTAGTATTTTATTTCATTGTTGATCCATCAACGGGCATTGTTGAACTTGAGTATTCCTTAGATTTAGGGGTAAGAACTTCAATGGGTGCAACATTAACAGCACAAGGTAGCATTCTTGATGCCATTCAGCAATCCAACCAGGATTTGGCCGTCGGTTTTATTGGAACATCAAATACTACAGCGGTTGAGCTTGAGGGTACTTGGGATTTCTTAAATGTAATTGGAAGTACTCCGACAGTTTCTCAAAATATTCCGGATATCTATAGATTGATTAATACGGCAGACGAAGATATAGAGTTAGATAATTTTTTTGACGATGATTATGGCACGACAAATTTAACATATACTATAGAGTCTAATACTAATAATGCTGTCGGGGCGGTAATAAATGGAAGTATATTGACATTATCTTACCCTGGAACACCTAATGTAACAACTATTACAATTAGAGCGACCGACAATGATTTGAATTTTGTTGAACAGTCATTTTTAGTAACGGTTACCGATACTCCTGTTGCACTATATCGTATAAATACCGGGGGCCCACAAATTGCTGCTATAGATAGTGGTATTGATTGGGAAGAAGATACGCCAGGTAATAACTCGCAGTATCTGGTGACACCTGGGGGGAATCAAGCTTTTTCTTTCGGTATGAATGGGTATACTTCAGAAGTAAATCAGAGTACAACCCCAATATCAGTTTTTGATACTGAGAGAGCAGATAATATTCCTGGGGTTCCGAATATGTCTTATAGTTTTCCTGTAGCCTCACAAGGTAATTATGAGGTTCGCTTATATTTAGGTAATGGGTGGAGCGGTACGTCTAGTGCCGATCAGCGAATCTTTGATGTGGAAATTGAAGGGGTTGTTTATCCATTGTTGAACGATATAGATTTGTCAGGGACATACGGGCATCAAATAGGAACAGCGATAAGTCATATAATGCAAGTGGCAGATGGGTCTATAGATATATCCTTTGTTCACGGATTACTGGAAAATCCAATAGTTAATGCAATAGAAATTCTTCATGCTCCTGATACGGAAACCCCTATATATGTTAATAATATAGATGATCAAACCAGTTTTACGGGGGCTGCGATAAGTTCACTTGGTGTAGAAGTGACTGGTGGTGATGGAAATCTTAATTATAGTGCTACAGGGTTACCTAATGGTATATCAATTGAGCCAACAAATGGACATATTAGTGGAACAATAGATGTGAACGCTGACGCAAATAGCCCTTATAATGTAAACGTTACAGTTGATGATAGTGATGGGCTTACAAGTGATGCCGTGACCATTAGTTTTAATTGGATTGTTAATGCTGCATCGGCTTTCAGAATCAATGTCAGTGGTGATGAATTAGAAACTGTTGACAATGATCCAAAATGGCAATTTAATAATGTGGATGGTTCTTATGTGTCCTCCATATATTCTGTTAATACTGGTGTGTCACTTGATTCTGGCTTAGAATACTCAAATAGGGATAATTCAATTCCGGCATATATTAATGAAGCAACCTTTAATGGGATTTTCGAACGTGAGCGATATGATGCTTCCGCTCTCCCTGAGATGATATATACACTTCCACTCGATAATGGGGACTATATGGTCAATATTTATTTGGGGAACAGTTATGAGCCAGCAAATCAGATAGGAGATAGGGTTTTTGATATTTTGATCGAGGACAATATTGTCAAAGATGATTTAGATGTTATAGATGAATTCGGGCATTTAGTAGCGGGAATGTTATCTTTTCCTGTAACCTTGACTGATGGCAATATGAATATTGAATTTGCCCATGGTGTTGCAGAAAATCCCATATTGAATGCAATAGAGGTTTTTGAGGTTGATAGTGCTAATCCTACACTTATTTTAGATTCAGTAACAGCTCAAACAAGTGATATTAATGAAGCTGTTAGTGTACCACTAAGTGCCTCTGGGGGAGATCCTGTGGAGAGTATGTTGTATTATATCTCAGGACAGCCCCAAGGCTTAACCATTAATGAAACAAGTGGGTTGATTGCAGGTACAATAGATCAGTCTTCATCTTCTGGTGGTCCTTTGGGAGATGGGGTTCATGAAGTGGTTGTAACGGTGAAAAAACCAAGATCCGCTCCGGACAGTAAGGTGTTTACATGGTCTGTTGCTTCTTCATGGATAGATAAAGACGAGGATGAAACTTATACGGCTAGGCATGAGAATTCCTTTGTACAAGCTGGAAACCAGTTTTATTTAATGGGCGGTCGTGAAAATGCCAAGACAATTGACATTTATGATTATACTTCTGATACCTGGACTTCTCTAGTTGATTCAGCTCCTTTCGAATTCAATCATTTTCAGGCAGTGGAATATCAAGGCTTTATTTGGGTAATTGGGGCGTTTAAAGACAATAATTACCCTATTGAAGCACCTGCAGAAAACGTTTGGGCTTTTAATCCGGCAAATGAGGAATGGATTGAAGGACCACAAATTCCTATTTCGAGACGAAGAGGGTCAGCGGGATTGGTAGTTTATAATGATAAGTTCTATATTATTGCGGGAAATAATGATGGACATGATGGCGGGTATTTAGCTTTATTTGATGAATATGATCCTGCTACTGGCGTTTGGACAGCTTTAGATGATGCCCCAAGGGCCAGAGACCATTTTGCGGCGGTAGTTATAGGTGATAAATTGTATGTTTCTGGTGGTCGTTTATCTGGTGGACCTGGAGGAACATTTGGACCTACCATTCCCGAAGTGGATGTATATGATTTTTCAGGAAGTTCATGGAGTACACTTCCATCTGGACAGAATATTCCAACTCCGAGAGGTGGTGCATCGGCTGTAAGTTTTAATGATAAGTTGATTGTAATAGGAGGTGAAACCGAAGTGGCCGGACCATCCTTGACAACTACTGAAGAATATAACCCAAATACTCAAACTTGGCAAACACTGGCAGGATTGAATAATCCGCGGCATGGTACGCAGGCTATTGTATCTGGTCAAGGAATCTTTATTCTGGGTGGGTCGCCTGCTCAAGGAGGTGGCAATCAAAAGAATATGGAATATTTTGGGGTTGATTCCCCCATAGGAACACCAAGTGTAGAAAGTGTAATAAATGCACTGGGAGGCGTTCTAATTGCTGATGGATCCTCTGAGGATATTGATTTGAACATAGAAGCAGGGAACGTTGGGGTAATTGTCACATCAATGGTGCTTTCCGGTCCTAATGCGGCAGATTTCAATATTTTATCTGGTGAGTTATCCAACCAATTACTAAAACCTAACTCTACACATACAATTACTGTAGAACTAACAGGGAGTGGTGCTGATAGAAATGCAATTCTTACGGTTAATTATGGTAACAATGGTTCGCTGGATATTGCTTTATCCAATTCAAATATAGCGCCTTTAATTACAAATCCAGGAACACAAAATAATAATGAAGGTGATAGTGTTACACTACCAATAATTGCCTCAGATGCAAGTATTAACCTTACCTATATGGCTACAGGACTTCCTCCTACATTAACAATTGATAATAATACTGGTGTAATTTCAGGTACTGTAAGTGCTGGTGGTGGTTCAGAATTTCTAGAAAATAATGGACTGGTTATTATTGAAATGGAAAGCCTAACATATGATACCAATTGGACTGAAGAGAGTATTGAAAGTGGTTTTACTGGAAGTGGATATCTGAATAATCATACGGATAGTTTCCTTACCCCAGGTACTGGAACAATAACAGCTGAAATAAATATTTCTGCACCTGGGACATATCGGGTACAATGGCATAATAAAATAGGAATCATTGCACCTTCTAGTCCAACTACAGAGCATAATGATGCTTGGTTAAGGTTTCCCGATGCCAGCGAGTTTTATGGAGGATATACGTCTACAACAGGTTTGATTTACCCTGTGGGGAGTGGTCAATCTCCAGTAGGTAATGGACCCGGTGCAGACAACTGGTTTAAGGTCTATACAAACACGATTGCTTGGAATTGGTCATCTTTGACTAGTGACAACGACGCGCATAACGTTTACGTTACGTTCGATACCGCTGGGGTTTATACAATGGAAATATCTTCAAGATCAAATGGTCATTTTATTGACAGGGTTGCATTACACAATGTAGATCAAAACTATACGCAAGCACAGCTGCTTGCTGCTCCTGAATCTTCGACTGGAGGTGGGGGTGGGGCTTCTGAAAATAGCCCTTACACAGTTGAAGTCACAGTTACAGATGATATGGCTCCGGCCTTGTCATCTTCTGAGCAATTTATTTGGAATATAGGGCAGATAGGTGATATCGCCCCAACTGCTGTAGCTAGTGCTACTCCATTGACCGGTCCTACACCTTTGGAGGTTACCTTTACCGGTAGTAATTCCACAGATGATATTGCGGTAACGGGCTATTTATGGGATTTTAAAGATGGTTCACCCACTGTATCAATTGCTGATCCAATGCATACTTTTACAACAGCCGGAATTTATGATGTTGAATTAACTGTTTCAGACGGAGCTGGACTCACAAACTCAACTACTGTTCAAATTAATGTAAGTGTAGGTAATGAGGCACCTATTGCCGTTGCAAGTGCAACTCCATTTACTGGTTCAGCACCGCTTGAAGTTAACTTTACTGGCAGTAATTCTACAGATGATGTTGCGGTTACTGGTTATTTATGGGATTTCAAAGATGGATCCCCTACTGTGACACTTTCCGACCCAGAACATACGTTTACAACTGAAGGAATCTATGATGTTGAATTAACTGTTTCAGATGGAGCCGGGCTCACGAACACAACTACTGTTCAAATTAATGTAAGTGTTGGCAATGAGGCTCCTATCGCCGTTGCTAGTGCTACACCATTAAGTGGAGATGCTCCCTTAGAAGTTAGTTTTACAGGTAGTAATTCTACAGATGATGTTGCCGTTACTGGTTATTCATGGGATTTTAAAGATGGATCCCCTATTGTAACACTCACAGATCCTACACATACTTTTAATACTGAAGGAGAGTATGTTGTAGAACTTACCGTAGAAGATGTAGATGGTCTTACAAATATGACAACAATAACAATTACAGTTAGTCTAAGTCAAAATGAAGCTCCAGTTGCCGTAGCAACTGCAAGCCCTACAGCAGGGACAGTCGATTTAGCAGTAATTTTTAACGGTTCAGGATCTACAGATGACCAGGGCATAGTAGGCTATTTGTGGGACTTCAAAGATGGATTTACTTCTGATCAGGAAAACCCGACTCATTTATTTGAGACAACAGGCGTTTTTGATGTAGATTTTACTGTCACAGATGCCCAAGGATTATCCGATACAGACACAGTGACTATAACTGTCAACGAAATAAATGGCAATATGCCGCCGGTTGCAGCAGTTTCTGCAACTCCTGAAAATGGTAATATACCATTAGAAGTAACTTTTACTGGTGATGATTCAACCGATGATCTTGCCGTAGTAAGTTATCTTTGGGATTTTGCAGATGGTATTACCTCAAACGAAGCAAATCCAATTCATATCTTCGATAAAGCCGGCACATATAACGTTACATTAACAGTTACTGATGGGGAAGGATTAACGGATGTTGAAACAATAAGTATTATTGTGGTTTCTGAAAATGTAGATACAACAGGTAGAGTCTATCCAAATCCTGCTAGTGATGTGGCAAAAATTCCAATTAGTTATCTACCAACTGACAAAGTTGTAATAAACCTTTCACTATATGATTCAACAGGTAGGCATTTACAATCATTTACTCCTTCAGAAATATTTACAAATGAGGAATATGAAATTCCAGTACATATTCTAAGGAATGGAATCTATCACATTAGAATTGAATTTAGTAATGCTGACCCAATAATACTTGGTTTGATTGTTAAAAAGTAAACTGAATAAGATTTTTTTCTAAAGGATCCATAGTACATGGATCCTTCCAACCCCCTGAAAATCAATATTTTTCAGTGTTTTAAGTTGGCCAACTAGAAGTATAGGTTGAATGCTATTCATCGGATAACATTTGCCTTTAATCGATAAGTTGATGTATTCCTTTTATTACAGAATTAGAGTAAATATATTTAAGAGACCCCCCCCATTTATTTTTTGCTAACCATTTTAATATTATCAGAGGATGAATACACCTTTTATTTGTACCGGCAATCCTTTAGTTAAGATTATTGCTGGACTGTTTTTATTATTTAATACCACCATAGTTGCACAAATTAGCTTTAATCAAAGTCAGCTGGATTTTAATGGTCTTGGTTCTGTAGATAGTGGAGTTACATCATTAATGTATGGTCCAGATGGGCGTCTTTATGTTGCTGAATACCCTGGAACAATTAAAATATTAACTGTTGAAAAAACTAGCCTTGGAGATTATACTGTTATAGCGGTAGAAGCCCTTACAGGAGTGACAGATATTGTCAACCATGATGATGATGGTACTATCAACAATTCTCAGGTCTACCGTGAAACAATAGGTCTTACGGTATCTGGGACTTCTGTCAACCCTGTAATATATGTAAGTTCAAGTGATTTCAGAATTGGTGCTGGTTCTTCAGGTGGCAATGGCGATATTGAATTAGATACTAATTCTGGAATTATTACTCGATTTTCTTGGAATGGCACGTCCTGGGATGTTGTGGATTTAGTTCGAGGTCTGCCTAGATCTGAGGAGAATCACGCAACAAATGGCTTGGAAAAAGTGAATATAAATGGGACCAATTATTTAATAGTCGCTTCGGGTGGGTTTACAAATGGAGGTGGGCCATCTACCAATTTTGTATATTCCTGTGAGTACGCTCTTTCCGGTGCGATTCTATCAATTGATTTAGATGCAATTAATGCTCTTCCCGTCTTAATGGACAATGGAAGGGCTTTCTTATATGATTTACCCACCTTAGATGACCCTGAAAGAGCAAACGAAAACGGAATTATTGATCCCGATGATATTGGTTATAATGGAATAGATGTCAATGATCCATTTGGAGGAAATGATGGTCTAAACCAAGCTATGGTAGTTCCAAATGGACCTGTTCAAATCTATTCTCCGGGTTACAGAAATGCATATGATTTAGTGGTTACTGAAAATGGAGCGCTTTATGTTACCGAAAATGGGGCTAATCAAGGATGGGGAGGATTTCCGGTAAATGAGGGAACTGCCAACGTTACTAATGACTATGACCCTAATGAACTGGGAAGTCAATCCCCATCAGGAGGTGAATATATAAATAATTTAGACCATCTTGAGATGGTGACTTTTGATATTCAAAACTATGTGCCAGGTAGTTTCTATGCAGGTCATCCTAATCCTACTAGAGCAAACCCTTCTGGAGCTGGGCTTTTTGTGGCTCCAAACCAAATTGGTACTACAAATGCCGTATTCAGAACATTAATTTATGACCCTGATGGTTCCAGAGGTGCAGGATATACAACAGACCCTAATATTGCTTTGCCAGCAAATTGGCCGCCAGTATCCGTTGCTAACAGTGTAGAAGGGGACTGGAGGGGACCTGGAATAGTTAATCCCGATGGACTGGATGACATCCCAATCACTATCTGGAGTACTAATACGAATGGTATTGATGAATATACAGCCTCTAATTTTAGTGGTGCTATGAAAGGTAATCTTTTAGCTGGGCATAATGCGGGGCTAATACATAGAGTAGAATTAGCTAATGATGGAACTTTACAACAACTTACTTCAAGTTTTCTTTCAGGAATTGGAGGTAATGCCCTTGGCATAACATGCAACGGTGATAATGAAATTTTTCCAGGGACTATTTGGGCAGGAACATTAAATGGTAAGATTGTGGTTTTTGAACCTAGCGATGGTTCAATTTGTCTTTCCCCAGGAGATTTTGGATATGACCCTATTGCTGATTATGATAATGATGGTTATACAAATCAAGACGAGGAAGATAATGGAACAGATCCATGTAATGGTGGTTCTCAGCCAAATGATTTTGATAAATCAATAGGTGGAACATTACTGTCAGATTTAAATGATAATGACGACGATGGTGATGGTATATTGGATTCCAATGATCCATTTCAATTAGGAGACCCAGATTCGACGGGAAGCGATGCGTTTGTAATTCCTGTTAGCAATGACCTTTTTAATGATCAAGAGGGTTTAAATGGAATATTTGGATTAGGGTTGACAGGTTTAATGAATAATGGCAATACTAATGAGAATTGGTTAAGTTGGATAGATCGGCGGGATGACCCTAACGATCCAAACCCAAATGATGTTTTGGGAGGAGCTACAGGGTTAATGACATCACATATGACTTCTGGTACCGCCTTAGGGTCAACTAATACACAAGACAAAGGTTATCAATTTGGTGTTCAGACAGATGTTGGCACCGGAATTTTTACAGTATCAGGTAACCTTATCAACTTAACTGGCCCTTTACGAATTTATGGTAATAGTGCCGCTCTGGGAGGTGAACTTGGTCACTTCATAGGCGATGGAACACAGAGCAACTATATTAAGATTGTTTTGAATACTTCGGGAATCACGGCTTTACAAGAAATTAATGATATACCACAAACCCCTATAAACATTCCTATTTCGGTATCTAATAGACCCGCTAATGATATAGTGTTTTATTTTACGATTGACCCATCTAATGGGCAGGTTGACCTTGAATATGCCATCGATGGAGGTACAAGAGCTGGTATAGGCACCGTAACTGCTCAGGGTAGTATATTAGATGCTATTCAACAAGCTAATCAAGATTTGGCTGCAGGTTTTATTGGTACTTCAGGTACAACAGATGTAGAATTAGAGGGAACATGGGATTTTTTGAGCGTGATACCCGAAGATTCTACCGATTCTCTGTTAGGGATAAATGCAGGAGGAGTGTTAATCGACCAAAATGGTACCACCTTTGTCGCTGATGAACATTTCGTTGGAGGAACCCCATATACAAATCCTAGTGCACTCGTACCAGATATGTATAAGACCGAAAGAAGTTCTCCGTCTAAAACTTTTCAATATAGTATTCCGATAACTGATGGTGACTATACAGTAGTTCTTCATTTCGCCGAAATTTACTGGGGAGCAACCGGCGGAGGACCTGGTGGGTCAGGTCAACGCGTTTTTGATGTTACTGTTGAAGGAAATTTAGTTTTGGACAACTACGATATTTTTTCGGAAGTAGGTGCTGAAGTAGCGCAACAAAAGTCTTTTGATGTTACTGTAAATGATGGTTCTTTGAATATCGATTTTTCTGCATTGGCGGCGGTTGGCGGAATTGACCAACCAAAAGTTTCAGCGATAGAAATTTTGTCAGGCGGAGTGACTTTTCCTCCACTAATTCTAGAACCAATAGTAGATCAGGCTAATGTCATTAATGATAATATTAGTTTTGGAGTAACGGCGACCGGAGGTGATTCAAATGCGAATTTCACCTATCAGATCTCCGGCCAGCCAGACGGTGTCCAAATCGAACCAACCAATGGTTTGATATCTGGCATAATTTCCAGTGCTGCAGCTTCAGGTGGTGCAAATAATGACGGTCAACATGTGGTAAGTGTGGCTGTTAGTAAGCCAGGTTCTGCAACTGTCAATCAAGTCTTTAATTGGAATGTCGGTTCTGAAAATTGGGTGGATAAAAATGAAAACGAGAACTACACAGCACGCCACGAAAATTCCTTCGTACAAGCCGGTGATAAGTTTTATTTGATGGGAGGGCGCGAAAACTCACGGAGCATTGATGTTTACGACTATTCCTCTGATACATGGAATACCTTGGTAGATTCAGCACCATTTGAATTTAATCATTTCCAGGCTACAGAATATCAAGGATTGATTTGGGTTATAGGGGCGTTTCAAACGAACGCCTTTCCAACAGAGGCTCCAGCGGAATATGTTTGGGCTTTTGACCCGGCAAACGAAGAATGGATTGAAGGAGCGCAGATTCCTCAATCTAGGCGAAGAGGTTCTGCCGGTTTAGTGGTCCGCAATGATAAGTTTTATATTGTTGGCGGTAATACAAATGGTCATGACGCTGGTTTTGTGTCATTTTTTGACGAATATGATCCTGCAACAGGCATCTGGACTTCTTTAACTGATGCACCAAGAGCAAGAGATCATTTTGCGGCGGCTATAATAAATGACAAATTGTACGCTGCCGGTGGTAGATTAACAAGTACAGCCAATGGTTATTTTGAACCTACAATTCCAGAAGTAGATGTTTATGATTTTGCTACTTCAACCTGGAGTACACTTCCGGCCGTCCAAAATATTCCAACACCAAGAGGTGGAGCTTCTGCGGTGAATTTTAATGATAAGTTACTTGTGATAGGTGGAGAGATAGGAGGTCAAACTCAAGCATTGGCCATTACTGAGGAGTACGATCCAAATACTGATACATGGACATCCGCAGCAAGTCTAAATTCTCCTAGACACGGTACCCAGGTAATTGTTTCGGGCAATGGAGTTTTTATGGTAGCAGGATCACCATTGCAAGGAGCTGGCAATCAAAGAAACATGGAAGTTTTAGGGGTTGACAATCCTGAGGGAACGGCTAGTATAGCAAGTGTGCTTTCTGCTCCAACTTCAGTTACCGTGCCTGATGCGGGTATAACTATTAACTTAGATGTGAATGGCGGTAATCAAGGAATTATTATAAATTCAATTGAATTAACAGGTACAGATGCTCAAGATTTTAATACATCTGTGAGTTCACCTGAAAGTCAATTGATTAAGTCAGGAATGCAACTTACAATACCCATTGGTTTAGTTAATCCAGGCCCAGGGAAAACTGCAAACCTGGTTATCAACTATGGTGCTGGTAGTGAGATGAGCATTGCACTTCAAAGTGATGGTGCTGTCGAAGATTTAGCTTTTTCACAAGAAAGAGGTTTGTATGAAGTTCCTTTTAATTTAAGTCTATTCACTGGAATTTTAGGAGCTACCATTCGTTATACACTAGATGGTTCTACACCGAGTACCACAAGCGGTACTATTTATAACGGCAATCCATTAACTGTAAATACTACTACAACAGTAAGGGCTATTGCATATTCTGGTAGTACAGAATCGGAAGTGGGAACCCATTCATACATATTTTTAAGTGATGTTGTACAGCAGCCGGCTAACATTACCGGTTGGCCAAATAATGTTTACAATCTTGGTACCGGTGGTGCGCAGGCAACACATGATTATGAGATGGATCCTGCAGTCGTAAATGCACCTGAATATAGCAACGATATCATATCAGGGCTATCATCAATTCCAACCATGTCAATTGTAATGGACAAAGATGATTTTTGGACGGTTTACGATGGCGAAGTCGGCATTGACGGCTCTATTGAAATTATCTATCCCAATGGTGCTTTTCCCAATGAACAGTTTATAGCAGAACTAGAGTCACATAGCCATTTGAGGCTTAAACGTTCAATGAAATTAGACATCAACAATAGCATTTCATCAAATTTACTCAGAACAGGGCCATTAAGTGGTGATGTGGCTACAGATAACTTTACAGATACCAAATTTGTTCTAAGAGGAGGTAATAATAGAGCATGGTCAAGAAACTGGAACGCAGACCGAACAGCTTTCACAAGAGATGAATGGTATCGAGCTTCACAGATCGCTGCCTCTGGAATTGGTAAGCCGGGCGCATTTGTTCATCTTTATGTTAACGGACTTTACTGGGGTATGTATAATCCGGTACAAAGACAAGATGCTGGTTTTATGGCAGCGTATTTTGGAGGGGAGAATGACGATTATATGACCCTTAATCATAATGGTGTAAAGAGTGGAGATGCTACAAGATTTGATTATTTGACCAATACTCTGGTAAATCAAGATATGTCCATCCAGGCAAATTATGAAGAAGTCAAACAGTATCTTGATATAGAAAAATTTATGGACTATTTAATGGTTACCTGGTCTATGGGAATGACGGATTGGCCTTTAAATAATTTTTATGGAGGAAATCGCAATAATCCTGCAGAACCATTTAACTATTATGCATGGGATGGCGAATGGTCATGGGATACCACAAATGGATCAAATAATGGGGCGTGGGTACATCCCTTTTTCAGGAGTAGTCAGACAGGTTCAGAGCCAATTTCTAATCTATGGCATAGTCTCAGGGCAAATCCTGAATTTATGCAGCTATTCGTAGATAGAGTAAATCTTCAGTTTTTTAATAATGGTCCAATATCGGATAATGCTTCAAGAGCCAGATGGGCAACTGTAAATCAATATATTGAAACTGCGGTAATTGCAGAATCGGCACGTTGGGGTGATGGATTGAATGATGGCCAAACACGAACTAAAAATGATGATTGGCAACCTGAAGTAGATCGCTTAGATGCGCTTATGAACGGTAATGCTGAAAGATTTTTAGACGCACTTAGAGTGGAAGGTTATTATCCTGCTTTGGATGCAGCTGTCTTTAATAATCCCGGCGGATCAGTGATTGCAAGTTTCGAGCTTGAGATGACTAATCCGAATCCTTCAGGAACTATTTATTATACGACAGATGGAACTGATCCACAGTTGCCAAATGGAAGTGTTTCTGGCAGCGCAATAGCATATTCCTCGCCCATAGATGTACCAGATTCGGGTATTTTAGAAATTATTGCAAGGGTTAACGATGGCAGTGATTGGAGTGCAAGTACGGAGGCTTCTTACGCTGAAATGGAATTATATATCAATGAGTTCCTCGCTAGTAACGTAACTGGAATTACAGATGAGTCCGGAGCCAATGAAGATTGGATTGAGTTTTATAATGCGGGAGTATTACCCGTGGATCTAGGAGGAATGTATATCACCGATGATTTGGTGGATTTAACACAATGGCAGATTCCTGATACTTCAACCGCGGAAACAACGATTCCAGCAGGAGGGTTTCTCTATGTCTGGGCAGATAAAGATCCGGAAGAAGGACCACTGCATGTAGATATTAAACTTGGTTCTGGAGGTGAGGCAATAGGTTTGTCTATTGATAGCTCCACAGGAATCCAAACAATTGATTCTTATACATTTGGTCCCCAGGCAGATGACATTTCAGAAGGAAGATTTTCAGATGGTGAGAATAATTTTGTGACCTTCGATAACCCAACTCCGGGTGCGCCGAATGAAATCGGTTTCCTTTCAGGAATATACATTAATGAGTTTATCGCTGGTAATGAAACTGGAATAGTAGATGAAGCTGGTGAATTTGAAGATTGGATTGAAATTTACAATAGTAATGATACGCCTGTTGATATAGGCGGTTTATACATAACGGATGATTTGACGAATCCATTATTGTTCAAAATCCCAACAGATAATCCTACGGCAACGACGATACCTGCTGGAGGATTTATCATATTATGGGCTGATAATGAACCTTTAGAAGGTACACTTCATGTTGGTCTAAAACTTGGAAAAAGTGGAGAGGATATTGGGCTTACGCAAATCATTGGAGTCGAGCAACAGTTTATAGATTCCCTTACCTATGGTGCACAGTCTGATGATGTATCCTATGGTCGCGAACCTGATGGTGGTAGTACATTTAGTTTCTACTTTCAACCAACTCCCGGTAGTTCAAATATCATTCCTTTTGTAGCCGGATTATCTATAAACGAAGTCCTTGCTATTAACTCCACTTCAATTACGGACCCCAATGGGGAGAACGACCCTTGGGTTGAGGTGTATAACCTAAATGAAAATGCTGTAGATATCGGAGGCCTTTATGTAAGTAATGATGCCAGTAATCCTTCACTTTGGCAGATTCCTGATACAAATCCTAGTTTGACAACTATTCCTGCAGGTGGATTTATCACCCTATGGGCCGATAATCAAACATCCCAGGGAGAACTGCACCTACCTTTTACTTTGAGTAGTGGTGGGGGAACGATAGTTATATCCGATATAATTGGGACAGATATGTCTACTGTTGATTCCATGACTTATGCGGCACAAACAAATGATATTTCTTTTGGTAGGTATCCAGATGCTTCAGAACAGTTCAAGTCATTTAGTGCGCCTACACCGAACAACAATAATATACTTCCGTTAGTAACAAATGTTTTCATCAATGAATATATGGCAAGCAATGCTATAACGATTTCCGATGAAGCAGGAGAATTTGATGATTGGATTGAATTATACAATGCTGGCACAACTGCAGTAGATGTAGGAGGTCTATTTATAGTGGATGATTTGACAGAGGCCGACCCGTATCAAATTCCGACAACGTCACCTTCTGAAACAACTATTCCTCCAGGAGGATTCCTTTTACTTTGGGCGGATAAACAAGAGTCTCAGGGAGTGTTACATGTTGGTGTTAAGCTAAGTGGTGGAGGTGAACAAATAGGACTACTTCAGATTAATGGGAATGACAATACGTTCATAGATTCATTGATATATACAGCCCAAACCGAAGATATTTCAGAAGGTAGGTCCTTCGACGGTGGGCCTACATTCGTCAATTTTACGTCTCCTACGCCGAATGCTTCAAATGGAGGTATTCCGAGCGGTGTGGTTACTAGTTTAACGTTGATTAATGCAACTTCAGATCAAGATATCACAACTATAAATGATGGGGATGTACTTTCAATGCAAGACCTTCCTACGAACTTGTTAAGCATAAGAGCCAATGCGATTGATGTCGGGAGCATACAATTTGAATTAAGTGGTGCTCTAACTACAAGTAATGTTGAAAATGCGGCTCCTTACTCACTTTATGGTGATGTTGCAGGTGATTATATAGAACAAGTTTTTGTGGTTGGAAATTACACATTGACAGCTACTCCATTTACGGGACCTAATTTGACAGGAACCCAAGGTCCAGATTTTACAATCAATTTTGAGATTACAGAGGATAGTTCGCCAACAGCGATTTGTCAGAACATAACCGTCTCTTTAGATGAAAATGGAAACGTCACAATTACAGGTGACGATGTGGACAATGGTTCTAGCGCCCCTGATGGAATTGCTAGTTTGACGGTATTTCCGAATTCTTTTGATTGCAATGATATAGGAAATAATACTGTAATACTTACGGTAACAGATACAAACAACAATACCAGCACATGTTCTGCAACGGTTACGGTGGAAGATGATACGGCCACAGTTATTACATGCCCTGATAACATTTCGGTGCCAAGTAGTAATGGAAGTCCGGTTATTGTTACAATAACTCCTCCTATTGTGGTTGACAATTGTTCAACATTCAATACTATTACAGGCATTCGCGGCGACGCTCTTGCTTTGACGGATCCATTCCCAGTGGGAATAACCATGATAGAATGGACCGCAACTGATGAGGAAGGAAATAGTAGTACATGTATGCAGAATGTAGAAGTTACTTTTTCTGGAATTCCCGGAAATGATATAACCTCTTTCTCCCTTCCAACAGAATTAGCTCCAGCTAGCATTGACGCTATTGAAAAAACAGTAAATGTTACGGTCGCATTTGGATCAGATATAACTTCCCTTGCTCCAAATATAGGAGTATCGGCAGATGCGGTTATTGACCCTGCACCTGGAGCACTCATTGATTTTACGAACCCGGTAATATATAAAGTTACTTCTTCGGATGAAGTAGAGCAACAGTGGATAGTTACCGTAACGGTTGCTCCAGAGGCTTCCGACGAGATTTGGTTGGAGGCTGAATGCGCTATTGCTGGTGTTGATTGGAGCTTTATCGATAATGTCTCTTCCTCGAACGGGCAACATCTCCTCGCCCCTTCGGGCAATAACCTTTCAGGTCCGCCTAGCAATACCGACCAGATGGTAACCTTTGATTTTCAAGCTGATGCAGGTACCTATAGCGTTCATGCATTGGTACAGGCAAGTACTGGTGCAGACGATAGTTTTTGGGTACGTTCTAACGGAGGAACTTGGATTCGTTGGAATAAGATTACCAATAGCCCGACTTTTGTTTGGGATCAAGTACATGATAGTGATAATAGCAGTCAACCTGTGATCTTTAATTTGGCACAAGGGTCCAATACGATAGATATTGCCTTAAGGGAAGATGGTGCCTCACTTGATAAGATTTATATCACAAGTACTACGAATCTTCCAACAGGTCTTGGTGATATGGCGAGCAACTGTGTCATTGTTCCCGAGCCTCCTACGGCCGATGCCGGTTCAGACCAGAACATCATGCTGCCCGCCAATAGTGCAGTTTTCAGTGGAATTGGCAATGACCCTGATGGCGGAGCCATTGTATCTTATGCTTGGACGCAGGAAAGCGGTGGACCTTCTACAGCTACTTTGGCAGGAGAGAATACAACTCAGTTTACGGCCAGTGATTTAATAGAGGGCACGTACGTCTTCCGATTGACGGTGACCGATGATGAGGGCGATACTGGTTTTGATTTGGTAAGTGTAACTGTGGAAGCAATAGTATTGTTACCTCCTACGGCCGATGCCGGTTCAGACCAGAACATCATGCTGCCCGCCAATAGTGCAGTTTTCAGTGGAATTGGCAATGACCCTGATGGCGGAGCCATTGTATCTTATGCTTGGACGCAGGAAAGCGGTGGACCTTCTACAGCTACTTTGGCAGGAGAGAATACAACTCAGTTTACGGCCAGTGATTTAATAGAGGGCACGTACGTCTTCCGATTGACGGTGACCGATGATGAGGGCGATACTGGTTTTGATTTGGTAAGTGTAACTGTGAGTCCGGAGACCTCCGACGAGATTTGGTTGGAGGCTGAATGCGCTATTGCTGGTGTTGATTGGAGCTTTATCGATAATGTCTCTTCCTCGAACGGGCAACATCTCCTCGCCCCTTCGGGCAATAACCTTTCAGGTCCGCCTAGCAATACCGACCAGATGGTAACCTTTGATTTTCAAGCTGATGCAGGTACCTATAGCGTTCATGCATTGGTACAGGCAAGTACTGGTGCAGACGATAGTTTTTGGGTACGTTCTAACGGAGGAACTTGGATTCGTTGGAATAAGATTACCAATAGCCCGACTTTTGTTTGGGATCAAGTACATGATAGTGATAATAGCAGTCAACCTGTGATCTTTAATTTGGCACAAGGGTCCAATACGATAGATATTGCCTTAAGGGAAGATGGTGCCTCACTTGATAAGATTTATATCACAAGTACTACGAATCTTCCAACAGGTCTTGGTGATATGGCGAGCAACTGTGTCATTGTTCCCGAGCCTCCTACGGCCGATGCCGGTTCAGACCAGAACATCATGCTGCCCGCCAATAGTGCAGTTTTCAGTGGAATTGGCAATGACCCTGATGGCGGAGCCATTGTATCTTATGCTTGGACGCAGGAAAGCGGTGGACCTTCTACAGCTACTTTGGCAGGAGAGAATACAACTCAGTTTACGGCCAGTGATTTAATAGAGGGCACGTACGTCTTCCGATTGACGGTGACCGATGATGAGGGCGATACTGGTTTTGATTTGGTAAGTGTAACTGTGGAAGCAATAGTATTGTTACCTCCTACGGCCGATGCCGGTTCAGACCAGAACATCATGCTGCCCGCCAATAGTGCAGTTTTCAGTGGAATTGGCAATGACCCTGATGGCGGAGCCATTGTATCTTATGCTTGGACGCAGGAAAGCGGTGGACCTTCTACAGCTACTTTGGCAGGAGAGATACAACTCAGTTTACGGCCAGTGATTTAATAGAGGGCACGTACGTCTTCCGATTGACGGTGACCGATGATGAGGGCGATACTGGTTTTGATTTGGTAAGTGTAACTGTGAGTCCGGAGACCTCCGACGAGATTTGGTTGGAGGCTGAATGCGCTATTGCTGGTGTTGATTGGAGCTTTATCGATAATGTCTCTTCCTCGAACGGGCAACATCTCCTCGCCCCTTCGGGCAATAACCTTTCAGGTCCGCCTAGCAATACCGACCAGATGGTAACCTTTGATTTTCAAGCTGATGCAGGTACCTATAGCGTTCATGCATTGGTACAGGCAAGTACTGGTGCAGACGATAGTTTTTGGGTACGTTCTAACGGAGGAACTTGGATTCGTTGGAATAAGATTACCAATAGCCCGACTTTTGTTTGGGATCAAGTACATGATAGTGATAATAGCAGTCAACCTGTGATCTTTAATTTGGCACAAGGGTCCAATACGATAGATATTGCCTTAAGGGAAGATGGTGCCTCACTTGATAAGATTTATATCACAAGTACTACGAATCTTCCAACAGGTCTTGGTGATATGGCGAGCAATTGCAGTCAAAATATTAACTTATTGCTAAAGAGTACAAACAATATGAGGATTATACCAAATCCTGTTATTGATGAAGTTTCAGTATTTTTTGACCAACCGACCATAACAAGTGATATTCAAGTATTTGATGTTGCCGGACGCCTTGTTAAGACCATAAGCAAGCAAGAATATGGAAAGTCATCAACCATATCGGTACAGGAATTTGAAGTTGGAATATATTTCTTGAGGGTACAAGATGAAAATGGTAAACTACTCCAAAAACAAATGGTTATTAAGAAGTAGAAGTTTTACTAATCAATAAAATGTTTCAATTGTATTATTGATGATAGGGATTAAATGTTTTAATGCCTTATTGGAAATTGTCAGTTCTTTGAGTGCATTTAATTGATGCATATTGTGAACATCAGACGCAATAAAGTCAATCATATGATCATCTAATAATCTATGGGTAATTTTTGGAATTTCCTTGCCATAAAAATCTCCTAGGGATAAAATATTCAACTGAAAATGTATTCCTCGCTTTTTATAAGATGCGTATTGCTTGAACTGTTTATGCATAAAACCATATCGTTCAGGATGTGCCAGTATAGCAAAATAATTATTAGACACCACTTTTTCTATTGCTTCCTTAAAATTTAAAGAAGGTTGCAAATATGACATCTCCACCAGAAGGTGGAACTGGCCAATTGGCATTACTTTCCCTTCCTCTAGAATAATTTCAAAATTATCATCGATCATATGCTCTGCAGAAGCTTGGAGTGATATTTCTTTCATTCCATTTTTTAAAAGCTCATTTTTTAGAATAACAAGGGATGAATTAATGGTTTCAGGATTATTTGGATAATAATTGTGCATTATATGGGGTGTGGCAATAAATTTTGTCACACCAAAGCCAGCAAATTCCTGTATTAATGCAATTGATTCCTCAACTGTTTTTGCCCCATCATCGATTCCGGGTAAGATATGATTATGTATATCAACAAACCCCTCTAAATGGTCAACTAAAAATTCTTTTTTTGTAAAAAAACTGAACATAAATAGTACTGCTAAAATTGCAAATAATGTGCAAAGATAAGATTTATAATGGGCTTGCATGTTTGGTAATAAGAACTTTGTTTATATAAAATGAAAAGGCTCCGCATATGTTGCAGAGCCAATTTCATATACTAATTTTAATTTTATTAGTTCAATGATTTAATTGCAGCTTGTGCAGCGGCAATGCGTGCAATTGGAACTCGGAAGGGAGAACAGCTGACATAGTTCATATTAGTATTATGACAGAATTCAACAGAACTTGGCTCACCACCATGCTCACCACATATGCCAACCTTCAAATTTGGTTTAGATACTCTACCGCGTTCCGTACCCATTTTCACTAGTTGTCCAACACCTTCTTGATCCAATACCTCGAATGGATCATGGGTTAAGATACCTTTTTCTAAATATACGGCAAGGAACTTACCTGCATCATCTCTAGAATATCCAAAAGCCATTTGTGTAAGGTCATTTGTTCCGAAAGAGAAGAAATCGGCATGTTCAGCAATTTTGTCAGCCATTAATGCCGCCCTAGGAATTTCAATCATAGTACCAATTTGGTATTCAACACTATCATTCCTTTCTTCAAAAACCTTGTCAGCAGTTTCTTTAATGATCTGCTTTTGCTCAATAAATTCATTGGCCGTACCTATCAATGGCACCATAATTTCCGGTTTAGCAATAATCCCTTTTTCTTTTAGATTCAATGCGGCTTCTATAATAGCCCTTGTTTGCATTTCGGTAATTTCTGGATAGGTGTTTCCCAATCTACATCCTCTATGACCCAACATTGGATTAAATTCTTGTAATTCAGCTACCTTGTTCTTAACTGCAGACAATGATATATGCATATCCTCAGCCAATTCTTTCTGGGTTGCTAATTGGTGGGGTACAAATTCATGTAATGGTGGATCTAATAATCGAACTGTCACCGGAAGTCCTTCCATTGCTTCGAATATTCCTTCAAAATCTGTTCTTTGCATGGGTAGTAAATCTTCCAGAGCATGTTTTCGACCTTTTATAGTATCTGCAAGAATCATTTCTCGCATTGCCTTTATTCTATCAACTTCAAAGAACATATGTTCTGTTCTGGTAAGGCCGATTCCTTGAGCACCAAAACTACGTGCTACTTTTGCATCCTTTGGAGAATCAGCATTGGTTCTAACCTGCATTGTGGAATAGTTGTTCGAAAGTTCCATGATTTCTCCAAACTCACCACTTAATTCAGGTTCCATTGTGGCAACTTTACCTTCTATAATGTTACCAGTAGATCCATTTAGAGATATCCAATCACCTTCATGGTATTCTTTATCATCAACCCGTAAAACACGATTTTTATAATCGATTTTTAAAGCTCCTGCACCAGACACACAACATTTACCCATTCCTCTAGCCACTACTGCGGCATGGGATGTCATACCCCCACGAGCAGTTAATATACCTTTCGCGATGTTCATGCCCTCCAAATCTTCAGGAGAGGTTTCTATTCTAGTTAGTATGGTATTCTTGTACTTATCAGCTTCATCCGCAAAAAAGACGATCTGACCTGTAGCGGCTCCTGGAGAAGCAGGTAATCCTTGGGCAATTACATTAGCTCTTTGTAAGGCGTTAGTATCAAAAACTGGATGTAATAGTTCATCTAATTTATTAGGCTCTATGCGAAGTAATGCTTCTTTTTCGTCAATTACTCCCTCTTTTAACTGGTCAATGGCAATTTTTACCATTGCTGCACCTGTTCGTTTACCATTTCTAGTCTGTAAAATCCAAAGTTTACCTTCTTGAATGGTAAACTCCATATCCTGCATATCAGAATAATGGTCCTCCAATGTTTGTTGGTAATCATTAAGTTCAGCATAAATAGATGGCATTAATTCTTCCAACGAAGGATAGTTTTCTGCGCGATCTGCTTCTTCAATCTTTGCTAGTTCAGCCCAACGTTCAGAACCAAGTTTTGTAATCTGTTGTGGTGTACGTACACCTGCAACCACATCTTCTCCCTGGGCATCAATTAGATATTCACCATTGAAGACATTTTCCCCTGTACCGGCATCCCGGGTAAAGCAAACTCCTGTACCAGAGTTCAGCCCCATATTACCGTATACCATTGCCTGAACATTCACTGCAGTTCCCCAATCAGCTGGGTATCCGTTCATTTTACGATAATAAATGGCTCTATTACCATTCCAACTATCAAAAACGGCCATAACGGCTCCCCATAATTGATCCCAAGGGTCTGTTGGGAAATCATGCCCGGTTTGTTTTTTTACAGCATCTTTAAAGTCATAAACTAAATCCTGTAAATCTTGGATTGTAAATTCTGTATCTAATTGGATTCCCCTTTTATCTTTTAGGTGCTCCATGATTTCTTCAAAGGGGTCTATGTCCTCTTTTGTTTGTGGTTTCATTCCCAATACCACACCACCATACATTTGTATGAATCTTCTATAAGAATCCCAAGCAAACCTTTCATTGTTGGTCCTTTTCACCAAACCTAAAACAGCCTCATCATTTAAACCAAGGTTAAGTACAGTATCCATCATCCCTGGCATAGAAACTCGAGCACCCGATCTAACAGAAATCAAGAGTGGGTTTTCTTTATCACCAAAAGTGGTTCCCATAACTTTTTCTATGGCCTCTATTGATTCCTCTACTTCTTCTTTAATAGCTTCGATTACATTCTCTCGACCAAGTGAATTATATTCGGTACAAACTTCAGTAGTAATCGTGAATCCCGGAGGAACAGGAATACCAATAGCACTCATCTCTGCCAAATTTGCTCCTTTGCCTCCTAATAGGTTTTTCATTTCACTGTTGCCGTCAGCTTTTTTGTTTCCGAATTTATAAACTCTAGCCTTGACTTCTGTAATCGTATCCATAATTTTAGTTCTATATATTTCCTAGCAAAATTAAAGATGGATAGGTCCTAATTTCATGACATATATCATGATTCTTCCCCTATGTAACTTAGGTTACAAAATAATACGACTAAAGCATCTTACTTCAAGATTATTAAGATATAATTCTTCCTTTTTTATTGATGATATTCTTTATTTAATCATCGTACGCTTTTAAATAAGCGCAAGCTAAACTGGCTACATCAAAAAATTATTAAAAATCCTGTCTAATGTCATGTTTTTAGAAAATCGACCAAATTAATTTTGTAAAGTAAAATTCTTCAAGACTATGGAAGATATCGAGATAGAACATTATGGAACCGTTGCGGGGGCAATGGTGGAACATGATGGAGTTATCTCAAAAATCTCAAATAATAAAATCACGGTTGCTCTTAAAGGGAATATAAATTGTGATGGCTGTAAGGCCAAGGCTGTCTGTGGTGCTGCTGACTCGAATGGTAAAGAAATTGAAGTTGACAATGTATCCCAGCAACTGGATCTAAACGAAGATGTTACAGTTTTGCTTAAAAAGAACTTGGCTATAAAAGCGGTCTTCCTGGCATACATATTACCTTTTATATTTCTTTTGCTAACCCTATTGCTCGCTTCCAACTACTTTGAGGAATGGTTTGCGGGACTTTTGGCCTTAGCAATTCTATTGCCTTATTACTTGATTATTTATGCCCTAAGGGGTTCATTCAAGAAAGAATTCAAAGTATCTATATTAAAGACAACTCAACTATGATTGCATCGATTTTATACAGCGCTATTTTACTTTCGTCCATCGGGACTGTGGCAGCTGTGGTATTATTTGTTGTTTCAAAAAAATTCAATGTTTTTGAGGATCCAAAAATTACGGAGGTAGAGGATATTCTTCCCGCAGCTAACTGTGCAGGTTGTGGTAGTCCAGGGTGTAGGGTATTTGCCGAAAAATTAGTGAATACCGAGGACATTTCGGATTTGTTTTGCCCAGTAGGGGGGAATGATGTTATGAAGCAGGTGGCCGAAATACTGGATAAGGAAGTCGCTGAAAAGGACCCTACTGTTGCAGTATTGCGCTGCCAAGGTGGTTGTGATGTAAGGCCAAAAACCACTTTATATCAAGGACCTAGGTCCTGTGCGATTTCATCATTGGTGTATGGCGGAGAAACTGATTGTCAATATGGTTGTTTAGGCGATGGTGATTGCGTTAATGTTTGTGATTTTGATGCGATGTACATGGATGAAAAAACTGGGTTGCCAGTAATCATTACAGATAAATGTACTTCTTGTGGAGCTTGTGTAAAGGCATGCCCGAGACATATTCTTGAAATGAGGCCCAGAAACAAGCGTGATCTAAAGATTTTTGTTGGTTGTTTAAATGAAGATAAAGGAGGAATTGCCAAAAGGGCATGTGATGTAGCCTGTATAGGGTGTTCTAAATGTGAAGATATTTGTCCAAAGGATGCTATAGACATGGATAATAATCTAGCGTACATAGATCCTGATTTATGTACCCTTTGTAGAAAATGCGTCGAGGTTTGTCCTACCCATTCCATAATTGAGACTAATTTTCCTCCGAAAAAAGTCAAGGTAAAGAAAGACAAGCCAAAAGTTAAGGCCAGCGCAAAATCAATTAAAACAGATGCCAATGCTTAAAACATTTCCTAAAGGAGGTATTCATCCTTCTGAAAACAAAATAACGGCATCTAAGGGCATAAAACGTATGTCGGCACCAAAAGTCGTATATGTTCCAATTGCCCAGCATATTGGTATTCCTTCCGAGATTATTGTAGATAGAAAGGATAAAGTGGATATAGGTCAGGTTATCGCCAAATCAGGAGGGTTTGTTTCCTCTAATATTCATTCTCCAATAGCTGGAACGGTCACAAAGTTAGATATGATTGTAGATTCCAGTGGGTATAAAAAACAATGCATTGTTATACGTACTGACCAGAAGAATGAGTCAAACTTTGAAGAACTTGATTTTCCTTTAAAAAAGGAAATCACACTTTCACAAAAAGATATCTTGAACCATGTTACTGAATATGGTATTGTAGGCTTGGGAGGAGCAACCTTTCCTTCGCATGTTAAATTGGATATTAAAAATGACCGTAAGGTCGATTGCTTGATAATCAATGGTGTGGAATGCGAACCTTACTTGACAGCTGATCACAGACTCATGCTCGAAAAAGCAGAGGAAATCATTGTAGGTATTCGAATTCTAATGCATGCTCTTCACATTGA
This sequence comes from Maribacter sp. HTCC2170, assembly GCF_000153165.2. Lineage (NCBI taxonomy): Bacteria > Pseudomonadati > Bacteroidota > Flavobacteriia > Flavobacteriales > Flavobacteriaceae > Maribacter > Maribacter sp. HTCC2170. Next base: position 2,575,906 of record NC_014472.1, read on the forward strand.
AAAAGCTGTAATAGGTATAGAAAACAATAAAAAAGATGCCATTGAGGTACTTAAAGAGGCGTCACGATCTGCCAACGGAATTAAAGTTGCCGCACTTAGGGTTAAATACCCTCAAGGGAGTGAGAAGCAATTGATTAGGGCCATTTTAAAACGTGAAGTACCCAAAGGCGGCCTACCGATGGATGTTGGGGTAATCGTTCATAATGTCGGTACTATTTACGCCATTTATCAAGCAGTACAGCACAATCAACCTTTGACGGAACGTGTGGTTACAGTAACTGGAAAAAAACTTGATGACCCATCAAATTTTTGGGTCAAAATTGGGACTCCTATCAAAGATTTAGTGGCAGAAGTAGGAGGCGTTCCGGATGGTACAAGGAAAATAGTCAATGGTGGGCCTATGATGGGCAAGGCTATGAAAAATACAGATGTGCCGATTACCAAAGGAACATCGGGAATACTTGTTATTTCTGAAGAAGAAGCAAGCCGAAAGGAAGCTAAAAACTGCATTAGGTGTAGTCAATGTGTTTTTGTATGCCCAATGGGATTAGAACCTCATTTGTTGATGAATTTGAGTGAAAAAGGGTTGTATGAACGGGCATCCAAAGAAGATATAATGACCTGTATTGAATGTGGGTCTTGTAGTTATGTATGTCCTTCCCATAGACCTTTGCTTGACTATATCAGATTTGGAAAAAGTATTGTAAAAAAAATGGAAACCTCAAAGAATTAGAATGTCAGATCAACCGGTAATTATATCAGCCTCACCGCATGTTCATTCAGATAGAACTTCTAAAAGACTTATGTATGATGTGCTTATCGCACTTATTCCAGCCTTTTTGGTTTCGATTTACGTGTTTGGATTAGGAGCACTTTTGGTCACGTCTATAGCCATTATTTCGTGTATCTTTTTTGAGTATGTCATACAAAAGTTCATTCTGAAATCTGAGATAACCATAACTGATGGTTCGGCCTTGATAACTGGAGTTTTGTTGGCATTTAACCTACCCTCAAGTCTGCCTATTTGGATGGTGGTTGTTGGTAGTTTTGTAGCCATAGGGGTTGCAAAGTTGTCCTTCGGTGGATTAGGATATAACATTTTTAACCCAGCCCTTGTAGGGCGGGTTTTTTTATTGGTCTCATTTCCAGTTCAAATGACCTCGTGGCCAACTCCTTTCGAAAACAATAGTACACTAGCTGATGCCGTAACTGGAGCTACACCTTTGGGCATTATAAAAGAAGATTTACAATTTGGTGGTACAATGTCAGAAATCAGTGCCAAACTACCTTCAATTTTAGACCTTTTGTTCGGGTTTATTGGTGGTTCGTTAGGTGAAATGTCTGCCTTTGCTTTATTATTGGGCGGGATATACCTGATAATTAGAAAGGTAATCACCTGGCACATTCCTGTTGTGATGTTGGTGACCATGGCTGTCTTAACTGGAATATTTTGGTTCATGGACCCTGAGCATTATGCAAATCCTTTGATTCATTTGCTATCTGGGGGAGCGTTGTTGGGTGCTTTTTATATGGCAACCGATCTAGTAACAAGCCCAATGACCAAAAAAGGAATGGTTGTTTTTGCTGTGGGAATAGGTCTAATTTCAGTTGTTATTCGATTATTTGGGGCGTATCCTGAGGGGGTTTCCTTTGGAATATTGCTTATGAACGCTTTTGTACCTCTAATCAATACTTATTTTAAGCCACGAAGATTCGGTAATAAAATCAAATCTAAAATAATATAACTATGAGCAAAAAGAAATCTACCTTCTTGAATATGGTACTGGCACTTTTTGTGATTACTCTGGTTGCAGGTCTTTCATTGGGATATGTTAATGATTTGACCGCTGGGCCCAAGGCCAAGGCCAAACTTGAGCGTAAAGTGAATGCCTTAAAAGGAGTGCTTCCAGCATTTGATAATAACCCAGTGGAAGAAGTGAAGAAAATTGCATCTGACAGGGCAAAGGACAGTATTGAAATATACCTGGCTTCATTGCAAGGAGATGGGGTGGGAGTCGCAGTTATTGGTTCTTCAGAAAAAGGGTTTAGCGGACTCATAAAAATAATGGTGGGGTTTGAGACGAATGGTACCATAAAGAATATCGCCGTTTTGGAGCAAAAGGAAACACCTGGGCTTGGCACCAAAATTAAGGACGAAAAGTTTATTCAACAGTTTAGGGGTAAAGACCCTTCCTCGTTCAATTTAAAGGTGACAAAAGATGGGGGCGAGGTAGATGCATTAACTGGAGCTACCATTACCACAAGAGCTTTTGGAGAAGCTACGCAGCTGGCTTACGATGTATATCTAGAGAATAAACAAGAATAGGAACTATGGCAGAGCAAATAAATCAAAAACAAAATTTTCTAAAAGGTATTGTCAAAGACAATCCTGTTTTTGTTATGCTATTGGGTATGTGTCCCACCTTAGGGGTTACTTCCTCGGCATTCAATGGTTTGGGCATGGGTATTGCCACACTTTTTGTACTATTAATGTCGAACATTGTGGTTTCCTTGATTAAATCCCAAATTCCGGCAAAAGTAAGAATACCTGCCTTTATTATAGTAATCGCTTCTTTTGTGACCATTGTTGAAATGGTTTTAGAAGCATTCATACCATTTCTATTTGAACAATTGGGAATCTTTATTCCGCTTATTGTAGTTAATTGTTTGATTCTGGGTAGGGCAGAGGCCTTTGCCTCAAAAAACAATCTAGCATCTTCCATTGTTGATGCATTAGGTATGGGAATAGGTTTTACTATTGCACTCACTTTACTTGGCGCAGTTAGGGAGATTTTTGGAAGCGGAAGTTTATTTGATATTCGATTTGTTCCGGAAGACGCAAATACTTTGATTTTATTTATCCTGCCTCCAGGAGCTTTTATCGCATTGGCGTATCTCACTCTTTTATTCAATAGAATTTCAACCAAAAACACATAAAAATGGAGTATATCTTAATTCTTATCGCTGCCGTTTTTGTAAATAATATAGTTCTCTCCCAATTTCTGGGTATTTGTCCATTCTTAGGGGTTTCAAATAAGGTCTCCACTTCCGTGGGTATGTCCGGGGCTGTATTGTTTGTTATGACTATTGCTACGCTTGCTACTTACTTATTACATGAGTTCGTGCTGGTGCCGTCCGGAATGGATTATTTAAGAACGATAACTTTTATTTTGGTTATTGCATCATTGGTACAAATGGTTGAGATTATTCTGAAAAAGGTGAGCCCAGCTTTATATCAAGCATTGGGTGTCTTTTTACCTTTGATAACCACTAATTGTGCTGTTTTGGGTGTTGCCATTTTGGCTTTGGGACTTGAAAATGGGAGTTTACTTAAAGCGGTTTTCTTTGCTATAGCCAATTCAATTGGGTTTGCACTTGCACTTATCGTTTTTGCCAGTATTCGCGAGCATTTAGAACTTGCCAATATCCCAAAAGGAATGAAGGGTGTACCCATCAATCTTTTGGTAGCAGGCTTGCTTTCCTTAGCCTTTTTAGGATTTACAGGCTTGGTTTGATGTTGTCACTTCCCGTTATGGAAATTCGCAAGAATGTTGCCCAGAAGGCAGTCTGAAGTTATTTCCCCGAAGTGATGAAGCGATTGCCTAATGTCTATTGCAAGTAGATTCCTAGAAAGGTAATTGTGAATCCTAGAGATACAGAAATACCAATGGCACTCATCTCTGCTAAATTTGCTCCTTTACCTCCTAATAGGTCTTATTTAATGGCAATTGTCATGATTCTTTTCCAATGTAACATAGGTGACAAAACTTCATTAACTAATTAACACAATAGATTAAAAACAGAAAACTATTATTGACAAACTCCTATAGAAACTTTAAAGAATGAAAGAGTAAAAATTACTGCGCTAGCGCAGTAATTGATTTTTATGAGTCGTTGAGCTAATGGCCTAAAAGAGAGTATACCCAAATATGACAGACATGACATTGTAGTCAGTTGTCCAGTTTTGCGATTTGGATAGGACCTGTCGATTGGTGTTAATTCTAAACTCCATACTGTACTTGTTGTTGTAATTATACCCCATGCCAAATGCCAAGTTGGGATTTGATGCCCCATTCACCAAATCCTTTGAATTAGGCTCATAGATAATAGATAAATCAGAGTTTAAGATTAAAACGACAGAGGCGTTTACAAACAACTTAGACTTTTCAGTTAAAAAAATATAATGCCTTAGCCCAACAGGCATTTCAATAGTGGTATAATCAAGGTCAGCAGATAACTCGGGTAATTGCTTTTCAGTTTTGTAGTATTGGTATGTCGGCTCAACAATCAGTGACCATTTGCTGTTGTTAAATCCCATTATGAACTCAGCCTCAAAACCAATACGAAGTCCAGTTTCATTTCCAAAAGCGGTAATTCTCCGGTCAATGCCAGAGGGGCCAGAAGCGAGATTGTCAATAGCCAAAGAAGTACTATTCAACCCAACCCTAAAATTTAAATTGAATAACTTTTTTTTATGCTTTGTTTCATAATTAATCACTTTGGAATCCTCACATTCATTATATTTTATGAAATAATTGACCAATTGTCCTTTACTGTATTTTAGATTGTCAATTTGCCTTTCTGACAACCCTTGACAGTTGAGTTCATTCAAGATCTGTTGTCTAAATAAATTATTTTCACCAACAAAATTGTTATCTGTCTTATACTTTTTATGTATAAGTTGTTTTATCGATCCATTCGCATCTTCATAAAAAAAACGCTGAAGACTTCCCTCTTCATAAAGATATAAAGTGGCCTTACTTTCAATCAGTACCTGTAAAAAAAGTAGCTCCTTTTTAAATATAGGGTTTCGCGAATTATTCAAGTCACCTAGAGTTCCGAGAGAACGATCAATATCGACTGTGTGTCTTATATACTTTGAACTATTATGAATACCGAATTCCTTAACCGTACTGATGGTAGCCTTCTTTACCTCGGAATCCATTTGAACCTTATATTCAAATTCTGTGGGATTGTTTTTCCAATCTATATTTTTGATGAGGCAGTTTATTCTTTGACCAGAACTGTCCATAAAATATCCGCTTTCATAAGAATTTTGGGAATTGACGGTAAAACTTATAACTGTCAACAAGAATAGAAGCAAGGATTTTTTCATGTTTGGGTTAAAATATGGTGGTTAGGTTTATACAGGGTATAACTCATTTCTATAGAAAAATATTGCTTTTATTTATAAAGAAGATATTGGGCTAAGTCTTAAAATAGAAACAATACAAAAAGTGCTAAAGATGAGATTAGTACATATTGTAAGGCCTGATGAAAGCATAGAATATCCCAATGAATGTTTTTTCAATCTTGTATTATTTGGTTGAGACATATAATGCTTGCTATTGCATTTACAGGAGTAGTATTTAGTTGTAGTTGTTCCGTCGGTAAGCCTTTTTGTTTAGAACTAATAGTTGTTTTTAACCTATTTTCAGTTTCTTTATTTTACTGAGATTATTTTCCGATACAGAAATTCGCAAAAATATTACCCAGAAGGTCGTCTGAAGTAATCTCCCCGGTTATTTCCCCAAAGTGATGAAGTGCTTGCCTAATGTCTATTGCAAGTAAATCCCCAGAAAGGTGATTGTCCATCCCATGTTGCACTTTTTGTATTTCTTCAAGGGCCTTCAAAAGCGCATCATAGTGACGGGTATTGGTCACAATGGTTTCATTGTTTCGCAATGCCCCTGTATTAACAAAGTTTAAAAGCATATTTTTCACATCTTCGACCGATTCACCTGTTTTGGCGGAAATCAACTTGTAAGTGGTCCCTTCAATATTCGATAATAATGTTTCGAGTTGTTGTCTTTCCTTGTTATTAAGAATATCAATTTTATTGACAATTATTACCAATGGTTTGTTCGGATGCTTAGTTGAGATTTTACCAACTTCATTTTGTAAACTAGTTAAACTAATTTCGGCATTTTGAAATTCCTCAGCACTATGTAGAAATAACACTACTTGTGATTGCTCTATTTTCTCAAAAGTCTTTTTAATGCCTATATTTTCGACAATGTCCTTAGTGTCTCTAATCCCTGCAGTATCAATGAATCTAAAACCGATTCCGCCAATTGCTATTTCGTCTTCTATGGCATCTCGGGTGGTTCCCGCAATGTCAGAAACAATAGCTTTTTCTTCATTTAATAAAGCATTCAATAAGGTAGATTTACCTACATTGGGTTCGCCTACGATGGCCACTGGAATCCCTTTTTTAATAACGTTTCCAACTGCAAAGGAATCAATAAGCTTTTTCAGGACATTTTGAATGCGCAGAATCAAGTCCTGAAATTTTAATCTATCGGCAAATTCAACATCTTCTTCGGCAAAATCAAGTTCTAATTCTATCAGTGAGGCAAAGTTCATTAACTCATCACGCAAGAGCTTAATTTCATTGCTAAAACCTCCTCGCATTTGCTGTATGGCAATTTGATGGGTTGTCTCATTCTCACTGGCAATTAGGTCTGCAACAGCTTCGGCCTGACTCAAATCCAACTTCCCGTTCAAGAATGCCCGTAATGTGAACTCACCTGCTTCGGCCATTCTACAACCATTACGTAAGAACAACTGAATAATCTGCTGTTGTATATAGGGAGAACCATGACAGGAGATTTCTATAACATCTTCACCAGTGTATGAATTGGGACCATTGAAGATTGAGAGTAAGACTTCATCCATAAGTACATCGCCATCTATTATATGGCCCAAATGAATTGTGTGACTTTTTTGTTTACTTAAGTCTTTCCCATGAATTGACCTAAAATAAGAACCTGCAATAGATTTAGCGTCCTTACCTGACAAGCGAATAACAGCAATTGCTCCCGAACCTGCGGGAGTTGCTAAAGCGACTATGGTATCTACTGTATTCATCTTACCAATTTCTTCGCAAAAATAGACAAATCAAAAGTATAGACCGAAAATAAAGAGCGTAATTCAAACGCTTTTCGCTATGTAAAAAAGTAAAAAACACATATCTTCATATTACCCATTAACTAATTTTTAAATAATTATGAGAACATCTATTTTGGTAATTTTTATTTCAATCTTTTCGATGAATTTGGCGATTGGTCAAGCCACTGAAAATGATGCTCCAGTTGTTAAAGAACAGGAGCTAAAAGAGCAGAAAGGAGTAATTAAGAAAGTAAGAAAACAAGAGAAAAAGGCTAAAAAACAAGAGAAAAAAGTTCAAAAGGAGGAAAAAGAGCGTAAAAAGGAGGAAAAACGAGTAAAAAGGGTTAATTCACTTAAAAAGGGAATTGCTAAAAATGAGAAGAAGATTGTTAGTCTAACGGAGAAACTGGCCAGAGGTTCAGAAAAAGGCAAACTCTCTCCTATGGATATTAAAAAGATGAATTCAAAAATCTCCAAATTAAAAATGTCAATTACCACAGACAAAGAAAAATTAATGAAACTGAGGAAGAGGGGATAATTGGGTTGGTTTGTAACAAAAAAAATGTTTTTGCGTCATATCAATAGTTATTCATCTTAAAATCAATCAAAAACATGGAAATAGTAAATCAACAAATAGCAATGCGGGAGGATAGGCAACTTCTTGTCATAACGCATTTATCACAATATTTAGATTATGTAACAGGTTTTGGAGGGCTTATAGTTCCTCTAATTCTTTGGCTCACATCAAAGGAGTCGGTAATTGGAATGAATGAGCATGGTAAATCTGTAATTAACTTGCAATTAAGTTTGGTACTTTATTTAATTATTGGGATTCCTAGTATTTTGCTTTTAGGCGCCGGAATATTATTACTCATTTTTGCTGGAGTATTATCATTAATTATGCCTATTGTCAATGCTGTAAAAGCTAGTAATGGAGAAGAACCTAGTTATTTTGGTACGATTAGATTCATATCCTAATCACAAAAACATATATAAAAAAAGACCACCTTTTGGTGGTCTTTTTTGTTTATGATCTTTTCGAATTAGTTGTTCAGCATTACCGGCATTACGAGCATTGTTACATTCTCACCTTCATCCAATCCGTCAATAGGAGTAAGAATTCCGGCTCTATTCGGTAAGCTCATTTCTAAGGCTACTTCATCAGAATTAAGATTGTTCAACATCTCGGTCAAGAACCTCGAATTGAACCCAATCTGCATGTCATCACCTTGGTATGAACAAGTTAATCGTTCTTCCGCCTTATTACTGTAATCTATATCTTCTGCAGAAATATTCAACTCAGCTCCTGCGATTTTTAAACGAATCTGGTGTGTGGTCTTATTTGAAAATATAGAGACACGACGAACTGAGCTTAAAAATTGATTTCTGGCTATCGAAAGCTTATTAGGGTTTTCTTTAGGGATTACGGCTTCATAGTTAGGATACTTTCCATCAATCAATCTACAGATCAATTCCGCATTATCGAAGGTGAATTTGGCATTGCTATCATTATATTCTATGGCCACTTCAGACTCACTACCTGCCAAAATTCCCTTCAACAAATTCAAAGGTTTTTTCGGCATTATGAATTCTGCAACTTGGGAAGCCGTTACATCTGAACGTTGGTACTTTACTAGTTTATGGGCGTCAGTTGCTACAAACGTCAAATTTTCTGGTGAAAATTGAAAGAACACCCCACTCATTACTGGCCTTAAATCGTCATTGCCTGCAGCAAAAATGGTTTTATTAATGGCGGTTGCAAGAATATCACCCATAATATTTGTTGAACTTGGATTGGCCAATTCAACAGCCTTTGGGAATTCAGCACCATCTGCATAAGCCAAGGCATATTTACCGTGGTTAGAACTTATTTCAACTGTATTATTGTCTTCAACAACAAAAGTCAAAGGTTGTTCCGGGAACGTTTTTAGTGTTTCTAGTAACAATTTAGCAGGTACAGCAATTGTACCTTCATTATCTGAATCTACATCGAGCACGGAACTCATTGTGGTTTCCAAATCAGAAGCAGAAACCGTTAATTTATTCTGCTTTAAGTCAAAAAGAAAGTTGTCTAGGATAGGAAGTGTGTTACTGTTGTTTATCACCCCTCCTAGGACCTGTAATTGTTTAAGTAAATAAGTGCTAGATACTATAAATTTCATTCGATTTGCTTTTTACTGAATTAGTTAATGCCCTTTCTACGTTGAAGATATTACAACCTTAAATGGCTACAAACCTTCATTTGGCAGTCAAACAAAGATATTTTAATTGTCCTTTTTAAGGAAACAAACTTATCAACATTTTTAATCGCGAATTGGACTTTAAAATTGATGGGCATAACTCAAAATTCAACTGTGGATAAACCTTTAAATCAGCTATAAAGACTACAATAATCTAAAATAATAAATTATCGACTGGCTATGTCCACCACAAGAGTAAACTTCTTGGGACAATCAAATGTTTATAAGTGAAAGCCCTGAATCTTCTATAAACAAGACATTTCTAAGCGTTGCTAATCGCGTCTTTAGGGAGTGGGGTTTTCTTGTTGACGCTCCAAGCCTCAGGCTTGGCACTGAACATAGTTTTGGTTTGGCTCCATACTTTCTTGAAAAAATCAGAGTTTCGATACCTAGCTAAATCTTCCTCAGAGGCCCATTGACTATAAGTGAAAAAGATGTTAGGGTTTGTTGTGTCTTGTAACAATTCTAGCGAATTACATCCTTTAAAATCTTGTATAAAACTACTGGTTTGACTAAAAATTTTTTCAAATTTTGAAATGTCTTCTACGTTGAAAGTCAATTTTACTATTCGTGTCAGCATTTAAATAAAGTTAATGGTTACCGTATCTCGATAGTCGAGTCCTAATAATGTAGAGGCTCCTCCTACAGTTTTTAAATTACTTTTATAAATGGCAAGTTCTATATAATCCGAAGAATTGAACAATGCCAACAAATCGCCAGCACCTTTTCTTTTACTTCTGTCCAAGTTATAATTAACTATTTCGTGGTAATTGTCTTGAACCGTCGTAATCAAACTTGTTCTTGCATGTAGTTCAAATGAACGCCCCTTTCTATAAGCATCAAAAAGGCTTCTTTGAATATTGGTCACCACATTTCCATAGTTATCTATGTATATTACGCTGCCAATTATTTTCTTGCCGTCATCTGTGATTCTTGGAGAGAATTCCCTTAGGTCTTTTAGGCCGTCAAAAGCTTTACCCACAACCTCTAGGGTACCTCCTCTAACAATATGGCAAGCGACTTTGACAAAAACATCCATTACTGGAAAAGAGCCATCAATAGAATTGGGTAGGTTTATTTCAAAAACTTTTTCGGGTTTTATTTCGGATATGATAAGTCCTATGACTCCATTGTTCGCGGTAATAAAATAATGGCCATCAACTAAAACAACAATGTGTTCATTTTCAGGAGTAGCTTCAGAATCTACCCCAACGATGTGTATTGTACCTTGGGGAAAGCTTTTGTACGAATTTTTTAAAACATAGGCACATTCCTGAATATTGAAGGGACTTATGTTATGCGAAATATCAACAATTCTGGCGTCGCTGAGCTCTTTGTATATAGCACCTTTTAAAGTGCCTACAAAATGATCTTTAAGCCCAAAATCTGTAGTTAGTGTAATAATTGCCATGCAGCAATGTTGATATGTTTTTGATTGGGCAAACTGAATTTTACTTAAGTTTGTATGACAAAATTACAACAAAAAAAAGCCACGTGAAATTATTATTTTCCGGCCTTAATCTTAACACATATATTCTTTGAACGAACTTATTTTAGAGCTGACCGAAATAAATCCTAGGGAGTTTTTTGGACAAGGGAACCAACACATTGATATCATCAAAAAATACTTCCCGAAGTTAAAGATAGTTGCTCGCGGCAACAAAATTAAAGTATACGGAGATGAAGAACTGTTGGAAGAGTTTGACAAACGTTTTGATATGCTTGCCCAGCACTTTATCAAGTACAATAAACTTGACGAAAACAGTATTGAAAGGGTATTGACCAGTAATGGAAAAGAGGACTATGCTTCACCCGAAAACAGCGGTGAGGTGTTAGTACATGGTGTAAGCGGAAGACTCATTAAAGCCCAGACGGTCAACCAACGAAGATTAGTAGACGCTTCTCTTAAAAACGATATGGTTTTCGCCATTGGCCCGGCAGGAACGGGTAAAACATATACAGGTGTTGCTTTGGCTGTTAAGGCGTTGAAAGACAGGCAGGTAAAAAGAATAATACTTACAAGACCTGCCGTGGAGGCTGGTGAGAATCTAGGTTTTTTACCCGGGGACCTTCAAGAGAAATTAGATCCCTACATGCAACCATTATATGATGCATTGCGTGATATGATTCCTACCGAGAAATTGGCACATTATATTGAAAATGGAACTATTCAGATAGCACCAATGGCGTTCATGAGAGGGCGTACATTAGACAATGCCTTTGTTATTTTGGATGAAGCACAGAATACCACTCATGCACAAATGAAGATGTTCTTAACACGCATGGGAAAAAATGCAAAGTTTTTGGTCACTGGAGATCCTGGTCAAATAGATTTGCCTAGAAGAGTTATATCTGGTCTAAAAGAAGCGTTACTGATATTGGGCAATGTTGAGGGTATTAAAATAATTTATTTGGATGATAAGGATGTTATCCGTCATAAATTGGTTAAGAAGGTCATTGACGCCTATAAGAATATAGAACATCAGAATTAAAAATAAAATGAGCCATACGATTACAGATACCAACTTCAATTTTCCAGGACAGAAAAGTGTATATAAAGGTAAAGTAAGAGAGGTCTACAGCCTTGAGAACAATGTTTTAGCAATGATTGCGACTGATAGGCTTTCGGCCTTTGATGTAGTTATGCCAAAAGGTATTCCGTACAAAGGTCAGATACTGAATCAGATTGCCACAAAAATGATGGACGATACAAAAGATATTGTTCCAAACTGGTTAATGGCCACTCCAGATCCAAATGTAGCCGTGGGCCATGCTTGCAATCCGTTTAAAGTAGAAATGGTTATTCGCGGTTATATGTCTGGTCATGCCGCCCGTGAGTATAAAGCAGGTAGAAGATTATTATGCGGTGTGCCAATGCCAGAAGGAATGAAAGAAAATGATAAATTCCCTGAACCCATTATTACTCCTGCCACCAAGGCAGAAATGGGAGATCATGATGAGGATATTTCAAGAGAGGATATTTTGAAGAGGGGAATCGTTTCTGAAGCTGATTACGTGGTTTTGGAAAAGTACACCAGAGCATTGTTTGCCAGAGGTAGTGAAATTGCTGCTTCACGTGGCCTGATTTTGGTTGATACTAAATATGAATTTGGAAAAACCATGGATGGAAAAATTGTATTGATTGATGAGATTCATACTCCAGATTCCTCACGTTATTTTTATGCTGATGGATATCAAGAACGGCAAGATAGGGGAGAAGCACAAAAGCAACTTTCAAAAGAGTTTGTTCGTCAATGGCTGATCAGTAATGGTTTTCAAGGATTGGAAGGACAAACCCTACCAGAAATGACCGACGAGTACATTGAAACTGTTTCGGATAGGTATATTGAACTTTATGAAAATATTACTGGAGAAACATTCATAAAAGCCGACATTTCAAATATTCAAGAGCGTATAGAGCAGAATGTACTTGATTATTTGAAAAAGGATTAAAGACCAGCCGCTTCTTATTTCTTACATCGGTCCCTCATTGAACTTTAGAACGTTTTGGTAAAAGCATTTGACCCGCCTACCACAGGAAGTGTCAATGTTGTTCCATTTAAGTCAACAGTTAATTCAGTGCCGGGTTCTGGCCAAAGTGTAAATTCTTTATCACTCGAAAAAACCATTAATCCAATTTGTTGTCCTGCCGGGATAATTTGGTCATCGGGCATTAAATCAAAAGATACCTCGTAAAACTTACCTGGTTTTAAAGGTAAACTCTTACTGATAGATTTACGATTTTGTGGATCAGCCCAACCCCTTGTAATGATATTATCCGTTATTTTACTGTTTCTTCCTTCGTTCCAAGGCAATGAAACTAACCAAACCGAAAGATTGACTGCAGGTTTATTACTAGCGAGTTTAACGGTGATTCTTGGTATTCCTGAGATATGAATGTCATTTTTCAACTTAGGTGTTACATAGAGTAAACGATGATTTGTGTTTTCGGCTTTCGCCAAAGTTGAGCCATCAAAAGAGTAATTGTCAACTAATGTTTCTGTTCCTGGCATATCTTTCTTGCTTAAACCTAATCCACCTTTTTCAGGAGCACCTGGCGATAAGTACAAGGTAACATCCGAAGCATCGGGATTTGGATAATCCTTGTAAGCCGTTGGTTTGTCACGGTCATCATGTTCACGAACAATCCAAGAACGTGCATCATTTTCAACATTATTCTCAATACCATGTAAATAGCGAGTAAACCAACGATTCATCATTTTCATTGGTGGTGGTCCGCCGTGCCCGTTTTGATGATAAAAAGTTTGGGTAGACAATCCCATTTCCTTTGCTTTTTTATAAATTCTATAACTATGTTCGGGCATTACATTCCAGTCATTAAAGCCATGTGACATTAATAGAGCTGCCTTCATAGGTTTCATATCATTTAGATAATCACGACCAGCCCAGAAATCATTATAATCTCCGGTGATTCTGTCCATACCGTTTTTCATTTCTATATCTCTTACACGGGCATTGTTACCAGCACGTTTTGATTCATCACCACTGTGTATGTAATCATAAAGCACATCAATATCCTCACCTAAATAACCTCCTGGGGACCGTACCAATCCGTTTGATCGGTAGTAATGGTAGTACGAAGTATTTGGAGCGATTGGAATAATAGCTTCAAGTCCTTCAACTCCAGTCGTCGCCGCCGCTAAAGGAATTGTTCCATTATAGGATGTCCCAGTCATTCCGACTTTCCCGGTGGACCAAAAAGCTTCTACCTCTTCATTGCCATCTGGGGTTGTAAAACCTTTTGCCCGCCCGCAAAGCCAATCCACAACAGCCTTTGGTGCCAATGACTCGTTATCACCGCCTACAGTAGGAGAACCTTGTGAAAGTCCAGTCCCGGGAGATGATGAATGCACAACAATGTACCCTCTTGGAACCCATTTATTTATATGTGAATTTGAAATAATAGGTCTCTCCCCAAGTCTTGTAACTTCGGGATGAACACGTTCTGGACCCATTTCACCAAGTTCATGTTTTACATCCCAGAAAACACCATCGACATCAGGGGCAACGCCAGCAAAATAAGGGCTTGATACATAAATCACAGGAAGTTGGAGTCCCTCAGATTCTGTTTGCAGAGGTCTTGTAACAGCCACGTGCATGCGGTCTAACGACCCATCTACGTCTGAATCAAATTCGGTTTCCACCCAAAGGTCATGTCTGATCCATGATGATGCGTCCTCAAATGCAGGCACTATTTGGGCCTCTCCATCTTTAAAAAACGGAGCGACGTTTTCTTGGGATTGGGCCTGAATAAAATTGAAACCTGTGAATACAATGACTATAAGAACAATAGAAGTAATGCCATTTCTCATATACATTCGTTTAAATGGTTGTGGATTAGGATTGGTCTAATATAATGAACTTTACGATAGATGTCCGCATTTTCATTTTAAAGATTCTCGATACTCTATATCAGGTTTTCCAGCCAATTTTGATGTCTGTAATTGGCTAGCCCAAAGTAATGAAGGGTTCTTGAATCTTCTTGAGACTCTTCGTTTAAAAAAAAATTAATTGTCGCATCATATTTTTATGTTAAATTGAAAATGGTTTGTATCGAATTCAATAATTATAAAAATGACATATTCTTTTAAAGCGGAAATCCCTTTGGTAATTACAATGTTGTTCACTGTTTTATTGCTTTCCTGTGGCAGGAAAGAAAAAACTTTTCAAACAAAGAAATCGGTTTGGGAAGAAACAATAACAAGGCATATTGATACCAGTGTCCGTGTTTATGGACACTATGCAGCGGTTAAATTACCCATTACTAAAGGAGTGGAATTGTGGAATCCAACACAAGTTACTTTAGGGCCAAATGGAATAATCTATGCAGCGAATTACACTGGTGAGATTTTTTCATTGCATGATACCGATGGTGACGGTCTCGAGGATTACGCCAAACTTTATTGCGATGTAAAAAATGACAGTATAAGATATCCCACAAGTATGATATTCAAGGGTAAGAAGCTCTTCGTTGGGACAACTCAAGAAATTCGGGTTTATGAAGATACTGATGATGATGAGGTTGCTGATCTGAGCCATACATTTTTCAACGACTTTCCATATACTTTGCATCCTTTCGATTGGACTTTCGGCCTTGAGATTGGTCCAGAAGGATATGTTTATGCGATTCTCTGCACCGATTCATGGAATGATAATCCTGCACGGGACTCGGAAGGGCTCAGGGGGGCTATTTTAAAGATTGCCCCTGATGGACAATCTTACGAAAGGTATGCGACTGGCTTACGATTTGCCTACGGAATGAGATTCAATGAAGAGGGGGATTTGTTTTTTTCCGACAATAGGGGGAATGAGAATAAATATGAAGAATTGAATCTGGCCATAAAGGATAGATTCTACGGTAACAACTTGCCGAAATACCCGAATCATGCCCCCATTACTGATGCTCTATTGAACTTAAAGTATGGATTTGCGCCTTCTGGAATAACCTTCAACAAAAAGAGTAATGACTTTGGTGGCACTGCGGGAGATTTGTTCATTGCTTTTTTTGGCCCTGACGGACAGTGGGAAGATGGGTCAATTTCAAGAGTAAGGCTGAACAAAGGCGAGAATGGTGATTATGAGGCAAAAGAATATCCGGTAGCTGATAAGATGGCAAAACTTTCTGATGTTGAGTTTGGAGATCATGGAGACCTATATGTTTCGCAATTCGGGACCGAAGCCCCTTGGCATAAGCCTTACGAGGAACCAATGGGTGCTATCTACAGGATGATCGTTGCGCCTTGGGTGAAACCGGATGATCAGAGTAAGAATACGTCGGTTGTTTATGGGAACATACATGAGGGCGAGGACATATTTGAGGACAGGGCTTGTGCTACCTGTCATTCAGTAGATGGTAATGAAGCACTTTTAGGGCCGGATTTATCTGATATTGGTAATCTTTTGCCAAGAGATCAATTATTGGAATCGATTGTTAATCCAAACAAGAATATAAAAACGGGATTTGATCAATATATTATCACTAAAAAAGATGGAAGCATTCTAAGTGGTAGAATGATTACGGCAAGTGATAAAGGCATATCAGTAATGATTGCTGGGAATAAGGTCATTGACTTGAAAAGGAGTGAAATAGAATCAAATAAGTTGGTTACGGGATCTTTGATGCCAGCTGATTTGCTTTCAGGAATGACCGAAATGGAAATTAGAGATCTTTTAGGGTATTTACAATCATTGAAAATTGAAAATTGATATGAGGAAACATCTCATCTTTTTTATGGTTTTGAATGGATTTATTGCCCTTTTAAATGGCTGTAAGGACAGTTTCGAAAAACGCAAGATCACAAACGATGTACCTGTATATTCTTGGCAAGAATCTGATACCACCCTTAAATTGTTACACGACTCCCAAGTCGTCTGGAAATTCAATTATGCTAATGGAAAGCCATATTTTTCTCCCTTGAACACGGCCGAAGGCCGTGATTTGATATGGTTGAGGCCTGTTGATCACCCTTGGCACTATGGTTTGTGGTTTTCTTGGAAGTTCATTAATGAAAAGAATTTTTGGGAAGAGGATGAATATACTGGAAAGGCAGAAGGAATAGCTACAATGCACCAATATTCAAGAACTCTTACCGATGATTTTTATGCCAATATGGAAATGCAGATCAATTATGCTTTGGAGGATAGTACACTTGTTCTGATTGAAAAAAGGGCTATTAGCGTATCACCCCCGGACAAAAGAGGCAATTATTTTATTGATTGGACACTACATCTAACTCCCCAAAAGGACAGTGTTGTTTTGAACAGAACTCCTCCAGGAAAGCATGGAGGCCCTTTCTATGGGGGATATGCTGGACTGTCCTATAGGGCTTCGGCGAACATGACCCAACACACTTATAGGCATTCTTCAGGTTGGACTGGTGAAGAAGATCTTGTAGGCTACGGTGAAAAGGGGGAATGGATGGATTTATCGGGATTTCTTTTCGATTCTAAGAAAGAATCTGGATTAACGATATTGAATCACCCATCAAACGGAGATGGCAAGGTACCATGGTATATTTATAAGGATGGCGATTTTGCCTTTTTCAATGCGGCCCTCTTGTTCAACAATCCAATAATGTTCTATAAGGATGAAACACTGAAGTTAAGGTATAGGGTGTTGGTACACACTGATGCCCTGACAAGGTTAGAAATACAGGAACATTATATTGATTTTGGTGATATAGGAAAGTGA
The DNA here is from genome assembly GCF_000153165.2 of Maribacter sp. HTCC2170. Lineage (NCBI taxonomy): Bacteria > Pseudomonadati > Bacteroidota > Flavobacteriia > Flavobacteriales > Flavobacteriaceae > Maribacter > Maribacter sp. HTCC2170. The sequence goes on from NC_014472.1 coordinate 2,593,249, forward strand.
TTCTTGACATATATCACACATGACGACGGTTTGGCTATACCGCGTTTCAATGCAGTTTAGGTTTTATTAGAGCTTGTTTTTTATTTTTTCGCACTATTTGGGGTAGTTTTAAAAACATAGGCAAAAAGCATTGCATAAATCACATAAACCACTGTGAGTGAAATAATAATTTCCGAGTGAGCCTTGATATGAGAAACAACTTTAATTAATGCAATTGCCCCAACTCCAAAATGCATTAGATTTCCAATGGCAACAGGTCTATTATAAATACCTCCAATTAGGGTTCCTTTTGCCATCCAATTTAATATTCCAAAACCCAAGTAAAATGCACTCAATATTTTCAAAAAGAGCGTTGTAATAATATTGGGCTCAACATTTAGATAGTCCGCTATTTCATTTGGTAAAAAAGAAAGAAGTAATCCAATAATTGCCAAGAATATGGCGCTTGAAGTCATTAATATTTTTGTTTTCATTTATTTGATTTAATGATAATGACTTCTTAGTCGTTTGGAATTATACATTGTTACAAATCATTGCCAACGGTTTGGCTAAACTGTGTTTCAATGCAGTTTAGGTTTTGTAGGAGCTTGTTTTTTATTCTTTTCTTTAATTCTCAATATTAACCATTTTATAGAGTATATCAATATGGCTAGCCATGCTATTGAAGTTAAAATACTCTTTAATATGGTGAATGAACTTGATATTAGTACAATCGATTCGGATATGTCTATTGATTTTGATATCATTAAAATCACGCATATGTTTTCTAGGTAATCAAAAGTCATCGCTAAAAATGGAATAATTAGCAATACCATACCTAATGGGGTGTTCCTATTAACAATGCGAGATAAAAGGCTGCTAAGAAATAGAGCCAATAGAAATGGATACAATAAATCTAAAAATGTCAATTGAGGAAATAAGTAAAATTGAGTAGTTTGTTCATTCAAATTATTTACAATCGATTCTGCTACAGTTACTGAATATCCAAAAGTCTGTAAATCAAAAGCTTTCGTTCCTATTTGATGGTTAATAACAGGAAAAGTAAATAGCATCATTGATACTAAAACAAGATGGCTGAAGATGAAAAGGATACAAATACTTTTTAACGAAGAAGTCTTATGAAGCAGTGATGTGAAAATTGACATAATTGGTGTTTTGATTAGAGGTCAAAGGTTGTTAATTTAAAATCTGATTCCATTAACAAATGATAATGATTAAGATTGTGTTCTCAATCTGCTCAAAGAAATTGTTGTTATGCCTATGTATGATGCTATGTCAGCATGGGGTATTTGGTTTTCTATATTAGGGAAATTTTTTCTTAAAAGGAGTAATCGATCCATACCTTTGAGTGATGCTAACGCTATTTCTTTTTGGACCTTAGCCATTAGCTCATTTCTTAATACTGAATTACCAAAATCTCGAATTTCTAGATCCTCTATCATTAATTTTTCAAATTCAGTAGCATCTATCGTTGCAATTTCAACATCTGTTAATGCTTGAATATTAATTATTGACTCACCCCCTTTATTTCTAATTGTACTAGGTGATATTATTGAATCTGACCTGAATAAAGAAATAGTTACATCTTCACCTTCAGGAGTTGTTAGGAAACTTTTGCAGATTCCATCAGTTATGAAATACTCCAGGTTGTTCTTTTGTCCAACTGAAGTGATTAATTCTCCTTTTTTGTAATTCTCGTATTTGGCTATGTTAACAATCTTCTCTGAAGACTTATTAGAGATGTTACATACAGAACTAATGATTGGGCTAATTTTATTTTGCATTATTTTAATAAACTCTAACGTGTTCGTGTATGATTAGTTGCGATTAGGACTAAGATAGCAAAAGGGATTGAGGTTTTAAGATTTCGACAGAAATCTGTGAGTAATCATTAAACATGCCCAAGCAATTAATTAATAACGTTGTTGTGGCACGTTATTTCTATTCATTATAAAATTAAGACCCATTGTCCAAGAAAGTATCAGAATGAAAGCACTTTTTTGAATCAAAGGACCGTATTTAATTAGATCTTCATTGTAGTAAAAAAAGTTATTTAACGCAATTACCAGAATACAACATATTCCCATTACCTTCAAGAAAGTCAATTGCCTATTGTGAAGTGCTCGGATCATTCCGATTATTACCACTGTGCCAGATACACTCAAAACGGTGGTCATAATATCATGAAATTCAGAAAATATGAAAGGGGCAGATAAAATTGCCAAAGCACCAGAGATTTTAATCGTCATTTTCCAAATTCTATGTTTTTCAAAGTAGTTTGCAAATTGAAAGAAAAAAATAATCATACTGCTACAAAGAATGATTATTCCTGTAATTGCCACTGGTTGTGCTTTATTTTTAATTCCGTTCAAACCATCGTCTCGCATTAAGTTACACCAGTAATTGTTAGACCAATCAAATCCTAACGAGTTATGGTCTGCCTGTGAACCTCCAGGATATAATTTAGATGCATAAATGTAAATACCTATAAAAAGTAATATGCCAATAGTGGGAAGAAATTTTAATATTCCTTTTGGGTTTATCATAATTCTCTCTTCTTACAAATGTGCTACGTCTCGACTATGAATAGTTGCGTGTTTTAGCACTAAACTATGCAAGTACAAACCAAGTTGGAAATTCCTATGAAATTTCCAAAGTAGCGATAACAAGCAATTACTTATAGCCATTGTTGTGTGTAGTTTTTATTTATAAAATTTACGTTCATCCACTTTAATTGTGGTTAGTTCAACCGTATGTCCGTCTATGTCTTTAGTATATATTGAATCAAAGTAATGATGGTCTTGAATATTAAATTCCATATTCAATTCTATATATCTTTTTATAGCTTTTTCAAAATTTTCTTTTGTCACATTAAATGCAAAATGGTCAATTTTTACATTTTTTGAAGTTGGTTTAAGTTTAGTGTCAGTTGTATTCGCCGGAAACAATGCGATTCCTGATTTTCCAGAAAGTAAAAAGATTGGAAAGTCTCCCCATTCAGGTAATTTATATCGTTTCAGTCCCAACACTTTTTCATACCACAATGCAGAAGCTTCTATATCAGCAACTCGAATTGCTACGTGGTCTAAAAAATCAATTTCTATTTTATGCTCTTTATCTGTCATTTGTCAAATTACATACAACGTGTTTGTGTATGGTTTCGTTGCGTGTTTCAGAAACTAAATTAGCAATTACAAACCAAACAGAAAGTCGGCAAGGATTTTCGTAAGTAGGTAAGTACTGGCAATGAATTATTCAGGTTGTTGTGTGCAGTTTTACTCATTGTAAGTGATCTGTTCAATTTGGCATTTTAACTTTCATATTTATTCATCCAGGTTATACCATAACCAGTTAAAACGCCCAGTAAGATTCCTCCTGCTAAAACAACTAGAGTCGCTAGCGGCATCGGAGCTGATAATGCTAGGGCACAAATACCCCAAGCAACAGAATTTATAAGTATCCAGCGAGATGCTTTTTTAAAATAGGGTTTGAGTAATTGCATTTGAAGTAATCCAATTACTGCACCTACGATTAATCCGAACAAAAATCGACCAAGTATCTCGTAATCTCCCTGGAAGTAAGGGGTAGCATGTCCGTTTTCATTCATTATTACACCAACTAATACGGGAATACCTAAACAAAGAGTGCATATTAAACCCCACATACTACTTATTTTAAACATTCTTTTCAAAATAAACCACTGTGCATAACCAATACTTGCACCTACACAAATGCCCACAATTAAATTTGTTTCTTTGTCATAGAATATATTTACAACCAAATATGATAAAATGAATGCGCTGATAAATCCAACCAGCCAACCAATTCCGTTAGCCAAGATCCAATTTTGCAAGAATTTTTTTCCTAGTTTTTTGTTTTCACTTGTCATTGTATTCGAAGTTTGAATTGAAAATACAATTTAGACAGAATTAGACTATATAGTGATTAACTTAAGTTAAGAAATTCTTTTCGAAAACCTTTTCCTTATGCGACTTAAAGATTCTGGCTTTACGCCTACATATGAGGCAATTAGATATTGAGGTATTCTTTGTGATAAATCGGAATATTGCTTAATAAAACTTTGATAGCGGTCTTCATGGTTTTGCATGTATATTGCAAGTAATTGATTTACCATAATATCAAAGCGATGTTCAATTATTCGACGACCAATCAGGTTCCCCTTTTTTGTAGAATTGAATATTTTCTGAACATTATCATAATTTATAATAAGTATTTCACAATCTTCTATAGTTTGTATATTTTGAACAGATTTAGATTTGTTATTAAAACTCTGATAATCAGCAATAAATTCGCCTTCTTTAGTAAACTCAAATGTTGATTCATCTTCATCTTTATAAACAAAATACCTAACTAGACCTTTATTAAGAAAACCTACATGTTTATTGATTTTACCAGCCTCTAGGAAGAACTCACCTTTGGTGAGTTGGATAGGTATAAAACTACTTTTAATGAGTTCAATTTCTCTTGCCTCTAAAATAGTAATTTGATTAATTAGCTCAAGTAATTTTGAATACTTCATCATTAATTATTAAAGAGGTAGGTTTTAATTCTGTACAACGGTTTGTGTATGGTTTCGTTGCGTGGTTCAGTAACTAATTTAGTAAATACAAGCCGAATAGAAAATCCGCGAGGATTTTCGTAAGTAGGCGAAAATCAAGCTATGAATTATACACGTTGTTGGCTATAGTTTTCATTCTAATGTTTTATTAGCCATGCAATCCTATCGTAAGAAATAAAATAATGAAGAGCGACTATTATTCCAAAGATCCAACTTAATTTTATAAAGCAAGCGTCTTGAAGTGCCCAAATGGCAATTGTAAAAATGCCCAATTCAATTGTAAGACGAACAATTCCAGAAACAATAACTGGTGCTGTTCTAGAACGACTTGGGTCATCAGGAACTGCAAAGACACCCCAAATGGCAGCAAATATAATTGGTATACTAATAGCTAGAACAAATCGCAATAAACCATGACTTTGGTGCCAACCCCATATTCCTATGGCAGTCAAAGCACATAATTCAAGAATAAATCTAAATATTAGATTGATTGGATGTGATCCCATAGATTTATTTTTAACAAAAATCAGTCACAGTTTTTAATTTTATTTTGACTTTCTGAAATTTGATCTATAAGTTGAGATTTAAGCTGTTCAATAATGTTTAAGGCTTTCAATAATTTTTTATGCTCAGCACTAACAAAATATTCTAATGTTTTTTGCTGCTGATTGGTGTAAATTCCTTGACGATAATAAATTTCATTAAGAGCCTCTAAACAATCATAGTTTAATTCATTAATTACATCACTCATTTTTGAGGTTTCCCAACTTATCTTTTGAAGGTCATTAAAATTAAGCTCAAGCTTATATGAAACATTATATTTAAACAAATTAACGTCTATGTCTATTGAATCTTTAATTTCAATAAAATCAGGATAATTGATTTTTAATTCATTGATGTTATGAATTGATGTTGTTAATTCATTTGAAATTTCTTCATCAATTTCTCTCACTTCTAGGAGAAAATTAATTAATCTTTGATTATCACTAGGATCATTAAGAGTTAATTTGTTGTTTGTTATTTCATTATTTAAATTCTTTATGACTACTTGTTTACTAGATTCTATTTTTAAGTTATCGTTTAAATTATTAAGATAAAAAGCTAATAAAACACCAAGTGTTGTTGCGAAAAGTGTAATAAACCAAGAACTTTTATAAAGTTTATTTAATCTGTATTTAATATTAAATTTCATATGGATTAAATTATTGCCAACGTATTCGTGTATGGTTTGTAGTGTTGAGAAACTAAGTTAGCGAAAAAGGACCAAGAGTGCGGAAATTCGCCAGAATTTCCCAAACAATCCTTAAGCACTATGAAATATACACTTTGTTAGCCTTTGTTTACAAATTGTATTATCAGATTGTTCTTACAGTGTTTAAATCTATTTTCCTTTCCTTTCCTCTCAGTTCAATATTTCCCAAAGTGATTAGCTCGTAACCGTTTGTATCAGAAAGAAGATTAAAAGTCTCCGTAGAAATCAAGATGTCTACGCTGTATTGATTGCATTGCTCTTGGATTCGAGCAGTTGTATTTAACACATCTCCCGAATATATTATATCCTTTTTAATGACACCAATTTCACCAGCCATCACAAGCCCATAATGAAGGCCTGCCTTGAATTCTGGCATAACCTTATATTTTTGTTCGTAGATGGGCCGTAAAACAGTCAATTTTTCTTGAATTTCAGTAAAACACCTGAGGCAATTGGCATTTCGAACCCCCTTCTTAATTGACCATGAGATTACAATTTCATCTCCAACATATTGATAAATTTCGCCCTCATTGTTTAATATCGTATCTGCAATGTCAGAAAACAGATCATTTAATAAATGAAAGTATTTCTCATTGCCAATTTTTTCTGCAATTGTTGTTGAAGAACGCATGTCCATAAACATGAAAATTCGTTCCTCTTTTTTAGGTTGGTGGTAATTTCCGGCAAGGAATTTTAGCAACATACCAGGGCCAAATTTATCATTGACTTGTAATAGAAAAAGCGTTGCAAGTGTGATGAAACCCCATAAAATAAAATAGGTTAACAATGCTAAATCGAAAACGTGCCCGAGTGTGATTTTCACAGTGTCATAGGTTATTCCTTGTAGTCCGTATTCTCTTACTAAGTTTGAGAATGTCGCCACGAAAGTAACCAGTATAAAAATCACCACATAAGAGATGAGCGTAGTGCCAATGGCAAATTTGAATGATCGCCTGCGAAACAGTCGACTATTAACTGAAACAAGTGCAATTCCCGCAAGTAAACCTGCAATCACACCAACGAAGATGTTCGTAAGTAAATAATACTTCACATTAAAATGAAGAGATGGACCGATAGAATATACGGAATTAAGTAATGCATAATTAAAAAAAAAGATGAATAGGTTTATGGTAACGTAGCCCAATGCAATGATGGCTACTTTGAGGAAATTCATCTTTAAATATTTCGATATTTTCATCAAATGAAGGCTAACGTGTTTGTATATGGTTTGTTACGTGTTTTAAGTGTCCAATTTAGCAAATACAAACTGAATAGAAAATCCGAGAGAATTTTTGTAAGTAGGCTAGAACTAGTAATAAATTATATACGGTGTTAGCAATAGTTTTCATTTTTCAGTGAACAAATATTCTGCATACCTCAAACCAGTTACAACTAAATTATTTCGATCTAGAGCATTCTCTGTAAATTCATTTAAAATTCTTTTATCTATTTTTCTACCTTTAATCATAACCCATTCAGGATTATTCAATACACTCAAATCTTCAAGAGGATTTTTAGATGTCAATATAAAATTTGCCAATTTGCCTTTCTCAATCGATCCAATTTGTTCCAATTCTGTATGTGTTTTGGTTGGATTGATTGTTGCTGTTTTTAATACGTCATAATTGCTTAATCCTGCTTCTTTGTAGAATGCGAGTTCTTGATGAATAGAGTATCCAGGGGCTGTAATGCCTATGCCTGCGTCTGTTCCGCAAATTATATTTACTCCAACTTCATTCATCCTTTTTATGATATATAAATGAAATTGATGTTGAGTATGAATATATGTTTTGATGGAGCTATTATTTTCTTTTTCGTTTGCCCATCTATCGTATTGTACCTTACTATCGAACTTTTGCATTAGTGGATTTACATAATAGGCGGGGTCTGATGTCAAAACATCTTCACCTAGTTCAAGCATTTCAAAAATCTTGTAGTAGCCTGTCAATGTTGGACAAAATGATTTTTGGGTACGCGCGAATTTTTGAATTATTGTGTCTAGTTTTATACTGTCAAGTTTGTACTCGAGTGCTTGCTGAACAATTTCCTCTGCATGTTCAATGCTCGATATTTGAGGTTGAAATTGGTCTAGATAAGGTATTTCTCGGCTGGGATGAGATACAATCGAAATATTAGAAAGGATCGATTGCTCTAAAACAGCATGTTCAATGTTTTCTGGTAAACCAGCATAGGTTTTAATAAAATCAAACCCTCGTTTTTTATAGGATATAACCAATTGTTTAGCTTCTTCAGGAGTGCTGACCTGTACTTTGTCATCTCCAAAGTCATTTTCACCTGTTAGTTTGGGACCCGAAGTAAAAAATAGCGGGCCAATAATATTCTCGTCATTTAAGGCTTTTTTTATTCTTAAATGCATAGGGTATCCCCATAAATTTCTAATGGTGGTCACACTATTGGCTAGATAGAGTCCAAGCTCTTGTTTGTCCCATAGGTGCGTATGCATATCAATTAATCCTGGAGACAAAAATTTGTTTTCCCCATCTATGATTTCAATGCCTTCCATCCGAATTGAATCAGCGATGTTTTCAATAATTCCATTTTTCACCCATATCGTTTTATGTGTCAAAATGGTGTCTTTTGACATGGGTACGATATTGATATTGGTTATTAAGTAGGAAGTTTCATGTAGACTAGGGTTATTTTTAATTTTGAGATATGCGGTATTATAAACATCCACTATTACGAAAAAGACAACTACAATAGTTAATGTTAAAAATAAAGCTGAAATTATTTTTATTATTCTTTTTAAGTATTTCATTTTTGTAATTATTGCTAACGGTTTTGTATAATATTAGTTGCGTTGTTTAAGCACCTAATTTAGCAAATACAAACCGAATAGAAAATCCGCTAGGATTTTCGTAAGTAGGCTTGCACTAGCAATTAATTTTATACGTTGTTAGCTACAGTTTATTTTACAAAATACATTTCCAAATCCCCTTTTCCCTTTGCAAAGATCTTTCCACGAGAAAGACATTTAAAGTCGTTTTTAATCTGTTCATAGGTGGATGAAGATATATTGATTTTACCTACCTCACCAGCGAATTCTATTCTGCTGGCAGTATTTATTGTGTCTCCAAAAAGGTCGTACGCAAACTTCTTTTTACCAACAACACCTGCTACTACAGTTCCTGAATGTATCCCAACCCTCATTTTCCATTTTATTTCATGGCTTTTATTTCTCTCCTCAAGATAGGATAGCATCATTTGTGCTGCTCTAATACAGTTTGCAGCGTGATTTGCCATTTCTTTTTCAAGGCCACATGCTGCCATATATGAATCACCAATTGTTTCAATTTTTTCAACTTCCGTTTCTGCCATTATTTCATCGAATCGACCAAAAATGTCATTGAGTTCATTGACCAAAGTGATTGCCGATATGGATGCTACAAGCTTCGTAAAATTTTCAAAATCAGTAAATAGTACAGTGATATCCTTATGTCTTTTAGGAATTGTTTTACCGCTTTCTTTTAAGTCCCTGATTATGTTTGCTGGTAGAATATTATGCAGAAGGTCATCTGATTTTTTCTGTTCAGCCATTAAAGATTCCTCTGATTTATCAATTAGAACAGACAAACTGGATATGAGTATGAGGCAAATGAATCCAGTAATGCTGATATTAACTATTTGCGATATGTAAGAATCTATTCCGTCAAAATGAGCTGTTATATTTGATTGAAATATTACAGTAATAATCAATGTCAGGCAAGCTAGAATACTAAAGATATGGGCTATATCCCTTGTCTTTCTGGGGAAAGTCATGTATGGTAGGATGATAATTAGGAAACAAACGATTGCAACGCCTGAGGAATATCCCAACAAATAAAGAAACAAGAGAACACACATATAAGATGCCAGAATAAGCCATATAGAAGCTAGGACCCGCCACCCTTTCCTGTTGAAAATTAAGGCCATAAGAAACATTAAACCCAACAAGGCATTACTCCCATAAATCGCTAATGAGTCTGTGAGAGACAATGCAATTAGCATCCAAATTACATTATAAATTACTCCTAAAATCGAAGCGATATTCGTTACGCGCAAATATCTGATTTCAGTAAAGGAAGAGTTATCATTAGCACCAATGTCTATCATTCTTTGAAAGAATCCAGATTTTTTTTATCATAAGTTGACATAAGCTCTTCTTAATTTCTATGGATTATTCTCGTATTCTATTGTAGCCAACGTGTTCGTGTATGGTTTCGTTGCGATCAGCACTAAGATAGCAAATAGGAGAGAACCAAGTTCAGTAGCGTTGTAAATTCCGAGTAGGAATTTCAGAGCAATGAACTATACGCGTTGTTGGCTACAGTTTTTTATTTTTCAATAATTTCCCAAGATTTATTGGCATTGTTGAGGAATTTAGGTTCATTTTTATTCCACTTTTCTTTTGCATGAAATATTGGTGCATCGAAAAATAGATAGAGTTTTTCATCCACAACTTTAAAGGAAGTAGGTGTACTTGGATATTTTCCAGGTTTATTGATTCCGATTCCGTCGCCAACTTCCATTCCGAGTCCAAACGCACAATAACCTCCATATTGAGGTAGAAAATTTTCAGGGTTTTCTGAAAAAAGGGATTTATTCTGTTCATTCGCAAACAAATATTTGACTCCGTCATATTTAGAAGAAAAGGTAGTGTCTCCTTTAGTGGCTTTATTATTTGTGAAATATTCAGTTACATCATAACCACCAACACCAATATTTTCATCATTCATATAGTAGGAACTTCCATCTTTGTTAAAGTAATCGTCGACATGGATTTTAAAGTAGTAAAAATAAAACCCAACTAAAAGGATTAAAAAAATTCCTATAAATATTCCTATTCTTTTTAAATAGTTCATTGTTTTTAATTGTTGCCAACGTTTCGGCTATGATTTCGTAGCGATAAATTAATTAGGATTTTTCGCTCTAGAAATCCAGCCACATAAAAGTAAGAATTTTCAGGATAAGGGAGTGCAGCTATGAACTATAGGTATTGTTGTAAAAAGTGTTTATTTAATCTCGTACGGTATGCTTTCAGATAGGAAAAAAGTTCGCGAATGAAATTAAGTTTTACTCCATTCACATTGGAAAATAACCACAACGATCAGTGCTGGAATAAGAAGTCCATCTGTGCAAAGTTTTCCAAGTCCTTCTGCGAACTGTTAACAAATCCGATTACTGATATTGGAATTATTAGGTATGTGTCCAGCACTTTTTTACAACATTGCACTAACTGTAATGGGGAGCTATTACAGTTCAAACATTTATGAATACAAATTATCACGAACTAAGATAGGTGCGGCGACTATAAACTCCAACGATTGCCGACTTCAGAGAGTGGTTTGCATGGTTCGTAGTTACCCGGAATGGGGTCGTAGCTCAATACCTTTTCGCCTATTTCTTCAGAAGTGAAATAGGCCCATATCGCCATTGATTTCATTGAACGATAAAAACCAATGGGTTCTTGGTTACCAATGGTAGTGCCCCAAATTCTTGGATTAAATTTACCCGATGACTTTTCTTCGGCTTTTAATACCTCATCTCTTTTGGACTCATCAAGGCTAGCAAAGATAGTACCGAATTTCTCCTTACAACGATTATTGAAGGTGGTGATTTCATTCCGCATGTTTTGCTGTCCTTTTTGGTCATAGGTTTGAGAAACTACTTTGTCAATGAACACATCTACTTTTACATCCAAAGCTCCTGGTGTATCTGTTCGTGGTAAAATCATTTCGACCAGCGTGCCTACAGTGTTGGCTTCTATCTTTGTAAAGAATTCAGGTTTCCAGGTCAATCTTGGTTCATTCTCGCAAGATTGTAGTAATGAAATCATTGTGGGCATTGCAACGGCAGCACCTGCCAATAAACCTGTTTTTTTAAGTGCGCTTCTTCTATCCATAACCTAAAGGTTCATTTTTTTTAATTCAGATACTGCATGGTTCGCAGCTCTCGCGGTAATTGCCATATAAGTCAATGACGGATTCACGCAAGAAGAAGAAGTCATACAAGCACCATCGGTAACGAAAACGTTGTTCGCGGCATGAACTTGGTTAAATCCGTTCAGCACGGAGGTTTTTGGGTCCAGACCCATTCTAGCGGTGCCCATCTCGTGCACACCATAACCGGGTGGGTGTTCATTGTCAAAGCCTATAATATCTTTTAATCCCGACTTTTGGAGCATTTCCACTGCATCTTCTTGAATTTGCTTATTAGCTGCTCTTTCGTTTTCCTTAAATTCTGCGTCAATTGCTAAAGTAGGTTGTCCCCATTTATCCAAAACATCAGTATTCAAACTAACTTGATTATCATGATAGGGCAAACACTCTGCAAAACCTGTAATGAAGAATTCCCACGACCCAGGTTTTAGGATGCTTTCTTTAAAATCGGCTCCAAAATTTTCGTTATTGGCAGCGTTTCCACCGCGATATCCTCCTCCTTGATAGCCAAAGCCACGTAGAAATTTATCGTTCTTGGTTTTCTCATCTACATTCCAATATCTGGGAATATAAATTCCGTTAGGCCGTCTACCCTTATAATATTTATCATCGAATCCTTCCACTTTTCCCATGGCTCCAACTCTATAGGTATGATCCATAAGATTGTGGCCAAGTTCTCCACTATCGTTTCCAAATCCGTTTTCAAAGCGGTTTGATTTTGAATTCAACAAAATCTGAGTTGTACTCAAAGTTGAGGCATTGCAGAAAATCACTTTGGCCGAATATTCAATGTCTTCATTGGTCTCTGCGTCGATGATACGAACGCCAGTAGCTTTGTCCTTAGTGTCATCATAAATAATCGACTGCACTATCGAAAATGGTCGAATTGTCAATTTACCAGTTGCATGGGCTGCAGGTAGCGTAACTGAGTTACTACTGAAATAGGCTCCGTACGGGCAACCTCTGCTACATCTATTCCTGTTTTGACATTGCCCCCTTCCGTTATGTGGTACCGTTAAATGAGCACACCTCCCTATAATTAAATGCCTACTGTCAAACTCCTTTTCAATTCTACTTTTTATATGTTTTTCTACACAATTGAGCTCCATCGGCGGTAGAAAATGGCTATCTGGTAATTGTGGAAGCCCTAAAGGTTCTCCGCTAATACCTGCAAATTTCTCCACATAGGTATACCATGGTTCAATATCCTTGTATCTCATTGGCCAATCTACTCCGTGACCATCTTTGGAATTTGCCTCAAAATCCAGATCGCTCCAGCGATACGTTTGCTTTCCCCATAACAAAGACCTTCCACCCATTTGATGGGCACGAAGCCATAAAAAAGGTTTTACTTCCGTATAAGGATTGGCCTCATCATCTGCCCAGAAATGGGCTGTATCAGTACCTACCCAATTTGAACGGATACTAACTTGGTGTTTTTTTCTTTGTTCAGGAGTCAGTCCGCCTCTTAGCTCGGTATCCCAAGGGTCTAAGTTCATGGTTGGATAATCTTTTACGTGCTCAACGATTCTGCCCCGCTCGAGAACTAGGGTTTTGAGGCCCTTTTCGCAGAGTTCCTTTGCAGCCCAGCCACCGCTGATACCGGAGCCGATAACGATGGCGTCATAGACCATATCCTTTTTTGCATCAATATTGAAATTTGCCATGTATAACGTATTGCTAGTAGCCACCAAGTTAATGAATAAAACAGAAGCTCGACTTATAAATATTTAAAGAAAGAACAAGGCGAATTACTAGCATATATTTGGTTGGTGATTGTGACGATCGGCAATCACTGATTTCGAATAGAAGCAAAGTGGTGCAACATTTTTTACAACGGTTTAGCTATGAACAGTACGGGAGCAAACTAGCGTTTGCTTTCCGCCACACATATAGCGAAATCTTTTTGTTTTGATTTATTTTTTCTTGTCCAGAGCAAAATCCCAAAGATTTTGCGGACTTCATAAATGTACACAAACCCTGCGATTTAGCCCGAAGCCCGTATTGTTTATAGGCTGTGTTGTGAAATGTTATTTTACTCTAGAAATCTTTTTTTGTTCTTCACAAAATCTTCTTTCTTTGGCATGTAGTCTTTCTCAATTTGTCCATTTACAATCAATTCATCGAAATAAATTTTTGCTCCAATGGTATTGAACAAATCGTCTGTATTTTGAAGTTGCAAATGCAAATGAGCTGCATATGTGTTTCCAGAATTCCCGCATTGGGCAATTACCTGACCTTTTTTTACCGAATCTCCTTCTTTGAACAAAATTGTGTTTTCTTTAATGTGTGCAAATAGCAAGTATTCCTTCCTCGCTGTTTCTAAGATTATGGTATTGCCAGAGATATCAGTCTTATTTAACGTGCCAGGCACATTATCCTTGACTCCATCAATTACTTTTACAACCTTTGCGTCACAAGGGGCAATAATTTCTTTGCCAAAAACAAAATAGCTCTTATTCTTTGTTGCATCTCCTTTATATGGAGCTCCATTTGCTACCATCAATATATCAAACGCATACTGCTGGCTCAAATCTTCCATATGATAATTTAAGTCCGCAGTTTCTCCACCCCAATAGACAAAAGCTTCTTCTTTAAATGGGAAAATCATTTTGGTAGCATTTCTTTTTAATATTGAGGAATTCTCCAAGCTATTTCTTGGGATAAATAAGGCAATAATTTGGTTCTTTTTATTTAATGAAAATGATATATCCACAATAGCCTTTTCAAAAGAAGTTCTGTATACATAAGCCGAATTGTTTACGTCATAAAATTCCATTGTTTTTATTGTGCCAAAATTAGACCTAACTGTATATAGAAAATCAGTCATTTTTTCCTTAGGTATGAGACTCTTCATTACTTCATCTAGCATATTATGAACATCCTCATAATTCGATGCATTATATTTCGACTGGAACTTGGAGGCAACTTCATCAAAATTTTTATGTTCTGTTTGCGAGAAACAAAATAATGAGGTCATTATACAAATCCTCAACATTAAATATTTCATATAGTTCTTTTTAAATATTTCACAACGGTTTGGCTAAGGTTCGTTGCTGTGATTCGTCCGAAGGACAATCCAGCCGAACCTAAAGATAGCTTTTTGCGCGTGATTTCCGTTTAGGGAATCCGCAAGCAATGAATTTCAGGCTTTGTTGTAACTAGTTATTTTTATTTCCTTTCTATACAAAAGAAGCAGTAGTCCAATTGCAAAGAGTACAACACTTAGTGTTACATAAACTCTATCGTCCCATATAAAATTAGCAACTCCTGCAAGAGTCGCCCCTGCCAAGGTCATAATAGAACCTATTGGATGACTTTTTATAAAACTCCAAGAATGAGTTGCTAATCCTGCAAATAATAAAGATGGTCCGATAATCATAAAAGGGTACCATATCGCGGGAGTTTTGCTTAAATGTTGAAATAAGTTGCTCCTACCATCATAATCATCTCCAAAACTCCAAAATATAAAGTCAATAGTGCACATTCCGATATGTCCGATAACACCTAATATTGTTAAAAAGGATGCAATAGAATTAATTTTCCCTTTCGGGAATACAAAACAAAATGAAATCAAAAATGAAGCACCAATGAGATTTAACCAATGTGCAAAATCAATAGGCTTTAAGAAAAAATCAAAATCGGAAGCCATAGAAAATAATATGTGGCTAGTAACAAAAAAAAGTAATCCTATAACACAGAAAAATTTTAATCCTAATTTCATTTTTTTAATTTGTTAGAACGGTCTAGTATATGAACCGTTTTAATGGTTTATATACATTGTTGTATGCCGTTAATGCTTATTTCTAATTTACAGGTTATTCTATAATTGTTATTTCCACATTATCTATCCAAACCGTGCCAAAATCACGAAGATAAATTCCATAGTGTATCATATCCGCTTTTTCATCTACCTGAGCTTCAATTTCATAGATTTTCCAATTCCTTGAGTCCACACGATATTTGTCATGACTATCAAATAGTGGTGACATTACTTCATATGGATCGCTTGAGTGGTCAGGATCAATAGATAACCTAAAAAAGGCAAAGTTAGATTCAGTAACTTCCGTCTTAGCTGCCAATTTAAGTCGTATGGTTTTACCTCCGTAAGGCGCGGCATCTATGTACTGCCTCAGACTGGCCGTAATTTCTCCATACTTTAAGCCTTCTACACGCTGTAACATGGCTGAGTGTTTCCCTTTATAAGGGTCTTCATCACTGACGATCATTTTTACTCCTAACCGCTCAAACTTAGACCATGCCACCCAGCCATCTGGAATATCTCCAGGACGGTTGTTTTCAAAATCAGTATTGGTAGGCTCATGCAATTTATGAGGATTGAGCCAAATGTGATCATAGTCTGAATCATCAATATCAACTACTGCTGAGGTTGAATCTAAATAGATAAGAGCGTCATAGGATTTTGCTAGATTATATGGCCAGTAGAAAGGTCGTTCTTCATTGAAACTCCCTCCAGAATGTCTCGTTCCACGTTCTTGATTAAACCAATCATAAACAACGCCTTTATCTTTTATTTTACTTAGATCAATAGCCACCAAGGGCATTTTTGTCTGCGCCATGGTGTGCTCAAAGAGTTCTGCAGGAGCCGGTCCTACAGAAAAATCATGGATTCCTTTTGAAGGAACACCTAAGTCTATGGCTCTAAAATCACCTTGGTTAAAGAAAAAACCAACTATTTTTAAATCATCGCCATACATTTTTTTCAGATTAAATCCCATGTGGTTGACACCTTCAAAAGAAGCATTGGATACATGTGTATTATGTGCCCATGTTATCATCTTAGCATCCTTACCTTCATGATCCATAATCCATTTTAAATTCTGAGCCTGACCAAGATCCCTAACGTTATTGTAGTTTTCCATTTCGTTCAAATTTGAATTGATTACAATTTCTACTTGTTGTGCATGCTGTTTAGCTAGTTTCCATTCTGTGTCACTGGAGTTTTGAACATATTGCTCCTTGTTTTTATCAAATGAATCCATCACAAGACTAATTTTTTGAACGGATGATGAATCGTAATCTTCAGGTATCCATTGCCGAATTCCGATAAATTCAGGATTTGAATAAGGTATTTCTAGTGTGCCTAGTTCTGGGCGAACTTTCTTTTCCAAGGCTGGGTCAACTTTAGCCAAGTATTCCAGCATAACTCTGACTGCTCTTTCTGGGTGCTGTGGGTCAAATCCATAGAGCTTAACTTTTTTCTTATGGTCAGGGTCTGCATTGTATTCGCGCATCCATACAATAAGGTCGAGAACTTCCTTAGTTTCCCATGACCACATATAAGTACCAGCTAGTGCTTTTTCAGGATCTCCTATGCCATCTACTACGTACCGATTGATATCGCGAGCTGCGCCAAAAGGACATTCAAGTGCGAAAATGTTAAAGCCTTTTTTCTCTACCAGATATTCAATCATCCGATGTTTAAGTTGAAATACCTCGCGATTTCCGTGAGTAGGTTCGCCTAGGGATACGATACGAGCATCACCAATCATTTCACCGATTGGTAATAGGTCTTCAAATCCATTTCCAGGTTCTACACTGCTTATTTGAATTGCATTCTCAGATATCCATTCAGTCACGTGGTCTTCGGCTGATTTCTCAGCACAGGAAACCAATAATAGAAGGGCTAATAATAGGTTCGTTTTAACTGTCATTAATATTAAACTATCGGATTGTACTTAATGGCATACAACGTGTTCGTGTATGGCTTGTGCCGTTTTAGGGTTTGAGTGAGTTACACAAAATTTATATAATTTAAAGATAGATAAATTTTAGTGTATGCAGAGGCATGGGCTATACGCGTTGTTGTGTGTAGTTTTTTAACCAACATTTACATTAAACAAATATCCCACTAAAGCAGTCAATCCCATTGCCACAGTTCCCCAGAATGTAATACGAAGAATTGCTTTTCCAATACCAGAGCCACCCGCTTTGGCTGCCAATGCTCCCAAAATTATTAGAAAAAACAGTGCAAAACCGTACAATGAATATTCCATACTCTCTAATGGAAGAAAGAGAGTGACAAGAAAAGGAAGTAAACCGCCTACTGTAAATGCTCCTCCGGACGCCAATGCAGCTTGCATAGGCTTGGCTTGACTAATTTCATTAATTCCCAATTCGTCCCTAACATGAGCTCCTAATGCATCGTGTTCGGTTAATTCTTCAGCCACTTTTCTGGCAGTTTCTTTTTTCAGACCTCTTTTTTCATAAATTTCCGCTAGTCTTTGTAATTCGATTTCGGGCATTTCTTTTAGTTCTTGCTTTTCACGTTCAATGTCGGCTTTTTCGACATCTGTTTGTGAGCTTACTGAAACATATTCCCCAGCTGCCATTGATAAGGCGCCAGCAACTAAACCTGCTAATGTTGCCAAAATCACTGGTTCTCTAATATTACTCGCAGCAGCGACACCAATCGCAATACTCGCAGTTGACAAAATTCCATCATTAGCTCCTAGGACAGCAGCTCTTAACCAATTGCTTCTTTGAATATAATGTGGATCTAAATAATCATCTATTTCCTCTAATTTTTCTGCCATCTATACTGTTTATTCAAATTACACACAACCGCTTGAGCTAAGCGTAGTGCGGAGGCAAGGAAACTTTTCGTTTCCGTCTGCCGACGAAGCTAAAGCTTACTGTTTAGTTTTATTTTTTCTTGTCCAAAGCTAAATCCATAAGATTTAGCGACTTTATAAATATAAACAGACCTTTAGATTTCGCCCTAAAGTCCGCATTACGTTTAGGTTTTGTTGTGCTTTCGTTATTTTTCTAATTCTTTTTCAATATCGGTTTTTAATTGGTTTAAAGTCGTTCTAATTTGCTTTAATTGCAATATATATTCATCGTATTTTTTCTGTTGAATATCCAAAACCCAAAGAAAATCTTGATTGTTTAAAATATCAATTTCTTTTAGATTAAAGTGAAGATTTTTGCTGCCGTCTTTATGAAGAATAGGAATGAGGTTTAGGGATTTATGTTCAAATTTTGAAATTTTAGGTTTACTTTCATCGTATAGAATATTGGATGAATGAGTATATAACGGAAGTTTTACTGTGTAGGCGTTATTGATTGCTGTTCTTAAGGAATCGTTACTAACAATATCTAGCCCAGAGGATTTTAGGTCTTCAAATGGGCCATTGTCAAACCTTAAAAAGATATCTTGACTCATATTCGTATAAAAGTCGATGAAGAGCGAATCCTTGGTTTCTTTTTTGTCAAAAATATGGCTGAAAAGACTATCTAGGCCTCTTTTTTTTCTTTCAATCCTAGGGCCAGAAAAACTTTCATAAGCTTTTAGGTCCGAATTTATGGATGTAAGAAGCTCTTTTAGAATGACTGTTTCTTTATTTTTTATTTTGCGTTTTTCATTCCAATTATTTATACTTAAAGCAATTAAAATTCCAATAACAACAAGGATTATTTCTCCAATGGCATATTTAAAATACTTCCCGGTTTTATTTTTTTCCATAAGGTCGTAGCGGATTTTTCTGAAGAATTTTATCATTGGTTAGCGGTTAGTCATAATGAAGCACAACGGTTAGTATATGCAAAGTAGGCGATTGA
The DNA here is from genome assembly GCF_000153165.2 of Maribacter sp. HTCC2170. Classification (NCBI taxonomy): domain Bacteria; kingdom Pseudomonadati; phylum Bacteroidota; class Flavobacteriia; order Flavobacteriales; family Flavobacteriaceae; genus Maribacter; species Maribacter sp. HTCC2170. Next base: position 2,612,603 of record NC_014472.1, read on the forward strand.
GGGCTTCGAACCTATTGGACAGTTACGAAGTTGAAGCGGGTTGCAACCTTTGAATTTACTACTGTTACGCCTATTTTGTATATACATTGTTAGAAACAGTATTTATCCAATCTTCTATCGTTCCCAAATAATCAGGATGCAATTTAGACCAATAAGGAAAATCGCTTTCTCCAATTTTATACATTGAATGAGAGGCTCCTTCTAATAACACGTTTTTATAATTATCATTATCTGATTTTGCTAGTGCCGCTGAAATGATTTCATGACTATTTGCTGGTATTATTTCATCCCTTGTCCCTTGCAGAATCAAGATTGGTTGTTTTGTTCTTTGAAAATAAGAAATAGGACTGTAGAGAAGTTTTTTATCTATTTGAACTTCATCCAGATTTGGCACCCATACATTGGCAAACCATGAATTAGATTTTGCATTATCTATGGCCTTTTCTAAATCTGTTCTGGATAGTTTACCTGCTATAAATTCAAAAACCTTTCGTTGAAATTTGGTTGCGGCTTCAATTTCATTTCCGATTGTTTCTGCATTTCTATTTTTCCAATAATTTAAATCGCTTTCGAGCAATGAAACTCCGGGGCAACTTACGGCAACACCATATTCTAGACTTTCTAATTCATTTAAGACATACGGTATTTTAGTAGCTCCTTGGCTACTACCTTTAATTCCAATGTTCGTAAGTGAAATACCTGTCTTATCAGAAAAAAACTTGATTGCATTGATATCATCCTCCACAAGTTCCTCAATCGTAGCTATTTGCCAATCGCCTTCCGAATTTCCAGTCCCTCTTTTGTCATAATGAAACGTTGTAAATCCCCTTTGTGCAAATAGCTTAGCCTCTGCTCTTGAGGCACTCCGGTCTGCATTGCCAGATGAAGTCAGAATTACTATTCCCTTATTCCCTTCATTTTTAGGATACCAAATAGTTCCATTTATTTTTAATTCATTGGATTCGAAACTAACATCCTCATTTTTGGGGTTTTGGTTATTACTTGGCAATTCCTTTTCTAAAGTGTAAGGAACTGTAATTGAGTCTACAGTAAGAGCTCCCTGAAGTTTGCTGTTATCTTCAATCCATTTGTTTCTGAAAGAGTAAGTATAAAAATCACTTTGCAATTTAAAATTTATAGAATCACCCATTGATTCGATACCTTGAAAAGGAATACGATTTGCATTTTGTTCTAAACTCGTAAATAAAACATTGAAACTGACAGAATCTCGCTCTATTTCGAATAGTATCTTATCGGAAAAGTTACCATGTTTAAATATTCCGCTAAAGTTCCCTGTCTTTTCATCATTTTTAATTCCCGAATTGGGATCACAAGAAAATATTCCAAATGCAATGAAGACGATTATTATCCTTTTCATATGTTAAGTATTTAATTTCATGTTATATTGTTTCTAACGGTTGAGCTATGAACAGTACGGGAGCAAGTTAGCACTTGCATTCCGCCACGCAATTAGCCAAACCTTTTTGTTTTGCTTTTTCTTTTTTTATTTAACGCTAAATCCAAAAGATTTGGCGGTGTTCGTTGATATACCAGGTTTATATCTTAAGCAGCCAAGCCCGTATTGTTTATAGGTTGTGTTGTACGCTGGCATTTCCGTCCGAGTGTGTTATTTCAATTACTTTTTAGTTTTTCAGCTACTTCATCATAATATTCCTGTGTAACTACTTCAGTCCAAGAAGTTGGTTTTCCACCACCATATAAAGCCAAATACGTTACATCACTGAACTTGGTAGAAGAATGCCAATGTTCGATGTCTTTCTCACATTTAATTACATCGCCTTTTTTCAAAATTACAGGCTCATTTCCTTTCTCCTGATAATAGGCTTCTCCCTCTACAATTATTAAGACTTGCGCTGTTCCATGTTTATGCCAGTCCAAGGTTGAGTTGGCTTTAAAAGTTGCTTTTGTAATATTATAACCCAATTCCTCATCATCGTGGATAATAGCATTCAACCAAGCTTCTCCGATATAATGAGTATTTGGTGCTTTTGTTCCCTCCGTTAAATAGGAGGATACCTTGTAATCTGAGTTTTGGGAAAATACAGATACAGAGGTTAAAATTAATAGGAGGAAAATTGATTTTTTCATTTTCTTGATGTTATATATTTCTTGTTTGTTCCGATTTTCATGCTTGCGTACCACGGTTGGGCTAAGGTTCGTTGCTGTGATTCGTCCGAAGGACAATCCAGCCGAACCTAAAGATAGCTTTTTGCGCGTGATTTCCGTTTAGGAAATCCGCAAGCAATGAATTATAGGCTTTGTTGTGTTTAGTGTTTTTGTTCCAAATTAGTCAATTCCTGTCCTCGTTCTGAATCCACTCTAAATAGTTCATATTTGCTTTGAAAGGCCGTTGCTCCGTCCTGGTACATATCCATCCAAACTTTAATACCAGAATCGGTTTTCATTAAATGGTAACCATGCATGTGTAATTCATCATGAGTCTTTGTATTACCTACTTCTCCAACACAAAGGAAATTAAGGTCACCTTCGTCTTCTGAAGTAACTGCTATAAGATTCGGTTGATTCTGTAATTGACAAAAATGATTAGCTCGTAAAATTCCATTGTCAAGATTATAAACCGTTAACATTTCTGTTGGAATATCGGTTCTTAATCGTTCAATTATTACTTTATCCCTTGCACTTAAAATATATTCAAATCCGTATGTGCTTTGGTCACCATCAAGTACAGCAATCCATTTTCCTTCGAGCCCATTGAGAAACTTCATCGCATCTTCAGTATTCGTAAGAGAATTTTGGATTTCAGATTGTTTATTGGTACAACCATAAAAACTTAAGAGGATTGTAAGAATGGCGAAATATAGTATTCCATATTTTTTGGTTTTCATAGTTTGGTTTATGAATTAATAATTCAATTTAGTAGATTTTGTCACATTAAACACAACGGTCTTGTATATGAGCCGTTTTAATGGCTCATATACTTTGTTGGCAGCAGTTTTTAAAATATTCATCAATTATTGTATATGCTTTATCCACTAGATTTTCTTTAAATAGGATATCGTTATTAGTAAAAATCACAATGGTAAGCGGTCTTTCAAATTCAAAAATAGACCAGTTGTTAACCCCATAATATAATCCAGCCGATACAGCCATATCGTCAAACACTTCCCATCCCATGGCATACGAAGAATTTTTTCCTTTTAAAGTTCTCATGTCTTCAGAGTGTAATTCAATATTCATCGAAATCGGTTTGAATATTAAATCATGGAACTCTGGCGTTAATATTTTCTTATCCCGAAGTGCTTCAACATATTTACTATAATCTTCAAGATTTGTATAAATGCCTCCAGCTCCAACAAGGTCATCAACAACTTGACCCTCCATGGTTTGCCAGTTCAATAGACTATCCCTTTCATAACATAAGGCCTTCTCTTTTATGATTTGTGATGCTGACATATCGATAAATGAAGTTGAATTCATTCCAATTGGATTAAATATTTCATTTTGCATAAATTCACGAAATGAAGTGTCTGAAACAATTTCAATAATTCTAGTAAGGACATAATACCCTCCGTTATTATATTCAAATTTGCTGCCTGGTTTGAAATTCAAGCTGTCATTTTTAGAATACCATTCAATTGCATCCTTATTACTAGGAAAATTTGAAGATTCCCAATGGTCTTCAAAAACATATTCCACGTCCTGAATACCAGAAGTATGAGAAATCAGTTGATTAATCGTAACATCTCTAAATACTGGATACGGAATATATTTATAGACAGAGTCCTTCAAATCTAGCTTTCCCTGTTCTAGTAAGCGTAAAATACCTAATGCTGTGAACTGTTTAGCAAGGGAACCAGACCTCATGTTAGTAGTTGCTTTTATAGGTAGACTTTTATTTAAATCGCTCAATCCATAACCATTGGTAATTATTTTTTTTCCTTCGAAGGAGACTAGTATTGCCGCCCCTGGAGTATTATCATTGAAATATTGATTAAATAATGAGTCTATTTTTACTTCAAGCAGTCCATGGTCAATAGTTGAATCAGTTTCTTTCTTCTTTACTTCTCCACAAGAAATCAAATACAATCCTGCAAGTATGTATAGTATATATTTCATTAATTAGTCAAATTGCTGCCAACAATTGGCTAAGCGTAATATTACGTTTAGCCCTTTTTTAGTAGTACTAATCTAATGGATTTTTAATGTTTTCAAAAGTATTTGTAGCAACATGGGTGTATATTTCAGTTGTTTTGGTCGAACCGTGACCTAAAAGCACCTGGATATGTCTTAAATCTGTACCTGACTCCAATAAGTGGGTAGCAAAACTATGTCGTAAGACGTGAGGGGTGACTCGTACTCGAATTCTTGCTCTCTCAGCAGCTGATTTTACAATACTCAATACACTCTCCCCACTATATTTTTTCCCATACCTTCCTTCAAAAAGATATACTTGTGGCCGATATTTAGTGAAGTAAAGCCTTAAATCGTGAAGGCATGTTTTAGACAGTAAAGTTTGTCTATCCTTATTACCTTTAGAATCGGAAACATGAATCAACATTCGTTTACTATCCACATCATTTATTTTTAGATTCAATAGTTCACTACGCCGCAAACCTGACCCATATAGTAACTGTACAATACACCTATGCTTAATATTATTGGTGTTTTCAATGATAGTAAGTATCTCATCTTTTGAAATTACCTTAGGTAGTTTAGATTCCTTTCTGGGTCTTTCAATCTCATAAAACCGATTAGGCATTCCCAAAACAACTTCATAGTAAAACTTGATAGCGTTTATTGATTGGTTTAGATAGGAATTGGAAACATTCCTGTGTATCAGTTTTTGAAGAAAAGCCCTTATGTCACTTTCATTGATCGCATTCAGTTCTTTGTACTTATAATGATTGATGAACAGTTCAAAAAAGGACACGTAGGTGCGAACTGTGCTGTTTGCATACCTTTTTAGTTCCAGTTTTAATAAATACTCTTCTGGGCATAACCTGTATTCAGGTATCGGCTTCCTTTTCCTGAACCACTCGATATCAACAGTCCCATTATTGGTGTTGACAGGTTTGTTTGTTAAAAACCGGTTGTAGTTTATCCAGACTGTTCCCTTGAAAGTATTGAATATAATTCCAAGATTACCCTTTGTATTGGAGATATAGGCCATGTTGTGCAGCTTACTCCATTTCGGATTTGGAAGACCTCTGATTAAGCCCTGTATCAACTTATCGGGGGAAAATTTAATGCCTATCATCTTTTGATTGTTGATCATAAGATGGTAAAGTGTTATCGATTTTAAAGTATTCATATGACAAGTTTACCCATGTTTTATATATTTAATAGTATATTAACCATATAATATGCGATTAAAAATGACTATGATTAAAAACTGTCCGGTGTGTGGTGTAGCCTTAAAAGGAAGATCTGATAAGAAATTCTGTTCCACAAAATGCAAATCCATACAGCAGTATGAGCAGCGTCAAGAAACTGAAGTTTTTTACCTAAAAGTGGATAGGCAGTTAAGGGTCAATAGAAAATTGTTAAAGCGATATAATAAATCTGGTTTCACTACAATTAGAAAATCCGAACTTATCTCTCAAGGATTCAATCCTAAATTCTTCACCCACTATTGGAAGAACAAAAAAAATGAGGTATATCTTTTCGTTTATGAATATGGATTTTTGAGAACCAAAAACAACGGAAAGGAAAAATATGTTTTGGTCACTTGGCAAGAATATATGGCAAAATAGCCTCCAAAGTTCTAGGTTCCAAAGTTCTACGTTCATAAGATGTCATATAAATGTACTTAAAATCCAATATGATTTAACTTCAATTTGTTGTACCTATGCTGCACCTTAAAAAAGAAAAAGGAACCTCAATTTTTGAAGTTCCTTTGTTTACTGGTAGCGAGAGAGGGACTTGAACCCTCGGCCTCCGGGTTATGAATCCGACGCTCTAACCAGCTGAGCTACCTCGCCATGTTGTTTAAAACGGCTGCAAATATAAAGTTTAATTTTTTGTTCTTCAACATTCAATTGCTAAAAAATATTCTAACCCTTTTAATTTTTTTATCATTTAGAAATATATATATTGCCCTTAATAAATACCAAATCGTAATGAGCGATAAGATTAAGTTTGAAATTGAGTTTGTGATACAGTCATCACCTCAATTGTTATATCAGTACCTTTCAACGCCCTCAGGTCTTTCTGAGTGGTTTGCGGACAATGTGAATTCTCGTGGTGAAAAATTCAGTTTCATTTGGGATGGGACAGAGGAAGATGCAATACTCCTGAAAAAGAAAAGTGATGAGTTTGTAAAATTTGCTTGGGAAGAAGTTGAAGATGACGCATATTTTGAGATGAAGATCATTGTTGATGAGATAACAAAAGATGTATCACTTTTTATAACCGACTTCGCTGAGGAAGATGAACTGGATGAGGCTAAGATGCTATGGGAAAACCAGATAACAGATTTAAAACATGTTTTAGGTTCCAAATAGAATCAACTTATTATTATACAGTATATTTGGCCTTGATTTTTCAAGGCTTTTTTTATGATAAATTTTGACGGCGAATTACTTTCAAAAGACACTGATTTTTTAAACCACGAAAATAGGGGTTTAAAGTATGGTGATTCTCTTTTTGAGACTCTTCGAGTGATTAATGGGAAGATGTTTTTTTGGGAAGAGCATTATCTTAGATTAATGTCGTCAATGCGAATCCTGAGGATGGAGATTCCAATGAACTTTACCATGGAATTTCTTGAAGGGCAAATAATCACGTCTATTAAGGCAAATCAGCTACAAACTGAAGCTGCCCGAATTCGATTGACAGTTTTTAGGAAAAATGGCGGATTATATTCACCCAACACGAACGATGTCTCTTTTTTAATTGAAACAAAATTGCTTAGCTCTTCTTTTTATACTATTGAAGACCATGCCTATGAAGTTGAACTATTTAAAGACTTTTTTGTTAATCCTGATATGCTTTCAACTCTAAAGACCAATAATAGAATTCTAAATGTGGTCGGGAGCATATTTGCCAAAGAAAATGATTATCAGAATTGTTTGTTATTGAACGCAAATAAGAACGTCGTAGAGGCGTTGAACGCAAATCTATTTCTGGTAAAGGGAAAAGTTATAAAAACGCCCCCTGTTTCTGATGGGTGTTTAAAAGGGATTATTCGCAACAAATTAATTGGTATTATAAAGAATATAGGAGAATATACACTAGTGGAGGCTTCCATTTCTCCATTTGAACTCCAAAAAGCTGATGAGCTCTTTATTACAAATTCTATTATCGGCATTCAACCAATAACAAAATATAGGAAAAAGGAATTTGAAAGTCATGTCGCTAAAAACCTATTGGGTAAATTAAATGCAGCCGCGAGGCTAGGCTAGTTTAAACTTGGATTTTCAGGAGCATTGGACCATAACAGATAATTACCTCCAAGCTCAACCATTTTTTCTTTCCAAAAAGCCACAGAAGATTTTTGAATAATGGCGCTTTCATATTCGTTGGGTACGACAATCCATGATTTGGAGGATAGTTCTTCGTCCAATTGCAAAGAAGACCATCCTGAATAGCCTAAAAAGAAACGTATATCCTGATCGGCAATTACACCTTCGTTTATAAGATTAACCGTCTTTTCAAAATCCCCACCCCAATAAATGCCATCGGAAATTTCTATACTATTGTCTATAAGATGTGGAACCTTATGAATAAAATATAGGTTGTCTTGCTCAACAGGCCCTCCGTTAAATACCTGTAAGGGAATCGAAATTTCGGTCACAAGATCATTGATGTGGTATTCCAGAGGTTTGTTCAAAATAAAACCAACAGAACCTTCTTCATTGTGTTCAGCCAACAGAACTACCGATCTATTGAAAGAAACGTCACCCGTGAGTGTTGGTTCTGCAATAAGCAATTTGCCTTTTTTTGGTTTTAAATCTACCATGTAAATAATTTCTTGCAGTAACTAAAATAAGATAAATCCTATAAAGAACAAATTGGAGGAAAATAAAAAAGCCTTGACAGTTAAGTCAAGGCTTTTGAATAATATGGTAATATAGACTAGTTTACTGCTTTGCCTAAATCAGCTCCAGCTTTAAACTTTACAACATTTTTAGCTGCAATTTGGATAGTTTTTCCAGTTGATGGATTTCTACCTTCTCTTGCATTTCTTCTAGATACAGACCAAGATCCGAAACCTACTAAAGATACACGATCACCTTTTTTAAGAGAACCTTCAACGTTACCTAAGAAAGATTCTAATGACTTTTTAGCCGCGGCTTTTGTGATGCCAGCGTCAGCAGCCATTGCATCGATTAATTCTGTTTTGTTCATAATGTAATTAAATTAATTGTTTTAAAAATAATTTTAAACCTTCTAACAAATTTATACGGATTTGCGGTGAACGCAAGTAAAATAAGGGGAAATCGGCGATTTTGTTGATAACTAAGTACGTTTGTTGATAAAGTAGGGGTTTTTTTACGCTTCCCGCAGCCCAATGGGAGTGGGACTTTACGCCATTGAGGCAGATTTTGACAATTTTAGACCGTTCAGAACATCCCGGATATCCATTCTACGTTTACCAGGAAGTTGAATTTCCAAAAGATTTATGAACCCATCTTTTACAGCAACTTTCATTTCCTTTTTACCAAAAATGATTTGACCATTGTTATAACCATGCTTTTCTTCTTCCTTGGTGACTTTATAGATTTTGATAAAAATTTCTTCTCCATCATTGGTCAGTGTTGTCCAAGATCCTGGGTAAGGACTTAACCCTCGAATATGATTGTAAATCTGAGATCCAGGTTTACCCCAATCTATCTTACAGGTGTTTTTATGGATTTTTGGTGCCGACCGCAATTCGTCACTAAATGTTTGTTTGGTACGAACAACGTTCCCATTCTGTATTTGTTTTGCAGTTTCCATCACAAGGTCTGCACCTAGGTGCATAAGTTTATCGTGCAAGTCACCAGCAGAATCATCGGCACCTATACCTATTTTTTCTTGCAATACCATCTCGCCGGTATCTATTTTGTCATCAATGAAGAAGGTGGTAACCCCTGTTTCTGTTTCACCATTAATGATTGCCCAATTAATGGGTGCTGCACCTCGATAATCAGGAAGTAGAGATGCATGAAGATTAAAGGTGCCGTATTTTGGCATTTCCCAAACTGCCCTTGGTAGCATTCTAAATGCTACAACAATTTGCAAGTTTGCATTTAATGCCGCAAGCTCTTCCAAAAAATCCTCGGCCTTCAGGTTTGCGGGTTGTATTATGTTCAAGCCTTTAGATTCGGCATATTTCTTAACCGCCGATTTGTTTATTTTTCTTCCTCTCCCAGCAGGTTTATCTGGTGAAGTTATTACCCCCACAACATCATAATCGTTTTGTATTAATTTGTCGAGAATGGTCACTGCGAACTCCGGAGTGCCCATGAAAACTATTCTTAGTTTATCTTTTTTATTCAAGCTCGTATTCATTTAGGGTGTTTATTTTGATTCTTCCTGATTCCAACAGACTTTGAATCGAGATAAGAATTGTTTGTTTATCAAAAACCAATTCTTTTATTAAATCCCTAGAGGATTTGCCTCCATTCTTTAATAATTTCAATAACTCTTCTGACACAAAGGCCTTTAGGTCAGAATCAATAGGGATTTTCGCTTTGCAGATATCACATTTGCCACAATCAGCTTGAATTTTCTCCCCAAAATAATCGAGCAACTGTTTACTGCGACATACTTTAGTATTATTGATGTAAACTAACATACTTTCAATATTCTTGACTTTTGTCTCATTAAGGGCCTTTACTTTATGGGCAAAGACGTTTATGGTAATGTCATCTTCACGCGGAACTAAAAAAGTCAGTTCTAAATCACTATTCTGTTCTTGGTATTCAATAATATTGTCCGTCATTAACTGCCTAAGGGTTTCAAAGACTGAAGCCTCAATTACCCCAGCTTTTTTGGCAATCAATGTCGTATTGATTTTAGTGTCAAATTCAAAAACACCGCCATACGTTCTTAATATGGTTTGAATAATATCGGCAAAATTTCTATTTTTTTCAAGGTAAGTGAACAACTGTTCTTTATCTGTTATAAAACGCAGCGATGTTTTCTTCGAGAATGCCTCTGATAGTGCAAGAACCGAATTTTGATCGAGAATCTTGAAAGCATTGTACGTAATCAAAGGATTTAGACCATAGGTCTCACAAAATCCATTGAAATTCAGTTGAAAATTCTCATCATAGCCTTCACCGTAAGGTATTTGAAAATAGTTGTTCAATTTGTTGTATACCAATTTTATGAAAGAGATATTGGGCAATACACTTAAAAATTGTTTTTTTACTTGATCCTCATCATTTTTATTGGTAAGAAGAATTGCCTTTGCAGGATTGCCATTTCTCCCAGCTCTACCAGCTTCTTGAAAATAATTCTCAATACAATCAGGAATTTGATAATGAACTACCAACTCTACATCTGGCTTGTCTATACCCATACCAAAGGCATTGGTTGCAACCATGGTGTTGGTTTTATTATCTAACCATTTATTTAGTCTCTCTTTTTTTTCTTCCTTTGAAAGCCCACCATGAAAATAAGAAGCTGAACATTTATTGGCGTTCAGATAATTGGTAAGGTCTTGGGCCATTCTTCGGGTGCGCACATATACAATTGAGCTCTGCTTGGTTGTAAGACAAAGTTCTCTTAGGCTATATCTTTTATCTTCTTCCTTGACGACTGAGAAAGCAATATTGTTTCGGGAAAACGAATCTTTAACCACTAATGGGTTTATAAGCTTAAGATTTTCTACAATATCACGAGCAACTTTGGGGGTCGCAGTTGCCGTTAGGGTAATAATAGGGGCAGAGGGGATAATTTCCCTTAATATCGAACATTCAAGGTAAGCTGGTCTAAAATCATGTCCCCATTGAGAGATACAATGTGCTTCATCAATGGCAATAAGATTTACATTCATTTGCTGAATTCTATCTCTAACTATTTCCTGCTGTAAGCGTTCAGGGGAGAGGTATAGGAATTTATAATTTCCAAAGAGACAATTGTCGAGCAGGTTGTTTACTTCTTCGAAGGAAATTCCACCGGTCAAAGCAATGGCTTTTATACCTTTTGATTTTAGGGCTTCAACTTGATTGTGAATTAATGCGATTAAAGGAGATACGACAATACAGATGCCTTCTTTCGCCAATGCAGGAACTTGAAAACAAATTGATTTACCTCCACCTGTTGGCATTAAAGCCAGTACATCTCTTTCGGAAATAACGTTGTTTATGATTTTTTCTTGGGACCCTTTGAATGATTTAAAGCCCCAATAATGTTCTAAGATTGATTTTGGGTCCTTGTGCATTATAATGACTTTACTTGTTTTAAAACAAAATCAACTCTTTCTGCTACGCTTCCTATAGGAATTATAATTACCTCATACGAATAGTTTTCATAAGCCTTTTTTAGACAATCATAAATGTTTTTGGACTCTTCGAAGGTTTCAAAACGCTCGTTGTCCGAAATGTGGATTTCTTTCCAAGGTGGCATAAGAAACACCTTGTTATAGCGAAGGCTCTTACAGGCATTGCTAAAGGTGGGGCCGTAGTTTTGATCAAAACAGTCCATGTAAGCCAATACATCCGGAATTCCACGGTCAAAAAATACAGTTCCTTCTTTGACCTCTTGGGCGAGCTTGTATTGTTCTATTCGGGCATTTAATATTTTTGTATTGAATTTCATTGGATCTGAAACAGAGACAATGGGGTTGGAGACCATTTTAATTTGTTCTCCTTGATTTTTTTCTTCAGAAGTCATAGTTCGAATAACTTCATGTAGACAATAATGACCTTCTTTTTCAAGTTGCTCTATAACCGATGTTTTACCCGTACTGGGACCTCCTGTAATTACTATTTTTTTTGCCTTCAATCGAATAAAGTTGTGCATGCAAAAGTAATGAATACCTAATGATTATAAAATTGCGTATGAACTCCTATATTTGCAGTAAAATTGACCTATGGGTGCAGAAAATCCTGATGAGTTTTACAGTCGTCTAAAAACACAATTAAACGAGAGTACAAAATGGCCTTCATTATATCTATATAAGTTTATAGTTTTGACTGATACCGATAAGATTAGACAGGTACATTCAGTATTCGACAACACCGGTGCGGTGATTGATTCTAAACAGTCCAAAAATGGCAAGTACACCAGTCTTTCAATCAGGGTAAACCTTAAGAACCCTGATGAGGTGATTGCCAAATACAAGGAGGTAGGAATGATAGAGGGTGTTATATCATTATAAAATAGTAAATGCAGCATAATTTTCTTATTTTGCAGCCGTTATAGAAGTACTTCCTATTTTTTTAAGCAATAAAATTTAAGATTTGAATTTAGTAGAAAACTTAGAATATAATACTGAGCGAACGCAACTTATTATTCCCGAATATGGGCGTCATTTTCAGAAAATGGTAGATCATGCGGTATCTATTGAAGACCGCGATGAGCGCAATAAAGTAGCAAAATCCATTATAAGTGTAATGGGGAATTTGCAACCTCATTTGAGAGATGTACCAGATTTTCAGCATAAATTATGGGATCAATTGTTTATAATGTCCGATTTTAAATTGGATGTTGATTCTCCATTCCCCATTACTTCCAAAGAAGTATTAAGGAAGAGACCAGAACCTCTTGGTTATCCTCAAAATTTTCCGAAATATCGTTTTTATGGAAACAACATAAAACGTATGATCGATGTTGCCGTTGAATGGGAAAAGGGCGATATGAGGGATGGTTTGGAGTATGCGATTGCCAACCACATGAAAAAATGTTACTTAAACTGGAACAAAGATACTGTTGATGACAAGGCTATTTTTGCACATCTTTTTGAACTGAGTGAAGGGCGAATAGATCTTGCAAAGAATGACGAAAGCCTTACAGATAGTGGGCAATTTCTAAAAAATAGGGTAGCTAAGACACAGCGCAGTAACTCTGGTAAGAAAAATCAAAGAAACAACAATCGCGGAAAAAAGCGATACTAATACTCTCATCCTAAATGGGAACATTTAAAATTGAAGGCGGCCATCAGTTGTCCGGTGAAATTACACCTCAAGGCGCCAAAAACGAAGCATTGCAAATTCTTTGTGCTGTGCTTTTGACTGCTGAAAAAGTTACAATAAACAATATTCCAGACATTGTAGATGTAAATAAACTTATTTCCTTGCTTGAGGATTTGGGTGTGAAGATTCAAAAGAAAGGTAAAGGCTCATATACCTTTAAGGCAGATGATGTTAATCTTGATTATTTACAATCAGACCAGTTTAAAGAAGATGGTAGAGGCTTAAGAGGTTCAATCATGTTGGTAGGGCCGCTTTTAGCTCGTTTTGGCAAGGGATACATCCCCAAACCGGGTGGTGATAAAATTGGACGTAGAAGATTGGACACCCATTTTGAGGGATTCATCAACCTAGGCGCAAAGTTCCGTTATAATAGAGAAGAGCATTTTTATGGAGTAGAGGCAGAAAAACTCAAGGGAACTTATATGTTACTTGATGAGGCATCTGTTACGGGTACCGCCAATATTGTCATGGCTTCAGTTCTGGCAGAAGGTAGGACTACAATTTACAACGCAGCTTGCGAGCCTTATTTACAACAATTATGTAAAATGTTGAATCGTATGGGAGCCAATATTTCCGGTATTGGTTCAAACATGCTGATTATTGAAGGGGTTAAAGAATTGGGCGGTACGGATCATACCATGCTACCAGATATGATTGAGATAGGTAGCTGGATAGGTTTAGCGGCCATGACAAAAAGTGAACTGACCATTAAAAACGTAAGTTGGGATGACCTAGGACAAATACCCACTGTTTTTAGAAAACTCGGAATTACAATTGAACGAGAAGGTGATGATATTCATATTCCGCGCCATAAAGATGGTTATCAAATTCAAAATTATATCGATGGTTCAATCTTGACCATCGCAGACGCGCCTTGGCCGGGATTGACTCCTGATTTATTAAGCATAATCCTAGTGATGGCGACACAGGCTAGGGGTGAAGTACTCATCCACCAAAAAATGTTTGAAAGTAGATTGTTCTTCGTGGATAAACTTATTGATATGGGAGCAAAGATTATTTTATGCGACCCTCATAGAGCTACGGTAATTGGTCATGATTTTAAATCATCATTAAAAGCTACAACTATGGTTTCGCCAGATATTAGGGCAGGAGTTTCCCTTTTGATTGCAGCATTGTCTGCCAAAGGTACTTCAACCATTCATAATATTGAACAGATTGATAGGGGCTACGAAGATATAGATACCCGTTTAAGGGCTATAGGCGCTAGGATTACACGAGTATAATGTATAATCCATTACTTTTTCGAGTATACTTACTGCTGACTAACTTCTTTTTGATGCAGTATACCTTTTACTATTAAATATTGAGCTGCGGCGTAAGTAGCCATTACCAAAATATTGGAATAGGCCAGGTTGGTCATAAATTTATTTATAGCCAAAAGACTATCAGAAGTTATAAAAAGAAGAGCGCCCAAGAGAACTAAAACAAAACTCTTTCGGTTTACCATTTCTTTTCTGCGAAATGCTGTTATAGCCATTGACAGAATAACAATAATATAGACTGCGACCGGGATTTGAAGTTTACCAAGGTTGTCTTTCATCTGAAAAAACAAGAATCCACCGTAAATAAGCAACAAAAGAAAGACTACAAAGAACGAATTGCTATTAGTCCTGTTCCAATTTTGAAGAAAAAGAATAATATATAAAATATGAGCAACCAAGAAAAACACCAAACCTAATACAAAGTATGAACCAGAAATATGGTCATACATCAACATCACATCTCCCAACCATGAAAAGAAGAGTGCCGCCAGCATAAGCATATAAACGGCTTTACCCAAAAACTTGCCATTATAAGCGAAATATAAGAACAATGAGAGCAGAATAAGAGGTTTCGTATAATGCCGCAAATTCATTGATTCCAGACTTCCCGCAATTAAGTCAGCAAATACGATTATGACAAAGAGCGCTACAAAATAGAATGGTTTAAAGAGAGATTTAACCATTATTCAATTCTTAACCCTCAAAACCTATTTTCTTATGTTCCCCATCACAAAATGGCTTGTTTTGTGAGGCACCACAGCGACAAAAAGAGGCCACTCTTTCTTTTTTCTGTTCAGAACCGTCTTGTTCTATTATTATTTCATCACTATAGACCAAAAGTGGTCCGTTGGTTTTTATAAGAACCTTAGTACTCTTCATTTGTGTTTCTTTAGTTTTTTGTTCGCTTGATATTTCGTAACTCAATGCTCCAGAAGGGCAATTTTCAATTTGTGATTTTAACTCCTGTACACTTGCGTTTTCTTGTTTTATCCAAGGTTTGCCTTTTGGGTCATAGACATTGGGAAGTGTTCTTACACAGGTGCCATCGTGTATACAGGTTTTTGGCTTCCAGACGATGCTGAAATCCCCCTTTTTATATTTTTTTACAATTTCTTTTTCCATTCAAGTATTATTTTTTTGATTGGTTCTCCGGAATAGGTGGGGGACCATCAGGTATAATAGGTTCATAGACCTCATTACCTTTTCTTTCCTTGTATTCAGCTTTTATTTTGGCCACTTCTTTTGGGTTTTCAAATAAGTCAACGGCAGTCATTCCCAAAGCCTTGGCCGCATGAACCATTCCTTTGTGTCCTATGCTCATTCCTCCGCAAGCCACAACAGCCCAAGAATGCCAAGGGGTATCCTTAGGAGCTACTGTTACACCAAGATTTATATTTGGTACGTTCCAGCTTACATCACCAACATCAGTTGAACCTCCTCCGGGATGTTCTTTTGTTTCAAGAAGGGGCTTAATATTGCTGTCCATTCCTACTTGTGGTTTGCCAGTTGCTTCTTGAATTTTCTTTCCAAATGCAGTTTCCTCAGCTGTGTATGTCAAAGGACCCAATAATTCTAAATTACCTTGCATTATCTCACCACCAGATCTGTTGACCAATACTTCATAAATTCCCGATATTAAAGAGATTTTATAATCAACATTCGCCATTATGGCTGCCCCTTCCGCCATTTTTTTAACCTGCTCATAGACAGGCATCATACCACTTCGCTTGGTGTCCCGTACGCGCACCCAAAGTTTGGAATAATCAGGGACTACGTTTACCACTTGTCCGCCATCTTGTATGTGATAATGAATTCGGACCGTAGGTTTAATATGTTCTCTATAATAGTTGATTCCGGTAGTGTAAAGTTCTAAAGCATCAGAAGCACTTCTACCATTCCAGGGATCCCCAGAGGCATGTGCAGCCTGTCCATAAAACTCAACTTTAAAATCTACCAATGCCAAAGTGCTCTGAACATCAGCCTCAGTTTTTGCAGAGGGGTGCCAGCTTAAATTAACATCAACATCATCCCAAAGGCCATCTCGAACCATCCATATCTTTCCAAAGAATTTTTCTTCGGACGGAGTACCAAAGAACTTGATCGTCCCCTTAATTTTACCTTGCTCAATTAGCTCTTTAGTGGCGATTGCAGCACCAAGACTTGCTGCCCCGAAAAGGTTATGGCCGCATCCATGACCAGCAGCTCCATCATTAAGAGGTTGTTTGGTGGGCTGTGCCTTTTGCGAAATGCCGGGCAAGGCATCAAATTCCCCTAGAATACTTATTACAGGGCTTCCTGACCCGTAGGTCGCGATAAAAGCTGTAGGCATACCAGCTACACCTCGTTCAACCTTCATTCCATTTTTTTCGGCATAATTTGCCAGTATTTCCGAAGAACCATACTCTTCAAAAGCCGTTTCAGCAAGTGCCCAAATGGAGTCGCTGATTTTTATCAATTCCTTTTTATGTTCTTCCACCGAAGTTATGAGCGCCTTTTTGTTCTTGGTCAATTTTTGTGCTGAGACCGAGAAGGTAAGAAGCAAGGACAATGCGAATAATGTATTTTTCATAGAATTGGTCAATTAGTCATTAAGTTATATGCAAAGGACTAAATATACTCAAAAAACATTACCCGAGAGCTTCCTTATAAACTTTCAGGCAGCGCTCGCGGGCAAATTTGTGATCTACGATTTGTGTAGGATAATTGAATTCTTGAAGTTCGGGAACCCATTGGTTTACATAAGTCTTTTGTTTGTCGAATTTGTCAATTTGTGTTGAAGGGTTAAATATTCTAAAATATGGGGCGGCATCAACTCCAGAACCAGCTGCCCATTGCCAATTACCAACGTTGGCGCTTAGATCAAAATCCAGAAGCTTCTCCGCAAAGTAGGCCTCACCCCATCGCCAATCTATCAAAAGATGTTTGCATAAAAAGCTAGCCGTCAACATTCTAACCCGATTGTGCATAAAACCTGTTGCGTTCAACTCGCGCATTCCCGCGTCTACTAGAGGATACCCTGTTTGACCGGTTTTCCATTTTTCAAACTCAGCCTCATTATTCCGCCATTCTATTCGGTCATATTTTGGCCTAAAGGCATTGTTGACAGTATTGGGGAAATGCCAAAGTATTTGCATAAAGAATTCGCGCCATATCAATTCATTCCAAAACACTTTATTATCACTATTAATTGCATGCTTCACTATTTTTCGGATTGAAACAGTTCCAAACCGTAGATGAGGCCCTATTTTGGATGTGCCATTGGTCGCGCCAGGGTAATTTCTAGTTGTTTCGTAACCTTCAATAAATGTTATAGTGATAATAAACTCGGGTACCGTGATTGACGAAGACTCAAAACCTATATCACGTAGTTCAAAAAAAGGTAGGTTAGTATTATTGACAAAATTGTTGGATTCTAGGCAGTTGCTAGAATTCTTTAAATGGATTTTAGGATCGAAATTTTCTTTCCATTTATTTTTATACGGTGTATAGACAACATAAGGACTTTTATCCGATTTGATGATTTCATTCTTTTCAAAAATCACTTGGTCCTTGTAAGTGTGAAAAGAGATACTATTATTTGCCAACAGTTCTTTTATTGCCGTGTCACGTTTAAGAGCATGGGGTTCATAGTCGTGATTGGCAAATACTGCATCTATGGTGTGTTTCTTTATCAAAGTATTGAATATTTCGATAGGCTTACCATGGAAAATGGCAATTGAACTCTTGTGTTTCTTTTTTATATTGGTATTCAGAGTTTCAATTGTATTGTAGATAAAATTTACCCGCGCATCGTTTTTAGGCACTTGGCAAAGTATTTCTGTATCAAAAATGAAAATGGGCAAGACTGGTGTAGGGCCTTGAAGGGCTTTAAGCAAACCTGTGTTATCCTCAAGTCGTAAATCGCGTCTAAACCAAAAGACTGATATTTTATTGTTCATTTAAAAAGATTTGAATTTCAATGAGTTTGATCGTCCTTCAATTTTCCCAAAAATTTCGATGAGCTTTTGTTCTCGGTATTCGAAGATTTTGAGAAGTTGTTTTTTGATTAGTGGAAATCCAAATTTGCCAATAATACCATAAGGAAGTTTTAAATCAATAATATCCTCCATTTCAACACCACCGGAAATTGAATTTATGAAGTGTTTGTGATGCCATAGCGAATATGGACCAAAACGCTGCTCATCAACAAAATATTTACCGGCTTCGGCATGCGTTATTTCAGTGACCCATTTTGTTTTGTAACCGGGAAAAGGGGTTACCATGTATTGAATGATTTGACCTGGAAAGATAGACTTATCTGCTCCATCCAAAATCTTGAAGCCCATGTAAGGAGGTGTTATTTTTCCAAGATTAAATGGATTGGATAGGAAATCCCATGCTGCTTTTGCAGTTGTGGGTAAATACTGTTTTGAGTGTAATTGGTATAGTTTCATAATTACTATTTGTCAAATAAATATAGTTAAAAGTTAGACAATATGTTTTAATATATTTTTACTTCATCAATAAAGTTTGTCACTTTATCGGGTAAAAACCATCTTAAACTTGTATGGCAGCCATTTTTTGTACTTTGTGGGCAAAGAACATTAATTGAAAATAAATCTATTATCCTGGCTATTTATACTTTCTTCGTCTTTGGTCTGTGCCCAAGGTGAAGTGACAGATATTGGTGTTCTACCCTCAATATTAAGTGAAAATTCAGGTTTGATATTCTACGGGGATAAGCTTATTACACATAATGATTCTGGGAACGATCCTGTACTTTATGAGGTTGACACCCTTTCTTTGGCAATCACAAGGACTATTTCAATAACAAATGTCGAGAATGTCGATTGGGAAGATCTTACACAGGACGAGCAGTATATTTATATTGGTGATATAGGAAACAATAGAGGAACAAGAACTGACCTGGCTATTTATAGGATTTCTAAACAAGATTTTGACCAATCAGATTCAGTATCCGCCGAAATAATAGCCTATAATTATGAAGACCAAAATGATTTTGGCGACCAAGGCAATAGTGACTGGGATGCAGAAGCATTATTTGTTTTAGATGGACAACTAATAGTTTTAACGAAGCAGTGGCAAAGCTTGGGGACAGTGGCGTATGCCATTCCCATTACTCCTGGTACTCATACTGCAACACGTGCCGGTAATTATGGCATAAACGGCCTTGTTACGGGGGCAAGTATGAATACTGAAACAAATGAGCTGATAGTACTTGGGTATTCAATGATTTTAGAGCCCTTTATTTACAGAGTGATAGAACCTGAAGTTCAAGATGTTTTTGTAAGTGGGGGATTAAAACAAGATGTGTCTTTTGGGTTTGGGCAAACAGAAGGGATTGCCTTTGTGGGGAGCAATAGATTTCTTGTTTCGTCTGAAAGCTATACTCGTGATGTGCCGGCAATTAATTTAAGCTCCAAATTATTTGCTTTACAGCTACCTATTATTGAGGTGGGAATTCCAGAACCCGAGCCAGAACCAGAACCAGAACCGAAGCCTGAGGAAGAAAATGAAACTTATTTTGCAGTTTACCCAGATCAACGTCCCAATATAATGACATATGAATTACGCTCCGAAAAAAAAGTACTGGCAAGGGCGGTATATGATATTACGGGCAAGAGAGTACAGTTTCATGTATCTTCTGAGTTCGGTGAAAGTGAAATAAATGTAACTACCTTAAAAACAGGCATCTATCACCTCGTTGTTTATTTGGGTGATACAGTAGAATCTAAGCCATTCTTCAGAAAATAATTTCTTTTGACCTCTTACTTTTAAGAATATCTTAACAAAACCACCAAGGGTTTATTTTTAGCTTTGTGTGAACTAAAAATCTATTGAAAAAATGAAAAAATTTCTTTTATTACTATGTGTTGCCTTGGTTTCCTTTTCAATGGAAGCGCAAATAAATACGCCAGCACCCAGCCCTGCTTCAAAATTAAAGCAAACAGTGGGATTAACAGATGTGACCGTTGAGTATTCAAGACCCTCAATGCGTGGAAGAACCATTTTTGGAGATTTGGTTCCTTATGACAAATTATGGAGAACAGGTGCCAATGGGTATACGCTGATTACTTTTAGTAATGACGTAATAGTAGACGGTCAAGATGTTAGGGCAGGTACTTACTCTATCTTTACAAAGCCAGGTACTGATTCATGGGAGGTTTTCTTTTATACTGATACCCAAGGTGGTGGAACACCAAGAGATTGGGATGATAACAAAGTTGTTGCTAAGACCACAGCAACGGTTTATCCAATGCCTGAAGGAATGCCAGTTGAAACATTTACAATTACAATTGATGACCTTACAAATAATGGGGCAACTTTAGGATTGTTATGGGAAAAGGTCTATGTTGGGGTAAAATTTGAAGTGCCAACAGATGCTGCCGTTTCTAAAAACATTGACAGAGTTCTTAATGGGCCAGGAGCCGGTGATTACTATGCGGCCGCGGTTTATTATTCAAGTACTGGCAAGGATATAAACAAAGCAAAGGAATGGATGGATAAGGCTATGGCGATGAATGAAAAGCCAGCCTTTTGGCAACTAAGACAGCAATCATTGATTCAGGCGAAAGCTGGTGACAAAAAAGCGGCTATTGCGACAGCTAAAAAATCTTTGGCTGCAGCAAAAGAAGCTGGTAATGATGATTATGTAAAAATGAACAAGGATTCCCTTAAAGAATGGGGAGGAATGTAAATTAGCTTTTACTTACAAGGATAAAACCCCGACCACATAGGTCGGGGTTTTTCTTTTGAAAGGATTTATTTGATTCTATTTTGGTTATCTTTATTGGTTCATTAAACCAACGATGATTATGAATAAATCCTTTGTATTTGTATTAATGTCAATCTTACTTATCTCTTGTGGGAAGACAGTTGTGAAACCTGAATATACAGCGGACAAATGGGAAAATCCTGATTGGGAAAATCCTGAAATATTCCAAATAAATCGTGAGGAACCAACAGCTTCTTTTTATAGGTATGCAGATGAGTCAACAGCTTTGAAAAATCAAAGTTGGGAGAATTCACCATTGTATAAATCTTTAAATGGAACATGGGATTTTTACTATGCGGACAACCCTCAAAAACGCCCTGTTGAATTCTATCAGGATGATTTTGATTTAACCGGTTGGGATGAATTGGATGTTCCATCAAATTGGGAAATTCAAGGGCATGGCATACCATTCTACACGAACGTCACCTATATGTTTCCTCCAAACCCTCCATATATTCCTCATGAAGAAAACCCTGTAGGGAGCTATAGAAGAAATTTTGAGATTCCAGAGAGTTGGGATGGTAAGGAAATATACCTTCATTTTGAAGGAATCAGCGGTGCTGCATACGTTTGGGTAAATGGAGAAAAAGTTGGTTATAATGAAGGAAGTAAAACACCTGCGGCATTCTCAATTACCAAGAATGTAAAAAAGGGAATTAATACTGTTGCTGTGCAAGTTCTACGTTGGTCTGATGCCAGTTATTTGGAAGATCAGGACTTTTGGAGACTGAGCGGAATTGATCGCGATGTTTACCTATATGCGACTAATAAAACAACAATCAAGGATTTTACCGTTGTTGCTGACCTTGAAAATGAATACAGTGATGGATTATTGAACCTACAAATAGAGATTAACAATGCAGGCGATGATTTGGTTGATAAAGTTGAAATTACCTTGAGTGATGGTGGGGAGGAAATATATTCGGATTCAAGTATACTAACTAATACAGTAGGAACTTCTGAAGTGGTTTTCGAAAAGAAACTGCCAAAAATAAAGACATGGAATGCGGAAGCACCTAACCTATATACCCTTTTGATTAGCCTTAAATCCAAAGATGGTTCTGTCACAGAGGCTACAAGCGTAAAAGTTGGCTTTAGAAAGGTAGAGATCAAGAATAACCAATTTCTGGTAAATGGGAAAGCCGTTTTATTGAAAGGCGCCAATTTACATGATCATAACGAACATACAGGACATGTGGTCACAGAAGAACTTACCCTTTTGGACCTTAAGGTCATGAAACAGAACAATCTGAATGCTATTCGATGTAGTCATTACCCCAAGAACCCACATTTTTATAGAATGTGCGATCAGTATGGTTTTTATGTTATTGACGAGGCGAATATCGAGATTCATGGTATGGGAGCAACAAACCAAGGGCTGGATGAAAATTTAGAGGCACAGAAAGTACATCCGGCTTATTTACCTGAATGGAAAGAAATGCATTTAGATCGCACAGTCAGGATGTTTGAACGCGACAAGAATTATACTAGTATAGTTACTTGGTCCTTGGGGAATGAAGCGGGTAATGGTGATAATTTTCGTGCAACTTATGAATGGCTAAAAGCGCATGACAGCACACGGCCAACACAGTATGAAGGGGCAACACAATATGAGAATACAGATATTCAGGCACCTATGTATATGCGTATTCCAGATATGATTAATTATGCAGAGAATAATCCTGAACGTCCTCTCATTCAATGTGAGTACGCCCATGCAATGGGTAATAGTGTTGGTAACCTTCAAGAATATTGGGATGTCATTGAGAAATATGATGTACTGCAAGGTGGTTTTATTTGGGATTGGGTGGATCAGGGAATTCTCTCAAAGAATGAAGCTGGTGAAGAATATTGGGCTTATGGCGGGGATTTAGGTGGTGAGGACTACCAAAATGATGTGAATTTTTGTTTGAATGGCGTTGTGAATCCTGATAGATCAGCACACCCGTCTTTACATGAGGTAAAAAAAGTATACCAGTACATCAAATTCAATGCTGTAAATGCCAAGAGAGGGGAATTTGCAATAAAAAATATCTATGATTTCACAAATTTAAATCAGTTTGAATTTAGTTGGAAATTGTTTGAAAATGGTGAAGAAACAGCAACAGGAATACTTCCTGAAATGAATGTAGAACCTCAAACTACCGAAAAAGTCAAAATTGAATATCCTGATTTTAAATCTACGGATGGTGAGAGTTTCTTGAACATTTATGCAAAAACTAAAGGCGAAACCATATTGCTACCAAAGGACCATACTATTGCTTATGAACAGTTTAAGCTTTCTGAGTTCAGACCAGAAACATTCACCAAAAATAATACTGGAAAAGGATTTGAAATTTCTACAGAAAACAACTTAGTCAAAATAAAAGGAAATGGATTTGAAGTTCAATTTGATACGGAAAAAGGCGATATAAGTTCAATTGACTATGGTAACGGCAATATTCTTTTGAGAGGTGTCCGGGCTAATTTCTGGAGGGCCTCCATCGATAATGACTTTGGGTATAATATGCCAAAAAGGATGAAAGTATGGAATGAGGCTAGCAACAATCAAAAATTACAAAACCTTGAATTGGATTCTGGAGCAAACAACAAAACCATTGAAGAATTGAAAATGGCCCAAAATCCGTTCAAAGTTGAGAATGATTTAGTCAAATTAACTACGAATTTCAATCTTCCTGATGTAAATGGTAGTGTTGGAATTAGCTACGAAATAAATGACAAGGGTGAAATAAGAATAACGACGGATTTAGAAGGCATTTCACATGAATTGCCTGTGCTACCGCGATTTGGTAATAATTTGATTATCAAGAATGAATATCAAAATGTAAACTGGTATGGTCGTGGACCACATGAAAATTACCAAGATCGTAAAACATCTGCACTAGTAGGCAATTATGATGCGAAAGTGGAGGATTTGTACTTTCCCTATATTCGACCTCAAGAAAATGGTACTCGAGTTGATGTTCGTAAGCTGAGGTTTGTGAATGAAACTGGAGCAGGAATTGAAATATTTGCGCCCGAATTATTTGAATTTAGCGCACATCATCAGTATAATTCAGATTTTGACCCCGGTGAAACCAAACAACAGCGACATGATGTAGATATCGTAAAAAGAGATTTGGTGAACATCAACATAGACTATAAACAAATGGGAGTTGGTGGTGATAATAGTTGGGGATTTATGGCATTGGATAAATACCAAATTCAACCCGAAAATTTATCCTATAGCTATATAATTAGACCTTTAAAATAATTAGATGAACAAGCCGTTGGGATTAAAGTCCAACGGCTTTTTTCATTACTTTCCATAAATTAGGCCTTAGATTAAATTGTTTCTTCAAATTAGAAAGCGATGTTTTATCCTTGTTGATAAAGGCCAATATAATTTTGTCCTGCGTTTTATTTGATTTTTTCAATCGGTTAATCAACTGATCGTAAAGTTCTTTTTCTCCAAGGTCTTTATATGCAAGTAATGAGAAAAGATTATTGATGGTTGATCTTTCATTTGAGTTAATAGAATAATCAGCAATTGTTTGGAGCAACTTTTTTTGTTCGTTTTTTTGATTTGTTGCACCATGACTCATTGCTAACAAATAATCCTGCATCCGCTCATCTGGGCTATAAGGTTTACCGACCCCAATATTTTCAGGCCATTCTTTGCTATCTTGTAAAGTATTTATTGCCGCCCCATAGTTTTTAGCGTCTAATTGTTGCAATGCTTCACCAATATGAGCTTGTTCAAATATTCTGCGACTTTCACTGGCATGCTCAAAAGGGAGGATTTGAATGGAGGACAATACATTAATTACTTTTTTAAATTCTTCTTTGTTCAATAATGCCTTAGCATGTGCAAGTCCAATATTATAATTCTCAGGAAATTTTCTATACCCTTTTTTTGATTTGGAAATGGCCTCATCGTATTTATTATTGTCCGTATAAAATTGAATGCTTTCTTCCCAAATCTTCCAATCCCTTGGATTCAAATCTATTGCTTTTTCAATATCCCCACGCTTTTCTTCATAGCTATTTTCAGATAGAATCTTGGCCCTGAATCTATAAAACACATCAGAATCTGGTGCAGTATTCAATTCTCTAAGTATAGACTTGCCTTTATTGGCAAGGCCAACAGCAATGTAATTTTGGGCCAGCATGTATTTAAATTTCCAATTTCCATTTTGCTTTACGACCCATTCTAATACTGGTCGAGTTTCTCTTCGATAAGGGAACACAAAATCTATGGATTTTGAGGTAAGTTTTTCAAGTATTGCAGAACTCTTTATTGAATTGGTATTTCTTAATAAATAAGCTGCCCAAAGTTGATTTTTTGTGTCATTTGACCCTTGTAATAGAGTGGAAATAGCCTCAGTCTCAAGACCCAGTGAATGATAATCTATAGCCACTTGTAATGCGCTCTCCTCATTAAATTCGTTTTGAACAGATAAACCAAGATTGGATTCATTTTTAAATAATGCAATTTCTCGATGGGTAAAATGATCCAGCGGGTCATGGTTTAAGATAGTTTTGACACGTTGTTGAAAACCATTTGTATTATTTTGAATTCTATAAATTGCCAATATTACTTTGTGAGCATTTAAATTAAATGTGTTAAAGTCCAAAGCTTTCTGGGCATATGTTAATGCTCTCTTATAATTTTTAGTCTTTAAATATATCTCGGCCATTTGGGCAAAAGAAACAGACCTATACTTTATATCTCTTGCAGCCCAACCTAAAGACTCTAAGGCGTTGGTTTTGTCATCTAAAGCTCTGTATATTATACCTGCCATATAGTTAGCAGGAGAATTATAAGTGTCCATTTTAAGGACGTTGTTAACAAGTTCTAGAGCTTTTTGATAATTGGTTCGCCTATATTCAAGCTCAGCCAATTTTACTAATCCTATTTGGTTTGAGGGATCGTTTTCAATCAGCTTTGACAATTTTTCATGCGACAATGAGAATTCTCTGAATTCCAGTGCCTCTATTCCTTCAAAAAGCAGTTTCTCTGAATCCGATACTTTCAGTTCTTTATTATGTTCAAAAGGTCTTTTCAGTTCATTTTCATTTATAAAATTTTTATAATGCAATTCTGTACCCTTAACGGAAACTTCAATTTTGTCATTTTCTCCAGCCGCAATTGTAGTAGAATACACCTCCATTGGGCGTAGCTTTAATCTTTCCGAATTAATTGATTCGCCATTAACCTTAATTATTAAATCATTGTCCATCTCGTTAAGGGCATTTATTCCGATGTAAGTTTCGTTGTCTTTTGTTTCAAGGTTAAGAACCCCTTGTTTTGAGGCATCTACCATTCCCCCAATTTCTTTATATGGAAACCAGATTTCACTCCAGCTGTCCATAACGTACGGATCAAAGCCAACTTGACTAATAGGATTGGTTACTCCCGGGGAATACTGATCAAAAAGCCTTCCTGCTTGGAATTCAATATATTGTCCATCTGAATCTGTCAAGAGATCTTCCCAAATTCCACCTCCTCTAGATAAATCCCATAACCAAAGTTTTTGCCCGGGCATTTCTTCATAAGGTGCCCATTGTCCAAAACCAAATTTTTTGTTATGGTAATACCCGCCAAAGAATTCGTTGTACTCTCCAACAATATGGTAACTTTTGGAAGGACCAAACGTATTGTTTTTATAAAAAGACAAATCTCTTCCTTTAGGATCTACCGGCCAATTATGCGGATTACCGTTATGCTCGACATATTTATTGCCTGGTATAAAGAATTCAAGATCATATGTAGCTTCTGCAGCCGCAGTCATCCAATTGTAATAAGATTCATTTACTGGTGAGGCGTTATACCAAGAGGCATTGGTCTCAAAGTAAGCTTTTCCCTTTTCTAATCTAATTTCCACCGTCCATCTGGTATTTGATGGTAAATCTGTATTTCCGACAACACAACTAACGCTACCATCTTCATTGGTTCGGGTTAAAAAATCTACCGCAGTTGCTGTTGACGGGTGGTGACCTATAATTCCAAAATTAAACTCAATACCACCTGAGGTCCACGGTCCTCGCATTGAAATATTCCTGAATTTTATTACTTCATTTTTATATAAAAATTCTTCACCTGTACTTTTTTCAATTGCACCCCAAACTTTACCGCCTATTTCTGGTAAGACAAAGACTTTTATATAATCGTTCTCAAGGGTAACAACCTTCCAGTTTTTTATTTCTGAGACGTGCTCATATTCTTCGAATTTAAAGTACGGGTATATTTTAGGATTTTCAGCCAATATTGGCACTGGGTTAGGTTTACCAAATCCATAGGTACTTAGAGGAAGTGATTCTTCCTTTATTGAGACAGATTGTGCATGAATGAATAATGATTGAAATAGAACAACAAGAAAAAAAGGTACAATACTAATTTGTTTCATCATTAATTTGGTTTTATATATTCTATAGCCTGAATGTAGTCGTTGTTATTTGCAATAAGAATAACCTCTTTTTCACCAACCTTGATTGTTTTCATATTCTTTGCATCTTGTGGTGCATAAAAACCACTTTCATTTATAGATGATGGTATAAATTCACCATTGCCATTACCTTTTAAGAATAGACCGGTGCCAGCATCATTTCTGGGAGTTTCTATTTCTGCCGGATATAAATTACCAACTAGTAATAGGTCTTTATAGCCATCTTGATCATAATCATTTATTAAAATGCTATTTATTGAAGACGTTTGAGCTAAGGAGTGCAGGGGACTGATTGAGTATTTACCACTTCCATCATTTTCTAAATATGCCGATGCAAAGGTCTTAGCTTTTCTATTTAGGGCCGTTTTCAATGATTGCCCATAAATATTATCTAGATTAGAATTACCAAATTCTTCATATGTTGGAAATTTGGTACTCAATGATGGGATTTGTTGTGTTGAACAACTTTTACCCCTAACAGGAAAAGCCTCACCATGTTCATAATAACTAAGTACAATATCTAAAGAACCATTATTGTCAAAATCATAACTGTGTACTTCGAAAGGAGCCTCAACAGAAGCTTTGTATTTATAATTAAGCCCAAGATTGCCAGCGACTAAATCTTGATCACCGTCGCCATCTAAATCATCTGATTTTATTTCATAATACCAACCTTCTGTATTTTCAATACTGCTTTTAGTAAATCCCCCTTTACGATTCTGGGAGAAAATCGTAATCGGCATCCATTCTCCAACAACGACTAAATCAACTAGTCCATCTCCATTATAATCAGTCCAAGTGGCTGCTGTGAGCATGCCTAATTCATTAAGCTCAGGGGCTAGGGTAGAAGTGACATCGATAAACTTGCCCCCTTTGTTTTCCAGTAGAACACTATTGGCAGGATGAGGATATTTTCGAGGAATCAGTCTCCCCCCGATAAATAAGTCAATATCACCATCATTATCAAAATCATGTGGCATTACACAGGAACCACTTGACAAATAATTGGGAATGGCATTAGTGTTTTTTGTAAAAGAACCCGAGCCATTATTTATATACAGTCTATCTTTTAAAGCAGGGTCATCCAAATCAAATTCATTACCACCACTAACTACAAATAGATCAAGGTCTTTGTCACCATCAATGTCCACAAATGTAGCTCCCATATCCTCACTTGCACTGTCTTTAGACCATGGACCGTTTATTTCATCGAATGTATTGTTGCTATTTTGTGTGAACAATTTACCTGGGAATCCTGCCGCCCCACCAAGATAAAAATCTTCGCGGTCATCACCGTTTACATCGCCAACGGTTATCGAGGGGCCAAACTGGGACATTTTATGTGGAAGTAGAATTTCGCTCTCATAATCATCATACTCGTTTTCAACATGTCTTACATTATTGAGGTACAATGATTTTGTAATGTCCGAAAAGAGCAGACTCTTTTTTTCTTCTGTATTCAAGATTTCTGCTTTGGGGACTGAAGTTGATACTTCATAAACCTTGTTGGCCGCCAAATTATCCAGCTTTGTAATGGTACCATCTGGCCATTCAACAACTGCCCTTTCAACTATTTTCATTTGACCCAATCCAAAATGAACTACATCTTCACTTTTAGACATATAGCCTCTTGCGTTGGAAATGAAATTGGACTGTAAAATATTTTCATTTTCATACAAGGTCACTTTTGCTCCTTGAATAGCTTTGTTGTCCTCTGACACTATTTTGAAACGTATGTAATTGCCCAAGCCCTTCTCAATACTTTCATTCTTATAAAGCATTACATTTTCATTGATATTATTGATTATCAAATCCAAATCTCCATCGAGGTCCAAATCTGCATAGGCAGCACCATTGGACAATGTGGGTATTTCCATACCCCATTCTTTAATTTTATTCTCAAAAGTATAATCCCCTGCATTCTTGTAAATATAATTCGCAAGTTTATCAGTCGGAGCTAAATTTGCAAAGTCCATAACATTGATCATGGAATTTGGATTCACTCCGTTCCTCTGCGCCAATTGTCTAATGCTATCTAACTTCTTCTCATACAAGTTGGTTAAATCACTGTTTCGATTGTTGCTAACCACGCCATTGGTTATAAATAGATCCTTGAGACCATCATTGTCGAAATCCCCAAATAAAGGTGCCCAACTCCAATCAGTACTTGTAACACCAGCAAGTTGTCCTAGTTCACTGAATGAGCCATTGCCATTATTTCTCTGTAGTGTATTGAACATATATTGGTGATGGCCGCCTTTATCAACAATTTCCCAAAATTGCTCAGGCGCCATACTTCCCATATTGGTTTTTATTCTTTTATGATCCTCGGCCATCATATCTACAATCATAACATCCATAAAACCATCATTATCATAATCGGAAACATCGCTCCCCATACTGAAATTTGAAATGTGTTTTGTTGCTGTTTTAAGCTCATCTTTGAATGTGCCATCTTTTTGATTTATGTACAAATGGTCGGCAACATCAAAATCGTTGGTCACATATATGTCTTGCCAACCATCATTATTAAAATCTCCTGTGGTTGCTGAAAGCCCAAATCCAAAATTTCTAACATTTGCCTTTTCTGTATAATCTTCGAAGGTGCCATTACCTAGATTTCGGTATAAACGATCACTAAAAAGTATATCGGAAAATTGTTCATAATTGAGCTTATTTCCAACGTTTGGGATACTTGGCGGTTGGTTTACAATATAAACATCCAATAAACCATCATTGTCAAAATCAAAAAAAGTGGACTGTATTGAAAAACCTTTGTTCGCAAGACCAAAAGTAGCTGCCTGCTCTGTAAATGTGAGGTCGCCATTGTTTATATATAGCTGGTTAGCACTTTTTTCATTTTCCAGATATGTAAATTTACATACATAGATGTCTTGATCACCATCATTGTCAATATCTGCAATTGTTACACCCGTAGACCAGCTGTTATCTTTTATTATATTGGATTTGTCCGAAACATCTTCAAATTCAAGATTTCCTTTGTTGAGAAAAAGTCGGTCTCTAACCTGATTACCTGTAAAGAAAACGTCTTGCAGTCCATCTTGATTAATATCTCCTATGGCAACTCCGCCACCAGAAATAAACGCCGAGTTGATCATATGATTATTTTCTCTAGATTGTTTTACGGAATTTTGAAACAGTAAGCCTGAATAATCTTTTGAAACCATTGTGAACAGTGTATCCATAGGCTCGGATTCTTTTTTTTCATTATTACATGAAATAAGAAAAAAACAAATGAATAAAGTTGAAATGGTTTTTTTGATAGTATCAATCATTCTAATGATTATTGGTCAATTAAAAATACAAAGATTTATAGTTCTATGAATCTATTTAATCCTATATAAATGCAAAAAAAAAGAGTCGTTTTCTAAAAACGACTCTTTTAAAGATATTGGAATTAAAAATTAAAAATTCGGTCCGTCTACATCCCACCAAAGTCTGGTTCCTATTTCATCAGGACCTCCAAGGAAGCCAGTGGCCGCAGCAACAGATGCTGTATTGTTCTCTCTTTGACTTTGAACAAAAACCTGTCTTCTCAAGAAGTCATCGGCTGGGATAACCCCCCAATCAGCGTTACTGTCATTCTGATAATTGAAAGGTAGTTTCGGATAATCAGTTCTTCTATGATCAACCCATGGTTCAATAGAGTTTGTATACCCATTAATCCATTTCTGTGTGATGATTTTTTCTAGCTTTTCTTCATTAGTTCCAGCATCATCCCATGCAACAGTGCTTGTTATGCGGTTAACAAAATCATTAACTGCCCCAGTAGCTTTGGGATCATCATAATCAATAGGTAAACCGGTATCATTGGCTAAATAAGTAGCTGCACCTCCAGCACCCCAATCCTCAAATGAGGCATTGACTCCAGCCTCATAATTGGCCATAGCATCACCAGCGCCTGTCCAACCTCTTAAGGCAGCTTCAGCTTTTAAGAAGTGCACTTCGGCAGCTGTGAAAAATCGTCTATTTTCTACAGATTTAAAATCAGAACTAATATTGGAATAATCTAAACGATCACCTTTGGCCACCAATTCAGCACCATTTCGAATACCTTTGTATGGGTAGGCCGCGTGATCAGGATAAAGTGTAGCATCAGTTGCAGGATCAAAGAATTTAGCAATCCTTGGATCATCATAACCAATTAAAATAGATTCCATAGATGCACTCATACGTGTATCGCCCCAACCAAAACTAATAGTAACAGGGGGGAATACCGCTCCGTATAGTGATACCATAAAATTATCGCCATTGGCCTCAATTAATCCAGCTGGATCACTCATTGCTTTTTCTCCTTGAGTTTTAGCTAATGCAGGATCTACTTTAGAAAGACGAATAGCTAAACGTAAACGCATACTATTCACCAGTTTCATCCATGCGTTGACATCCCCTCCATAACTGGCATCAAACTTGCCAAGTCCTGTATAGTCTGTATTCGCTGCAAATACGGCTTGAATTTCATCTAGCTGTGTGAAAAAGGCATCGTAGAGTACGGGTTCAGAATCATAAGTAGCTGGTTCTTCTCCGAATTTTGTATAGATTACTGGACCATGATAGGCAGTTAATCTAGACATTCCCAATAACTTAATCAGTTTTGCCCATTCTACAAATACAGGATAACCTTCAGCAACTGCCACTTTGGATACTTGGGTTGCAGGCGCCATAATACTTCCATAAATTCTATTCCAGTACGTATTCCACCTTATATAATAAGTGGTATTGTTAATACCACCTACAAAAGGGGTAGGAGTGGCCAAATGCCTTACCCACGAATCATGGGATAAGTTATGTTCAATTTGATGGCCAAATAGATTTTTCAACATTGGAGGGTAAAAAGCTCCCACATTGTTGAAATCCTGTTTTAAGGACTCATCGGTAACTTGGTACGGATTTTCGTTTAATTCTACGAAATCGTCCGTACATGCACTTGTGTTCAACAAAAGTGCAACAATAAATATGTATATTATTTTTTTCATGTCTTACTTATTAAAATGTTAAACTTAAGTTTAGACCGTACGTCCGTGTTGACGGTAAATTATAGTTGTCAATACCAACATTGTTTCGTCCAGTGGCTTGTTGAATTTCAGGGTCAAATGGTGCGTCTTTGTAAAAGAAGAACAAGTTATTTCCAATAAATGAAACCGAGGCATTTTTTACCCAATCAATAGAATCTACATTAATGTTGTAGGAAAGTGCCAATTGAGCCAATCTAACACTGGTTCTGTCGTAAATATGTGGCTCATCAATACCATTTCTACCGCCAATGGCATCATAATAAGTAAAAGGATCAATTTGAGTAACAGCTGAACCATTTTGTACTGCATTGATTATCTCATAACCTCTATCCCTAGCAACTGCAGATCTTTCTGATACACCATATCCATCTAATAATGCTTCTGTTTGACTGGCCACTAAGCCACCGAACTTACCATTAACTTGAACATTCAATCCCCAGTCTTTATAATTAACTGTGTTGCTCCAACCTAAGATATAATCAGGTTCTGCATTACCGAATAATTCTCTATCCGTTCTTAAAGGCCTGCCGTTTCCATCATCCAATAATATACGTCCTTGGTCATCACGTTGAAATTTACGTGCATAAATATCACCGATAGAACCACCTTCTACCATTCTAATTGATATACCTTCAGCACCTCCCTGCCCAATGTTTTGGGTATCAGGATGTAATTCAACAATTTCATTCGTATTGTTAGAATAGTTAAACGCCGTTGACCAAGTCAAATCTTCAGTTACTATGGGTTTACCAGATAGTGTTATTTCAACACCTTTATTTGTGATTTCACCTGCATTCACAAAGAACGAAGTATAATCTTCGATAGGTTGATTAATTCTAATGAACTGATCCTGACTATTTATATTATAATAGGTTAAATCAAGACCTAAGCGATTATTGAAGAATCTCCAATCCAATCCAAATTCAGTGGTAGTGATAATCTCTGGTTTAGCATCTGTAAATGGTTTTGTCGTGTTAAAATTAACTGAACCATCGGAATTAATGCTGTGTCTTGGAAATATTGCATTATATGGGATTTCATTACCAACACTGGCATAAGACGCCCTGAATTTTGCAAAACTGATTTCTTGAGGCATATCGAACATTTCAGTTAATATAGCCGTTAGACCAAACGAAGGATAGAAATAAGAATCATTTCCTGTAAGAGCGAGGGTAGAAGCCCAGTCATTTCTTCCTGCAACATCCAAGAACAACATCTCTTTATAACCAAAGGTGGCATTTGCAAACAAAGATTGCTTTTCAACTCTACTATCAAGAGTAGAACGCACCTGTACAACTGGTAAAAGATTTTGGAAATAGAATTCGTTGGCATACTGAAGACCATCTGCACTTCCTCCCGTATCTACCGCAACACCATTACCAAACGTGGTTTTTTGATATGTTCCACCTGCTAAAGCGCTTAAAGTGAAATCTTCACCAAATGTTTCATTATAAGTTAGGATACCATCCAAATACACACTGGTGTCATCATATTTTTCATACCTCCAACGTCCGTTTGAAGGTACCGTAGTTGTATTACCTCCCGCATTACGCTGATTATTGAATTCTTTTGCAGCATAGTCATAATTTCCTCTGAGTTGAAACTTAAACTCTTCGCTTATATCATATTCAATATTTAAACTACCAATAACCCTACTGGTCTTATCTTCTTGAGATTCCTCATTTAACAACCAATATGGATTGGATTGTAAGTGATCCGCAATAAACCAATTCATCTCATTGGTGTTTCTCGCTAGATTGGGTACACTATAATTGTTCTTGAAATCATTAAAATTTCTATCCCTTGGAAACCAGTATAGACCTGTTAAAGGGTTATTATAGTACCCTGCACGGTTTCTACCATCAGTCTTTTCTTGAGCTAATAAAATATTAGAGGTAACCTTAACTTTATCATTGAATAATTTCGTTGATTGTTTAAAGGTTAAATTGTTTTTCCCATAATCATTCATGGGAGTTACACCTGAAGAAGTTGTATTTGCATATGAAAAATAAGCCTGTGTTTTTTCATTACCACCACTAACAGAAACAGAATTGAAGTAATTAACTCCCGTCTCAAAATAATCATCAACATAATTGCTGTCATAATCACCTCTGGTAGTTGACCAACTTTCCTTAGTACCGCCTTCACTACCATATCTAAATTGAAGCTCAGGAGTATCAATTATACTCTCGAAAGTTATACCTGTATTAAATTGTACGGTTGCAGCTCCTTCTTTACCACTCTTTGTAGTAATGATGACAACACCATTCGCACCTTGGCTACCATATAGAATAGCAGCATTCGCACCTTTAAGGATACTCATGCTCTCAATATCATCAGGGTTCAACTGAGAAAGACCATCACCTTGATCAACCCCATCCCAAAGACCTGGCTGACTTCCTTTATTGTTAACCATTGGTATACCATCAATTACAAATAAGGGAGAACTATCTCCATTAAGAGATTTACTACCCCTGATTTGAATTTTGGTTGACCCACCTGGACCTGAACTACTTTTTCTGATTTCAACACCAGCGGCCTTACCCGAGATACTGTTTACAAAGTTTACGTCCCTTGTGTTTGTAAGTTCCTCACCACCAACAGTTTGTTGGGCATATGTTAAGGTTTTTTCCTTACGTTTAATACCTAGGGCCGTTACAACGACTTCATCCAAAGCTTCGGCATCTTCTTCCATTGTAACATTGATTGTACTTGAAGAACCAACGGTTGCACTTTGACTTTTCATACCTAGATATGAAAATAATAAAACATCTCCTTCGGAGGCCTGAATGGAATAATTTCCATCGAAATCTGTCTGAGCACCATTGGTAGTACCTTGTACCAGAACATTTACTCCTGGAAGAGGAGATCCGTCTGATGCATCAGTAACAGTACCTGATACTGTTTTAGTCTGGGCAATCATTCCCTGAATGCAGAGAAGAGCCAAAACTGTCAAAAAGTAATGTACTTTTTTTTTCATACTAATAGAGTTTAGTTTTTTTGTATTAAATAAATCTTGGAATAAAAATTCAGAGTAACAGGAAAGTATCGACAAATAACAATTGTCGAAAGCTTAACGACAATTAACGCTAACACCAGTTAACTGATTTCATTTCTTTTTAAATGTGAATTTGACTAACTAACAATTCTGTTAAAGTAGAATCAATTTCGAGTAATAGTAAAATTTTAGAAAAGTGAATGGGTTTTAATCATACAGTTAGTTTTTTAGTTGTATTTTTTTTGTGTGATATATTAATATCTTGTGAATTTAAACTATTTTTTGAATATAACAACTACACCTTCTCAAAATGTGTTCGAGCACATTAATTATATAACTTTTTTTGAGAATTATTCAAAACTTAATAGTATTTGATGTTTGGAGCGCTAGCTCTTTAAAAATAGGGCTTACTACAACGTTTGCGTAAAATGTTTATTGGTAAACGCACTCATTTTAAATAGTATTTTACATTTTCCGAAGTAATAATATCTATTGGTAAAAATCTTTGAGTAGGTACAGGTTTGCCAAATAAGAAGTACTCCGCCAAATATCCTACGCCTAAATAAGCCTGTCTTTTAGGTTTTTGATGAATTAAAAAGTCAATCTCTCCATTTTCAAGATACTTAATGTTTTCATCCAAAAGATCAAAACCCACGACGGTGCATTTAAATTTGAATTTCTGCAATTCAGCGACCAATAAATGGACCTTCGAGTTGGTTACAAAAAAGGCCTTAATATTAGGATTGGTCTTAATAAAGGAGAATACTTCATTTTCGAAATTTGCGAGATTACTTGTATTGAATCTCTTAATTGTTAATTTGTTTTCTTGATACCCGAGTTCTTTAAAATAATTTCTAAACCCATTTTCTTTTAGTTGCATATGGGGTTCCATGTTAATGTGGATAATAGCAATTTCGTAATCCTTTTTTACCATTTTGTCAATCAAATTTGCCCCAATTCTTCCACATTGTTCCAAATCCTGTCCAATGAAAAACTCACCTTGTATAGAATCTATATAATTATTGAATAAAGCTAATAGAACTTTCCTTTCTTTACATAATTCGTAAACTTTGATTGACTCTTCTTGAAACAATGGCGCCATCAATACAACATCAGGATCCACATTCATTGCTTCATTAGATCTGTGGATAAAGGATTCTTTGTCGTAAGGGTTATATAAAAACTCCTCTACCAAAACGCCAAAAGGTTTAAATTCCTGCGCTGCAGATTTGATTCCTTTCCTTGCAGGCTTCCAATATGGGTCCAGATTAGAATCGGGTAGAAGTACGGCTATTTTATATATTTTGTTGTTTTTGAGGTTTCGCGCAATCGGATTGGGGATAAAATCCAATTCTTTTAACGCCCGATCAACTTTTTCATAAGCTTTTTTAGAAACCTTACCACGTTTATGCAGCACTCTGTCAACTGTACCTTTTGATACTCCGGCCAGTTCAGCAACATCTTTTATCGTGTGTTTTTTGGCATTCATGGTACATCTGGTTGAAGTATATTCAATTTAATAGATATAAAGCTAGACAAAAAAATGAAAGTCAGGATTTTTTTATTCAAGCGGTTTTTTCAACAACCTATCAAAAGCTTCAAATGCTAGCGCCAAAATTATGACCAAGGCAGAACCAATAAAGTTCAACCATAAATAGCCCAATTTCTCTTGACCAGAGGGATAAATATGAATCAAATAATAATAGATAACGCAGATTAACAATTGAGTTAAAATTGCAGCAAAGAATACTGCATTTCCTTTTACATACTTAAAGAAAAATGCCAATAAGAAAATCCCGAGCACATTGCCGTAAAATATGCTTCCAATGATATTTACCAATTGTATAAGGTTGTCGAATAGATTTGCAACACATGCAATTAAAATAGCTATAACTCCCCATAATAAGGTAAAGGCCTTTGAGGCCTGTACATAATGTTTATCAGGTAAATCCTTTATTTTATTTCGCTTGTAAAGATCCAAAGCGGTAATGGTGCCCAGTGCATTTAATTCAGATG
Source organism: Maribacter sp. HTCC2170 (assembly GCF_000153165.2). Taxonomy (NCBI): domain Bacteria; kingdom Pseudomonadati; phylum Bacteroidota; class Flavobacteriia; order Flavobacteriales; family Flavobacteriaceae; genus Maribacter; species Maribacter sp. HTCC2170. The sequence continues at coordinate 2,650,248 of NC_014472.1, forward strand.
CAGTAGAGGACATTGCAGCAGACAGTATTACAGCCAGGAGTAAACCAATAAGCCCCTTTGGTAAATTGTTCAGAATAAAATGGATAAAGACGTAATCTTTATCATTGGTTTCAATTGAGTCATCGGCCTTCTTTATCAAGGTTTTGGCAACGGCTCTATTAGTACTGTCCTTACTATTGATATTGATAATCTGCATTTTGGCCGCTTCAATTGCAGTATACTCTTTAAGTTCAAGGGCAGTGGAAAATTTGTTCTGCGCAATAATCTTTTCAGTTTCCAACGCCAGCTGTCTTTCTTGGAGAACTTTGTAGTCTTCTGCATATTCTGAATTTAAAACACCTTGTGTGGCTGCAGGATTAAAATTCAAGGGAGAAGGATTATATTGATAAAATACAAAAACCATAATGCCGACCAAAAGAATAAAAAACTGCATTGGTATTTTGAAAATACCATTAAAAATCAGCCCCAGTTGACTTTCTCTAATCGATTTTCCCGATAAATAACGTTGTACTTGGCTTTGATCTGTACCAAAATAAGCAAGTGCCAAAAAGAGTCCGCCGGTTATTCCGCTCCAAAATGTATATCTACTTTTTGTATCAAAACTAAAATCAAGAATATTCAATTTATCACTTGCTCCTGCAATTTTCAAGGCTTTACTAAAACCAATATCTTCAGGCAAGTATCCAAGAATAAAGAAAAATGCCATGAACATTCCAGCGAAAATGATGAACATCTGATGTTTTTGCGTAACACTAACCGCTTTTGTACCACCTGAAACAGTATAGATTATCACCAAAGAGCCTATTATAATGTTTAAGGTTCTCAAGTCCCAACCTAGAACTGCGGAAAGAATTATTGATGGGGCAAAGATTGTTATACCAGCTGCAAGACCACGTTGAATCAGGAAAAGAATTGCAGCTAAAGATCTTGTTTTGAGGTCAAATCGGTTTTCAAGGAATTCGTATGCCGTGTAAACTTTGAGTTTATGGTATATTGGAATAAATACCAGGCAGATGATAATCATTGCAATGGGTAAACCAAAATAAAATTGCACAAAGCCCATTCCGTCATGAAACGCCTGTCCTGGAGTCGAAAGAAAAGTTATTGCACTGGCCTGGGTTGCCATAACCGATAGACCAATGGTCCACCATTTTGATTGGTTTCCACCGCGCACATAATCATTTACATCCTTACTGCCCCGTGTTTTCCAAACCCCATAACTAACGATGAACAAAAGCGTTCCAGAAAGAATTATCCAATCGAGTGTTCCCATATCAAGTAAAAGCTGTCATTATATAACTAAATACCAAAATATAAATGATGTTAAGAACAAGCACCAATGAATATTCTTTTTTCCAAACAAAGTTTTTCTCCATGATCAACCTTTAATTTCACTTTTTTTATCAACGTTTTGTTTTCCTACGGATAACATGTTGGCAAACAATTTATAAGCTCCAGATACTCCAACTGGCAGTTCTCTGAAAAAACTAAGTCCCGTATATATATAATTTCCTTTTCCGTGAGGTGCAATCAATAAACTTCCTGACTTAGAAGTTTCTCCTTCATCGCTCATAGAAAGGATTGGGGTAAATTGTTTGTCCCAATCATTCGGAAAGTATAGACCACGTTCTTGTACCCAACCATCAAAGTCGGATTCGGTTATTTTATTGGGGTAATTAACAAGTTCATGGTCTTTTGCAATTATTTCAACGGCCGAATTCTCATCTGTCACCCTATCTCTTGAGAGTTTTAAAGGGTAAGGAGCTAAATTATCGAATTGTTTGTCCCATCTCCCAGCAGTGTTATACTGTACAATTAAATTACCTCCATTGGCAACATAATCAAATAAATATTTTTGTTTGAATTTTAATTCGCTTACCACATTATATGCTCGTATACCAACAACAATGGCATCATATTTTTTTATGGATTCTTCGTTAATTGAGTTGGGGTCAATTGTATGGACCTGATATCCAATTTGCTCTAAACTTTCAGGAACTTGATCTCCGGCACCTACTATATAACCAATATGTTCACCCACTTTCTGTATATCAAGTCGAACAACTTTAGCCTCAGAAGGAAGTAAAATTTGTTGGGTTGGTACATGGTCATAAGCAATGGTTACCAATTCTTTAGTATATTGATTACCGTTTATTTTAACTATGGGGGAAATATAGTTTTCATCTTCATTGTTAGGCGGGGTCAATTCAAAAACAATAACCTGTTCATCACCTTTTTTAGCAATTTCGAATGATTTACTTTCTTGATCTACTTTCCATCCTTCTGAATAACAGAATTGTACCTCTCCTTTAAGATTATCTTTATGCGCCTTTACGGTAACAGGTATCTTTTTAGTATTTCCATTTGCAAAAATAATAACCTTGTCACTGAATTTAGCTGTTGCCTCTGGCAGTACATTAAAAGGCTGGTATAACTCGCCTTTATCAGGTCTCGAATATCTGTGGACCACGGGTTTTTTGAATTCTATTTCATAACCATTAAAGTCTAAAACAAAGCAGGCGAAAAAAGCAGGTGGTGTCTCTGGTTTACCAATCAATGAAGTGTTTTCAACAGTGTACATTCCTAAACTACCTTTTTTCTTTAACCAATAAGGACTGGTGAAAGCGGTTGTTTTTGGAATCGTCAATTCTAAATCAAAATTGAGTTTTTCATTTTCTGACAAGACTTGTTCTTTATTCTCGGTAATGTGATTAACTGAAATTGACTTCAAAACGATTTCTGCCTTACTTCTATTCAAGGCCTCTATGTTGATTTTGATGGAATTTCCAGGATTCGCCATTGGATTGCTTACCGATACCTCAAGATAAAGGCCTGTAACTGCAGCAACTATATCTTCTATTTGATTGGTTTTTAGGGATTTCCAATGCTCGTCTGAAATATTTTGAATCAGGTTATGAGCCTTGAGTAAATTTGGTAGATGCCTAGAAGGATTTTTGAAATCAAAATTATTTTCAACCTCATATAATAGTTTTCCTATGGCCTCACCGCCTTCGATTCTTGACCAAGAAGTATCAATTCCGTCGAAAATATTATTCTTATCTTTTGGTAAATCACCCTTCAACAATTCAACATATTCGTTTTGACTGCCTCGGGTTGATAATCTACCGAACCCTTGACATAGATGTTGGCTACTTGCCAAAGAAGCAATTTCATTATTTGAAACTCCAAGCATGGGGTAATAGACACCAATATCAAAATTCAACATATTTGATTTGTCAGCTTCCTTAAACTTCTCCTCACTTCCGTAGAACCACCACGAAGTGTTGAAAAATAGACGTTTTGGCTGCCAGACATCCATTCCTTTTAATTGGTTTGAAAAAGAATTGGGGTTACCTGCCAAATCAAAGGCCTCTACACTCAACATGGCGGAAGACGTATGGTGTCCATGTGTGGAACCTGGTGTTCTATGATTGAATCTGTTAATGATGACATCTGGTTTGAACTTTCGAATTGTTCTAACAACATCACTCAAAACTGAATCCTTGTTCCACAGTTTCAGGGTTTCCTTCGGGTGTTTTGAATATCCAAAATCGTTGGCTCTGGTAAAAAACTGTTCACCACCATCTACTCGGCGAGCAGCCAACAATTCTTGGGTACGTAAAACGCCCAACAGCTCTCTCAGCTCAGGACCAATTAAGTTTTGGCCACCATCTCCTCTGGTAAGTGATAAATAGGCTGTTCTAGCTTTTACTTCGTTTGATAAATATGAAATGAGTCGTGTGTTCTCATCATCGGGGTGTGCAGCAATATATAAGGCTGACCCTAGGAAGTTTAATTTTTGAACTGAATGATAAATATCTGAAGACGAATTCTTCTTTGGGGCTTGGCCATTTAAAAGATTAATAACCAAAAAGAATCCTATCAAGGATACCAATAAATTTCGCATGATTTTGTTTTAGTTGGTTCCCAAAGATATAAAGAAACCCAAGCAACCGATAACATTTACATTTTCTTTAACAGCCGAAAAAGTTAGCTGTCTTTCTCCTCGGAAACGCTGCTTTTAGCTATTAATGCCACTCCTTTTTGTAACAACAGGTTATTGGGATAGGTTACCAATTCACCATTGTCCAACTTTAAATAAAGATGAAAAGCCTTTATGTCAAGTATTTCTGCTTCATCAGGAAGATCGTTGTCCAAGATCCGTATACGGTCACCAATTTTGAAAGGGTAAGAGAAGAACAATATGATTCCCGCAGTTACATTGCTTAAAATAGACCATGCAGCGAACATGGCAACACCAATAACAGCAAATACTGAAGAAAATAGAAGCCCTATTTCCCTGAAATTTACGCCCCAAATAAAAATTAATATTCCAATGCCAAGTGCAAATAACCCTATTGATATATATTTGATTATCAAACGTGTACGCGCTTGGTTAAAGTCACTGACTTTAGACAATCGACGTATTGTCATTGTAATAATGAGCTTGAGCAATAAGAGTATAACAAGTGTAATTGAAGTTGCTACTAGCTCCTGTTGGTGGGTTACAATGAATTCTTGCATAAACTATAGTTCTAAAGTATCGCGCAAAGATAAATCGTTATTTCCATTTTGCTGCCAATAAGGTGTTTTTATGGTCTTGATTTTTGTGGCGGTCGAAGTCATTTTTTTGGCATTTTTACCAAACCCACTTTTAAAGGTTTCCGACCAACTTTCAATAGAATAGGGGAAGGTTGATTTGAATTTGATTTCCAAACTACGCTCTAAGGTAGGATAGGTAATACTATAAGTACTTATCCCTTCTTTTATATTTAAATCAGTTATTGCATTATATGATTTTAACTCCTTATGTGACAGTCGGATATATTCTAAAGATGGAATCATTTTAATCTCACCGATGGGTAATTTTTCAGGATTGATTCTAATCCTGTTCCATACTTCATTTTCCAATAAACCTTTGTTCAATTCCATCTCCCTGTCACCCTCGGTTTCGAAGTATGAGAATGATTTTACTTGAAACTTATCACGATTGTTCAATTGGGCAAAAACCTGCCCACACCACTCTTGGGCAGAAAAGGTCAATTTCAATACATGTTGATTGTCATGAACAGGATAAAAACTACTGTTCATTATGGAATAAGGGTAAATACCGGTTAGGTATTTTTTAGTGCTGTTTAGTTTTAAAACAGGGATGTTATTGGCATTATTATTATCAGCCTTTACTTGTTTATCGGATACAAAGGGTTCAGTAACATAAATCAAAACAGACTTACCTTCCCTGATCTCACCATACCTTGCTTGCTCAAGTTTATACGAAGATATTTCTGCATTACCCGAATACCAATATGACTTGAACTCATTTGATAAAGATGTTTTAGGAACAATAACGGCCTTTTCAACAATTTCACTTTTAGAGTTATTTTCGGCTCGTATTTCACCACAGGATTCTACAAAACCAATAATTAGGGCAAAAATAACAACGGCCAATTCAAACTTTAACCACTTTTTCATCTTTTGGATTTTTACTAAATCTAATTAAAATCAACTAAACTACCATGTTCATTAACGTTTTGTAAACCAATTGAGTAGGGAGCCCGACCACGTTGGTATATGCTCCTTGTATCTCTTCAATACCAATAAGTCCTATCCACTCTTGTATACCATAGCCACCCGCTTTATCAAATGGTCTGTAATTTTCAACATAAAAGCAAATCTCATTTTCAGTGAGTGGTTTAAATTTTACCTTGGTCGTATGATTTACGGTTTTTTGAGAAGTATTGGTCGTAAATGTGACCGAGGTGATTACATCATGCCAATCATCAGATAAATGTCTGAGCATATCATGTGCTTCTTTATAACCATCAGGTTTAGCTAAGGATTTTTCGTTGTGCCAAACCACGGTATCTGAGGTGATTAATATGTCATTCTCAGTCAAAGTTCCATCAAAGGCCGATGCTTTGAGTTGTGAGAGGTAGTCAGAAATCTGACTTGCTTTCAATGATACTGGATAAACTTCTTCAACTTCTTTAAGTCGAATTTCAAAAGGAATACCCATGTCCTCAAAAAACTGTTTTCTTCTTGGCGAACCTGAAGCTAAAATTATATTATAACCCTTTAACTTGTCGGTCAACATGTCTAATCGTTTTCTGCACTAAAATTGTCCATCCAATCTCCACGGACTTTCAACACTTGTTCAATAACATCACGAACACAGCCATCACCACCATTTTTATGTGAAATGTATTTACTTACTGCTTTTACCTCCTGGATTGCATTTTGCGGACACGTAGGCAATGCAATCATTTTCATAGGCGGAATGTCGGGCATATCATCTCCCATGTACAATATGTTTTCAGGTGCAATTTCATATACATCCATATACTCCTGTAAGGGTTCATCTTTATGATGAGCGCCCATATAAAATGTATTTACTCCAAGACCTTGTAAGCGAACTTTTACCCCTTCATTAGTGCCACCTGTGATGATGCATACGTTATACCCCTTTACAATAGCCGTTTTAAGGGCATAACCATCTTTTACACTCATTTTACGTAATAACTCGCCTTCATTGGTAATGAGTACCGTACCATCTGTAAATACACCATCTACATCAAAAACGAATGTGGTAATATCTTTTAAATATTGCTTATAACTTTTTTCCATAGGTCTTTGTAATTGATCTGCTTAAAAGCGAATATATTTTTTTGTGGTTTTTATTTTTAAGTTTTTTCAACTGCTTCTTTACGGTTTTTGTATCGTTTCTTCTTCCGGGACCTGTTTGCGCTTCATAGGGTGTCATATCCTTAATCTTGGCAGCCGTTTCATTGATTAATGTATGTAACAATTCAAAATCAACATCATTTGTATCACAAATCTCTTTAGCCTTATGATACATATGGTTGGTGAAATTATTGGCAAAAACCGCCGCCAAATGTAAACCTTTACGTTGTTTTGTATTTATTTCATATACATTATCTGATAGAATTTTGGCAAATGAAGTCAAAAGAACCCTATCCGATTCATGTTCAGCTTCAATACATAAGGGAATTTCCTTGAAATTCAATGTTCTATTTTCGGTAAAGGTTTGAAGCGGGTAGAAAACTCCGCGTCGATTATTTTTGGAAAGTGCTTTCATGGGAGTGCTGCCAGATGTATGGGCAACTACCCCTTTTTTATGAACCAGTTCTTTGGAAATTTTTGCAATCGCCGAGTCGCTTATCGCAATAATATAAATATCTGCTGGAGCAAGGGTTAAAATGTTACCGGTGGTTTGGGCCTTTTCTTGAAAATAAGACAAAGATTCAGCGTTTCGCCCATATACTTGTATAATACTTATTTCTGTACTGGCAAGGCAGGCATTGAACAAATGTTTAGCTACATTACCGGTTCCAAGAATAGTTACGCCAATCATGCCACGAAAATAGTGATATAATCATTCTTTCTGAAGCAATAATTGAAGTATCATCAATGTAGCTTAGAAGTAAAAAAAGAGCCACATAAAAATGTGGCTCCTCAATATTTCCTTTTTCATTTTTTGTTAAGCACATGAAACCTGCACGGCATGCGTATGGTCATTGTCGTTGGTAGAAGTTATTGAAATAGACGAATTAGCCTTGAGTGAGGTAAAATTTGCAGCCGTCAGGTTTATGGTATGACCGTGCCCAGATGTTCCTTGAATGGAATAGGTTTTGGCCACGCCCGCATTCACATCAGCCTTTGAAACAGTCAAAGAATGGCCATGATTACTGCCAATTGATATCGAAGTGCCATTCGCTAAACAATCTGCATTGGCATTTTGTTTTGGTGGTTCATCTACACCATCATCTGAGCTTGAGCAACTTAACATAGAAACGGCCGGTACGGCAATCAACAATGCTCCAACAGATTTTTGGATAAAAGTTTTTCTGTTCATAGTTTTTGATTTTTCGTTAATACTCCTTTTAAATGTTTTAAGCTGTTATTGGTTTGGTCAAGAAAATGTCTCAGACCTAACAGGGAAGCGTCTTTTAAATAGACTTTCCTCATTGTTGAACACTTGTTTTTTTGAATAGAATAGCCATTGAAAATGCACCAACGGCCATGACCAAATCTCGTATGGCAACATCAATGAAACTCCAGCTAAATAAGAGGGTTAGGGCAATGGCTACCAACCAGCCCATCACAACCAATGCACCAATTCTAGGTTTTAATAGAACCAAAACCCCCGCTATGATTTCAATTGCACCCACAATCATCATGAAAGCTTCTGTTCCAAAAGGAAGCATTTCTATAAGACCGTTTGAAACGTACTTGCCCCAATCGGTCAAAAGGCCGGTGAACTTGTCAGCTCCTGCGATTATTGGAACGAGGCCATAAGTGTATTTTAAAATTGTTTTTACTAATTGAACGTTTTCTTTCATAAGGTTTCGGTTTTATTATTCATAACTTTAATTCAGACTTTAGATAAGAAAGGGTCAAAAAGGTTACACGATTTTGTAACTATTTTCAAGTTTTAACATCTAAAGCAAAAAGAAAGTCCATGGATGCCATAAAAATTAGTGACCATAATAATCAAAGGGTTTCCGAATCTGATATCATTAAGCGTATATTATCTGGAGAAAAAGAACTTTATGAAATCCTGCTACGTAGAAATAACCAAAAGCTATACCGCGTAATTAGAAGTTATATAAAGGATGAGGCTGAGATAGAGGATGTAATGCAGAACACCTATCTAAAAGCTTATGAGAAGCTGCACCAGTTCAAGCAATCTTCATTATATAGTACATGGCTGGTACGAATAGGTATTAATGAAGTTTTGGCTCGATTGCGTGAAAAAGGAAAGGTGGTTGATATAAACACGGGAATCTCGAATTATAAAAGCAATACTGTGTTGGAAATTCCTGATAAAAACCAATTGAATCCTGAAAAAAGAATTATAAGAAAAGAAATGCAAAGATTAATAGAAGACACAATTGATTCAATAGATGCCAAATACCGTACTGTTTATATTTTAAAGGAGGTTGAGGGTATGTCCGTTAAGGAAATTGCAGAATGTCTTGATATTTCTTCTTCCAATGTAAAGGTTAGAATTCATAGGGCCAAAGCTATGCTCAAGGCAAAATTGTATGAGACTGCAAAAGGCAGCAATGATCTTTTTGAGTTTGGCAATACTAAGTGTGATCGGATTACTTTTAATGTGATGCAGATTATTTAATTAGAATTTAGGGGGTTTTTTATCAAATAATCCAGTGATTATGAATATTTTCACATAGGTAAAGTTCCTGCAAATTTCTCTTTAAAATACCTTATTTTTGCTGACCGTAATTAACAGGTATTTTGTTCCTATGAAAGATTTACTTAAAAAGGTTTTCTTCTCCACTCGTCTTATGGCGGTATTATTTGTCGTTTTTGCAACAGCAATGGCTTTTGGAACTTTTATCGAAAGCTGGTATAGTACAGAAACGGCTAGAATATGGATTTATAATGCCACTTGGTTCGAAGTGATCATGGTGTTTTTTGTAATTAATTTTATAGGTAATATTTATAAGTACAAATTACTCAGAAAGGAGAAATGGCCGGTTTTGCTATTACATCTTTCTTGGATACTCATTATTATTGGGGCATTTGTTACCCGCTACATAAGTTTTGAGGGTATGATGCCCATCAGAGAAGGTAATTCTGAGAAAGTATTCTATTCAGATAAAACATTTTTAACGACATATGTTGATGGTGAGATAAATGGAGAACCAAGGCGTAAAACGCTGGAGACGGACTTGATTGTCACTTCAGAGGCTATGAAGTCGAAACTTCCTTTGAACAATGATTTTAACGGCCAACCATTCACTATTTCTTATGTTGATTTTATTGAAGGAGCTAAAAGAGGGTTGGTTCCTGATGAAAATGGGATAGAATATCTCAAAATAGTTGAAGCTGGGGGAGGACAGAGACATGAGCATTATCTTGAGAATGGTAAAGTTGCCAATATTCATAATGTTTTGGTGACCTTGAACAAAGAAACCGAAGGTGCCATAAATATCTTCACAACAGATAGTACATATCATATAAAGTCACCTTTTGAGGGTGATTTTATGCGTATGGCGGATCAATTTCGAGGCGTGTTAATAAAGGATAGCTTGCAAACCCTACAATTACGTTCATTGTACAATACCGCAGGAATGCAGTTTGTAATTCCTGAGCCTATCGTAAAAGGATCCTATGGTGTGGTTAAAGTCCCTGAAGCTGAGATAACACCCGCTACCCAGGATGCATTAGTGGTAGAGGTGACAAGCAATGGAGAAACAGTACAGCAAAAATTACTAGGAGGCAAGGGAGTTTCTAATTTTTCAGACAGAATTAAGGTAGGCGGATTGGAATTTGCCTTGGCCTACGGTTCCAAAGTCTATGAACTGCCATTTAGTGTTAAATTGAATGACTTTATTGCTGAAAAATACCCGGGAACAGAGAAGGGGTATGCCTCTTTTATGAGTAAGGTCACCGTTGAAGACGAACGCCCTTTTGACTATGACATTTATATGAACCATATTTTGGATCATAATGGATATCGTTTTTTTCAAGCAAGTTTTGATCAGGATGAACGAGGTACTGTGCTTTCTGTGAATCATGATTTTTGGGGAACATGGATTACATATATTGGATATTTTCTATTATATGCCGGGCTAATGGGAATCATGTTCTTCGGAAAGACCCGTTTTCAGGATTTGGCAAAATCCTTGGATAAAATAAAAGCAAAGAAAGCGGCCTTATCCGTGTTGTTTGTTTTGGGGGCATCGCTCAATGGTTTAGCACAGGACCATACAGATAATGATGGTCATGATCATTCCAAGATGCCAACACAAGTTCAGATAGATTCTGTTTTAAATGCAAACATAATACCGGCGGAGCATGCCGAGAAGTTTGGTAAACTTGTGGTTCAAGATGAAGGTGGGCGCATGAAACCAATAAATACCTTTTCTTCGGAATTACTTAGAAAACTAAGCTTGAAGGATAAGTATAAGGATATGAACTCTGATCAGGTGTTCCTTTCCATGATGATGAACCCCTCGATTTGGTATAATGTTGAATTCATTTTATTGGATAAAAGTACAAAGAGAACGGGCATAAATGATAGTATTAGAAGTGTTATTGGCGTCTCGGAAGACCAAGAATATGTAAAGGCCATTGATTTTTTTGATAAGGAGGGTAGTTACAAACTAGAGCCTTTTTTGAGAGCTGCTACCGCCACAAATAACCCCAATAAGTTCGAAAAAGATTTTAAGGAAGCCAATATTCGGTTGAGCCTTTTAGATCAGGCCTTGAGCGGACAAATGGTGAAAATATTTCCACTTTTGAATGGTGAGAACAATAAGTGGATATCGGCTGTGGAATACAGGGGAGGGCAGTATCAGGTAACGGACTCGCTTTATGCCAACTTTATAAAAAATGCGATTCCGTATTATTTAATGTCATTGCAAAAGGCTCAGTCAAGTGGTGATTATACCGAGGCCGACAAATTACTGGCAGCATTTAAAAAGAACCAATCAAACCACGGGAGTGAGGTGCTACCCACTGATGCTAAAATTAATACTGAGGTTATTTATAATAAGCTTGATATTTTTAATATCCTCTACATGGGCTATGCCTTAGTAGGTGCTTTAATGTTCTTTGTATTGATCTTTCAAATTTTTAAGGAACGGGAAATATGGCGAATAGGTACTTATTTCTTTAAAGGCACTATTTATATCCTGTTTTTATGGCATACGGCAGGATTGATATTACGTTGGTACATTTCCGGTCACGCTCCTTGGAGTGATGCTTATGAAAGTATTCTATATGTGGCCTGGGCGACTATTGGAATGGGATTATTGTTAGGTAGAAAGAGCGACATGACCATAGCAGCTTCAGCCTTTGTAACTTCAATGTTATTGTGGATCGCTCATCAAAGCTGGGTAGATCCATCCATTGCCAATTTACAACCAGTTTTGGATAGTTATTGGCTTATGATTCATGTAGCAGTAATTGTTGGTAGTTACGGTCCTTTGACCGTTGGGATGATTTTGGGAGTGGTGTCGTTAATCCTGATTATTCTCACCAATAAAAAGAATAAAAAGCGGATGCAGCTCAATTTAAAGGAATTGACCACAATCAATGAATTGTCTTTGATGGTAGGTTTGGTAATGTTGACCATAGGCAACTTTTTGGGAGGCCAATGGGCCAATGAAAGTTGGGGTCGTTATTGGGGCTGGGATCCAAAAGAAACTTGGGCCTTGATCTCGATCATGGTATATGCATTCGTAATTCATGCCCGTTTGGTGCCAGGTATGCGAGGCCGATGGCTTTTCAACTTTTTAAGCATTGTGGCCTTTGGCAGTATTATGATGACTTACTTTGGTGTTAACTTCTACTTAGCAGGTTTACATAGTTATGCTAGTGGGGCACAGGTAATCACTCCTACGTTTATTTATTATACCGTTTTTGGGGTGCTTGTTTTGGGCGCTATCAGTTATTGGCGGTATAAAGTCAATTATAGCAAATCATAGTTTCTTTATAGTTTTTTACAAAGAATGATGTTCTAACTCGGTTGCTGAGGTGAGTGGTCCAAAAATGACCATTTTATCCAATTGATACTTATACAGAAGAAATAACTTCGCCAAGATTTTACAAAAACAAACATATCTACTCTTCATCGTAAAGGGCATTTCGACCATTGGTTGTAGAGCAGAATAACAAAATATAAATAGTTTATCTTTAAATTAATACATTTATTGGTATTCACTAATCTAAAAAAAATGAGAAATGTTACTGCATTGTTCCTGATGTTGTTCATAACGGGTTTTGGGTTTTCGCAAAGCGCAAAAACAGTAACGATAAGTATTCTTGCTGATAAAACTTCCGAAGAAATGGAGGGGTTGTTTACACAATTACAGAATGAAATTAAAGCGGTAGTTGGGCAAGACGCCACCATCCTTTTTGGTGAGGTCTTGGGTAATGGGTTTGATTTGCAGAGTGCGCAATCGAACTATGAATCCTTAATTAATGATTCCTCGACAGATATTATTTTGGCCTTTGGCACTGTGAACAATTTGGTGATTACTAAACAAACCGTTCATAAAAAACCGACAATTCTTTTCGGAGCGGTTAATAGTGACTTGGTAGATATTGACCCAAATAAGCAGTCCTCAGGAATTGACAATTTTACGTATTTGATCACTTCGCAATCATATAAAAAAGATTTGCAAACGTTCAAAAGCCTTTACGATTATCAAAATCTTGGTATTTTGGTTGAGGATTTTCTGCCGACCGTAGTTCCATTAAAAGAGACATTAGACAAAGAATTGACAAAAATCGGTGCATCTTTTGAATTGGTTCCCTTTGGCAATGTTGATGATATTAAAAATAGTTTAGAGGGTTTTGATGCTGTTTATTTGGCGGGAGGTTTTCTTCTTACTCTTGACGAAATCAAAGAGCTGGCCGATTTTTTAATAGCTAATGAGTTGCCTTCGTTTACGGCTACAAATATTGATGATGTATCAATAGGGCTCTTGGCAACCAACCAGGCCAAGGAAAATATGAATATATTCTTTAGAAGAATTGCCTTGGATATCGAAGCCATTGTAAATGGCACCAACCCTTCTAAATTGCCTATTTTTCTTGATTCCGATAACAATCTGACGGTAAATTATAATACCGCTGAATTGGTGGGAGTGCCAATAAAATATAGCCTTATCACAACTATCGATTTCGTTGGCGATTTTAAGAATGTTCTTTCTAAACGGACATATACTTTGTTGGACGTAATGAAAGAGGTTACTGAAAATAATCTTTCCCTACAATCCGAAAGGAAAAGTGTTGCCTTGGCAAAGCAGGAGGTAAAAACAGCAAAGAGTAATTATTACCCCAATGTTTCAGCAAACGCGACAGGAAGTTATTTGGATCCCAGGGTGGCTGAAATTTCAGGTGGACAAAACCCTGAATACAGTACAAATGGGAGTATAGTTCTAAATCAGACCATATTTTCAGAAGCTGCAAACGCCAACATTGCTATTCAAAAGAATCTTGAAAAAGCACAACAAGAGACTTATAATGCGGCTGAACTTGATGCCATTTTAAATGCGTCTACTGCTTACTTTAATACGTTGATACTAAAAACCAACGTACAGATACAAGCTCAGAACCTTGAAGTCACAGAAAAGAACTTGCAAATCGCCGAACAAAACTATGAAGCAGGCCAAGCCAGTAAGACTGATGTTTTACGATTTAAGAGTGAGCGGGCGCAAAATACACAGACTTTGGTAGAAGCTGGAAATCAATTGGATCAGGCCTTCTATGGCTTGAACCAATTGCTTAACAACCCCATTGATTACGAGATTGATGTTGTAGATGCAGAATTGGAAGAAGGGTTATTTAAAAATTATAACTATAAAAGAATCGGGGGACTTATTGATGATCCCACAACGCGTAAACATTTTGTGGCATTTTTAATTGAAGAGGCAAAAAACGTAGCTCCTGAGCTAAAATCATTGGATTATAATTTGAAAGCCAACGAACGTAGTCTAAAACTTAATAGTTACGGCAGGTTTGTGCCAACCTTGGGGTTACAGGGCCAATACAATCGAGATTTTAATCAATGGGGGGTAGGGAGCATTCCAGCACCTACTTTAAATGATAATTATAATATAGGGCTTAATGTCTCTATTCCTATTTTTCAGCAATATCAACAAAACATAAACAAACAAACAGCGCTAATTCAACAAGATCAGTTGAATATCAATAAAGAAAATACGCAATTGAATATCGAGCGTAATGTTAATGATGCAGTGCTGAACATTATCAATGAGATTGCCAATATTGAGCTTTCCAAAGTATCTGAGGAAACCGCTAAGGAAAGCCTTGATTTAACACAGTCGTCCTATTTAAATGGGGCTGTACCTATAACACAGTTGTTGGATGCGCAGCGCAATTATTTACAGGCAAGATTATCCAAAGCGAATGCTAGCTATAACTTCCTCTTGAGTTTTTTGCAGATGGAGCGCTATTTAGGAGGATATCTTCTATTGCATACCGAAACTGAAAATCAAGAGTTTATTCAACGGTTTGGCGAGTTTATGTTGAACAGAAATTAATAATATCAAAACAGGAAACTAAAAAAACCAACATATGAAATATTTATATATACCCATAATTACGATGTTGATTTTCATTTCATGCGGGGATGAAAAAAAAGAAGAAAACAAGATAGTACGCCCCGTTAGTTATCAAGAAGTGGGTTACTTGGGGGGAGAAAAATCGCGAACCTTTAGTGGGACTTCTAAAACCGACGAAGTGGTTAATTTAACCTTTAGAAATGGAGGTATCATTACCACCTTTGACATTAAATTGGGGCAAAAAGTAAAAAAAAGACAATTATTGGCGAAACTGGACAATGTTCAATCACGTTTGAATTATGAGAATGCGGTTTCCTCGCTTAATAGTGCTGCCTCTCAAATGAATACGGCAAAATCAAATTTGGACAGGGTACGCTCACTTTATGAGAAAGGAAGTTCCTCGCTTAGTGATTATGAAAGCGCTAAAAATTCTTTTCTTACTGCCAAGGCAAGTCATGAATCGGCAAAACGAACAGTTGATATACAACAAGACCAGATAGGGTACGGATATTTATATGCACCGGCAGATGGAACCATTGCATCTGTAAATGCTGAGATTAATGAATTTGTAAGTGCAGGGCAGAACATTGCGGTCCTCAACGTAAGCGGCGACATGGAAATTAGTTTAGGCATACCTGAGAGTGTGATTAACAATGTAATACAGGAAATGCCTGTGCAGCTTACATTTTCGGCTCTTGGAGATAAGACCTTTAAAGGGAAGGTGTCGGAGGTGGCTCCTTCTGTCGATAGTAATACATCTACCTATCCAGTACGGGTAATCATTGTTGATCCTATAGATGATATAAAATCAGGGATGGCAACCAATGTGACCTTTGATTTTGGCAATGGAGACAATAAAGGAAATATTGTGACGGTTCCAGCAAAGTCCGTTGGTGAGGATTCAGAGGGAAATTTTGTTTTTATCATAGAATCTGAAGACGGTAAACAGGGCATAGCAAAAAAACAACAGGTCACGATCGGTGGGTTGACTTCTGAAGGGTTCGAAATAAAAAGCGGCCTTTCGGCAGGACAAAAAATAGCAACCGCAGGTTTGCAGACATTATTGAATGGTCAACAAGTACGTTTGCAATAAACAAGTCCTACTCAAAAAACCAACATATGAATTTAACCCAATTTTCCATAGAAAAAAATAGAATTACCTATACCGTACTTGCGGTAATAGTTCTATTAGGGGTATCCTTATACCAATCATTGTCTAGAGACAGTATGCCACCTTATACAATAAGGGTTGCTACTATAGTATCACAATTTCCAGGAGCCAGCCCGGAGCGTGTGGAGCTCTTGGTAACCGATAAAATTGAAAAGGTAGTACAGGAATTACCCGAATTAAAAGAAGTTAGTAGTACGTCACGTACAGGACTTTCAATAGTCAGTGTTTCGTTAAAGGACATTGTAAAACCAAAAGACCTACAATCTGTTTGGGATAGATTGCGTAGAAAAATCGATGCTGTTCAAGGCTTACCTGATAATGTAACCCCTAACTTAAATGATGATGGAATTGGGGAAGTATATGGCATTGTTGTCGGTCTTAAGAGTGACGGGTTCTCTTATGCCGAAATGAAGGAATACGCAGATGACCTGAAAGATGATCTAATAAAATTGGACAATGCCGCCAAAGTAGAAGTTGGAGGTATTCAGGAGGAAAGGGTTTTTGTGGAGTTTGATAATGCACGATTAAAGGAATATGGTTTAACTGCCAATAAACTACAAAGTAGTATTGCCTCAACCAATATACTGAGTTCTGGAGGACAAATAAATCTAGAGGACGAACGCATTGTATTGGAACCCACGGGGAATTTTAATGAGGTAGATGATATTAAAAAAACCTTGGTGCCTGTAGGTGATGGTAGTCAGGTTGTGTATTTGGAAGATATTACAACCGTTAAGAAAGGGTACATAGATCCTCCTAAGCAAATAGTACAAGTAAATGGATTAAATGCACTTTCATTACATATTTCACTGATTGAAGGGGCGAACATTGTGAGATTAGGAGAAGAAGTAGATACTGTTTTGAAACAATGGGAAGAAAAGCTTCCCATTGGATTGGAAATTTCACGGTTGTCGTCTTTAGATGCCTATGTAGACAATAGCATTGTTAACTTCATTAGTAATTTAATGCAGTCAATAGCCATAGTCTTATTGGTAATGTTGGTCTTTTTGGGTTTTAGAACAGGCTTTATAATTGCCAGCCTTGTGCCAATTGTAACCATTACGACGCTTATGGTAATGGGTATTATCGATGTCGGCTTAAATCAGGTGACTTTGGCCGCGTTAATCATGGCATTGGGGATGATGGTCGACAATGCTATTGTGGTCTCGGAATCGATTATGGTTAAAATGGAGCAGGGGGTTTCTGCCAAAAAAGCAGCCATTGATTCTTGTTCCGAATTATTTACTCCCTTATTGATTTCAACGCTAACCACCTCAGCGGCTTTCTTATCCTTTTACTTGGCAGAATCTATAATGGGAGATATCACCGGGCCCATATTTGTGGTTATTACGATTGCCTTGGTGTCTTCATGGTTTATTTCGCTGACAGTAATTACTTTATTCTGTTTCTTGTTTTTAAAGATTGGCGTAGACAAAAAGGAAAGCTTTATTGATAAATTGATCAATAATTTAAAAGTGTATTATAAAGATTTGATACTATTTGCCTTATCGCGTAAGGCTTTGGTTCTTTTAACAATTTTTGGTGCCTTTATAGTTTCGTTGTGGGGATTTACAAAAATCGAATTTCTCTTTTTCCCGGATAGTGATCGTAATATGATCACCATTAATATTAATCTTCCTCAGGGAACAAAAATTGAACGGACCCAGGAATTGGTAAAAGAAATTGAAGTATTTATAAAAGATTCATTGCAAGTAACCGAATCCCGGCTAAATGGTGTTTCAGATTGGTTATCGTACATTGGAGAAGGGCCGGAATCCTATGATTTAGGTTATAATCCTGATGAGGCGAATTCAAGTTATGCACATATTTTGGTAAACACGTCAGATGCAACTGTCAATCAATACCTCATAAATAAATTAGATGACTATTCATTAAAGAGTTTTCCTAATGCGGATATTAAAGTTGGACCTTTAGGGGCTGGGGGTGGTGGTACGCCTATTGAAATCAAAGTACAAGGAAAAGACCCCGATCAATTGGCAATATTGGCTGAAACCGTGAAGCAAAAATTATTTAGCATTTCAGGAACAAAGAACATTAAAGACGACTGGGGCCCGAAAAGTAAAAAATTCGTAATCGATATTGATCAGAACAAGGCACAAATTGCGGGGGTAACCAATCAAGATATTGCTACATCCTTACAAACGGTTTTGGATGGTTTCAATACAGGTTCTTACAGAGAAAATGACAAATCGATACCCATTATTATGCGAGGTGACGCTAGTCAGCAGCAGACATTGGAATCTTTGGAAACCATGAACATCTATTCCCAGAATTCTGGAAAAAGCGTTCCCTTATTGCAAGTGGCGAACCTAGTTCCACAATGGCAATACACCAAGATAAAACGATTGGATCTAGACCGAACCATTAATGTGTCGAGTGAAATAACCGATACAGGAAATGCTTCGGCGATTATGAATGAAGTAACTCCATGGTTAGACGAGCAGACACAGAACTGGCCAGCAGGGTATAGCTATCAGCTAGGGGGTGATGCGAAAAGCACAAGCGAAAATATGGGCGCCGTTATATCGTATTTACCGCTTTCTGGATTTATCATCTTTATGCTATTGATTATTCAATTCAACTCCTTTAGAAAAACGACTATGGTTCTCTTAACGATTCCACTTGCAATTATCGGAGTTGTAATTGGTTTATTGGTCTTTCAAGAGCCATTTGGGTTTATGCCATTTTTAGGAGTGATTTCATTGGCAGGGATTGTCATTAACAATGCTATTGTATTGATAGACCGCATAGAAATAGAGATCAAGACCAAGGATAAGGTGCAAGATGCAGTAATCGCGGCTTGTTTACAACGCTTTAGGCCCATACTGTTGGCCACGTTCACGACTGTTTTAGGATTAATTCCCC
The DNA here is from genome assembly GCF_000153165.2 of Maribacter sp. HTCC2170. Lineage (NCBI taxonomy): Bacteria > Pseudomonadati > Bacteroidota > Flavobacteriia > Flavobacteriales > Flavobacteriaceae > Maribacter > Maribacter sp. HTCC2170. The sequence continues at coordinate 2,669,385 of NC_014472.1, forward strand.
TATATTTAAGTGGAGGCGAAATGTGGGAAGGAATGGCAGTAGGCATTATGGTAGGACTTCTTTTTGGAACGATAATTACCTTGGTTTTTATTCCTTCGTTTTTTAGTGTTCTTTATAAAGTGGATTATAAGGATTACACATTTAATAAAGATCTTTTGGAAAACTAATTTTCGTATTGGTTAAATGAATCAAAACCTTGGACATTTTTTTAGATTACTGTGGAAGCCCCTTTTGTTTTGGTCTATTGGCATAGGCTTGTTCGGAATATTCAGGTATTATGGTATCGATGATAATGAAGGTATTTTGCTTTCAGGAAATTTAGCAGAGACACATATATCGAAAATAGTTTTGCATCATGTTTTCACAGGCTTTTCGATTGGTATTTTGTACGCTGTCATTGATTTTGTTTTTGATAAATATGGCCCTAAGAAATTATCGCTTGGGCTTCGCTTAGTAATTGAAACCTTTGTTTACTTTACTGCGACCATTGTTATTTTCACTCTTGTACTGGAGATTTTTTCAAACGTTGGGGAAGTTAATATAGACCACGGAAAAGGGTGGTGGCGCACCAACAAAACATTTTGGACGGTCCTACTTTATATTGTCCTGTTGTCCCTGGTTTTTTCGTTCATAGAGATTGCCAGTGAAAAGTTTGGAAAAGGTGTGTTCTTAAAAATGCTATTGGGTAAATACAAGAATCCAAAAGAGGAAAAGCGCATTTTTATGTTTTTGGATTTAAAGAGTTCTACGGCTATTGCGGAGGAATTGGGGCATTTTAAATACAGCCAACTGATTCAAGATTGTTTTTATGACCTCAATGAAGTAGTTCCAAAATATGATGCCGAAATTTATCAATATGTGGGAGATGAAGCTGTGTTGAGCTGGCCTTATAAAAAAGGATTGGTAAACAACAACTGCGTGGGTTTGTTTTTTGACTTTCGGCGACAAAAATTGGCAAAGAGGGATTATTATTCCGAAAAATATGGCGTAGTCCCAGAATTCAAGGCAGGATTACACGGTGGCGTTCTAATGGTGGCCGAAGTCGGTATTGTTAAGAAAGAACTTGCCTATCATGGCGATGTAATCAATACCTCAGCACGAATTCAAGGGGAATGTAATAAGCACAATGTCCCAATTTTGATTTCCGAGACTTTGTTAAAAGACTTAAGAGTCAATAAAGCTTATACGACTGCGTCTTTAGGTACTGTTCTCTTAAAAGGAAAACACAAAGAAATTAATATACATACCCTCAGCGAGTTATGATAAAAAAACTATACCCTTATCGTTTCGAACTGTTTTTTACCAGTCAAATAGCTGTTCTTTTTGGGTCCTTGGTATTTCCTGTAGTATGGTTTGAGGAAGTTTTATCCCCTATGTTGTTTCTTTTAAATATTGCTGCAGGTATACTACTGATTTCGAACAAGAAAAAGCTTATGTGGGCTTTTATTTTATTGTTTGCAATTGCAGCCTTTGTATTTGGGGGTAGCATATTAAAAAAGACACAAACCGATTCGTATCAATTTATAAGAATGGGCGTTTATTTTGTCTTTTACATTGTTGTTACTTTAGAAATAATCAAACAAGTTTGGCGGGCTAAATCCGTAAATAAAAACGTAATCATAGGTCTTATGAGTGGTTATGTGTCCTTGGGTTTACTGGCATTTTTTATGTTCATAAGCATTGAAATGGCCAATCCTGGTTCATTTGAAGGCCTTCTGATGGCAAGCGAAAATTTAACTGAACGTATAGATTCCCTTCTGTATTATAGTTATATCACATTGTTAACCATTGGTTACGGTGAGATAATCCCATTAACACCTGTAGCTCAGAAAGCAGCGATCTTAACTGGTTTGGCTGGGCAATTTTATTTAGTGATTATCACTGCTGTGGTAGTAGAGAAATATATTGTACATAGAAAAAAATAGGTTTTGCTTTCTGGAGATAGAACTCATTCTTTTATATAGTATTTTTTTCGTAACCAAAAAGAAACGCGTACCAATAAGATAAGTGCTGGTACTTCTACTAAAGGGCCTATTACACCGGCAAAGGCCTGCCCAGAATTTAAACCAAAAACCGCTATGGCAACTGCAATGGCCAATTCAAAATTGTTTCCTGCAGCAGTAAATGATATAGCAGCGTTTTTGTCATAATTAGCGCCCATTGCTTTGCTGACGAAAAAACCAATAAAGAACATAATTGCAAAATATACCAACAATGGTATTGCAATTATCAATACATCAAAAGGTATTTCAACAATCAATTCACCCTTTAAAGAAAACATGATTACAATCGTGAACAAAAGAGCAATCAAAGTCATAGGTGAAATTGTTGGAATGAACTTGGTGGAATACCATTCTTCACCCTTAAGTTTTACTAAAATGGTTCTGGATAATATGCCTAACAGAAAAGGAATGCCCAAATAAATGGCAACACTTTCAGCAATTGTCCCTATTGAGATATCGACAATAGCACCTTCGAAACCAAAATAGGGTGGAAGAACCGTGATAAAAATCCATGCATAAAAACTATAGGCAAAAACTTGGAATATACTGTTCAAAGCTACTAATCCGGCCCCATATTCGCTGCTTCCTTCCGCAAGGTCGTTCCATACCAAAACCATGGCAATACAACGTGCAAGACCAATTAGAATCAACCCTACCATGTATTCAGGGTAATCCCGCAAAAATGTAATAGCCAATAAAAACATTAAGACCGGACCAATTATCCAATTGAGAATCAGTGAAATTGATAGGATTTTTGTGTTTTGAAAGACTTTTGGTAATAGGGCATAATTTACCTTTGCCAAAGGTGGGTACATCATTAATATCAACCCAATTGCAATGGGTAAGTTCGTTGTACCACTACTTAATGAATTGATGACCTTTGGAAATGACGGAATCGCGTACCCTATCAAAACTCCTGCAGCCATGGCCAGAAAAATCCAAAGGGTCAGATAATTGTCTAAGAAGCTTAATTTTTTCTTCATGCTTTAAGCTAAATCAATTTGAGAAAACACATACACTAATTCGGTAGCAATTTGAATAGCTCTTTCTTTGTATTTTTCTTTTTGTAAAGGGGTATTGTCAAATGCCTTAGGATCTTCAAAGGTTACAGGTAGGCGTTGTTCAGCACCAGATACAAATGGACAACCGCTATCTGCTTCAGAGCAGGTCATTATTGCCAAAAACCCTGAACTTGGATTAAACTCGTCATTAAATCTTTTTGAAAAACCAATGATAGGGTGTGCATTTTCGGCATATTTTATAGCATAGACGGGATTACTCCCTTCCGATAGGGCGGTAATTTTGAAACCTAACCCAGTCAATGTTTGTGCAGCGACAGGATATAGGGCAGTAGCCTCGGTTCCTCCTGAATAGCACATTACATTTGGAATATTCATATGACAGGACAAAGCCTGTGCCCATACTTGGGACAAATGGCTACGACGTGAGTTATGGGTGCAAATGAAATTTAGACGAATTTCCTTTTTGGACTTTACCTTTCCTTGAATATATTCTATGAATGGTTTTAAAACTACTTTTCTTTCATCTGGGATGCTTTCAGTTTCTAAACTGTCAATAACATCTTTGATGTCCTTGAAGACTTCAGTTGTGTTCATTTTCTTTTCTGCTTTGACAAATGATGGTTTTACTATTCGGTACAATCGTAATTAAGGATGATTAAAAACATTGTTACAGCGAATTTAATCTTGTTTTGTGCATATTGCAATAATCCAATTGAAAGGTTTTATTTAAACTTAAAATACTTCGTTAATTATCATTGCTTCCGAATCAATTCTCAAGGATTAAATTATTTTTTGCATCTTTGCTTTATCATGAAGTAAGCGAATTATGTTATTTATAGATGTTTTGGCGATAGTGGCCAGGAAGTAATCGACTAAAAGTCGTACTTCTTGCAACATCTTTTTTCTTCTTTCCAACATAATTCAATAAAAATGACAACTCAAAATAAACTTACGCTTAAACAACTTTTCAATTATTTCATAATTGCCGTTACTGGTAAAGAAACCGAATTCACATCAGGTAGTATTCGCAAGGCGATATTTATGCTCTCCATTCCCATGATTTTGGAAATGATGATGGAATCCATTTTTGCAATTGTAGACATTGCCTATGTATCTCAAGTCAGTGTAAATGCTGTGGCAACAATTGGCCTAACAGAATCTGTAATCACCCTTGTATATGCCGTGGCCATTGGGTTAAGTATGGCGGCAACTGCCGTAGTTGCTCGTAGAATAGGGGAGAAGGATATAAAAGGTGCAAGAGAATCCGCAGTGCAGGCCATTCTTCTGGGTATTGTTGTTGCACTTATAGTAGGGGTTATAGGTTTTCTTTATGCAAAGGAGATTCTTGCCCTAATGGGAGCCGAACAAGACTTGATCAATGAAGGGTATGGCTATACCCAATTGCTTATTGGCGGGAACATTACCATACTTTTATTGTTCTTGATAAACGCTATTTTTAGAGGAGCCGGTGATGCTTCAATCGCTATGTGGACATTGGTACTTTCGAATGGCCTCAATATTATTCTAGATCCCATTTTTATTTTTGGATGGGGCCCTATTCCTGAATACGGAGTTATGGGCGCGGCCATTGCTACAAATATTGGTCGTGGAACGGCGGTGTTATTTCAATTGGGAATCCTATTCTTTGGATGGAGCCGAATTAAAATAGGTCTAAAAGATGTTGTAGTTCGAATTTCTACGATGATCAATTTGATTAAGGTCTCAATGGGAGGTATAGCACAGTTCTTAATTGGAACATCCAGTTGGGTATTTTTAATGCGTATGATGTCCGAATTTGGAAGTGAAGTACTTGCAGGCTATACAATTGCAATCAGAGTAATGCTTTTTACTTTGATGCCTTCATGGGGAATGAGTAATGCAGCAGCAACATTAGTCGGTCAAAATTTAGGGGCCAAGCAACCAGAAAGAGCAGAAATTTCGGTTTGGAAAACAGGTAAATACAATGCTTATTTTATGGCTATTGTCTCAGTGATATATTTGCTTTTTGCCCATGATATAGTAGGTTGGTTCAATGATAACCCGGTAGTTGTAGAAAATGGCGGACTCTGTCTTCAGATAATTGCTGCGGGTTATATTTTCTACGCATACGGTATGGTTGTTACACAGGCTTTTAATGGTTCTGGAGATACCAAAACTCCAACCAAAATAAATCTAATCGCTTTTTGGATGTTTCAGCTACCGTTTGCCTATTTGGCGGCCATTACTTTTAAAATGGGTGCACTGGGCGTATTCCTGGCCATTACTTTGGCTGAGGTCTTGCTTGCAGTAATCGCAATCGTATGGTTCAAAAAAGGAAATTGGAAAAGAGTTCAAGTATAATGAATAATGTTCTTTCCAAATACAAGCAAGCCATTTGGCAATATGATTAATTTGTTTATTGGAATTTCATAACTTTAACTTTCATTAAAAACCAGATAATGGGCAAGAGTAACAAAGGGGTTAACACAATTTGCACCCATGTGGGTGAAATACATGATGAACAGTTCAAAGGAGCTATTTCTCCTTTGTACATGAGTACTTCCTATGCCTTTGAGGATGTAGACGTAAAGCGCTATCCGCGATACTTCAATACACCAAACCAAGTTGCGTTATCCCAAAAAATTGCAGCTTTGGAACATGCAGAGGCAGCAATGATTTTCGGTAGTGGAATGGCGGCAATCAGTACGGCCTTGCTTGCTTTTTTACAGGCTGGGGATCATATTGTTTTACAGAAAGCGCTTTATGGGGGAACCTATAATTTTGTAAATGAGGAGTTTTCGAAATATGGAATTGAATTTTCCTTTACCGAAGGATTGGAACCTCAGGACTTTGAATCCAAGATAAAGGATAATACCAAAGTTATTTTTGTTGAAACACCGTCAAATCCGTTACTAACAATAACAGATTTGGCTGCTATTGGCAAAATTGCAAAAAAGCATGGACTCGTTTCTATGATAGATAATACGTTTGCTAGTCCGGTCAATCAAAACCCTCTTGACTTTGGTATTGAGATCGTCATTCATAGTGCCACTAAATACATGGGGGGACATTCTGATATCTGTGCCGGCGCAGTGGCATCCACAGCAGAAAATATGGAACGTATTTTTCATTTGGCCAAAAATTTGGGCGGTAGTTTAAGTGACTATACCGTTTGGCTTTTGGAACGCAGTATAAAGACAATGGGCATTAGGGTAAAAGCACAAAATGCAAATGCCCAATATTTGGCAGAATATTTAGACGCACATCAGGAAATAGACCGTGTTTATTATCCTGGATTACCAAATCATCCTGGACATGATTTGGCTAAAGCCCAAATGAAGGGGTTTGGAGGAATGATGTCTTTTGAGTTGGATAAAAGTTATGACGCTTCTGAATTTCAAAAGGCATTGAGTTTGATAAAGCCTTCAATGAGTTTGGCAGGTGTTGAAAGTACCGTCCTGTCGCCCACATTGGCTTCCCATGCCTTAATGAGCCCGGAAGAACGAAAAAATCAAGGAATAGCCGATGGGTTGATTCGGTTTTCAGTTGGAATTGAGGAGGCTGAAGATTTGATTGCTGATATTGAACAAGCTTTGGAAAAAGTAAGGAATAGTTCTATGGTTTCGACAGATTGATTCATTAAAAATAAATGAGTATTCATTCCCATGTTTTGGGAATTATTAAATAGAAAATAGTAAATGAAACTGGATATATTGGTTTTTGGGGCACACCCAGATGATGCTGAGCTTGGAGCTGGAGCAACTATTGCAAAAGAAGTGGCAGAAGGTAAAAAAGTTGGTATTGTTGATTTAACAAGAGGAGAGCTCGGAACGAGAGGTTCTGCTGAAATTCGAGATGAGGAAGCTAAAAAAGCTGCTAAGATTTTAGGAGTAGCCGTTAGAGAAAATTTGGAATTTGCAGATGGATTTTTTACAAATGACAGGCCTCATCAAATGGCGATTATTCGTATGCTAAGAAAATATCAACCAGAAATTGTATTATGCAATGCAGTTGATGATAGGCATATAGACCATCCAAAGGGCAGTAAACTTGTAAGTGACGCCTGTTTTTTAAGTGGCTTAATGAAGATTGATACTAAAATGGAAGGTGATGATAACTGGCAGGAACCATGGCGTCCTAAGCAAGTTTATCACTACATACAATGGAAAAATTTAGAGCCTGATTTTGTAGTTGATGTATCTGGATTTATTGAAAAGAAAATAGAATCAATTTTAGCATATTCATCTCAATTTCATGACCCTAAAAGTCAGGAACCTGAAACGCCTATCAGTAGTAAGAATTTCTTGGACAGTGTCAATTATAGGGCAAGGGATTTAGGCAGGTTGATAGGAGTGCAGCATGCAGAAGGTTTTACCGTGGAGCGCTTTCTTGGAGTTAATAATTTAAGCAGTTTGATTTAGCCGGCTTTCTGAAACTTATTGTTCACTTTTGGTAGGGTAAAATAAAAGCATGAGCCGTTTTCCATAAAGCTCTCAACCCATATTTTGCCGTTGTTCTTTTCAACCATTTCTTTACACAGGGACAATCCTAATCCAGTACCTTTTTCATCATTGGTTCCATATGTGGTTACATTGGAGTTTTTATTGAATATTTTCTTTTGAGTTTCGATATCAATTCCAACACCTGTATCTCGAACTGAGACTTCCCAATTACTACTTCTTTCAATGGCGTCAATAGTAATAAGTCCTTTTTCAGGAGTAAATTTGATGGCATTGCTCATTAAATTTCTAATAACTATATCAATTTGATCATTGTCAGACCAGGTCAGCGTTTTAGTAGTCAATTTATTCACGATATTAATAGACTTGACTTTGGCCGTTTCATCAAGTAAATTGATGTTTTCATTCACCAAGCTTTCCAAGGATACAATACCTGGCTTGGTGACAGATCCATTCATTTGGGTTCTACCCCAAGATAATAAGTTGTTTAGGGTAAATGAAATATGGTCAATGTCCGCACCTAATTTGGGGATAAATTGTAAAAATTCCTTGCCATCGATTTCTCCTCCTCTATAGAGTTTTAAAAGACCTTGAAATGCGGCAATTGGTCCTCTAAGGTCATGCCCTATTATTGAGAATAGCTTATCCTTGGTTTCATTTATGTCTCTTAATTCTTTTTCATTCTTTACCAACTCAGCCGTTTTATCATAAAGTTCAGTATTGAGTCTTTTTTGGATTTTTTCATTTCTTCGAACAATCAATGTGACAATCAAGAATATTACAAGAATGAACAATGCTGCATAAATGTATCTTTTTTGGCTGGCAAGAGCCTTGGCGTTCTCTGCCATTAGACTTTCCTTTTGTCTTTCATACTCCAACTTGGTCACCAGCATAGTCAGATTCTTCTCATTTTTATTCGCCGATAAAGTATCATTCAATGTTTGATAAATCTCATGATAGGCCAAAGCTGAATCAAAATCACCTTTATTTTTCTTTAATTTATACAGAATGAATGAGCTTCTTTGCGTTTCTTCATGAAATTTTATTTTTTTGGATATGTCATATGCTCTTAAAGCATATTGTTCAGAGAGGCTATCTTTTTCCTTACCGAAATAGGCTTCTGAAAGGCCATTCAACAACGAAGTCTCTCCTCTGTCATCTTCAAGGTTTTTATGGATCATTTCGCTTTGTTTGTACCAAAAAAGAGCCCATTTATAGTCTTTCTCTTTTAAATATGTCTTGCCTTTTATTTCATAAGCATAGGCAAGCCAATCCATTTTTTTGTGTTTTTCAAAGGTTGTTATACTGCTGTTTATATTGAACATTGCATACTCCAAATTGCCCATATCGGCATAAACGGAAGCCATGTTGCTCATTGTCTCCGCTGCGTAAATTTCATTACCTATCTTCTTGTTTATTTTTTTTACTGTTTTGAAAAACTCAATGGCCTGATTAAAATCTTTCTGAGCGGCATATAAATTAGCAATGTTTTCATTGACTATTGACAGCATGGTCAAATTGTCTATTTGAGTAGCTATTTCAATGCATTCCAAATATCCACTAAGAGCTTCTGCATAATCACCCTTAAAGTCATAAGCCCCTGCAATACTGTTTAGAATAGTAAGGGTTAAATGCTTATTCTCTAGTTGTTTTGTAGCATTCAATGCTTTTTGGTAATTCTTTATAGCTTGATCATAATCACCTTTATCTGAATAGAAATTTCCGATACCAACCAAAGATTCGCCCATGGTATGACCATTGCCAATGTCGACACTCAATTTATAGGCTTCTTGTGAAAGTGCTAATAGACTATCCGTCTTATAATAACGTAACTCGGAGCCTAAATTGTTCAATAGGCTTATGAAAGTACTATCCTTTGGGCTAAACCCTTGTTCGGAGCGCTGTTTCTTAATTTGATACTCAAGACTATCCCTACGGGCTAGTTGAGCACAGATTTGGTTGAATCCAAACACTAATATAATTAGTAATAAAAGGGACCTTTTCAATTTGGGTTTGGGTTTATTTTATCTTCTGTTTAAACAGTTTTGGATTTAAAACACATAGAATGTTCAAAAAGTAAAAATAAATGTCCAATATTCGGATTAAAAAGAAATGTTGTGAAACGCCATTTTTTGTGTGTTACATCTATAAAAGTCTGCATTTGGTCGATGATTTCGCTACTTAGTAAATCTTCAATGGGCGTTTTGTAAAGGGACGTATAAATAGGCTTTGATTTTTATGTAAAAAATATACTTCGTTTTAGTTGGAAAGATCAGTGAAAAAAAATTAACTTTGCCACCGCTTACAAATGGTGGTTGTAGCTCAGTTGGTTAGAGCATCGGTTTGTGGTACCGAGGGTCGCGGGTTCGAATCCCGTCTTCCACCCAAAAAGCAAAAGCCTTGTCAATTGACAAGGCTTTTTTTGTACGTTATAATTTTAATTTACTTAGTTGACTTATCCACAATTACTTTCTGATCGCGATTGGCTATTTCCCAAGCAGTATGGAATATTAATCGAGATCTGTTTTCAAGTAAATCATAGTTTATTTTATCGGCCGTATCACTTGGTCTATGATAGTCATCATGAGTACCATTAAAATAGAAGATAATCGGAATATTGTTCTTCGCAAAATTGTAGTGATCACTTCGGTAGTAAAAGCGATTAGGGTCGTTTTCATCATTGTAGGTATAATCCAGTTCAATGTTCGCATACTTTTTGTTCACGGCCTCTGAAAGATTATGCAAATCAGTACTTAGTTTGTCTGACCCAATTAGATAAATGTAGTTTCTATCACCTTCGCGCTTAGGGTCAATCCTACCTATCATATCTATATTCAAATTGGCGACTGTTTGTTGCAAGGGGAAAATAGGATCATTGTCTGTATAGTATTTAGATCCTAAAAGTCCTTTTTCCTCTCCAGTAACATGAAGAAATACAATAGATCTTTTAGGCTTTTGACCAGCTTTTTCAGCTTGTTTAAAAGCTTCAGCAATTTCCAATAAGGCCACGGTACCAGACCCATCATCATCGGCACCATTGTTTATTTCTCCATTCTTTGTTACCCCAATATGATCTAAATGGGAGGAGATTACAACGTATTCATTTGGTTTACTTGATCCTTCTATATAAGCAACTACATTTTCAGAATCAACGTTATTACTCTCGGTTGAAAGATTTAAAATCAATTCTGTATCTAAAATTCTCGGTTCTTTTGTTTTTGTTATTTCGGGCATTATTGCCGTTCCGGTTTTGTTATTCAAAATAATATTGATGAAATCGGCATTGTTTGCTTTCACTGATAAATTTCCCGACCCCCTTTTTTTCATCCTATTAAAGTAGCTCTCGAATCTTCCAAAGTTACTTTGGTCAACATATATCATACCCAATCCACCATTATCAATTATGGCTTTGGTGCGCTTGCCTATGGCATCTGACATTGAGCTCCATTTAGATTTTTTATTGGTTCCTGAAACTGTATATGTACCATCAGAATTTTTAGGCTCGCCAAACTTTACAAGTACTAGTTTTCCGTTGATATCTATGTTAGTGAAATCGCTATAGTTTTCGTCTTCAATTCCGAAACCAGCATATACAATGTTACTAAATGTTCCTACGGCAGCGGAAAAAGCCAAAACGTCTACCCCTAAACCATATGTTTCACCATTTATGACGATGGATCCTTCAGGGATTCCTTTGTACTCTAGAGGTACGTTTTGATAATAATCCCCATCACTTTTTGCAGAAGAAATACCAAGGGCCATATATTCTTTTTTGATATATTCGGAAGCCATTTTTTGCCCTGGTTCACCCGTCTCACGCCCTTCATATTTATCAGAGGCATATTCAAACAAATGCTCTTTTAATTCATCCTCAGTAATTGTTTTAGCAAATGTTACCGAAGGCTCTTCTTTTATACTATTCGAGGAATTTTCAGGAACAGCCTTCTGTGAAGAATTACAGGACATGGCCAAGGCAAGAAAAATAAGAAGTATGTTTTTCATTTATTATTTATTTATAACACTCAAAAATAGCGAAAAGAACGTTATTCTTTTTATACAGCTTAACCAAAGACAAAATCACCTCTAAGCTTGATTGTTCTTGATGAATAGAGAAGGGGATATTCCTTTTTGAGATTTAAATTGTCTATTAAAATTTGAAATCGAATTAAACCCTGATTGCTCGGCGATTTCTGCAATTGACAAACCTGAATGCTGCAATAATTGACAAGCATGCTCAAGTCTTAATTCAATTAAAAACTGAAAGAGTGTTTTATTGGTTCTAACCTTAAAAAAGCGACAAAATGCGTTTGGTGTCATAAATACAAGTTCTGAAACTGTATTTAAACTAATCTCATTTTGAAAGTTATTAATAACAAAGTCATATACTATCTGAAGACGTTGGCCATCCCGTGTTCCTATTTTTTTTGGATTGATGAAATTCGTCAGTACTCTCCTTTCCGATTTATTGACGATTTTTAAAAGCCCTAGTAGTTTTATAAAGCGGGTAAGTTTATCTTGTTTGGGAATCTCGTTCATTAATTCACTGACTTCTAGTTGATTACTTGTTAAGGAAAAGCCATTTGTAGATTGATCAAAAAAAGATCTTAAATCACTTAGATCCGGGAGGTTAAAAAAATCATTTCCGAATGAAGAGCTGGTAAAGAATAGTGATATCATTTTTACACTTTCTGTAGATTCTTCACTTTGAAACAGATGTGGACAATTTGAGCCAATTACAAAAAAGTCACCAGCAGAAAATTGGTGTACACTGTCCCCAACAATCATTTTTCCCGATCCCCTAACGACTAAACTTAGCTGTAGTTCTTCATGTTGATGCAATTGATTGTAGAACATTTTCGATTCATCAACCTGAACTATCAAATTTTGGTTAAGTGGTTTAGGAATTTTAAAAGGCAGCACTTTCATATTACAAAAATATGTAAATATTAATAACTAATTAACCATAAAATATGCAATAAGGGGTAAAATACGCATATATTTGGATAATATTAATTTAACTATGACCATGCTTTGTTATGTAATTTTGCCCAATATTTACCTAAAAATCATAACTATGAAAGTACAATGGGAAGGCGTAATGCCAGCAGTAACGACTAAGTTCAATGCAGATGACACATTAGATTTGAACATGTTTCGTGTTAATATAGAAGCACAGCTTAGTGCCGGTGTCAGTGGTATTATTCTTGGTGGAACTTTGGGCGAAGCCAGTACCTTGACAGATGATGAGAAGAGAATTTTAATACAGGAAACGGTTGCAATAGTTTCTGGTCGAGTACCGGTAATTATTAATATTGCTGAGCAAAGCACAAAAGATGCGATCTTGGCAGCTCAAAGAGCTAAAGAATATGGGGCAAGTGGTTTAATGATGTTACCACCTATGAGATATAATGCAACGGACCATGAAACTGTTGTTTACTTCAAAGAGGTTGCCAATAGTACGGATTTGCCTATAATGATTTATAACAATCCTATTGATTATAAAATTGAGGTTACTTTGGATATGTTCGAAGAACTCCTCGAATGTGAAAATATTGAAGCTGTTAAAGAATCTACTCGTGATATTTCAAATATTACAAGGATTAAAAACAGATTTGGAAATAGGTTAAAAGTGCTTTGTGGCGTAGATACTTTGGCATTGGAAAGTATACTTATGGGAGCTGACGGATGGGTAGCTGGCTTAGTTTGTGCGTTTCCGGCAGAGACTGTAGCCATTCATGAATTGGTCAAAGCTAACCGAGTACAAGAGGCTATAAATATCTACAGATGGTTTTTGCCTTTGTTGGAATTGGACATTAGCCCTCAATTGGTACAAAATATAAAGTTGGCAGAGGTAGGTACAGGGATAGGAACTGAAGTGGTTAGAGCTCCAAGATTGCCACTACATGGAGCTGAACGCGAAAGAGTATTGAAAATTATAGAAGAGGGCCTAAGAACAAGGCCAGCTTTGCCAGATTATATGGCACTGGTTTAGTATAAATACACCTTTTTTTAATGGAATACCTTGTATGAGAGAATATTTCTATACATTGGTATTCCATTGATTTATTCACATAACACTAGTTTGAAAATGATTACAGGAAAGAATTATATTGGGAACGATTTATCCGCAAAAGGTTCTAAAACATATACAACTTTTAACCCTCAACTGAACAAAGAAAATGATTCAACTTTTGTTGAGGCCACGGAAGATGAAATCAATGCAGCGGTTAACTTAGCTAAAGAGGCATATAAAGAATTCAATAAAATTTCAGGTTCTAAAAAAGCAGGTTTTTTAAATGCAATAGCTGATGAGATTTTAGCTTTGGATGATAAGTTGATTAAAACCTATTGTTCCGAAACTGGATTACCAGAAGGAAGAGCACTGGGCGAGAGGGGTAGAACTGTTGGTCAATTGCGTTCTTTTGCAACCTTGGTGGCTGATGGTTCCTGGGTTGAAGCTACAATCGATACTGCTATTCCTGATAGAACACCTATACCAAAACCTGATTTACGAAAAATGATGATGCCCCTAGGCCCTGTAGTTGTTTTTGGAGCCAGTAATTTCCCCTTGGCTTATTCTACTGCAGGCGGTGACACGGCTGCGGCCTTGGCTGCGGGCTGCCCTGTTATTGTAAAGTCACACCCCATGCACGCGGGTACAAGTGAATTGGTGGCATGTGCAATTGTGAATGCCATAAAAAAAACTGATATGCCAAATGGTGTATTCTCCAATCTAAACAGCAGCGGTATTGAAGTAGGTGTGGCATTGGTAAAACACCCAGGAGTTAAAGCAGTTGGTTTTACAGGTAGCATTCGAGGAGGAAGGGCTTTGTTTGATCTAGCTTCTCAGCGCGAAGAACCCATTCCAGTTTTTGCTGAAATGGGAAGTGTTAATCCAGTAGTTATCTTACCAGAAGCTGTAAAAGAAAGAGGGGCGAGTTTAGCAAAAACTTATGCTGGGTCTATCACTTTAGGAACCGGTCAGTTTTGTACGAACCCAGGTTTGATTTTGGGAATTAAAGGGGATGCTCTAACCGGGTTTATTCAGGACATTTCGAATGAAATTGTCAAAATAGAACCTTCATGCATGCTACATCCGAATATTATAGGAGCATATGAAAACAATAAGCAAAAAGCAGTTTCCCAAGATGGGTTGAAAGTGGTAGCCGATTATGGTACCGAGGTAAAGACAAATTATGCAAGACAAACGGTCACGACGGTTGAGGGCAGTACATTCTTGTCTAATTCAACTTTACATCAAGAAGTATTTGGACCATATTCCATAGTCGTTCAATGTGAAAATGCCGCTCAATTGGAGCAGATTATATCAAAACTTGAAGGACAGCTTACAGGTACTATTATTGCTGAAGAAAACGAATTGAGGAATTATTCCGGTGTCGTTGGTGCATTACAAAATAGAGTTGGAAGATTAATATACAACGGTGTTCCCACAGGAGTGGATGTTTGCCCCTCAATGCACCATGGTGGTCCTTATCCTTCATCCACAGATAGTCGTTTTACGGCAGTGGGGATTCATTCTATAAAAAGATGGGTGAGACCAATAAGCTTTCAGGACTGGCCAAATGGGCAATTACCGGAAGAATTACAAAACTCCAACCCTCTTGGTATTACAAGACTGGTGAATAATGTTCAAACCAAGGATACTATCTAATTTTATTCAAAATGGGTCGTACTACGTTTACTTGTATTGATGCTCATACCTGTGGGAATCCCGTTAGAGTTGTATCGAAAGGAGGTCCAGAATTGTTGGGTGATAACATGAGTGAAAAACGCCAACACTTTCTAAAGGAGTATGACTGGATACGAAAAGGCTTGATGTTTGAACCGCGAGGTCACGATATGATGAGTGGTAGTATTTTTTATCCCCCTTCAAATCCTGAAAATGATTTTGGTATTCTGTTTATTGAGACTAGTGGCTGTTTGCCCATGTGTGGTCACGGTACCATAGGTTCAATCACTATTGGAATAGAAGAAGGGTTGTTAAAACCTAAAACTCCTGGAAAAGTACGAATGGAGACACCTGCCGGACTGGTTCAGGTAGAATACCAACAAACGAAAAATAAGGTAGATTGGGTGAAACTCACTAATGTGAAATCATATTTGGCGGCCACTGATTTGACAATTGATTGCTCCGAACTTGGCGAATTGGTTTTTGATGTTTCGTACGGTGGCAATTTTTACGCTATCGTTGATCCCCAAAAGAATTTTCCAGGAATTCAGGATTTTACAGCGAGTAAGTTGATCCAGTATAGTCAGGAAATTCGCGATAAGATCAATAAAAAGTTTCCTAGCATGTTTGTTCATCCCGAGAATGAAACCATCAATGGTGTAAGTCACATGTTGTGGACGGGAGATACAATTTCTCCGAACGCAACTGCCAGAAACGCCGTTTTCTATGGTGATAAGGCAATCGACCGTTCTCCATGTGGTACAGGCACATCGGCAAGATTGGCCCAGTGGCATGCAAAAGGGAAACTAAAGATAGGCGAAGAGTTTATTCATGAGAGTTATATCGGGTCCCAATTTATTGGTAGGGTAGAAGAAGAAGTTACTCTAAATGGTATACCAGCCATTATTCCAAGTATTCAAGGATGGGCGAGAATTTATGGTCATAACACCATCAGTATTGATGATGATGACCCATATGCACATGGTTTTCAGGTAATTTAGTATGAGTAAGAATGTTATTGTAATAGGAGGGGGGATAATCGGACTTTGCTCTGCTTATTATTTAAGTAAAGAGGGCCACCGGGTCACTGTAATTGATAAGTCGGATATTACTTCCGGAGCATCTTTTGTAAATGCTGGTTACTTAACCCCTAGTCATATCATTCCCATTGCCTCACCCGGTATGATTGCCAAGGGAATAAAATGGATGTTCAATTCTTCGAGTCCATTTTATATGAAACCTCGTTTTGATTTGGATTTTTTCAAGTGGTCCTGGTACTTCCATAGGGCCTCAACCAATGAAAAAGTAGAAAGGGCGATTCCTGTTATAAAGGATATCAACCTCTTAAGTAGGGATTTGTTTGAAGATTTAAAATCATCAAATGATTTGGGTGATTTTCAATTAGAACGTAAAGGGCTATTAATGCTTTATAAGACTGATGCTGCCGGAGAAGAAGAAATGACGGTAGCAGAAAAAGCGAAGTATTTAGGATTGGAAGTTTCATTGTTGAATAAACAACAACTGGATGCTATTGAACCCAATGTTGAGATTGATGCCAAGGGAGCCATTCATTACAAATGTGATAGGCATATGACCCCGACGGAGTTTATGCCTAAAATGCTCGAATATTTAAAGGAAAAAAGTGTTTCCATTAAGACGAATGAGGAAATCTTGGATATCACTTTGAGTGGAAGCAATATTTCTGAAATCAAAACTGCAAAAGGCACCTATACTGCTGATGAGGTTATTTTGGCCGCAGGATCCTGGAGTGGCATTATATCAAAAAAATTGAATATTAAGTTACCCATTCAGGCTGGAAAAGGATATAGGGTTAATGTGGACAGGCCAACTGGAATTAATCTCCCCGCAATATTGCTGGAAGCCAAGGTAGCCGTAACACCTATGAAAGGTTTCACTCGCTTTGCAGGGACGATGGAATTTTCAGGAATAAATTCCATTATTAAGAAAGAGCGTGTCAAAGCCATTGGAAATGCTGCGCGAGATTTTTATCCTGAAATAACAATCAGCCAAGATGAATTGGAAGATGCAAAAAGTGGAATGCGACCGGTCTCCCCAGACGGGTTACCATATATTGGTAAATGCGATACAATCAATAACTTGACTTTTGCCACTGGTCATGCCATGATGGGCTGGAGTTTAGGACCAGCTACTGGTAAATTGGTATCGGAAATCGTTAACAATAAAAAGACTTCTCTAGATATTAGTGCGTTTGCTCCTCATAGAAAATTCTAGTCTTTGCTAGATTTTATTTTAAGCTCAAAATCAATCATAACAGTTTTATTCACCTAAAAGGCTGAACCCTCCTTTTATAAGAAAACTATCATTTTTTGAAAACAGATTTTCGTTTTTAAGCATTGTGAAACCATTGAAAGTGCTTCCGGTTTCCACTTCTTGTTGTTTAAACCCTAATTGTTCGTTTTCGTCTGATTTTTTTAGAAGTACATACTGTTTATCATCAATTGTAATAATAGCGTCCTCTGGTATGGCTGTTCCAGAGATTGATTCTGTTATTATCTGGGCATCAACAAACATACCTACTGCAAAGTTGTTGTTTTCATCATTTGCCAAGTGACCATGAACTTTAACGGTACGGTTTTTTGGGTCAATCGACGTTCCAACTAAATGTACTTCGGCTTCATAGGTTTGCTCAACTGCTTCGGGAACCTTGAACATAATTCTCTGTCCCTCTTTTACTTTAAGAATATCTTTTTCAAATACAGAAAGTTCCACATGCACATGATCTGTATTGATTATTTCCATAATCTCATCTGCAGGAGATACAAATGTACCTTTACTCACATTCAATCTTGTTATGCTGCCATGAATCGGGGCATATAGCGTAATGATTGAGCTCATTTTTCCCGCTTCAACATTTTGTATATTGATATTGAGCATCTGTAGCTTTTTCTTAAGACCATTGTAAATTGCTAAAGTACTTTTGTAATCGCTCTCAGCTTTTAGAAAGTTTTTTTGTGAGCTTATCTGTTCCTCGACTAGGGTTTTTTGACGATTATATTCAGATTTTAAATATTTCAATTTCTGGGCTGATTCAAGATATTCCTGTTGGATCTCGACAAATTCTGGATTTTCTAAAGTTGCCAGGACCTGACCCTTTTTCACTTTATCTCCAATGAGCAAATTACTGTTTTTGACATACCCGCCGGCGAATGAACTTATAATTGCCTTATTCGATGGTGGTACATCTATCATACCTGTGGTTTGTACGATTTTAGGAAATGATTGTTCGCTCAATGTGCCAAGCTCCATTCTACTGTCATTAAACTGTTCCTTTGTAATTTGAATTACCGAATCGTCGGAAGTCACTTCACTTTCAGAGCCACTTTCAGTTTTGCTCGCATTTTCTCCGCATGAAGTGAGCTGAAATGCAAAAACAAAAAAGGTTATGTATAAAATTTGTTTCATGTCTATTGTTTTAATTTGTTTATTCGAAAATCTATTAATCATTATACACTGCTTATTTTTCATAATGTCAAATGATTTATTGCGATAACCGTTTGATTATAATTGTTCAGGTTTTCTAAATACGATAGAGTTAAACGGTATGCATTTTCCAAACTCTGTATATATTGAAAGAAGTCTATTTCTCCATTTTTATAGCTTAAGGATGCCGTTTTTAGAATTTCATCCGAAAGGCTTTGCCCATCAACTTGGTAATAAGACAGGGCTTCTTCATACTTCTGAAGCTCTCCCATTAATTCTTCTTTTTTCAATAGGAGTCTATTTGTATACTCATTGGATTGCTCAGAGGCTATTTCTTTGGCAATGTTGGCAGCTTTGATTTTGGACGAGTTGCCACTGAATAATAGTGGAATTTTGAGACCAACCTGATATCCATAAAGGTTTTCACCAAGGCCCGAGTTGGTTCCTTGAAAGTACTCAAAGCTTATATCAGGTAAAAGACGTTGTTTTTCCAATCCACTTTTAGCTCGGAACAATTCATTTCTTTTATTATAAAGAGAAATACCGGCATTCAATGAAATATCATTTTTGGTGACTTGCAGTTTTTTAAGGGGCATCACTGCAATCTTCAACAAAGAATCCACTTGGGTTATTTTTTGAAGCCTTGAAAAGGCTATGGTAATATCTTCCTTAGCTTGATTAAAAAGGGCACGGAGCTCTTTATGTTTGGCCTGAGCAGTTATCTTTTCCAGATAATTGGTTTCGCCCAACTCAAATCTACGTAGAGAAGCCTGAGCGAACTTTTGATATACGCTGTCTAAATATTTATAAACTTGTCTTTTTTCACGGGTATATAAAAGCTCGTAATAGGCGGAAGCTATTTCATGCTCAAGCTGTTGTTCTTGAATGTCATATAGACTGTTTTCAATGGCTGTGCTCATCTTGTTTATTTGCCTGCTTTTGAAATACAGTGTAGGAAACAATATGTTCTGCTGAATACCATAAACTTTGAGAGGTTCATTATTGAATGCCAAATTATTTTGGTCATATTGATAGAATATCTCGGTCTTTTCAAAATCAAAGGCGCTTCCGATAAGGGCTTTTGATTCATCAACTTTTAGCGCTGCTGCTTTTAGCCCGGCATTATTTTCCAATGCCAAACTTCTAATCTGCTCAAAGTCAAATCCTCTCTCCTGTGCATTTACCGACAACGTACCAAGCATCAAAAGAATTGATAAAACCTTGGCAGGTTTCTTTTTGAGGATTTTCTTTATCTCATTTTTATTCTCAAAAATTGAATAGAGTACTGGCAACACGACAAGTGTGAGTATTGTAGCGGTAATCAAACCACCAATGACCACAGTGGCCAATGGTCGTTGTACCTCGGCTCCTGCACTCGTAGAAATTGCCATGGGCAAGAAACCTAGAGCCGCGGCTGAAGCAGTCAAAAGCACCGCCCTTAACCTATCTTTTGAACCTTTTTTTATTCGTTCTTCGGTATCATTCATTCCTTGAAGTTTAAGTTCTTTAAAGTGTTCTATCATGACAATTCCATTTAAAACAGCAATTCCAAAAAGAGCGATAAAGCCTACTCCGGCAGAAATACTGAAAGGCATATCCCTTATCCAAAGAAAAAACACCCCCCCAACGGCTGCTAACGGAATGGCGGAGTAAATCATCAATGCCTCTTTTACTGATTTAAAAGCAAAGAAGAGTAATAGGAAAATCAATAGCAGAGCAATGGGCACAGCTATTTTTAATCTGTCTTTGGCACTTTGCAAGTTTTCGAACTGCCCCCCATAAGTAATGGTATACCCTACTGGCAGTTTTAGGTTAGACTCGATTAGATTTTGAACATCAGTAACAACAGATTGTAAATCCCTGTTACGAACATTGATACCAACTACAATTCTTCGTTTTGTATCATCTCTTGATATTTTTGCAGCTCCTTTGGTATATGATATTTGTGCGAGTTCACTTAACGGAATTTTGCCGCCAGCAGGCAAATCAACATAGAGGTTTTTAATATCATCTATATCCTTTCTACTATTATCATCCAGTCGTAGGGTGAGGTCAAAACGTTTCTCTCCTTCGAAGACACTTCCTAAATTTGTGCCTGCAAAACCCATCGAAATCAATTTATTCAAATCATTGATGTTTAGCCCGTAGCGTGCGATTTTAGCTCTGTCGAACTTGATGTTCATTTGTGGTAATCCTGCAACTTTTTCAACGCTTATATCAGCTGCCCCATCAACACCTTCAATCAATCTTTTGATTTCATTCCCTTTTTTATTGAGGATGTCCAAATCTTCTCCAAAGACTTTGATGGCGATATCCGCGCGAACACCGGTTATCAATTCATTAAAGCGCATCTCAATTGGTTGGGTGAATTCAACCTCCATTCCTGGAATAATCCCCAATGCTTCCTTGAATTTATCAGCCAATTCATCTTTAGAAGATGCCGATACCCACTCCTTTTTTGGTTGTAGGGTTATGATAACATCGGTCTCTTCCATAGACATTGGGTCTGTAGGAACTTCTGCAGCACCTATTCTTGTTACAACCTGTTCAACTTCAGGAAATTCATCCAATAGAATTTGTTCAATTTTTGTTGTGGTTTCAACTGTTTTACTCAATGAGGTCCCTGTTTTTAGAATAGGCTGTATTACGAAGTCACCTTCATCCAAAGTGGGTACGAACTCTCCGCCCATGGTTGTAAATAGGTATATGGAAAACGCCAACAAAAACGTTGCAATTCCCAACACCAATTTTTTACTGGCCAATGCCCACTCGATGACCGGTTCATATACTTTACGTAAAAACCGCATCAATCGTATCGAAATATTCTTATCCGACACTTTGGTAGGCTTCAGTATCAGTGTTGAAATGACCGGGACATAGGTAAAACATAGAAGCATGGCCCCTATAAGCGCAAAGCTGAATGTCAATGCCATTGGTTTGAACATTTTGCCTTCAACACCACTTAGAGATAGAATGGGAATGAAAACAATTAGGATGATCAGTTGCCCGAAAATTGCTGAATTCATCATCTTGGATGCACCATTAAATGTAATTCTGTCTTTGGCGTGAGCAAGTTCTGCCGGTGATAATCGCTCCAATTCCATTCGCTTGGATGTTATCTGGAAGGCTATAAATTCTACAATTATGACTGCTCCGTCAATGATTATCCCAAAATCTATGGCCCCTAGACTCATTAAATTGGCATCAACCCCGAACAAATACATAAAAGATAATGCAAACAATAAACAAAGAGGAATAACTGAAGCTACTACTAATCCCGACCTAAAATTCCCCAATAATAGAACAACAACGAAGATAACGATCAAACACCCCAAAATAAGGTTTTCAGCTACTGTAAAGGTGGTTTTTCCAATAAGCTCACTACGCTCTAAAAAAGGATTAATATAAACCCCTTCTGGCAAGGTTTTCGAAATTGATTCAACACGCGCTTTAACCGCATCAATGACCTGTTTAGAATTGGCATCTTTAAGCATCATTACTTGTCCAAGCACTTTTTCACCTTCACCATTCCCCGTTATCGCACCAAAACGGGTAGCACTTCCAAACCCAACATTTGCAATATTCTTGACTAGAATTGGGATTCCGTCAACATTCTTGACAACAATATTCTCAATATCTTCAAGGGAAGAAATCAATCCTTCACCCCTAATAAAAAATGCTTGGTTCGTTTTTTCAATATAGCCACCACCTGCAACACTATTATTGTTTTCAAGTGCTTCAAAAACTTCGCCGATGGTAATATTCATCGCATTTAGTTTTTGGGTGTTAATCGCAACTTCATACTGCTTTAAAAAACCGCCCCACGTATTCACTTCTACCACGCCGGGGATTCCTGATAGTTGTCGTTTAACGATCCAATCTTGGATGGTACGCAGATCCATCGCCGAGTATTGGTCTTTGTATCCTGGTTTAGTATCCAATATATATTGATAGATTTCACCTAGTCCGGTTGTTATGGGTCCCATTTCAGGGGTTCCAAAATCTTCAGGGATTTTTTCAGAAGCTGATTTTATTTTTTCGGCAATCAATTGGCGTGGAAGATAGGTACCCATGTCGTCCTCAAAGACGATAGTTACAACTGATAAGCCAAACTTTGAGATTGAACGAATTTCAACAACACCAGGTAAATTGGCCATTTCCAGCTCTACTGGATAGGTAATGAACTGCTCTATATCCTGTGTTGAAAGGTTTTGTGAGGTGGTTATGACCTGCACTTGATTATTGGTTACATCTGGAACTGCACCAATTGAGATTTGAGTAAGGGAGTAAATCCCAAAACAAACTATAAAAAGAGTTAGTAAAAGAACTATCAATTTGTTCTTTATACTGAATTGTATAATTTTTGATAACATAATCCTTTATTCGAAGGTGATACAAAGCATCTATGACCTGTGGGCATAGAGGAACTAAATCAAAATGGATTATGAGTTTTTTGGGGGCTGAAAAATATCTGTTTTTTCAAGGGAATTATAATTGTCTATATAAAAGAAATTGGCCGTATAGTCGGCAACAGGAACTGTTTTATGTTCAGGAAGCTGTGTTTTGTTATGAACAAAAGCCGTAAAAATGTGTGAGCAACAATGATGGTTGAATGGCAGTTCTTCATGCTCATCTTTTTCTTCCTGATGCTCGGCCTTATGTTCTTTTTCCATTTCTCCATAATGCTTTGAAATGAACACAAAGAAGTTGTCACCGTACTTTTCCGAATGAAACTGAGCATGTTCAATCAACTCGTCAATATGTGCCAAATCAGTCAAATCCAAATTGAAACTTTGGAAAAGAATTAAAAAAGATAATGATATGGAGAAAAACTTGGCCATCGCCTTACAAAGATAATGAATATTTCATATTAATATATATCAGTTCTGATTGCAACTTTTGCGGTTAAACTTTCATATATTGTTAACATTAAATTCAATTGTAAAATTCATGAAAATACGACTACTTGTATTTGGCATTGGTTTATTGGGTGCCATATTAACAATCAATTCCTGTAAGTCCCAAAAGGTTATTGAAGAGAATGAAAGGCCAAATATTTTGTTTATCCTCTCGGATGACCACACCTCACAAGCATGGGGTATTTATGGGGGTATTTTGGCCGATTATGTTAAGACCCCAACTATAGATCGTTTAGCCAATGAGGGTACGGTCTTGAACAATGCATTTTGTACCAATAGCATATGTACTCCCAGTAGGGCAAGTATTTTAACTGGACAGTACAGTCATATGAACCAAGTCTATACGTTAAGCGAACCTTTGCCCAGAAATCACCCCAATATAGCACGAACGTTATCTGAAAATGGTTATCAGACTGCTGTGATTGGTAAATGGCATTTGGTGGGAAAACCTGAAGGTTTTGATTATTATAATGTACTGCCAGGTCAGGGAAGGTATTGGAACCCCATTTTAAAAAGTGAAGATAATTGGAGTGATGGATATGACAGTAGTACTGGGAAGGAATATAAGGGGTTTTCTACGGATGTAATTGCAGATTTGACAATTGAACATCTACAAAAGCGAGATAAAGAAAAACCTTTTATGATGTTCTGTAATTTCAAAGCAACACATGAACCATTTGAATATCCGGAAAGGTACAATGACCTTTATAAAAATATTGAAATACCAGAACCTGAAAGTCTGTTGGATTTTGACCCAAATAACACAGGACGCACTTTTCATGGCCAAACACTGGAAAGACTTGGTGCGCGGTGGGATAAGGCAACAGAAAACCCGGAAACATTTTGGACATCCTATCCTGGATTGCCATATCCTTTGGAAGGTCTTGATAGTATTCAAAAACGTAAAAAAATCTATCAAAAATTAGTAAAGGATTTTATGCGTTGTGGCGCTGCTATAGATGACAACATTGGCAAGTTGTTGGACTATCTTGAAGATCAAGGAATTGCGGATAACACCATTGTGGTCTATACTGCCGATCAGGGTTATTTCTTAGGAGAGCATGGTTTTTTTGATAAGCGTATGATCTATGAAGAATCGCTTAGAATGCCATTTGTAATACGATATCCAAAAGAAATAAGAGAAGGGAAGAGGATTGATGATATTATTCTTAATATAGACTTTGCTGCGTTATTGGCAGATTATGCCGGTATAGAAAAACCAGATTATATACAAGGCAAGAGCTTTAGGTCTAACCTCAAAGGTAAGACTCCCGAAAACTGGCGTAAGCAAATGTATTATAGGTATTGGTTACATAGCCCTGATAGGCCTGCACATTTTGGTGTTCGCAATGAACGTTATAAATTGGCCTTTTTCTATGGTCAGGATTTGGGGATGAAAGGAACATCCAAAGAGACTACCGAGCCCGTTTGGGAGTTTTTTGATTTAGAAAAAGACCCTAAGGAAATGCACAACTCCTATGGTGAAGCGCAGTACGCATCAATAATTGCTGAAATGAAAAAGGCGATTATTGAAGAACGCTTAAAATACAAAGACGCCGATGCTGGTTTTGATGTAATGCGGCCCATATTAGATAAAGAATTTAAGTAACGTTCAGTTAATTACTTCAAAATACCATTGAATGAAAACATTTATTTCTGAAGATTTTCTTTTACAGAATGATTTTGGCAAAGTATTATTCCATGATCATGCAAAGAACTTACCAATCATAGATTATCACAATCACTTATCGCCTAAAGAAATATGTAAAAATAGAGTCTTCGAGAATATTAGCCAAGTATGGTTGGCAGGTGATCATTATAAATGGAGGGCTATGCGTGCTTTGGGTGTGAATGAAAGGTTTATCACCGGGGCTGCGAGTGATAAAGAAAAGTTTAGTAAATGGTCGAGTACTGTTCCATTTACTATGAGAAACCCTTTGTATCATTGGGCTCATCTTGAGTTACAACGTTATTTTGGTATTTCGGAATTACTTTCTGAACAAAATGCGAATGCGATATATCAAGAAACCTCGGAAAAGTTACAAAACCGTACCCATCATACCGTGGGGTTACTACAACAGCAAAATGTGGAAACACTATGCACAACAGATGACCCTATCGATTCATTGGAGTATCATGAAAGAATAAAAAGCAACAATGGCTCGCTAAATGTCTATCCAGCTTTTAGGCCGGATAAAGCTTATGGGGTTGAAAGCCCCAAAGTCTATTTAAACTATATTGACGCATTATCCGAAACTGTAAACTTTACTATTAAAAACTATGATGACCTTTTAACCGCGCTGGAAAATCGAATTGATTTCTTTCATTCAAAAGGATCAAGAATTGCGGATCATGGTCTTGAACAATTATATCATTTCTCTACTAAGAAACTTGATTGTAACATCTTGTTTAAAAAGTTAAAGGACAATAAACAGCTTACGAAAGAAGAGATTTCCTACTTTAAAGCAGAAACTTTGTTGTTCTTGAGTAAATGTTATCATAAGAAGGGATGGGTGCAGCAGTATCATTTGGGAGCGATTAGGGATAATAACAAACGCTTGTTATCACAGCTAGGAGCCGATACCGGATTTGACTCTATAGGAGATTTTTCGCAAATGAGGGCTTTAAGTAGTTTTTTAAATGAATTGGACAGCAGTGATCAATTATCAAAGACCATTATTTATAATTTAAATCCTTCAGATAACGAGGCTTTTGCAACTATGGCGGGAAATTTCAATGATGGGAGTATTAAAGGAAAGGTACAATATGGTGCAGCTTGGTGGTTTTTAGATCAAAAAGATGGAATGGAGAAGCAATTGAATACGCTGTCAAATATAGGTTTGTTAAGTTGTTTTGTGGGTATGCTAACTGACTCTAGAAGTTTTCTTTCATTTCCTAGGCATGAATATTTTAGAAGGGTTCTTTGTAACCTCATTGGACAAGATGTTGAAAGAGGCGAATTACCTGCTGATGAAAAGTGGCTGGGTAAAATAGTCCAAGATATTTGCTATTATAATGCAAAAGACTATTTCAATTTCCCTCGAGCTTAGTTTTAGCTAAAAAGAGATTTAAGAATACCCATTTCCAGCCCTCTTAACTCTGCAAGTCCACGAAGCCTACCGATGGCTGAGTATCCTGGATTGGTAGTTTTCTTTAAATCATCCAACATTTGATGGCCATGATCCGGTCTCATTGGTATGGCAATATCTTTTCTCCCCACCTTTTGGCGACGTTCTTGTTCTAAAAGAACTCTTTTGATAATTTCATACATATCAACATCTCCTTCTAAATGATTTGCTTCGTGAAAATTACCTTTGTTATCTCTTTTCGTACTTCGCAAGTGCAAAAAATGAATACGGTCTGCAAACCTATCCAACATACCAGGAAGATTATTGTCGGCTCTAGCCCCTAATGAACCTGTACAAAAAGTTATTCCATTATTGATTGATTTTACCTTTTCGAAAATATAGGCATAATCGTCTTCCGTGCTCATAATTCTAGGTAACCCTAGAATTGGAAATGGTGGGTCATCAGGGTGTATGCACATTTTCATTGAATACTCATCCGCGGTTGAAATTATTTCCGACAGAAAATAAACCAAATTATCCCGCATTTCCTTTTCGCCGATATTGGAATAGGTATCTAGAATAGTTTGAAATTTGCCTAGATCAAAACCTTTTTCAGGAACTGGATACCCTTCAGAAGAACCTGGAAGACCTGCTATAATAGTTTTTACAAGTTCCCATATATCAGTTTCGGACATATTCTCAAAGTATGTCGTGGCACTTTTTATTCTTTCTTTACTATAACTTGCTTGTGCCTCAGGCCGCTTGAGAATATGAATGTCAAAAGCAGCAAGGGCGTCTTTGTTAAAGGCCAAAGCTTTAGATCCATCATTTACCAAATAATCAAGACTTGTTCGCGTCCAATCCAAGACGGGCATAAAATTATAGCAGACCACATGAATACCACATTGAGCTAAGTTCCGAAGACTAATTTTATAGTTTTCAATATGTTGTTTGTAATCGCCTGATCGCGTTTTGATATTTTCGTGAATTGGCAATGATTCAACAACAGACCAAACCAATCCGTTTATTTCTATTTCTTTTTTTCTTTTTTCAATTTCAGAAATAGACCAAACTTCCCCGTTTGGAATATGATGTAAGGCATTTACAATCCCAACTGCACCAGCCTGTTTTATATCTTTAAGACTCACTGGATCACTTGGACCATACCATCGCCATGTTTGAAGCATATTCATTTATAAATATTTAAGATTTGGTTCTGATACCACACTCTTGTAAGAATTCTAAATATATAACATTTAATCTGAAGAAGAATGACAAGTTATATGATTCTAACTTGAAATAATAAGTGCAAATTCGTATCTTTATTTATACGCCGTTTACGCAGAATAAATACTTCATAACCAACAAAAAGTGAAGGTTTTCAAAACCAAACAAGGTATAATAATTAAAAAAGGCAATCAATTTTATAGGGCTGTACAATCGGACTGGGATAGCTTTATGAATAGAGTAGGACTGCACAGTTTAATTCAAAATGAAATAGAGAACCTTGATCCTTTAGAGTTACAAGATCTTGGGAAAGATGTGTTAAAACCAATAGGGAGCCATGAAATTTGGGCTTCTGGCGTAACATATAAGCGAAGTCGCGAAGCAAGAAAGCACGAATCAGAAAAAACAGGTGGAGGTAGTTTTTACGATAAAGTTTACGATGCAGAAAGGCCAGAGTTATTTTTCAAGGCTATGGCCAATAGGATTGTGGGTGACAAGGAATTTGTTCGAATTAGACAAGACTCAAATTGGAATGTTCCGGAACCAGAATTAACACTTTTCGTGAGTTCAATTGGAAGTATTGAAGGATACACTATAGGAAATGACATGAGCTCACGAAGTATTGAAGGGGAGAACCCACTCTACTTACCACAAGCCAAAACCTATGATGGTTGTGCGGCATTAGGCCCTTGCATTTATGTTCCTCAAAAACCGATTGACCCTAAAACAATTATTTCAATGCAAATTCTCCGAGAATCTGAAGTTATTTTCGAAGGAGACGTTTCTATTGATAATATGAAAAGAAAGCACGAAGAGTTGGTGGGGTTTTTATTTAGGGAATGCAAGTTTCCTAAAGGATGCTTCTTAATGACAGGAACTGGGATAGTGCCACCAGATGATTTTACCCTTAGAAGTCGGGATGAAATTAGAATAAGTATAGAACCAATAGGTATGTTGACAAATTTTGTGGCCTGATAGTTTAATGAATGATATGAAATTTTAATATAGAATAGAAAAACAGGATAGGATGGAAAAATCAAAATCTAAAAAACAAAAATCGGAACAGGTATTAGCTCCGTTGTCACGAAGAAAGTTTATTTCAAGCACGGCATTGACCGTCGGGGCCATCAGTATTATACCTAGACATGTGTTGGGCCAAGGATTCATTGCTCCAAGTGATAAGATTAATTTAGGTTTTATAGGTTTGGGAAAACAGACTAATGGCCTAGCAAGGCGCTTCGTTGATAGTACCAGTTCACAAATAGTTGCGGGTTGTGATGTTTGGACTACAAAAACCGCCGCTTTTGAAAAACACGTTGGGAAGCTTTATGCAAAAGAAAGAAAAGTTAAAAAATACAAGGGGCTTACAAGCTATTCGGATTATAAAGAACTATTGGCCAGAAAGGATATTGATGCAGTGGTCATTGCAACCCCTGATCATTGGCATGCCATACAGGCCATTGATGCCATGGAAGCCGGTAAGGATGTTTATTGCGAAAAACCCTTGACACATAGAATCACAGAAGGGATGGACCTTGTGAAAGCAACTGAAAGAACTGGGAAGATTTTACAAACCGGAAGTATGCAACGTTCTGGTGATAATTTTAGAAAAGCATGCGAACTGGTTCGTAATGGCTATTTAGGTGATATTAGTAAAGTATTGGTAAATGTTGGTGATCCTGCTGTAGATTATAATATGGAGGAAGAACCAGTACCAAAAGAATTGAATTGGAATAGTTGGTGTGGTCCAGCTCCACTTTTACCATATAACCATAGATTGGCTCCGTCCCGTAACGATGTAGATTTTTGGCCAGACTTTAGATTGTTCAAGGAAGTAGGAGGAGGCATACTTTGTGATTGGGGTGCCCATATGTTCGATATTGCCCAATGGGCTCTGGGTATGGATAAGACAGGCCCCGTGAGATATATACCACCTGCAGATAAAACCTCAGTTCGTGGATTACGAATGTTCTATGCAAATGGTGTTGAAATGGTTCACGAGGATTTTGGAAGAGGTTGGGGAGTTCGTTTTATAGGTAGTGAAGGTTCGATGGATATAAGCCGTAGTTTTTTTGAGACTGACCCATTGAATATAAAAACGGCAGAATTAAAAGATTCTGATATTCGCCTTTATAATACACATGGCAACCACTATCAAGATTGGTTAGATTCAATTAAGAATAGAACACAGCCAATTTGTGATGCCGAAACCGGACATAGATCTGCAACTATTTGCAACATTGCGAATATTGCTTATCAATTGGGTCGTGATTTGGAATGGGATCCTTCTAAAGAGCAATTTAAAGGTGATGCAGAGGCAAATGCCATGCGGCACAGAGAAAACAGAGAATATTAATTATGATTTAGGACATATTTTACCAAATTATTTCTATCTAAATATCCATCAAGAATTAGATTCTTGGTGGATATTTAATTCGCTAAGCTTTTAAAGCTAGGTCTTTAGCACAAAAAACTTGTTAGAGTTTTAATGTGAATCCTTTCTTTTGCAACCACCCTGTAAAAACCACTACCAAAAGGGCAAAACAAAAAGAACCAACAAGTCCTATTGTCCCATCATTCAAAAATTCAGGTAATTCAATACCGGTTAAATTTCGAATGGGGTAGGAGAAGTACGGAATCAAATAGCAGGTTAGGGTTGCCGTACCTGCGGGAACAATGACTTTTGCCCAAGAACTCTGTTTTTTGATATCGATGAGGTAATAAAGAACAACGAATGACAAAAAACCAATTCCGGTACAGACCATAAGCCAAGAAGGAGTTCCCGGCACTTTAGATATTCCCCAAAAATGCCTAGTAAGTAAACCAGTTGCAATATTTAATATTCCTAAAACAGAAAGTATCGACAATGCCTTTGCCATGCTTTCTTTGGAGACTTTTTGAAAAATGAGTGAAGCAATGATTCCTGCCGTTGTAAATGCAGGTATTGTTCCAGAATACCAAGTAGAAAAATAAGAGAATGAAGAAGGAATGTTATTTAAATAACCCGTGACAGCTGCAACCGATAAAATATTGAATATCAGCCACATAAATACTAGTAACATTAAATTTTCTTTAGTGAAAAGATACGCTATGGCATTAATTGAATAAGCCCAACCAATTAATCCAAGTATACCCCACCATTGAGGACTCATCATTTCTTCACCATCGGATCCGCCTTTGTACAAAAAAGCAAGCCCAATTAAAATAATCCAGCCTAACATTTGAAGATAATTATGCCATTTTCGAGGAATAGGGCTTTTTTTCCATAACATCCATATAAGTGAAACCCCTATGGCCATTATCAAGCACCATAACCATTTTCCCAACCCTAAAACTTCATGATGGGTTTCATAGTTGACCATAAACACGCCTATGATCAATAAAGAAATTGACCTAATTACGATATGTTTGAACATGATAGACCTAGGTTCGCCCTTGGCCATTCTATTATTAATGGCGAATGGAATACTTAGGCCTACAATAAAGAGAAAAAGGGGAAAGATTATATCTGAAAACCCGAGGTAATCTTCATTGGGTTTAGCATGAGTAAGCCATTTAGGAACCTGGGTCAGCGTCCAAAAATCGTTCACCCAAATCATCAATAGCATGGTGAGCGCACGTAAAACATCAATTGATGCTATACGCAAGGTTTTTGATTTCTCCATAAATTAATTCTCTAATGCTTTGGCAATAGCCATTTCGGCAAGTGGAGCCATAACTTCATAGCCTAGTCTTGTTGGATGGACTTCATCTTCAGCGTATTTTTTGGGTAAACCATTTCGCTCATCCGCCATTGATGAAAAATAATCAAGATATATATGCCCATTGGTTGAGGCATAATCTTTCAACATCTTATTCAGGGATATTATTTTATTGGCAGGTTCAAGCCCAGGTTTCCAGGGATAATCGTATGCCGGCAGGGTAGAAGAGAGTACGACCTTGATATCATTACCTTTTGCAAGCTCAGCCATTGATTTTATATTGTCGGCAATCATTTCCAGTGTCGAAGGACCTGTGTTTCCAGCAATATCATTGGTACCGGCTAGAATTACCACAACTTTGGGTTGAAGGGCTATTACATCTTGCCTAAAACGCACAAGCATCTGAGGTGTGGTTTGACCTCCGATTCCACGGTTGATATAAGGTTTGTTTTCAAAGTATTCGGGCATGGAATGTAACCAACCTATTGTAATTGAGTTTCCCATAAAAACTACTCGGTTCTCGTTTTCGTTAGGTGGCGCAATTTTCTCATTGGCAGCTCTAAAATGTTCTAAATTGGCCCAGTCCTGGGCATTGGTAATTCCTATCATGAAAAGGAAAATAATTAAAATTTTGAATTTCATTGAGTCAGTTTTCTAATATAAATGGTCTGCGTGATGAGTAAATAAAGATAATGAAATATGTTACTTTAAGAAATATTGGCAAACAAAAAGCCCTGACCATATGGTCAGGGCTTCAACACTAATATATAAAAAGATTACTCACATTCAATATCTTCACCATCGGTGTCCCAGCAATGCCAAAGTTCATCTTCGAAGTGGGAAGGAGCCATTACTCGACCATTATACATGCTACTGTTCCATTCAATACTAACATCTACAAAATCTTCCATTTGTAAATCATACACATGAAGGTCATAGAAAACATCATAATCACCTTCTTGTAAACCGTATTCCAAATAACTGTCTTTAAAAGTATCGGCTATACCATCGTCATTCATTTCACGTACCCAAGTATATTTTATACTGCCTATTTCTTCATTTTCTATACTCCATTCAATATCTATCATACGATTTGGTCGTTCATGACTTTGGTACAATGTCCATGCTCCACTTTTACCATCAAGATCTGAGACCCCTGAAAACCATAGGAATTCATCAAAAGAGCCAACTCCAGCTTTGGTCACATACATTTTCCAGACAACCTCGTCGGTCATCAATTCACCAGTGAGCCTTGCTGTATATTCGCTTGTAAATCCATCAACAGTATACTCCCATTGCCAAGTATTTTCTCCTAGAAACTCTGCTTTATGTTTAAACGCGCTACTAAAAGAGGCTACGGGTACCGCCAAATTTGTAAAAAGGGCAGTGTTCCAAATTCCAACAACCAATCGTGGATACAGCCAATTTCCACCAACTTTGGCTGTCGAAGCTTGTTTGCCGGATGCCGAATCATCGAGAAAATTGCCTAAATCAATGGCCATAGATTCAAATGGGGGTAATTGTAAGGCTTCGTTCTGTAAATCATCGTTATCATCAGACTTGTTGCATGAAACAGCAAATACTAACGTAAGAGCCAATAGTGCATAAATAATTTTAGTTTTCATAACGTTTGGGATTTATACTTAATATCCTCTATAACGAAAACTTGTCATCGAAATTGCACTTTTACAGGTGTTTTTTAGTTAAAAAAATGGTCCAAAAGTTGCATGATACTTCAGGAATAAAAGGGGTTATCCTGCGAACGGTGTATTTGTGTTACAGCCGGGTTTATTGAATAAAAAAAGCAGAAGAGACAAAAAAAATGTCTTCTGCTTTTTTATAGGCCGGTACCTATTCTGTTGCTAGAATCTGTGTATAAGCCTTAATTCTAATCTACAATTCTATTATAAGTTAATATTTGGCACTTTTGCCACCCGATGTAGTTCTTTTGATAAACTCCCGAATATCATTGTTGGCATTTTTAAGATCCTCGCGACGCAAGTACATCATATGCCCACTTCGATATCCTTTAAAGTCAAAACGATCTTTCATTTTTCCACTAGGGTCAACTTGCCACATGGTATATTTTGCATTAAAATATGTAGTGGCGCCATCATAATAACCGGATTGAACCAAAACATTCAAATATGGATTTTGCGCCATGGCTTGTCGCAGATTATCGCGAGTATCGTCATTTTCATTGTTCCATGGACGAACAGGACCGAACATATTGTATTTGATATCAGTCTTGAATTTCAATTCTTCTTGCAAATAATAATTTATGGCTGGTGTAAAACTATGTAGCCAAGAGGTAAGTTCGGCACTATAATCTGGCCTTGAACCAAACTGCTGCCGATCAATACCCAAATATCTGGAATCAAGTCTTCCTATATTGAATCCTTTATCTTTTAACAGGTTCTTCCAGAAATACCCTGTGGGTACCACAAGATTATGATCAAGTATTTCTTTTTCTGAAAGCCCTGAATAATGAGCCATTTTTTTGGCAACGGAATTTTTCTCTGTTTCACCAATGAAACCACCTTTTGCAATGGCAGGGATCAATGTATTTATGGTATAGTCCTCTGCTTCAGGTAGAATTTCCAGTAAATCCTTGTTTTGAAGCGCAGTCGGTAATGCCTTATGATGCCAAGCAGCGGCCGTGTAATAAGGTAAATTCATTGCGTCGGAAACTGGCCCACCCGTTCTAATGACTTTATAATCGGCAGGAGAAACCATAATTACTCCATTCAAATACATCCATTGTTGATTCTGTAATGCCAAAGAAAGCCCCATTACCCTAGTGCCTCCATAGCTTTCCCCAATAATATATTTAGGTGAGCGCCATCTATTGTTTCTAGTAACAAAAGTGTTCAGCCATTCTGCCAAATATTTGATATCTGCATTAATCCCAAAGAATTTGTCCCGGTCAACATCTTTCCCTGTTGCCGGTATAGTACGTGAATAGCCTGTATTCGCCGGGTTTACATAAACAATATCTGTCACATCCAATACAGAATACGGATTGTGTTTAACCCCATAAGGTTGTACAGGGTACCCTTCATCATCAATCTTCAAAATTCTAGGGCCAGTATAAGCCAAATGCATCCAAACTGAACCAGAACCTGGGCCTCCGTTAAAAGAAATCAATAAAGGTCTTGAAGCGCGATCTTTGACGTTGTTTCTAGTGTAATAGGTATAATGTAATGATGCAATCGGTTTTCCTTCATCGTCCCAGACTGGTTGTGTGCCTGTTTTGGCAGTATAATTTACAGATGTTCCATTAATAGTTACATTGTGCTGCGTTGTTATAACCGTGTCTATCGGTAATTTACGTTCTTGTGCCGTTGAGATTAAAAAGCCTATAAGAAGGCATAAAGTAAGTAGTGCTTTTTTCATTTTCAGGTTGATTTTGTAGAAGATTAAATGTAGCGAATTTGATTGATGCTGAAAAATTTTACCTCCTGAAATTAAAACTTCTCAAAAACACCAAGGCCAAATAGGGCAAAGTCATATTTTACGGGGTCTTGAGGGTCAAGTTGACGTAACGAGGCATCTAGTTCCGCCAAAGCTTTGGCGTCGTTTTGTTTTCTTTTTAAGAGTTTGAGTTTGCGTGCGACATTTCCCGAATGTACATCTAAAGGGCAGGACAATTGAGAGGGTGAAATCGTCTTCCATAGGCCAAAGTCAACTCCAGTTGAATTGTTTCTAACCATCCAACGTAAAAACATATTAATCCGCTTTGCCGCGGATCCCTTCAATGGATCAGAGATATGTTTTGTTGTTCTTTGCGGATGAGGTATTTCAAAAAATACTTTTTTATATTCTGAAATTGAACCCTGTACCGAATTTGGCTGGGCATTTTTTGAAAAAACGGCCTCGAGCCCATTATGGTAAGAATAAATGTTTTGTAATGATTTGATAAAATAGGAGAGATCTTCACTATTGAATGTCCTATGAACGAATCCGTCAAAAACACCTAAGTCATTGTCAGTGTGGTTCTTAACAAAGTCATAAGGAGAGAAATCCAATAATTGCATCATTTTATTGGCATTCTTGATAATACTTTTTCTATTGCCCCAAGCTATGGTTGCGGTTAAAAATGCGCTTATTTCAATATCCTCTTTCTTGGTAAATCTATGTGGAATCTGAATTGGGTCGCTTTCTAAAAACTGGGGTCTGTTGTATTGGATTACCTTCGCATCTAAAAACTCCTTGAGTTCTGCTTGATTCATAGTAATGGCCTACTCGTATAATCTTCCCATTCTATACCTTCAGAATCTGTAATTAGACCATCGACCATTGTAAGCTTCCTATCTGCAAGATCTGCTAATTGTCTGTTGTGCGTAACAATCACAAATGTTTGCCCAAATTTATCCCGCAATTCAAAAAAGAGCTTATGAAGATTATCAGCACTTTCAGAATCCAAATTACCACTTGGTTCATCTGCAAAAATAATCGAGGGATTATTGATTAATGAGCGCGCAACGGCCACCCTTTGTTGTTCTCCTCCCGAGAGCTCGCTCGGCTTATGGTGAATACGATGGGTAAGACCTAAAAATTCCAGTAACTCCTTTGCTTTTTTCTCAACTTCGTTTTTAGGTGTTTTTTTTATAAAGGCAGGAATACAAACGTTTTCCAGAGCTGTGAATTCAGGAAGAAGTTGATGAAACTGGAAAATAAAACCTATATGTTCATTTCTGAATTTTGCAAGGTCTTTATCGGAGAGGTCCGTTACTTCAATATCATTGATAAGCAATCTGCTGTCGACCTTGTTACTTTGAACATCCAAAGTTCCAAGAATCTGTAAAAGTGTTGTTTTTCCAGCTCCGGAGGCTCCTACAATAGAAACTACTTCCCCCTTTTTCACATGAATATCAACTCCCTTAAGAACCTGTAATTCACCGTAAAATTTCTGGATATTGGTTGCTTGGATCATTTAAACCTTTTTTAGCAGCATGAAAATTAGTCATTACTAAAGACATACCAAAACAACATTGTGTTTATCAAGAATGGATTGTAGATTTGTTTTACTTATTTAAACCTTAAATTGTGAAGATGTAATTTTCTTAAACGATTGTAGACTTACTTTAGAGTCGAAAAAATACATCAGAAAACAAGAAACTAAATGAAATCATATAAAAGTTTAGAGGAATACAATTTGGAAATAACAAACGATGTTAAAGACAGGTATTCAAAAATTATTGAAGAAATAGGGGAAGATGTTTCACGTGAAGGTTTGGTGAAAACTCCTGAACGTGCTGCAAAAGCAATGCTTTTCCTTACCCAAGGTTATCAACAAGACGCTGCCGAAATTTTGAAAAGTGCGATGTTTCAAGAATCTTACAATGAAATGGTCATTGTAAAGGATATTGAGCTGTATTCGCTTTGTGAGCACCACATGCTTCCCTTTTTTGGAAAAGCGCATATAGCTTACATTCCTAACGGGCAGATTGTTGGATTAAGCAAATTACCCAGAATTGTTGATGTTTTTGCTCGAAGGTTACAGGTACAAGAACGATTGACTGAGCAGATATTGGATTGTATAAATGATACCTTAAAACCACAAGGTGTTGCAGTTGTTATTGAAGCTGCGCATATGTGTATGATGATGCGAGGAGTTCAGAAACAGAATTCTGTAACTACAACTTCGGGATTTAGGGGTAATTTTGAAAAGGAGGAAACAAGAAATGAATTTTTGAAATTGATAAGTTCCAGTCTGTCCTAAGAAGCTTTGTTTTTACCACTAAACTGGCATCTTTGTTGTAGTGCTTAAGTTGAATTCATAAATTTAAATATGTCAAAAAACAAAGATAAGAAGTACCAAACCCTTTTATTGGGGTTATTGTTCGACGGTATTGGAATGCTTTCATTCGTTGTACCCCTTATTGGTGACTTTGCCGATGTTATATGGGCGCCTTTAGCGGGTTGGCTAATGACACAACTGTATAAAGGAAAAGTAGGTCAGGCAGCTGGGGTATTCACTTTTATTGAAGAAATTATACCTGGTTTAGATGTTGTTCCCACCTTTACAATTATGTGGATATATACGTATGTATTAAAAGGAAAAAAGAAAAAAGGGAGAATTATTGAGGTCGATACGGATTGATCGACCCCAATACAATTTAAAATGTCTATTACAGATTTACTGTAACTCCCAAAGATATATTCCTTCCAATGTTATTTATTCCATCTACCTTTAATCTAGATAAATGAGACACATAACTTTTATCAAGAATATTGTTACCACTTAGGCGTACTTCACACAAGGTTTTGTTAATTGAAAAGTTACCTCCAAAACCAATATTCAATAGGCTATACCCATCAGTCGCTGATTCAAATTCACCTGTCTTGTTCTGGTCAAATACAGATTTCAATGTGATAAAAGCATATTTATTCTTTACTCTGGTTGTGCTTGAATTTGATTCAAACCTCAATGTATTTGATAAACTGTTCGCAGGAATCAAAGGTAAATTATCACCTGTTTTCTTTTTTCCCACAACCATTTCGAAACTACTTTCATAATGTAACCAGTCTAGAGGGTGTGGATGAATATGAAAACCCATTTCACCGCCATATAATTCAGCATTTTCCTGAGTATATTCAAATACATCTTCTTCTTCCAGAACTGTCCCGTTTGGTTGAATAAAAATATAATCGTTGATAGAATTATAGAAGCCGTTGATGAAAAACTCGACATGCTCATTGCTGTATTCTAATGATATATCCGTTTGGATATTTTTTTCATGGGTTAAATCGCTGTTACCCAATTCGTATCTATTGGTTCCTTCATGAGTACCATTTGAGGTTAATTCCGCTAAGTTTGGAGCTCTAAATCCTGTGGCGAAATTTACCCGAGAAATAACATGTTCCAGTACATTGAATTTGTATCCAATTGCAGCATTGAAGCTGTTGAAATCAAGGTTCAAGTTTTCAAAAGCCCCATCACCAGTTGCTTCTGTGTCTAGATTTCTACGATCATACCTTAAACCTAATTGTAGTCCGCTTTCATCTTTAAAATGAATATGCGAGGTAAGTAATACGCCAATATCATTGGTGCTGGCATCAGGAATAAGCATTTCTTCCCCGAAGTTCTCATTTTTCTGATTCATTCCTTGGATACCAACTATAGTTTCTAAATTATCCCATTTAGGTAAATGGTATTGTATACTATAACTCAATGTTGAAAGGTTCATATGAAGGGCAGGTCCTTCCTCTTCATGCCCTTCTTCCTCTTCTTCCTCTTCTTCCTCATGATGGTGTTCTTCAAATTCTTTTCGCTTATTGAAAGTGTACCCTATTGTGGTTTCAATCAAAGAGTTTTCCAAAAAGAATTTACTCTTGGAACTTAACATATGATTACTTATTTCCTGAAATGGCATTGCCAGCGTTCTGGTTTTTGTTTGAGTACCCATTTCTTCAGGAATACCTAATTTGGAATAATTAAGATTATACCTTAATTCAGAAGTAACGTTGGTTGTCTGATAACCAACACCCGTTTTCAGGTCATTTTCTCTAAACCTTGAATTTGTCAATCTTGAACCATCTCCTGTTTTATAATCAACATGTGAGGTATGACCACCACGTACTAAAAACTTAAAATGCTCGGAAGAGGTCGCAAGTCCTGCATTAATACCAACACCTTCGGTATTTGTATAATAGTTCATGTTCACATCACCTTTTGTTTCATTAGGCAATGCGAATTTTTCAGGATTAAAATAAAGTACACCACCCATGGCATCTGAACCATAGAGTAGGGAAGCGGGCCCCTTAATAACTTCCACATTATCAATACCGGCTTCATTTAAACCTAAACCATGTTCATCACCGTATTGTTGGTTTTCCATTCTTATTCCTTGAGAGTATACCAATACTCTATTGGCACTTAAACCCCTAATTACCGGTTTACCTATACCTACACCTGTCGAAATAGTTTCTACTCCAGCTATTTTGGTTATTCCATCTGATAAGGTTATGGCACCATTGGATTTAAGCTCTTTAAGGTTCGCGCGTTCAACTTTCATTACGTTTTCACTCTGTAATTTGTGAAAAGGGGTAGATACGATTACCTCTTCCATTTCTATTGCACTTGGCAACATGCTTATGTTCAGGGTTTTTTCTTCTTGATTATTTAGATTTACATGGATTGATTGCGTTTCGAACCCAATAGATGAGATAATTAATTCGAAATCTCCATTTGGAATAGACCTGAATATAAAATAACCAGCTGAATCAGTGGTAGTTCCTTTTTCTAGCTCAGGAAAATATAGGGCTACTTGTTCTAAAGGTTCTTTTTGTTCGGTACTAGTAACGGTACCAGAAATACTGTTTTGTGCAAAGCCCATATGCAATGGCAATGCAATCATTATGAATAACAATAGTTGCTTCATTCTAATAAGATTAATGTTAATGTAAAAATTAATTAAAGCGGAATAATCTATGAAGCAATAGGAGGGCCACGTAAGGCAAAATGAAGTTTTTGATATTTACTTAAAAAGGTGTATTGAGAAGTAATTTCTTTAGGGTTATGAACAGTCAGAGGATCGGGAGCCTCAGTCAAAGACGAGCTAAATTGAGGTGACAGATTAAAATCTTGAAAGTCACAATCCAGTTCAACTTCATGTAAATGCAGTTCACCAACAGCCTCACAAACAAAATGTTTGTGTTCATTTAAGGCATGGGACAGTTTTACTATTGTTGGTGTAAACAAAAACACGATCAATAGTATTGATAGAATAGCTATGAAATCTTTTTGTCGAAATAATTTCATTCCTCAAATTTAACCATAATTTATGTTTAAATTCTGTTAAGAAAAGGGTAATTTATTTGAGAAGAAAACCTAATCCAATTCGTCGTAACATCTTTTTCTCAAAATTCCAGAA
Source organism: Maribacter sp. HTCC2170 (assembly GCF_000153165.2). Lineage (NCBI taxonomy): Bacteria > Pseudomonadati > Bacteroidota > Flavobacteriia > Flavobacteriales > Flavobacteriaceae > Maribacter > Maribacter sp. HTCC2170. The sequence goes on from NC_014472.1 coordinate 2,709,795, forward strand.
AAATTTAAATTGACCAAAAAGCCACCCAAAAACCACTAACAAAACCTGATAAATTGGGAAGATAAGTAGGATGCGGATTATCCAATACAACCAAGCATTTGTCGTTTCTCTATCAAGACCGATCAAATCGGTGACCGGTGCGGCTAACTTTGCAGCAGCAGAACCCGTTACCGCAAATACGATAAAAATCATAATAATCTGAAAATTGGATTCAATGCCCCAACGCTGCTTTAATTTCTCCATTTCGGGATTTTGTTAAAGCGCAAATATACTTTTTAAATCCGAGGGACAAAAGGCCCTAAGCGTTGGTTGTATTTACGTTGAAAATATATAAAATAATTATGGAGTTTATAATTGACTTCATATCCATAATCAATAGTTGGGGAATAGTCTATTCGTAGTTCGTACAAATTTGCATTAAAGCGCTGTGGTTGCAAAACACGTTGATTCCACTCAATTACATATTGATGGTTACGGTTTTCCAAGTAAGATTGTGTGTAATAACCTTCTGGCCTGGCAATGGTCTGCAACCAAACATTGAAACCAGGTTCAATAATTATGATTTCATATTCCGTCTTATCACTGGAAATGGTAATCGTATCACCTTCTTGTTGTTTAAAGGCCATTTTCTCATCTTCAGAAACCGTAATGGCTTCTTTGCTGGTACCGCAACTGCTGGCGATTATTAGAATTGTGAATAAAAGTCCGCCTGTCTTAAGAATTAATTTTTTCATTTCAATAGCTTTTTTATGTAAGTATGCTCACTATCAGTCAGTTTGATAATGAACTCCTTACGGAGTTTTTGTAGAAAGATACAAAAAAAGCCGGTTGAAAACTCAACCGGCCATACAATTACATTTGGTAATATTATTTATTTTCCGAATAAGCCTCCTAAAAGTCCTCCGAGACCACCTTTTTTACCTCCACTGTTCATTACCATACCGGCAACGTCATCCAAAATGCTCCCGTCACCATCAGCATCTAACAAAGTGGTAATAAGGCTTTGGTTTTGCTTTGGTTGACCTCCTAGCATTCCTCCAAGTAAACTATTTAAACCACTTGCGTCACTAACATTGTTTTGCGCTTTTTGTTTTCCTAAAAAGCCCATTACTATAGGAGCTGCAATTTTTAGGATGTTGGCAATAGAGCCTGCATCCATTCCTGATTTTTGACTCAAAGCGTTTTCTACCTGGGGTTGTTTGCCTCCAAAAACGTGGCCCAATATTCCGGCGCCATCGCTCATTACAGAGTCATCAACTCCGCCACCGAACAATCCACCTAAATCATCAAGGATTCCACCACTGTGTTTTGAAGAAAGTGCATTCATTAAGCCCTCTGCTCCTTGAGGTGAAGAAACGTTCTTTTTCATAGCTCCCAATAAAAGAGGCATAGCCATGCTAAGTACGTCCGCAGTTTTGTTTTCTGGCTGCCCTGTTTGCCCAGCAACACCGCTAATTAATTGTTTGCCCATAGGGCTGTTTAGTAAATCTAATAATCCAGACATGTTATGTTATAGTTAATTTGTTAATACGTTTTGTAATGTACAAAAAGTGTTCCAGTATTAAAATCTCGAAATGCAAAATATTATTTCAAAAGAGAAATAATCTGCGAAGCCAGTTCACTACCTATTCTATCTTGTGCTTCACCCGTTGCTGCACCTATATGAGGGGTCAAAGAAATCTGTGGATGCATAAGGATTTTAATTTCTGGTTTAGGTTCTGATTCAAAAACATCTAACCCAGCGAATGATACTTTGCCTTCTTCAAGGGCATCGACCAAAGCTACTTCATCAATAACCCCACCACGCGCTGCATTTACAAGACCTACACCATTTTTCATTATGCTGAATTCGTCTTTGCCTATGACATATTCTTTTTGCGCAGGTACATGAAGAGAAATGAAATCAGCGTTTTGCAATAGTTCTGATTTTGATTTACTTACAAAATCAAAAGAGACTTTTTGTCCATCGAAGAAGGGTAGTTCTATTGATGCCTTTTCAATAAAAGGATCGGAGTATATTACCTTCATTCCTATACCCAAAGCTATTTTTGCCGTTGCTTGACCAATTCTCCCAAAGCCAATCACTCCTAAAGTTTTTCCTCTTAACTCAGAACCACCGGCATAGGATTTTTTAAGTTGTTTGAACTTGCTATCACCCTCCAAAGGCATATTCCTATTGGCATCATATAAGAAACGTACTCCGCCAAATAAATGGGCAAATACCAGTTCGGCCACAGATTCAGAAGAAGCGGCTGGGGTATTGATTACATGTAACCCTTTTTCTTTTGCATAGGCCACGTCAATATTGTCCATACCAACACCACCACGCCCAATTAGTTTGAGAGAAGGGCAATTGTCTATGATATCTTTGCGAACCTGGGTTGCACTGCGAACCAACAAACCAGCAATTTGATTTTCATTGATGAATTCCTTTAATTGTTCTTGTGCAACAGTTGTTGTGCTAATTTCAAAACCAGCTGCTTCAAGTTCATTGATGCCAGTTTGAGAGATACCGTCGTTTGCTAAAATTTTCATACTATTTACTTGTTGGTTAGCCTTTTCTTTCCATTTCACTCATTATGTCTACCAATACACCCACACTTTCCAGAGATAAGGCATTGTACATAGAAGCTCTATAACCTCCAACAGAACGGTGTCCGTTCAATCCATTTATACCCGCTTCTTTCCACATATTGTCAAAGGTTTCCTTTAAACTATCATTTGATAAATTGAAAGTGACATTCATGTTTGATCTATCCTCTTTTTTTGCAAAACCTTTAAAAACAGGGTTCAACTCTATCTCAGAATATAAGAGCTGCGCTTTTTTCTCATTAACCTCTTCAATTGCAGAAATTCCACCTAAGTTCTTAAGCCATTCCAATGTCAACATAGAAGTATAAATTGCAAAAACAGATGGAGTATTGAACATGCTGTCTTTGTTTAGATGAACCTTATAATCCAACATTGCAGGAATTTTTCTTGATACTTTGCCCAATATATCTTCTTTGATAACAACCAAAGTAGTTCCTGCAGGGCCCATATTTTTTTGCGCTCCCGCATATATTAAGTCAAACTGAGAAAAATCCAACTGTCTTGAAAAAATATCAGAACTCATATCGCATACCAAAGGAGCATCAATTTTAGGGAACTTCTTTAGCTGAGTCCCAAAAATGGTGTTGTTGGATGTTAGATGTAAATAATCCAAGTCTTTTGGGATATTGTATCCTTTTGGAATATAATTGAAGTTTTCATCCTTCGAAGAACCGACCTCAATGATCTCACCAAAAAGTCTAGCCTCTTTTATTGCTTTATCACTCCAAGTTCCAGTATTTAAGTACCCGGCTTTTGTTTCCAATAGGTTGTAGGCAACCATCAAAAATTCAAGACTGGCACCTCCTTGTAAGAACAATGCCTTATAGCCTTTACCTTCTAGCCCAAGAAGCTCTAGGGCAAGTGAACGTGCCTTTTCCATTACCTCAACAAAATCTTTGCTTCTATGCGAAACTTCAATAAGTGAAAGGCCTGAGCCATTAAAATCCATTATGGCCTCAGAGGCTTTTAACAATACCTCTTGTGGTAGAACACAAGGACCTGCACTAAAATTATGTCTCTTCATTTTCTTGTCAAATTTAAGACCTTAAAGGTCATGAATAAAATGGGAACTATTGGTATGTTTTACGTAATAATTACGCTATGTTTTTAACAGGAATTCAACAGTGTCGACACCATCTGCATAATCGGTCAAACTTGGCTTTTGAGTTTTACCGAATTTGATTTCATCTTCGAGAATACCATTGCCAACAACACACTGTATCTTCTTTTTATCTGTTAATAGATGTTGTTTTAACTTATTCAATTCGTCGTATTCTTCATAAAAGAGTGTTGCAATTGGCGAAGAATAACTTTTGTCTTCTTTGAGCATTAAAAATCCATTTTCCAAAATATTGAACTCACTCATCAAATAAACAGCTTTGTTGTAATCGTAATTGTTTGCGTACTTGACCTGATTTATTATGGGGTTAAAATCAAAAATGGCCTCAAAGAATTTTTTAAATTCATACCCTTTGGGTACAAATACTTTTGAAACACTGCGACAGCCTAAACCGTAATACCTAAAAATATCCTCGCCTAAAGCATTTAATTCCTCAGTGGACTCTTTTCCCGTTAGAACCGCTACAGAATTTCGATTTTTACGAATTACATTGGGCTTATTTCCAAAATAATGCTCAAAGTAGCGAGCCGTATTATCACTACCTGTAGCAATTACTGCATCAAAATGATCTAGTTTTCCTTCTGTGAATTCAATTGCATTTTCAAACACTGATGATTGTTTCTTTAAAAAATCTGCGATAAAGGGAAGTAATATGGCATCGTTGGAAGATAACTTTATAAGGACCTTATTACCTGAAAGTAACACTGATAAAAAATCGTGGAATCCTACCAGAGGAATATTACCTGCCATTATTAAGGCAACGGTCTTAGGTTTGCTATTCTTTAGGTTATACCGGGATAACCATTGTTCCAGTTTCTTCTTAGTTAACAGCACTCCCCAATTATCAAGAGCATAAACAATGTTTTCTTTGGTAAACCATCCGTTTTTATGATTTGCAAGTGAAATGACGTCCTCTAATTTAGAGGACCATTCATCCATTTCTTCTTTTTTATCGATTTCGCAAAATGCTCTAAAGAATTCTCCGAGTTCAATAATTGCATTTATTCTTTCTTTCCGGTTGTCCATAATATTTGTGCAGAAATCTAATTGCGTTTACCTTTGCGCAAAAATAAGCATGCTGAATCTAATTCAGTTTAAAAGAAAAAGAAAATTATGGCAATTATAATAACTGATGAGTGTATAAATTGTGGAGCTTGCGAGCCTGAATGTCCGAATACCGCTATTTATGAGGGTGCGGACGAATGGCGATATAGCGATGGGACTTCTTTGGAAGGTGATTTGGTTCTGCCAAATGGAAAATCGGTCAATGCTGGAGATGCACAAGAACCTGTTAGCGATGAGCTTTATTACATTGTGCCCGATAAATGTACCGAATGTAAGGGATTTCATGATGAGCCACAGTGTGCAGCAGTTTGTCCCGTAGATTGTTGTGTACCTGATGATGACCAAGTAGAGACAGAGGAGGAGCTTCTAGGTAAGCAGAAATTCATGCATCCAGAGGATTAAAAACAATCAGATTTTATTTTGAACGATTTTGGCCGCTATTTCTTTTAGAAACTTAGCGCAGACCATGGCCGTCATTCCATTTATATCTCGAGATGGGTTGTATTCTACAATATCGGCTCCTATAACTGGGCTATTAATATTTTGAATTATATGAAGTACATCCCTTGTGCTTAAACCACCCGGTTCATGGTGAGATACACCAGGGGCGAAGGCAGGGTCTAAGGCATCAATATCCAATGATATGTATATGGGGGCATCAAATTTAGGTAAGGCACCTATATTAAAATCTTTCATTTGAATGATTTCAACTCCATATTTATCCGCTTGCTCTTTTTGATGTTTTGATAATGTTCTAATACCTACCTGAACCAAACGATTGACCAATTTGTCTTCCATAATCCGGGCAAAAGGGCAGGCGTGCGAGTATTTATCACCTTCAAATTCATGATATAGGTCACTATGGGCATCAATATGTAGAATACTTACCGGACCATATGTGTTGGTCATGGCTTTTATAATAGGGTATGTAATTGAATGATCACCACCTAGGGTAATCAAAGGTTGGTCTGTGATTAAATTTTTCTGCGTGATTCTTTCGATTTCAAAATACTTCTCAATTGCGAAATCACCCTTATCATTAAAGCTTTCAGGACGTAGTTCCAACCCTGATTCGGTAAAATAATTTGCGGAATCACTGTTATAGGCTTTTCTGATCAAAGGAGGAGCCAAGGCAGGACCTTGCATAAAAGATGATTTTGCATCAAACAATATACCCTGTAATCCTATTTTATCACTTTTCATAGACCCTTAATTAATGTGGTTTACTGTGAATTAAAGGTAATAAGTTATTTGTTTTCAGAACAGCGAGAATTATATGCTGTTAAGATCTATATTTGCACCGTTTTTAAATAGTCTATAATGAAAGCTGGTATCGTAGGTCTTCCTAATGTTGGTAAATCAACACTTTTCAATTGTCTGTCTAATGCGAAGGCGCAAAGTGCGAATTTTCCATTCTGTACAATCGAACCTAATATAGGTGTGGTAAATGTTCCTGACTCAAGATTGGAGAAACTTGAATCACTTGTGAACCCAGAAAGAGTTTTACCCGCCACGGTCGAAATTGTTGATATTGCTGGTTTGGTAAAAGGGGCAAGTAAGGGTGAAGGTCTTGGAAATCAGTTCCTAGGTAATATTCGTGAAACTGATGCCATATTGCATGTATTGCGTTGTTTTGACAATGACAACATTGTTCATGTTGACGGATCAGTCAATCCCATTCGAGATAAGGAGACCATTGATATGGAGCTGCAGTTGAAAGATTTGGAAACTGTGGACAAGAAACTTGACAAGGTTAAAAGAGCCGCGAAAACAGGGGATAAAGAAGCTCAAAAGGAAGAGGTAGCTTTGTTGAAGATAAAAGAAGGTCTTGAATCTGGAGTATCCGTCAGGGCGATTGAACTTTCTGATGATGATAAAAGAGACTATGTTAGACCATTACAGTTTATAACAGATAAACCAGTGATGTATGTGTGCAATGTTGACGAAGAAGCTGCTGTTTCAGGGAATGCATATGTTGAAAAGGTAAAATCGGCTGTAGCCAATGAAAATGCTGAAGTCGTTGTTCTCGCTGTGGGAACCGAAGCAGATATTACCGAATTGGAAACCTACGAGGAACGCCAAATGTTTTTGGAGGATCTTGGTTTATCAGAACCTGGATCGGCCAAGTTGATTCGTGGGGCCTATAAATTACTTGATTTAGAAACATATTTCACCGCTGGGGAAAAAGAAGTCCGAGCTTGGACAATTCCTGTTGGTGCCACTGCCCCTCAAGCAGCAGGTGTAATTCATACCGACTTTGAGAAAGGGTTCATTCGTGCTGAGGTGATAGCATATGATGATTATGTAAAATATGGTAGCGAAGCCAAAGTGAAGGAAGCCGGAAAAATGAGGGTCGAGGGTAAGGATTATGTCGTTCGTGATGGCGATGTTATGCATTTTAGATTCAATGTGTAGCAGTAACTATACATTTTTCAACATTCAACATTTTTTTGATTTCAACTGGGTATTGTAATTCCAAGGAATCCCATACTTTAGAGTAAACTAAAACTTTTAGTTTGGCCGTATGACTAAAAAAGTATCGGTCACAGGCGGCGGTGTATTATTTGCCATTGTTGGGGTTGTTTTGTTTTCCGCAAAGGCCGTAATGGTTAAGATGGCATATGAGTATAACATAGACCATTTGAGCTTGCTGCTATTTCGAATGATTTTTGCATTTCCGTTTTATTTAGTAATAGCTTTTTGGAAAAGACCTTTACACCCTAAAGAGATTGGGAAAAGGGATTATCTGTGGGTTGTGTTTTTTGGGTTTATAGGGTATTATCTCGCCAGTTTGTTCGATTTTATGGGCTTACAATACTTAAAGGCAGGTTTGGAGCGTATAATCCTTTTTATCTACCCGACCATTGTTGTGCTTTTATCATGGATTATCTTTAAAAATAGAATAACCAGATTGCAGGCCTTGGCCATCGCAGTTACATATATTGGAGTTTTAATAACGTTTTGGAATGAGGTTGGCATTAGTGGTGATTCCATAGTTTTTGGAGCTTTCTTGATTTTCTTAAGCGCTTTTACTTACGCTTCCTATTTAGTTGGCAGTGGTTGGTTGATTCCTAAATTTGGAGCTGTACAATTTACTGCATACGCCATGATAGTATCTACTATTTGCGTTGTTCTACATTATGTTTTTGTAAATGGATTTTATCTTGCCAATTACCCAAATGAAGTGTATTTGTTAGGGTTCATGATGGCAATTTTTTCAACCTTAATACCTTCCTTCCTTGTTTCTGCGGCCATAAACCGCCTTGGCGCATCTACCTTTTCAATATTTGGAAGTTTAGGCCCTGTTTCGACTATTGTTTTGGCATTTTTCTTTCTGGGTGAACAAATCTCGCAACTACAATTTTTTGGGATGCTGGTGGTAATCTGCGGAGTTATATTGGTTTCAAGGAAGAAAGCTTGAGTACATATTTCAGTTTATGAACCTGAACCTTGCAGAGATCGGGTTTTATTGTAGAAGCTCAAATCGCAAACATTTAGTCCGTGTCCCATTTAATAATATCAACAAAAATGGTACTTTCGTTGTTAATTACTTTCCGAGCTAAGTACTTTGATTTTTGCTTTGAAATTTTATATTAGCAGGGATAAACCCTGACCCGTTATGGCACAGTCCCAATATACCGAAGATAATATTCGATCACTCGACTGGAAAGAGCATATTCGCTTGCGTCCAGGTATGTATATTGGTAAGCTGGGTGATGGTTCTTCTGCGGACGATGGTATTTACATTCTTCTTAAAGAAACCCTGGACAACTGTATTGATGAGTTTGTTATGGGAGCGGGCAAAACCATTGAAATATCAATAAAAGATAATATAGTAAGGGTAAGGGACTATGGTCGTGGTATTCCTTTGGGAAAGGTGGTAGATGTAGTTTCCAAGATGAACACCGGGGGGAAGTATGATAGTCGTGCATTCAAAAAATCAGTTGGGTTAAATGGGGTTGGAACCAAGGCCGTTAATGCTTTGTCCAGTTTCTTTGAGGTTCAATCTTCTCGAGAAAATAAAATCAAGACCGCTCAATTTGAACAGGGTGTTTTAGTGTCGGAGGAAGGTCCGGTAGAGACATCCAAGAGAAAAGGTACAAGAGTATCTTTTACGCCAGATGAAACAATATTCAAAAAGTATAAATACAGGAATGAGTATGTTGAGCGTATGCTCAAGAACTACGTTTATTTAAATCCAGGATTGACCATAGTTTTCAATGGTGAAAAGTTCCACTCTGAAAACGGTTTAAAAGATTTACTTGAGGATAATAACAATGCTGAGGACCTTTTATATCCAATTATCCACTTAAAGGGAGAGGACATTGAAGTTGCTATTACCCATAGTAAGACTCAGTACAGCGAGGAATACCATTCTTTCGTTAACGGGCAGCATACTACTCAAGGCGGTACACATCAAGCGGCATTCCGCGAGGCCTTAGTTAGGACTATCCGTGATTTCTACGGTAAGAATTATGATGCCAGTGATATTCGTAAATCGATTATCTCGGCAATTGCCATTAAAGTGATGGAGCCCGTCTTTGAAAGTCAGACCAAAACCAAATTAGGGTCAACTGATATGGGAGGTGATTTTCCAACTGTTCGAACTTATATCAATGATTTTGTTGGTAGGTACTTAGATAATTACTTGCATAAAAATCCTGATACTTCTGAAAAGCTACAGCGAAAGATCATGATGGCTGAGAAAGAACGTAAAGAGCTTTCCGGTATTCGTAAATTGGCCAGAGATCGAGCTAAAAAGGCAAGCCTGCACAATAAAAAACTACGTGATTGTCGAGTTCATTTAGGTGATATGAAAAATGACCGTCGTTTGGAAAGCACTCTTTTTATTACAGAGGGGGATTCAGCCTCTGGCTCAATCACAAAATCCCGTGATGTAAATACACAAGCTGTTTTCAGTTTAAGGGGAAAGCCTTTGAATTCTTATGGTATGTCCAAAAAGATTGTATACGAGAATGAGGAATTCAATCTTTTACAGGCTGCTTTGAACATTGAAGAGTCAATGGAGGATTTGCGTTACAACAATATTGTAATTGCAACTGATGCCGATGTTGACGGTATGCATATTAGATTATTGTTGATCACATTCTTTCTTCAATTTTTCCCTGAATTGATTAAAGAGAATCACTTATATATTTTACAAACACCTTTGTTTAGGGTCCGTAACAAAAAAGAAACAATTTATTGTTACAGTGATGATGAACGAAAGGGTGCCCTAGATAAGTTAACGGGAAAACCAGAAATAACACGATTTAAAGGTCTAGGTGAAATTTCGCCAGATGAATTCCAACATTTTATTGGAGAGGATATTAGATTAGAGCCCGTGATGTTAGACAAGGCAATGTCTATAGAGAATCTCCTAAAATTTTATATGGGTAAAAATACCCCAGATCGTCAGGAATTCATTATCAACAACCTTAAAGTAGAAATTGACCTAGTTGAAGAAAACCAATTATAAATCAAGATAATACGATTCTTTCTTTATGGAAGATAATGAAGAACTGAACCAAGAGCTTAACGAAGACCAACCAATTGAAGAAGGTTCGGGAATAGATGATTCCCAAGATGCCCTGACCAAGGTTACTGGTATGTACAAGGATTGGTTTTTGGACTATGCATCCTATGTGATATTAGAACGTGCGGTACCAGCTATAGAAGATGGTTTTAAACCTGTGCAACGCAGGATTTTACATTCGTTAAAAGAATTGGATGACGGTCGTTACAATAAGGTTGCTAACGTTGTTGGTCATACCATGCAATATCACCCTCATGGTGATGCGAGTATAGCAGATGCCATGGTTCAAATTGGTCAAAAAGACCTGTTGATTGATACTCAGGGTAACTGGGGTAATATTTTGACTGGGGATAGGGCAGCAGCTTCCAGGTATATAGAGGCAAGGCTTTCTAAATTTGCTTTAGATGTGGTTTTTAGCCCAAAAATAACGGAATGGCAGCTATCGTATGACGGACGTAAAAAGGAGCCTGTTAATCTCCCGGTAAAGTTCCCTTTACTTTTGGCTCAAGGTGCTGAGGGTATTGCTGTTGGGCTTTCGACAAAAGTATTGCCGCATAACTTCAATGAATTGATTGATGCTTCAATTAAGCATCTCAAGGGTCAGCGGTTCAAGCTGTATCCTGATTTCCCAACTGCAGGAATAATTGACGTAAACAATTACAATGACGGTTTGCGAGGAGGTAAGATCCGGGTTCGCGCCAGAATGTCTCAAAAAGATAAGAATACGTTGGTTATTAATGAGATACCGTATGGTACCAACACCTCTTCTTTAATAGATTCCATTTTAAAAGCAAATGATAAAGGGAAGATAAAAATAAAAAAAATAGAGGATAATACTGCTGCAGATGTCGAGATACTTGTGCATTTGCCAAGTGGCATTTCCCCAGATAAAACCATTGATGCATTATATGCCTTTACTTCATGTGAGTCGTCCATTTCTCCCTTAAGCTGTATTATTGAAGACAATAAACCGATTTTTATTGGGGTATCTGAAATGCTTAAGCAATCAACTGATTTAACGGTTGAATTGTTGAAAGCGGAATTGGAGATTCAGCTTTCTGAGTTGGAAGAGCAATGGCATTTTGCTTCTTTGGAACGTATTTTCATAGAAAATCGAATTTATAGGGATATAGAGGAAGAAGAGACATGGGAGGGAGTGATTTCTGCTATTGATAAAGGCCTAAAACCTCATACCAAACATTTGAAACGCGCTGTCACTGAAGAGGATATCGTGCGTTTGACGGAAATTCGTATCAAGCGTATTTCCAAATTCGATATTGATAAGGCCCAGCAGTATCTTGATAGTTTGGAAGAGAAAATCGCTGAGGTGAAACACCATTTGGCAAACCTAATTGACTTTGCGATAGATTACTTTAAAAACCTCAAGACCAAATATGGTAAAGGCCGTGAGCGTAAATCTGAGATTCGTGTTTTCGACGATATTGAGGCTACTAAAGTGGTTATTCGGAACACGAAACTGTATGTGAATAGGGAAGAGGGCTTTGTGGGCACTTCATTGCGTAGAGATGAATATGTTACCGATTGTAGCGATATTGATGATATCATTGTTTTTACGAAGGATGGTAAAGCCATGATTACCAAGGTTGATTCCAAAACTTTTATTGGTAAGAACATTATTCATGTTGCGGTCTTTAAGAAAAAAGATAAGAGAACCACTTATAATATGATTTATAAGGATGGTAAAGGTGGCCCTACTTACATCAAAAGGTTCAATGTGACAAGTGTTACTCGTGACAGGCTGTATGACCTTACTCCTGGAAAGCCATTGACAGTGGTGTACTATTTTTCGGCAAACCCTAATGGAGAAGCTGAGGTGGTCACTGTTAATCTTAGGCAGGTGGGGAGTATTAAGAAGCTGAAGTGGGATGTGGATTTTGCAGACGTACTCATTAAGGGCAGAGCTTCAAAGGGGAATATCGTCACTAAATATACAGTAAAGAGGATTGAACTTAAAGAAAAAGGGGTTTCGACACTAAAACCTCGAAAAATATGGTTCGATGATGTTGTTCGTAGATTGAATGTAGATGGTCGTGGAGAGTTGTTGGGTGAATTCCGGGGAGATGATCTTTTGTTGGTCATTAATCAAAAAGGAATTGCCAAAACACTTGTGCCAACAATGACTTCGCGTTTTGATGATGATATGATTGTGCTTGAAAAATGGAACCCAAATAAACCGTTATCTGCAATTTATTGGGACGGTGGTAAAGAACGTTTTTATGTGAAACGGTTTTTAATCGAACAAGGAAATCGAGAAGATTTGTTTATTTCGGAGCATCCAAAATCGTATTTGGAGTTGGTTTCTACTGATTGGCGTCCGGTTATTGAGTTGGAGTTTCCAAAGCCTAGAGGTAAAGATGCCAAACCAAACTTAAGTATTGATATAGAAGATTTTATATCGATTAAAGGAATAAAAGCTTTAGGTAATCAGTTGACTTCGGAAAAAGTTAAAAACGTCAATGCTATGGACTCTTTGCCCTATGAGGAGCCAGAAGAACAGGAAGCCAATGAAATCGAGGTTGTTGATGAGGAAGATGTGAGTAATGAGACTGCGCAGTCAAAGAAGGGAAGCTCTGAAAAACCAGAGGATCCCGATATAGATGATGAGGGGCAAACGGCTTTGTTTTAAAGAGATAAAGTTTCAATGAAGAACTTCATACAAGAATTCAAGGATTTTGCGATTAAAGGTAATATGATCGATATGGCCATCGGTATCATCATTGGTACCGCTTTTAACAAGGTTGTTAATGTTTTGGTTAAGAAGGTTATCATGCCACCCCTGTCATTAATGACCGATGGAGTTCGATTTTCTGATAAGAAGTACGTATTGAGAGAGGCTTCGGATAATATTGAGGAGGCGGCTATTGGTTACGGTGAACTGATTGAGGTTGTAGTTGATTTTGCAATAATATCATTTACTGTTTTTGTAGTCATTAAATTCATGAACCGTTTTCGTACAAAGGCTGAAGATCCAGAGAATCTCGAGGAAACTACTCCAAAGAATATTGAGTTACTGGCCAACCTTGAGGAGCTCATGAAAGAACAAAACAAAATTTTAAGAGATAAAAAAGAATAAGACCATTAATAGTTTTGCAGGGGTACTACTTTATACCGTACCTTTGCGCTAATTTTAGAATTTATGGATTTTACCAACCCCCTGGTATACGGTGTACCCTGTTTTATAGCATTTATTTTATTGGAATTAGCTTATAGCAAAACCCATGGTGATGAGGATTTGTATGAGTGGAAAGACCTGTTTGCAAGTGGATTTATGGGGGTGGGTTCAGCGATTATTGCGCCTTTGATCAAGGTGATTTCCGCCATTGTTATATTTGAATTCACTTATGAATTGTTCAATCCAGTTGTTGATGGTGTAAGATCTAATGTTTTAGGTTATAAGTCCTTTGGGTATGCTTGGTATATATGGCTGTTGTGTCAACTGGCCGACGACTTTACGTATTATTGGTTTCATAGGGCCAATCATGAAATTCGAATTCTTTGGGCCGCGCATATTGTTCACCATTCTTCGGATAATTATAACTTAGGGACAGCTGTTAGAAATGGTTGGTTCACCATTCTTTACAAACCATTGTTTTACATGTGGATGCCAGCTTTAGGGTTTGCCCCTGAGATGGTTGTTGTTTGTTTGGGGATAGAAGCATTATGGCAATTTCAGTTGCATACAGTGTATATTCCAAAAATGGGATGGGTTGAGAAAATAATGAATACCCATACCATGCATCAGGTGCATCATGCTCAGAATGTCGAATATTTGGACAAAAACCATGGTGGTTTTTTGAACATCTTTGATAAAATATTTGGCACTTGGAAAGAACTTGATGATGATATAGATGTTAAGTATGGTGTAATTCATGCCCCTGAATCCTATAACCCACTAGTGATTCTTACCCATGAGTTTAAGGATATTTGGAATGATATGAAAAAGTCCCCTAATATCTGGCACAAGATTATGTATGTCTTTGGTCCTCCGGGCTGGAGCCATGATGGCAGTACTTTAACCGTTAAGCAGCAGCAGCGTTTATTTAGGGAGCATAAGCAAAAGAATCCGAAAGTAGCTTATCACAGGCCTAATTAACTCTTGAATAATTAGGTTAATCCTTTTCTATTTCCTGTACTACAACCTTGTTTTTCTTCATTCTCAAGTTGAAGAATTCTACCATTAGGGAGAATGCTATTGAAAAATATAAATACCCTTTTGGAATAGTTCCCACCTCATTGCCAAACACTACAAGGTGTGATAGGTGTGCAGATTCGGCTATCAGCATAAATCCTATTAAAATCAAGAAGGACAACCCTAAAACCTGAATAGATGGATGTCTGTTTACAAATTCACCAACTGGGTTAGCAAAAAGCATCATTATCAAAACAGAAATCACTACTGCGATGACCATTAATAATAAGGCGTCATTGGGGTTGGGTGAGATACCGTTGGTCATACCGATAGCAGTTAAAATTGAATCAAATGAAAAGACGATATTAATCACAGTGATTTGAAGGATGGCGTTCATCAAGGAAGCTGAACGGTGGCTTTTCACTTCACGCTCATCATGACCTTTATCTTCAATTTTCTCATGTATTTCAGAAGTACTTTTATAAAGTAGAAACAATCCGCCTCCAAACAATATCAATCCCTGTCCACTGATTCCGCCGGAGATCCAGTCGCTATCTAAAATCCAAAACGGCTTTTTCATGCTGGTAAGGAGCGAAATACCAAACAATAGCACTATACGCATTACCATGGCTAAAACAAGCCCTATGTTCGTAGCTTTTTTTCGTTGAGCTTTATCTAACTTGCCTGCGGCAATTGAAATGAAAATAATGTTGTCAATTCCTAATACAATTTCTAAGAATGTTAACGTAAGTAGTGCTACCCAGGCATCAGGGCTTGAAAGTATTTCGAACATGGTTAGTTGGTTTTTATAGCTATTCCTTTAGATTTATTGCTGTCCCCTACAATATTGTACTCAAATGTATATGAATTATCTGTTGTAGTCAATATTTTCATGTGAACTGACTTTTCTTCCGCCTTGTTTCTAGGGTGAAGCTTTTTCACGATACATTCGCAGTCATTTATCCATCTAACTGACGAGCTATCAATCTTGCCTTCAAAATAATCCACCTCTAAGTCACCCTTTCTTACGAAGGTAGTTGTGACCTCTTTGTCATTTAAAACAGATGTGAAGCTGAACTCCCCATCCTTGAAGTCCTTGCAGTTTCTTTCCGGTAGATAACAGGAGTATAGAGTAAAAAGCGTAACTAATAAAAAAATGATTCTTCTTAACATGAACACAAAATAAAGAATTTAGTGCCACAAAAAATAACACAATTCAAAATAACAACCACTTTGGTTCAGATTCTTATTCATGATACGACTTGAAACTTCCGTCATCGTAGAAAATGATGATTTTCTCAATTGTCTTTTCCTTTTTCGGTTCCGTTTTAAGTGGTGCCTCTTTTTGAGGAATTATATTTTGGGTAGGGGTGAGGTTATTTGCTTTTGTGTTTGGGTCGGATGGAAATGACCCTTTGCCGTTCAATAACCAATACAAATTTACTTCAGGAAAATTCTTTATCACTTTTAAAACAAACTCTAAACTAGGTTTGTTTCTTCCTGATAATAGGTGGGAAATACTTGATCGCTGCACGCTTATCCTATCTGCGAAAACAGAGGCCGATAAGTCATAATACCGAAGTATTTTCTCTAACCTTTTAATAAAATCCTCGGTGTTTACCACTGTAACAATAGTTTGTGCAAATCTAGTAAAAATATTGCTTTAAATGGAGCTTTGTACTGGTCAAAACCCTTTGTATTAATAATATTTATGTTCATATAAGATGCCATAAATAACTGAAAATAAGCACTTTAAATTTTAATTAATTGAATTGTTAAAATTTTAGATTTATTTGTTTACAAATGTATTATAATCTCTACGAATCAACACAATTTATTGTATACAAATGTGAATTGATAAGTCACATTTGTAATTTATAATGATGCTACATTTGTAATCGATACAAAATTTCAAAAATGGATTTTCCTCAGAAAGATTACCACCTTATAAAGCAAAATGCACTCCATGGAAGGTATATAACCCGCGGCCATATTTCTTCAATATTGGATGGACTATCCGAAAAATTTGTAGTTGAGAATATTGGCCAATCAGTAAATAGACTTCCTATTGAATCGGTTACCTTCGGAAAGGGTTCGAAAAAAATACTCATGTGGTCCCAAATGCATGGGAATGAATCTACGACAACGAAAGCTGTATTTGATTTCTTCAATTTTATGGATTCGGGAGTTGAATTGTCCAACTCCATTTTAAAAAATTGTACCATTAAGATTATACCCATATTAAATCCAGATGGTGCTAAGGCGTATACAAGAGTAAATGCAAATGGGGTGGACCTTAATAGGGATGCAAGAATCAGGAGTCAGCCAGAAAGTAATGTACTTCGCGAATGTTTTGAATCTTTTGAGCCTAATTATTGTTTCAACTTACATGACCAAAGAACAATATTCAATGTTATGGGTACTACAAAACCCGCCACGGTGTCGTTTTTAGCCCCCTCATTTAATAAAGAGCGTGGTATCTCCAAATCAAGGGCCACAAGCATGCATTTGATAGTAGCGATGAACAAAAGGCTCCAAAAAATGATTCCAGGGCAAGTAGGGAGATATGACGATTCATTTAACGAAAATTGCATCGGGGATACTTTTCAAATGCTTGATGTTCCTACGGTTTTATTTGAAGCCGGTCATTACCCTGAGGATTATATGCGTGAAAACACACGAGAGTATATTTTTCAAGCCCTTGTTGTGGCAATGGGGACTATTGTAGGTAATAAGATCGGTGATTATGCCAAAAAGGAATATTTTGATATACCGGAAAACGCGAAGCTCTTCTATGATGTTCTGATTCAGAATGCTCATTTAATCAATTCTGAAAAATATAGGGCAAATGACATTGTAGCAATACTTTTCAAGGAAGTTCTAGAGGGTAATAATATTTGTTTTAAACCGGAAATAAAAAAAGTAGGTTCTTTACTTGATTTTTATGGTCATCAAAAGTATGATTGTTCAAAAATGGAAGATTTAGAGCTTATTAAAAAACAGTCTTTTTGGGAAGTATTATAAATTCGTTTTTTTAAATAATAATTTCAAAAAACAATATTTCATTACATTTTTGTTAAAAAAAACGATCTTTCGTTAAATTTAATTTCTTAATTACTTATTTTTGCCAAAAATATAATTCAATGGCAAAAGTTAAATTAGACGAAATAGATCACCAAATTCTGGATATGTTGATTGACAATACCAGAACACCTTTCACAGACATTGCTAAGAAGCTTTTGATTTCTGCAGGTACGGTACACGTGCGAGTTAAAAAGATGGAGGAAGCAGGTATCATTCGCGGTTCTTCGCTTACTTTGGATTATGTGAAACTTGGATATGCATTTATAGCCTATGTGGGTATATTTTTAGAAAAAACACACCAGACGAAATTTGTATTGGAGCGTTTAGAGCAAATACCAAATGTTACGGTTGCGCATATTACAACGGGAAAATTCAACATCTTCTGTAAAATCAGGGCGAAAGATACAAACCATGCTAAGAACATTATCTTTAAAATAGATGATATTGAGGGGATCAGCAGAACCGAAACAATGATTTCACTTGAAGAAAGTATAAACGATAAAAAGCGTTTGATGCATAGGATTTTTAATGAAATGTAGTGCCTAAAATTTATTAATTTGTAAATCCCTTGGGCTTTGTCTTTGGGATTTTTTAAGTTATAATCGTATGAGAATCTCTGAACTTAAAGCTGAAGACTATAATCCGTTTTACCAGACCTATATCGATGTTTTGGGGGATGTTGAACTGTTTGACCTTTTAAGAAAACAACTCGATAATTTTCCTCAATTTTTGGCCAGTTTACCAGACGAAAAATTAAGCTATGCGTATGCGGATGGTAAATGGACAATTGCTGAAGCGTTGTTGCATGTACTGGATACAGAAAGAGTTTTTCAATACAGGGCTTTACGATTTATGCGAGGTGATAGTACGCCATTGCCCGGTTTTGACCAAGATACTTTCGTGCCAAATTCCAATGCAGATCGAAGGACTAAAGAGAGTATAATTGAAGAATATAAAGCTGTACGGCGTTCAACAATCGCTCTTTTTTCGAATATGAACGGTAAATCTCTTCAAAATGTTGGTATGGCCAGTGATTCCCCAATGAGCGTTGCCGCTCTAGGATTCATTATTTGCGGGCATCAAAAGCACCACAGAAACGTAATCAGGGAAAGATACCTCTAGTGAATATCCACTAGGCTTCTTCGTTGATCTCTTCTTCTGAGTGTAGTTCCATCTTTTTTGTAAGAGCTTCCTCTTCTTCATTGATGGGTTCAACTTTTGCTTCCAGTTCCTTTTCCATATGGCCTTCAAAATTTGAAATGAAACTGGCAAGACTTTTACTTATTTTGACTAGGTAAACTGTGTCCTCTGTACGGAGTTCAACAGTTTCAATGATTTCACCTTTGACATTTTTAAAGATTATGATATCATCATCACCATAGCCATCGGAATAGGTTTCAATAAATTTAGCAGCAAGAGCATGGTCAAGCTTTTTGTAATCAACAAGTTTGCGAATCATAGTAGTTTGGTTTTTCTATGTTGCCCTTAAATGGATAATTTCGATAACCTAATCTAGCTATTTTTCATCATGAAAAAACCAAAGAGTTGTATAACGGTTGTTTTAGTATATGAAGTCCTTATTTTTTGTAGTAAGCAAAAGCTTGTACGTACAATTCATTCGGTATTTTAACATCGATAATTGGCGTACCAATGGCTTCAAGAAGCACAAAATTAATATGGCCATGGGAGTTTTTCTTGTCAAATTTCAATAATGACAGGATGGTTTCAATATCACGATCTGTAAAGTTAACTTTCTTGTACCTATCTAAAAATGTTGATTTTATGTCTTCAAGTTCATTCTTTGCAAGTCCGGTAAGTTTGTGGGCAAGAAAAGCCTCCAGTATCATTCCTACGGCGATTGCTTCACCATGCAATAGTGTTTCCTTATCCTTGTTTTCAAGAAAATAGGATTCTACCGCATGCCCCAAAGTGTGCCCGTAGTTTAATATTTTTCTTAAATGCTTTTCGGTAGGGTCCTCAATTACCACCTTGTTTTTTATAGATACTGATTTGTAAATATGGCCATCGATATCTTCAAAGTTTTCCAACCCTTTTAATTCTTCCCAATAGTCTATATTTTGAATAAGCCCATGTTTTAGCATTTCAGCAAATCCACTCTTCATCTGTCGATCCTCGAGGGTATTTAAAAACTCAGAAACAACCAATACCATTTCAGGTTGATTTATAACACCTATCTGATTTTTAAGTGGACCTAAATCTACTCCAGTTTTGCCGCCTACAGAGGCATCGACCATTGATAATAGGGTAGTGGGGATATTAATGAAATTAATTCCTCTTTTGTAAGTTGAAGCTACAAATCCTCCTAGATCAGTGACAACGCCGCCACCGAGATTGATTATTAGACTCCTGCGGTCCGCATCAAGTTCAGATAAGGCCAACCAAACATCATTACAAGTGCTTATGTTTTTGTTTTCTTCGCCAGATTTAATCTCAATCAATTCAAAGGCAAAAGAATTTGAAAGCCGTTTTTGTAAAAGCGGTAGACAGAGGGTACGCGTATTTTCGTCGACCAGTACAAAAACCTTTGAATAGGTGCTGTTTGCAAGATGGTCGTTTAATGCGGCAAAAGCCGTTTTGTTGAAATGTACAACGTAATCGGTCGTGGTAATTGATTCCATTTGAAAATAATCTGAAACACAAAATAAACGTTATTTTTAATGATAAGAATACAAAATCTGTGTTTATATTTGATTCATTAAATAATAATTAGAAATGAACCGAATTTTTGAGGATACTTCAACAGCTTTTGCTTTAAAAACAGATTCTGAGTTAGAACGAGCGTATTTTCTTTTTAAGATGATAGCCAATGAACCTTTGGTAAGAATTGGCACAGCAATGACCAATTTTGCCTTGAAGGCACACCTTCCTGTCGACGGATTGATCCGTGCTACGGTATTTGACCATTTTTGTGGAGGTGTGAGCGAAGAAGATTGTATGGCTGTTGTGCATAAAATGTGGGATAAGGGAGTATGTTCGGTTTTGGATTATTCAGTAGAAGGGCAAGATGATGAGGATCCATTGGATCATTGTTTGGCCAAGATTTTGGAAATCCTAGAATTTGTTAAGAAGGAGGATGGTATTCCCTTCGCGGTTTTTAAGCCTACAGGTTATGGACGCCTTAAATTGTTTAAGAAAATAGGGGAAGGTAAAACGCTTACAGCCAAAGAAAAGGAGGAGTGGGGGAGAGTTGTGAACCGTTTTGATGTTACATGTAAGAAGGCACATGATTTGGATGTCTCATTGCTAATTGATGCTGAAGAAAGCTGGATGCAGGACGCGGCAGATCAATTGGTTGAAGAAATGATGGTGAAGTATAATAAAGAAAAGGCTGTGGTGTTCAATACACTGCAAATGTACCGGTGGGATAGATTGGATTATCTTAAAGAGCTAAATTCCAAAGCCAATGAAGAAGGGTTTAAAATTGGAATCAAAGCTGTTCGCGGTGCTTATATGGAAAAGGAAAATGAGCGAGCCCAAGAAAAAGGGTATAAATCCCCAATTTGTGCTTCAAAGCAGGCTACAGATGATAATTTTGATTCTTGTGTAGAATACGCATTAGAAAATTTAGAGACTATTTCGTTATTCGCGGGCACCCATAACGAAGAGAGTAGTTATCGTTTGATGGAGCAATTAGCCGAAAGGGGAATTGCCAATGATGATACAAGAATTTGGTTTGGACAGTTGTATGGCATGAGTGATCATATATCCTTTAACCTGGCTGCCCAAGGTTATAATGTTGCTAAATACCTACCTTTTGGACCAGTACGTGATGTTATGCCATATTTAATAAGAAGGGCTGAAGAAAACACTTCGGTTGCAGGACAAACTACAAGGGAGCTTTCGTTGCTGAAAAAGGAACGCAAACGAAGAAAGATTTAGTTTAGAATACAATACTTTCGATTAGGGCGCTATCAGGACAATTTTTAATCGTCATAATTGCCTCTTTGTCATCTAACTCTGCCTCTATAATATAGGTTTTGCATGGAGACGATTTGGTATTGCTTTTCTTGAAATCTACTTCACCTTCCCTCAAGAAATGAGATATTTTCAATGAATCCAACTGTTGCGAATTTATCAAATCCTCAACGTCATCTGAATATGAAAGTGGTTTGGAGCGAATATCTTTTAATGTTCTGCAGTTAGGAAAGTAGCAAAACTCAACACCTGTCCCTTCAGTTTTATTTTTAAAAAAAATAGTCAAAAACACGAGCCCAATAGCGAGTCCGAAAAGGTAGAATCCCAAACGTTTTAAAAAAGCCATGTAATAATATTAGTGGTAATTGAAAATAAGACGCAAGATATGTTTTTGTTATAAAATACAATCACTTTTAAAGTGATTTGCACTTTTAAAATATCAAGAAATTGATATCACTGTATTGAAGGTCAAACCATTCACCAACTGCCTTACTGGTTAAAATTCCATGGTAAATGTACAGCCCATTGCGCAAGCCTTTGTCAAAACGTAATGAGTTTTCCAATCCCCCGTCTTCACCTAATTTAAGGAGGTATGGGGTAAAGATGTTACTTATTGATATTGATGCCGTCTTAGGGTAACGAGAAGGTATGTTTGGTACGCCATAATGTATTACACCGTATTTTTCAATAGTTGGTTTAATGTGATCCGTGATTTCGCTTGTTTCAAAACAACCACCCATATCAATACTCACGTCAATTACAACTGCACCTTTTTTCATATGTTCTACCATAGTGCTCGAAACGACTACTGGAGATCTTTCTCTGCCACGGGCAGCACCAATGGCAACATCACAACGTTTTAACGCCTTTAAAAGATTTTTAGGTTGAATTGTGGATGTGTATACAGTTTGGTTTAGGTTGGTTTGAATATTTCTTAGTTTGGTCAATGAATTATCAAATACCTTAACATTGGCGCCAAGACCTATAGCTGATCTGGCAGCAAATTCACCCACGGTACCAGCTCCAATTATCACCACTTCTACTGGGGGGACACCACTAATATTCCCGAACATTAATCCATTGCCTTGATTTGTTGCTGCCATAAGCTCAGAAGCAATAAGAACGGAAGAAATGCCCGCAATCTCACTTAATGAACGTACGGCAGGATATTTACCATCTTCATCTCTAATGAATTCAAAGGCTACGGCCGTTAAGCGTTTCTTGGCCATCTTTTCGAAATACGCTTTATTCTGGGTCTTGATCTGTAGCGCAGAAATAATAGTGGTTTGGGGATTAACCATTTCAATTTCTGATAGGGTAGGAGGCTCAACCTTTAAAATCAATGGGCAACCGAAAACCTTTTTCACATCTTTGGTAACCTCGGCTCCCGCGTTTGTATAGTCAATATCCGAAAAATGGGCGCCTTCACCGGCTCCCGCCTCAACTAGAACCCTATGACCATGTGCGGTAATGGCATTAACTGCATCAGGTGTTAAACAGATTCTTTTTTCTTGATATTGGTTTTCTTTTGGAATCCCAATAAAAAGTTCACCTTTTTGTTTTAAGACCTCGAGGGTTTCTTCTTGCGGAATTAATTGTTGCTTACTAAATGGTGAGGTTGGTTGCTTCATAAAAGGTTCTATCTAATCGATAAAAGACGATTACAAGTAAAATTACAATAAATCTATGAAACTAATTTTGAAATCCCGATGTGAATAAACATACGGAATCCGCTATGCTTTTCCTCCGAATAAAGTTTTTAACTTGTTCTGAAAACCTTTAATACCTCTTTCAATATTATCTGTGGATAGTTTAGTGTTTATAGATTCAGAAATGGTTTGATAGCCAATTGTTGCTTGATTTTCTGCGTGTTCATCAGCGCTTTGCCCCATATCTTTTTCTGAATTTTCTTCACCTGTGTAAAAAGTTTTTAGTGATTTCAATTCAGCATCCATGGCTTCGAGATCAATGCCGTGAACATATTTATCATATAATTTGATTCTTATAAAATAAACGACCGGAATAATAATCATACAAACAGGAAGCAACCACCAAATATTCTCCGTGTCGATATAGTCATCGGAATCGAATATTACTTCAAATAGTTGGAAAGCATACATGGCGATAGGGATAAGAATGATATGATACCACCAATTTTTTGCTGTCATAAACCAAAAAATCAATAAATACAAGGGTATTACTTTACTCATAACGAACCAGACATATAAGGAAATATCATTAAAACCATTATTGTCTATTACAAAACCAAAAAAAGAAATTGTAGCTTCAGGATCCTCTGGGAAATAATCATGGATTTTATAAAGAAAGGGCGATAATGTAATAAAAAACACAAATACAGATTCTATAAAAATCTTCCTTTTTGCCTTCTTCTTATTCTTCTTCTCTGTCATTATTGGGGACTATTTATATTGCGCAAACGACGGAACAGATAAAATAGTATAAAAAAAGGGACAATTTACATTGTCCCTCGATTAACGGTTTATAAAAAAGATTATAATTTTTTCGTTAGTTTCTTTTTGTCAACTCCTTGTTCGTATAGCTGATCTTCATCAGCGGTTGAATTAGGCTCACAAGAAAAAGCCGTTAGCGCTACACATGCCAAAAGGCCAAATACAAATTTCTTCATTTTCATCGAGGTTTTTAGTTAGAAATCGGACAATAACGTTGCTAAAATAAAGAAAAAAAGAATACCATGCTGCACTTTATCGAAAAAAACAGACATTTAAACGTAAAAATCGAGCATTTCAACGGTTTAATTGTTGTTCATCGAAAAGAAGGCAATAAAGAATTGGTAGAATTCGTTGCAGGTTCTTTTGGTTAATTGTCAAAGGAAAGCTTGCGGGTGTTGGGGTTGACGACTTTTAATTGGATATTTACTCTTTCCGAAGGTAATAATGTTTCGATTATTTCGGGCCATTCTATAAATATCCAGGTATTGGAACTAAAATAGTCTTCAATTCCTAAATCAAGGGCTTCATTCTCATCATTTAGTCGGTAAAAGTCGAAGTGGTAAGCCAAAACCGCTTCATTGGCATCTTGATATTCGTTCACAATACCGAAAGTTGGACTATTGGCTTCACCAATCGCTCCAAGTTGTTTTGTAATTTCTTTGATCAATGTTGTTTTTCCCGCCCCCATGTCACCATAGAAACATAATGTTTTATTTGGCACTTCATTAATTAGTTGTTCAGCTACCTTGGTTATTTGATCCTCGCTATAAGTAATTTCCATTTTATCAAATCTATTTAGGCTCCAAAACAACAAATGGAATTATCATTTCCTCTAAAGAAACCCCGCCATGCTGATAGGTGTTTCGGTAGTAACTAACGTAGTGGTTGTAATTATTGGGGTAAGCAAAAAACAAATCATTTTTAGCAAATATAAACGAGCTGCTCATGTTTATGCATGGTAAATGAATGTCAGTCGGGTTTCTTGATTCCAACACATCTTTCTTTTCATAGCTAAGGCTGCGACCGGTTTTGTATCTTAAGTTTAAGCTAGTCTCTTTGTCACCTATTACTTTTGAAGGTTGCTTTACATTTATTGTACCATGGTCTGTAGTAATGATCAATTTCATGCCCATATTTTGGGCTTGTTGAATAATTTCCAACAATGGGGAGTTCTTAAACCAGCTTTGAGTCAGTGAACGATAAGCTTTGTCATTGGAAGCTAGTTCTTTGATTACTTCCATTTCAGTTTTAGAGTGGGACAACATGTCTACAAAATTGTAAACAATAACAGTAAGATCATTATCCTTTTGGGACTTAAAGTTCTGTGCCAAGTGTTTGCCTTGTTTTAAGCTGCTAATTTTATGGTACTCCCATTTTAAATCCAATCCCAAGCGTTTTAACTGTTCACCCAAGAACTTATCTTCAAAGAGGTTTTTACCACCTTCATCCGTGTCGTTCTTCCACCAATCTGGGTATTTTTTTTCCATTGCGGAAGGCATTAGTCCTGAAAATATAGCATTTCTCGCGTACTGTGTTGCTGTGGGAAGTATGCTTAAATATGATTTTTCTTTGATTTTCTTGTAAAAGGAATTAACTGTTTTTTCAAAGGCAAACCACTGGTCATACCTTAAGTTGTCAATAACAACCAAAAGGGTTGGATCGTCTTTGATTTCGGGCTTAATCCAGTCTTTAAAAAGGTTGTGTGACATCACTGGTCTATCGTGGTCACTGAACCAATCTTCATAATTGTTTTCAACAAATTTTCCGAATTGGTTATTAGCCTCTATTTTTTGTGATTCCAGAATTTCGAACATGCTATTGTCCTCAATATCCTCTAGTCGCAACTCCCAATAAATTAATTTTTTATACAACTCTATCCATTCTGCGTAAGAATTGACCATGGATAAATCCATCGCTATTTTTCTAAATTCCTGTTGGTAATTCGCAGTGGTTCGTTCAGAAACCAAACGTGAATGGTCAAGGTTCTTCTTTAGTGATAAAAGAATTTGATTTGGGTTTACTGGCTTAATCAAGTAATCTGCAATCTTGGACCCAATAGCCTCTTCCATAATAAGTTCTTCCTCACTTTTTGTGATCATCACAACAGGAATTGATGAATTTATGACCTTAATTTCATTCAAGGTTTCCAACCCGGAAAGTCCAGGCATATTTTCATCAAGGAAAACAATATCAATCGCAGATTCTTGTATTTCTTCAAGAGCTTCTTGTCCGCTTTTACAAGTAACAACCTCGTAATTCTTTCCTTCTAAAAAAATAATGTGTGGTTTTAACAGATCGATTTCATCATCGACCCAAAGGATTGTTATCTTGTTCATTTAGTAGTTATATTTGCGCTTGTAAAGAATTTTTGTTTTGACAGAATCGAACAAGCTTAAGATTTTCAATGATCCAATTTACGGATTTATTAGAATTCCCAGCACCCTCATTTTTAATCTAATAGGTGATCCATACTTTCAGAGATTGCGAAGAATTTCTCAAATGGGTCTATCATATTTGGTTTATCCGGGCGCGCATCACACCCGTTTTCATCATGCCCTTGGTAGTATGCATTTAATGTATAGTGCAATACAAGTGCTTCGTTTTAAGAAGGTTGAGATTAGTGAACCAGAGGAAGAAGGTTTACTTGTTGCCATACTTTTGCATGATATAGGGCATGGTCCTTTTTCGCATGCGATGGAGCATAGTATTGTTGAGGGTATTTCGCATGAAGATATTTCACTCCTTTTTATGCAGGAGTTAAATGAGAGGTTTAACGGAAGTTTAACGCTTGCAATTGAAATTTTTCAGGGTAAATACCACAAAAAGTTCTTAAATCAACTTGTTTCCAGTCAGTTGGATATGGACAGGCTTGATTATTTGAAAAGGGATAGTTTTTATACAGGAGTGGCAGAAGGCGGTATAAATGCGGAACGTTTGATCACTATGCTGAACGTTGTGGATAACGAATTAGTGGTTGAAGAAAAAGGGATATACTCAGTCGAAAAGTTTCTTATGGCCAGACGTTTTATGTATTGGCAAGTTTATTTGCACAAAACAGGACTGGTGGCCGAGCAACTTTTGATTCGTATTCTAAAAAGAGCTAAACAACTTTTGGCAAAAGGTATGGCGTTGGATTGTGCAAAAGATCTTATGTATTTCATGAGCAATAAGATTGAAAAGCACAATTTTAATGCACATACATTGGATAAATTTGCTCAACTTGACGATGTTGATATTTTGGCGGCCTTAAAGAAATGGCAGCATCATGATGATTTCGTACTTTCGAATTTATGCAGTATGATAATGCATCGAAAATTGCTCACTATTAAACTTAAGAACAAACCTATAGCAGATAAGAAATATGAGGCAATGTTTAAAGCCTTCAAAGAAGAAAATAAGCTATCTGATGAGGAAACAGCTTATTTTGTTTTTAAAGGAGAAATAGAAAACACCGCCTATGATATTGAAAAACAGAATATTAATATCTTGAAAAAAAATGGCCAATTAAAGGATGTGGCCAAGGCTTCAGACCACTTGAACATAAAGGCGCTTTCCAAAAAAGTCACCAAATATTATATCTGTTTCCCCAAAGTATCTGTTTAACTATTTTTCTTACTTTTGTGGCCATGGTATTTACAGCAGGTCAGATTGCGGGCATTTTAGAAGGCGAAGTCGAAGGAAATCCGGAGATTGCAGTTCATAAACTTGCAAAAATAGAAGAGGGGGAAAGAGGGTCTTTAACCTTTTTGGCCAACCCAAAATATACTTCCTTTATTTATACGACAAAAGCCTCTGTCACAATAGTGAATAAAGATTTCATTCCAGAGCAAGATATAGCCACAACCATGATTAAGGTTGATGATGCATACGAATCATTTTCAAAATTACTTGAGTATTATAACCAAGTAAAGAATAACAAAGTAGGGGTCGAATCTCCTGTTTTCACTGCAGATAGCGCTACCTATGGCGATGATTTTTATCTTGGGGCTTTTTCATATTTGGGCAATAATGTGGTCATTGGCAACAATGTGAAAATTTATCCTAACGTCTATATAGGCGACAACGTGAAAATTGCTGATAATGTTATCATTTTTGCAGGGGCAAAGGTATACTCCGAAACGGTAATTGGTGAAAATTGCATGATTCATAGTGGAGCCATCATAGGTGCTGACGGATTTGGATACTCGCCAAACAAAAACGGTGAATTCAGCAGAGTGCCACAAACGGGTAATGTTATTTTGGAAAATAATGTTGATATAGGTGCCGGTACTACAATTGACAGGGCTACTTTGGGTTCAACCATTTTACGCAAAGGCGTAAAGTTGGATAATCAAATACAGATTGCCCATAATGTTGAGATTGGGGAGCATACTGTAATTGCCGCTCAAACAGGTATTGCGGGCTCTACCAAAATTGGTAAAAGGTGTATGATTGGCGGTCAGGTTGGTATTGTAGGCCACATCACAATTGGTGACAATGTTAAGATTCAGGCCCAATCAGGTATAGGAAGAAATATTAAGGATAATGAAGTCTTGCAGGGATCGCCTGCATTAACTTATGCTGATTATAACAAATCATATGTTCATTTTAAGAACTTACCGAAGATTGTAAAAAAGATTGACAAACTGGAAAAAAAGATTGACAGTGATCAAGACAACAGATAAACAAAGAACAATTGCAAAAGAGGTTACCTTAACGGGTGTAGGTTTACACACGGGTGAAAATGTAATCTTGAAGTTTGCGCCTGCACCAGAAAATCACGGTTATGCCTTTAAGCGTGTGGATTTAGAGGGAGAACCCATAATAGAGGCCGATGCCAATTATGTTGTGAACACCCAAAGAGGAACCAATTTAGAAAAACGCGGAGTTAAAATCCAGACCTCAGAGCACGTTTTAGCTGCATTGGTAGGTCTTGAAATTGATAATGTTTTGATTGAATTGGATTCCCCTGAACCTCCTATAATGGATGGGTCTTCTAAATTTTTTGTTGAAGCTTTGGAAGAGGCAGGAATTGTTGAGCAAGATGCTGAACGTGAAGAATATGTAGTTAAAGATGTTATTTCCTATAAGGACGAAGCTACAGGTAGTGAGATTACGGTTATTCCTTCAGATACGTACCAAGTGACTTCTATGGTAGATTTTGGGACCAAGGTTTTGGGTACTCAAAATGCCACCTTGGAAAAGCTATCAGATTTTAAAGCTGAAATAGCCGATGCACGAACATTTAGTTTTCTTCATGAATTGGAAATGTTATTGGAAAATGGCCTGATTCAAGGCGGTGACCTTAACAATGCTATTGTTTATGTAGATAAGGAGATTTCTGAGGAAACCATGCGTAAACTAGAAAAAGCTTTCAATAAAAAGAAGCTTTCGGTGAAACCTAATGGAATCCTGGATAATTTGACCTTGCACCAACCTAATGAAGCTGCTCGACATAAATTGTTGGATGTAGTTGGTGATTTGGCTTTGGCGGGTACTCGTATTCAAGGAAAAGTAATAGCAAATAAGCCAGGGCATTTTGTAAATACACAATTTGCGAAGAAATTGGCTAAGATTATTAAATTGGAGAAACGTAATAACGTTCCAAAATTTGACTTAAGCCAACCACCTTTGATGGACATTCATCAAATAATGGCTATGCTGCCACACCGCCCACCTTTTTTATTGATTGACAGGATTTTAGAGTTGTCTGATAAGGATGTGGTAGGCATGAAGAACGTCACAATGAACGAACCGTTTTTTGTTGGCCACTTTCCAGGAGCTCCTGTAATGCCAGGTGTTCTACAGGTAGAAGCAATGGCACAAACCGGAGGAATACTTGTATTGAGCACAGTCCCTGATCCTGAGAACTATCTTACGTTGTTTATGAAAATTGATAATGTAAAATTCAAACAAAAAGTATTGCCAGGAGATACACTTATATTCCACTGTAGCCTTATTTCTCCCATACGAAGGGGAATATGTCATATGCAGGCCTATGCGTACGCCAATGACAAATTGGTTTGTGAGGCGGAAATGATGGCGCAAATTGTAAAGAAGAGTTAATATGAATCAACCGCTTGCTTATATTCATCCCGGTGCTAAGATTGCCAAAAATGTTGTGGTGGAACCTTTTACCACCATTCATAATAATGTTACTATTGGTGATGGTACTTGGATTGGTTCCAATGTTACAATTATGGAAGGGGCTAGAATCGGAAAAAACTGTAATATATTTCCAGGAGCAGTTATATCAGCCCCACCTCAGGATTTAAAGTACGAAGGTGAGGAAACAACTGTGACCATTGGCAACAATACTACTGTTCGAGAGTGCGCTACAATTCATAAAGGCACATCTGACCGTAATAAAACAGTTATTGGTAAGAATTGCTTGATAATGGCCTATTGTCATGTTGCCCATGACTGTCTGGTAGGGGATAATTGCATTTTTTCGAATAACTCAACCCTTGCCGGTCACGTCACCATAGGTGATAATGTGATATTGGCAGGATTGGTGGCAGTTCATCAGTTTGTGTCCATTGGTAGTCATGCATTTGTAACAGGAGGTTCTTTGGTAAGAAAAGACGTTCCTCCCTACGTGAAAGCTGCTCGTGAACCGCTGTCTTATGTGGGAATAAATTCAGTAGGACTAAGACGACGTGGATATAGTTCCGAAAAGATACGTGAGATTCAGAATATATACAGAATACTATATCAAAAGCATTATAACAATACCCAGGCAGTTCAAATTCTTGAGGCCGAAATGGAAGCTACACCCGAAAGGGATGAAATCCTGCAATTTATAAGGGATTCACAACGTGGCATTATGAAGGGTTATTTCAGTACTAATTAATAAAGAATATGGCATCTACATCAGATATTAGGAAAGGTTTGTGCATCAAGTACAATCATGATATTTTTAAAATAATTGAATTTTTACATGTTAAGCCTGGTAAAGGCCCTGCATTTGTAAGAACAAAGCTTAAGAGTGTTACAACAGGAAAAGTCATAGATAATACATTCTCTGCCGGTCACAAAATTGAGGATGTTAGAGTTGAAACCCGTTCGTATCAATTTCTTTACGCAGAGGGTGATACGTACCATTTCATGAATACAAGTGACTACAATCAAATTTCTTTGGAAAAAAGTTCCTTGGATGCACCTGGTCTGCTGAAAGAAGGGGAGGTAGTAACTATTATGTTCAATACAGAAGACAGCATGCCCTTATCGGTTGATATGCCCGCAAGTGTTATTTTAGAAGTTACACATACCGAGCCAGGAGTAAAGGGTAATACGGCAACTAATGCTACCAAACCGGCAACTGTGGAGACGGGAGCCAAAGTGAATGTGCCGCTTTTTATCAACGAGGGTGATAAAATAAAAGTTGAGACCGAAAAAGGTAGCTATATGGAAAGAGTTAAGGATTAGTTTAATACGCAATTCATTAGCCTAGATGAGATTTCCAAATTCGTATACGTTACAGCAAATAGCAACTATTATTGATTGCAAATTTGTGGGCCCAAATGACTTTCCAGTTCTTGGGATGAACGAGATTCATGTTGTGCAAAAAGGGGAAATTGTTTTTGTGGACCATCCTAAGTATTATGATAAGGCTTTAAATTCAAAGGCTTCTGTTATTTTGATAAATAAAGATGTGGAATGTCCAGAGGGGAAGGCGTTGCTTATTTCTAATGACCCATTTAGGGATTTTAATAAAATCTCTAAATTCTTTAAGCCCTTTGAGAAATCCATTGATTCAATTTCTACTTCATCTAAAATAGGTAAAACATCTATAGTTCAGCCAAATACATTTATTGGAAATAATGTAAAAATAGGTGAGAATTGTCTAATACATTCCAATGTTTCAATCTATGACAATTGTATAATTGGTGATAACGTCATCATACATTCAGGGTCTGTTTTGGGATCTGATGCTTTTTATTACAAGAATAGACCAGAAGGTTTTGATAAATTACTCTCTGTCGGAAGAGTGGTTCTTGAGGACAATGTTGAGATAGGTTCGCTTTGTACAATTGATAAAGGGGTTACAGGTGATACCACTATAAAAGAAGGGACAAAATTGGACAATCAGGTTCATGTTGGTCATGATACATTAATCGGTAAAAAATGTTTGATTGCCTCCCAGACGGGAATAGCTGGCTGTGTGGTAATTGAGGATGAGGTGACTATTTGGGGGCAAGTAGGAACAAATAGTGGAATTACCATTGGTGCTAAGGCAGTTATCATGGGTCAGACCGGTGTTACGAAATCTGTTGAAGGAGGTAAAAGTTATTTTGGAACCCCCATAGAAGAATCAAGGGAAAAATTGAAACAATTGGCCTATGTAAAGAAAATACCAGGCATAATTAAAAAATTGGAAGAATAACAACCGTATAGTTTTAAAATCATAAGTAATCGCATATTTTTGTGCAACGAAAAATAAATCAGTTATAGTATGAGCGTTCTAGTTAATAAAGACTCCAAAATTATTGTACAAGGTTTCACTGGTAGTGAAGGTACTTTTCACGCTGGACAAATGATAGATTACGGTACCAATGTTGTTGGAGGTGTTACCCCCGGTAAGGGAGGGCAGGAACACTTAGGTAAACCTGTTTTCAATACTGTGGAAGAGGCTGTTGAAAAAGCAGGTGCTGATACGACGATTATTTTTGTTCCACCAGCGTTTGCTGCAGATGCAATTATGGAAGCGGCCAATGCAGGGATAAAAGTAATAATAACTATTACAGAGGGTATACCTGTTGCTGATATGGTAAAAGCTTCAGATTACATTAAAGATAAAGATTGCCGATTGGTAGGTCCCAACTGTCCTGGAGTTATTACTCCTGGGGAGGCAAAAGTGGGAATTATGCCTGGGTTTGTTTTCAAAAAAGGAAATGTAGGAATTGTATCTAAATCTGGTACGCTAACCTATGAAGCTGCCGATCAGGTAGTACGACAAGGGTTAGGTATAACCACTGCAATTGGTATTGGTGGTGATCCAATTATTGGAACCACAACAAAAGAAGCGGTAGAGCTTTTGATCAATGACCCCGAAACAGATTGTGTTGTTATGATTGGTGAAATAGGCGGGCAATTAGAAGCTGACGCTGCACAATGGTACAAGGCCAGTGGTAGTAAAAAACCAATTGTTGGTTTTATTGCAGGTGAAACTGCCCCTGCAGGAAGAACTATGGGTCATGCAGGAGCAATTGTAGGAGGAAGCGATGATACTGCACAAGCTAAGAAGCGAATTATGAGCGAATGTGGTATTAATGTTGTTGATTCTCCAGCTGAAATAGGAATTAAAGTAAAAGAGGTGATGGGTTAAACCCATGGTCTCAAAAAAGAGCTTATAATATTGAATAAATATCCCGATTAGCTTGAATTAATTTCAGGATTTTCGGGATTTTTTTCACCTTTGGTTCAAACAAAACTTATATTTGATAATCAACAGAATAAAGATAATTTTCAATGAAAATACTAGACGGAAAAAACGTAATTATCACTGGGGCAAGTAGAGGTATAGGAAAAGGGATTGCAGAAGTATTTGCAGATCACGGCGCCAACGTGGCATTTACTTATAGTTCGAGTGAGGCACCTGCACTTCAATTGGAAAAGGACCTTACTTCCAAAGGGGTTAAGGCGAAGGCTTATAAAAGTAATGCCGCAAGTTTTCAAGAATCAGCAGATTTAGTCGCCAAGGTTTTGGAAGATTTTGGGGGAATTGATGTGTTGATAAACAATGCAGGAATAACTAAGGACAATCTTTTAATGCGGATGGGCGAAGAAGATTTTGATCAAGTCATTGAAATCAACCTAAAATCTGTTTTTAATATGACAAAGGCCGTTCAGCGCACCTTTTTGAAACAACGAAAAGGTTCAATAATCAATATGAGTAGTGTTGTTGGTGTTAAAGGTAATGCGGGGCAAACCAATTACGCCGCATCCAAAGCAGGTATGATTGGGTTCACAAAATCTGTTGCGTTGGAATTGGGGTCAAGGAATATTCGATGTAATGCTATAGCTCCGGGGTTTATTGAAACTGAAATGACTGCTAAGTTAGATGAAAAAGTGGTTCAAGGATGGAGAGATGGTATTCCATTGAAAAGAGGAGGAAGTACAGAAGATATTGCCAATGCTTGTTTATTTTTTGCATCTGATCTTTCCGCTTATGTTACCGGCCAAGTTCTAAATGTTGATGGTGGAATGTTAACCTAACAGGTAAATGCAGATAACAACGGTACTCTTGGTCATTTTAGCCGCTATTGCGGCAATGGGAATTGTACTTTTTCAATATTTTTATAAACAAAAAAGTAAAGGAAAGTTACGTTGGGCACTTTCCTTTTTGCGTTTTGTGTCTTTGTTTGCGATTTTTCTTTTATTGATAAATCCAAAGTTCGTAAAAAAGGATTTTTCCATCACTAAATCAAATCTAATATTTCTAGTCGACAATTCTTCTTCGATAGGCGCAAAAGATGGAGATATTGTTGTGGATTCAATTCTTAAAGTTGTAAAAAACGCTACTGAATTATCCAACAAGTTCAATATAGAAGAGTATAAATTTGGTCGTGAAGTTAGCGCAATTAATGACTTGACATTTGGTGAGAGCACCACCGACATTGCTAATGCTCTTAGTACGATTAACTCCATATTTCGAAGTAGTGAAAACCTTGTTGTTCTTCTAACTGATGGAAACAACACATTAGGGCACGATTACGAGTATTTTGGAAAGCAACATAAATTTCCTGTATATCCAGTGGTTTTGGGAGACACTACTCAGTATGAAGATTTAAAAATCACTCAAGTCAATATCAATAAATATGCGTTTTTGAAGAACAAGTTTCCAATCGAAATTTTTGTTTCATATGAAGGAGAGGAAGATATTGATACAAGATTGAATATCGCTGTTGGCAAAAAAAATGTTCATTCTCAAAAACTAGGTTTATCAAAAGGAAATAATTCAAAATCAATTGTGGTTCATTTGAGTGAGTCCACTGTTGGATTGAAAAGCGTAAAGGTAAGTCTAGAACCTCTGCAAGTTGAGAAGAATATTCACAATAATGTAAAAAATGTTTCTATTGAGGTTATTGATGAAAAGACCAATGTTGCCATTGTATCAGAAATTTCACATCCAGATATAGGTGCGCTCAAGAAATCTATAGAGAGTAATGAGCAACGATCAGTAACAATAATAAAACCAACAACTAAAATAAATGAATTGAATGAAATAGACCTGATAATACTTTATCAGCCGACAGCCTCATTCAAAAATATTCTTGAGTATGTGCAAAACACGAAGATTGGCAACTTCATAATAAGTGGCCCACGAACTGATTGGAATTTTCTCAATACTGCCCAAAAGGCTTATACCAAGGACAGTTATAATCAAACCGAAGAGGTAACTCCGCTACTGAACAAGGCGTTTTCCAAATTCGATATATCCAACTATATTTTTGATATCCATCCGCCACTGGAAACAAATTTGGGGGAAGTAATTATCAATAAAAACCATGAAGTCCTATTGAATCAAAAAATTAAGGGAGTAGATATTGGTGAGCCATTGTTGGTGGTATCAGAAAATAATTTGGAGCGGGAGGCCATTTTATTTGGGGAGAACTTATGGAAATGGAGAGTTCAGAATTTTAGGGAACATAAGAATTTTAATGATTTTGATGAATTAATGAGTAAGCTGGTCTTTTATCTTTCGGTAAATGAAAGCAAAAGTAGATTGGTGCTGAGCTATGACTCTTTTTACGAAGGTAATACTGAAGCAAAAATCAGGGCTGACTATTTTGATGAGTCATTTACTTTTGATGCTGGAGCAGAAATTTCTTTGAGACTTCAACCACAAGGAGAGGGTCAAACCCAAGAGTTTCCAATGTTGTTAAAGGGAAGTTATTATGAAACCGATTTAAGTAGTATGCCGCCCGGACAATATTCTTTTACGGCCAAAGTGGTTAATGAAAACATCTCCAAATCCGGGAGCTTTAGTATATTGGACTTTGATGTTGAACAGCAATTCACATCAAGCAATTATAAAAAGTTGGATAGATTGGCAGTGGGAACTGGTGGCGGTTTATTTTTTCCTAACCAAATATCCAATTTAATTGATGAATTAATGTCTGAAGACAAATATGTTCCTATCCAAAAAAGCCATGAAAATGTCGTATCTTTGGTTGATTTTAAATTCTTACTGGCCTTAATAATTGCAGCCTTTACGATAGAATGGTTTATTAGAAAGTATAACGGATTAACTTAAAAGTATAAAAATGGATAAATTACCTAAAATAGCATTACCAGCAATTTTCATTCTAATTCTTGCTGTGATATTGATTTCCAAATCTGCCGTAACCATAGGTTCTGGTGAGGCAGGTGTTCTTTACAAAACGTTTGGCGATGGTGTAGTTACAGATGAACCTCCATTGGGAGAGGGTTTTCATATTGTTGCACCATGGAACAAAGTGTTTATATATGAAGTAAGACAACAAGAAGTATTTGAAAAAATGCAAGTACTGTCTTCTAACGGATTAGAGATAAAACTGGATGCATCTGCTTGGTTTGAACCGAAATATGACGTGTTAGGGAAACTACATCAAGAAAAGGGCGAGGCTTATGTTCAGAGGGTTTTGCTGCCTACAATTAGATCTGCTGCAAGAAGTGTAGTTGGTAGATATACACCAGAACAATTGTACTCAAGTAAAAGAGATGCAATACAGGTAGAGATTTATGAAGAAACTCACAAGATTGTCGACGATCAATATATTCAACTTAATCAAATATTAATTCGTGATGTTACTTTACCACCTACAATAAAAGAAGCGATTGAACGAAAATTAAAGCAAGAGCAAGAGTCGTTGGAATATGAGTTTAGATTGGTTACGGCAAAGAAAGAAGCTGAAAAAGTAACTATTGAAGCGCAAGGTAAAGCCGATGCGAATAGAATTTTAAGTGCTTCTTTGACCGATAAAATTCTTCAGGATAAAGGTATTGACGCAACCTTAGAGCTTTCAAAATCACCTAACACAAAGGTTGTTGTAGTTGGTAGTGGAGATTCTGGGCTGCCACTAATATTAGGGAATAACTAATATTGTTTAATAGCTGATACTTGTAAAAAAGAATTGTGCTATTTAAAACAAATGTTTTGTGAATTAAAAATTAGTTCTAATTTTACACTTGTAATGAGAAACCAAAATACACATCATCATTTTTATACTTGCTCTCAAGCGAGGTAGAAATGTATTGTAGTATTTACAACATATAGCTAACCCGTTTGAGAAATCAAACGGGTTTTTTGATTAATAAAACAGAAATGATGACCAAAATTAGAATTGCTATTCAGAAATCAGGACGATTGAACAAAGATTCATTAGAGATCTTGAAAAACTGTGGCGTATCAATCGACAATGGAAAAGACCAGCTGAAAGCATCTGCACGTAATTTTCCTATGGAAGTGTTTTATTTAAGAAATGGTGATATACCCCAGTACCTCAGAGATGGAGTGGTAGACATTGCCATTATAGGTGAAAATGTATTAATTGAAAAAGGAGGGGATATTGATATTGCTGAAAAACTTGGGTTCTCAAAATGCCGGGTTTCTTTAGCAGTCCCAAAAGAAGTGGAATACAACTCAGTACAAGACTTTCAGGGAAAAAGAATCGCTACTTCATATCCAAATACAGTTAAGGAGTACTTTAAAGGCAAAGGGGTCGAAGCTGATTTGCACATTATCAATGGATCGGTGGAAATTGCGCCCAATATTGGTCTAGCCGATGGTATCTGCGATATTGTCTCTAGTGGTAGCACCTTGTTTAAAAACAATCTTAGAGAGGTCGAGGTTATGCTTAAAAGCGAAGCAGTACTCGCAGTATCACAAAAAATTTCAGAGGAGCGAAAGACAATTTTAAGCAAATTGCAGTTTAGGATTAAATCGGTCTTACAGGCAAGACAATCGAAGTATGTATTACTGAATGCCCCTAACGATAGTTTGGAGAGTATTTTGAAATTGTTGCCTGGAATGCGGAGCCCTACGGTTTTACCATTAGCAGAGGAAGGGTGGAGTTCAGTTCATACGGTTATCAACAAGGATAAGTTTTGGGAGGTAATAGATGAATTAAAGCTTGTAGGGGCAGAAGGGATATTGGTTTGCCCAATAGAAAAAATGGTTTTATAATGAATAAAATATTCAATCCAGAAAAGAAAGATTGGAGTCAAGTACTCAAACGTCCTACTCAGACGGTTTCAGATATTGAGGATGTTGTTAATGAGGTCTTTGCCAAGGTTGAAAAAGAAGGCGACCCAGTACTTAAACAATATACCCAGAAGTTTGATGGTGTAACATTGAAAAGTTTACAAGTATCTGAAGTTGAAATTTCAGAAGCTGCAAATCGTATTGGTCAAGAACTAAAAAATGCAATAGCCATAGCCAAAAAGAATATTGAAACTTTTCACAAGGCCCAAGAAACAAATAAAGTTGAGGTTGAAACAACTAAAGGCGTTTTTTGTTGGCAAGAGAAAAGACCTATACAAAAGGTGGGGTTATATATTCCAGGAGGTTCAGCACCTTTGTTTTCTACAATTTTAATGTTAGCTGTACCGGCTAATATTGCTGGTTGTACAGAGATTGTATTATGTACTCCACCTAATAAGGAAGGAAAAGTTCATCCAGCTATTTTGTATACGGCCAATTTGTGTGGGGTTACACAAATTTTCAAAGTAGGAGGGATTCAGGCAATAGCGGGAATGACTTTTGGAACGGAAAGTATTTCTAAAGTGTACAAGATTTTTGGCCCTGGAAATCAATACGTAACAGTCGCAAAACAAATTGCGACTAAGTATGGGATATCTATTGATATGCCAGCCGGCCCCAGTGAATTATTGGTCATGGCAGATGATAGTGCCAATGCTTCTTTTGTTGCTTCAGATTTGTTGAGTCAGGCTGAACATGGGGCTGATAGCCAAGTTATTTTGGTTTCTACTTCAAAAGCGATGATTCATGCCGTTGAGGAAGAAGTTGAAAAACAACTAGAAAAATTGCCTAGAAAAGCAATTGCTGAGAAGGCCATTGAAAATAGCAAATTAGTATTTGTTACCGATTCACAGTCAGCTATTGATTTAATTAATGAATATGGTCCTGAGCATTATATCCTGTGTGTTGAAGACGAAGAAATATACTTAACTCAAATAATGAACGCAGGTTCTGTGTTCATTGGAAATTACACTCCTGAAAGTGCCGGGGATTATGCATCGGGAACCAACCATACCTTACCTACAAATGGCTATGCCAAACAGTATAGTGGGGTAAACCTTGATAGTTTTAAAAAAAGTATGACCTTTCAAAAAATAAACACAGAAGGAATAAAGGAAATTGGTAGAGCCATTGAGTTGATGGCTGAAGCGGAAGGGCTTCAGGCGCACAAAAATGCAGTTACACTACGATTGGAAAGTTTAAAATAAGAAAGTTGGATTTTAATTTAAATAACATAATTCGCGAAAACGTAAAGGGTTTAAAACCCTATTCTTCTGCACGAGATGAATATGTGTCAGATGGTACACAAATGGTGTTTTTAGATGCGAATGAGAATCCATTTGAGAATGGTGTAAATAGGTACCCTGACCCACAACAGAGAAATTTAAAATCAGTTCTGGGGGAGAAAAAAAATGTTGGAGTCAAGAATATCTTGTTAGGAAACGGTAGTGATGAAGTGTTAGACCTAATATTTCGAGCCTTTTGCGAACCAAACCAAGATAATATCATTTCTTTACCACCTTCCTATGGCATGTACAAAGTATTGTCTGGTATTAACGCTATTGAGAATAGAGAGGTTTTGCTAACGAATGGTTTTGAGCCTAATGTAGAAGAAATTCTAGATGTAGTTGATGGTAATAGTAAACTACTTTTTCTATGTTCGCCCAATAATCCTACTGGTAATAGCTTTGACGAAGAAAATATTGTCAAGCTTTTAAATGAATTTTCAGGACTTGTAATTATCGATGAGGCGTATATTGATTTTTCTTCAAAAGAAAGTTGGCTGAAAAGATTAAACGAATTTCCAAATCTAATAGTGACCCAAACCTTGTCTAAAGCGTATGGTATGGCAGGTATTCGACTGGGAATGTGTTTTGCATCTGAAGAAATAATTGCTGTTTTAAATAAAATAAAACCACCATATAACGTAAACCAATTAACACAGTCCAGAGCATTGGAGCAAGTGTTGAAAACTGATGTCCTTCGAACTGAGGTTTCAGAAATTTTAGTACAAAAGAATGAACTTATAACTGTTTTGAATTCAATCGAGTTCATTGATATAATATATCCTTCAGATGCAAATTTTGTGCTTGTTAAAGTAGATGATGCGACGAAAAGATATGATGAGCTGATTGCAAAAGGGATAGTGGTACGAAATAGAACGACTCAACCCCTTTGTGAGAATACTTTACGGTTTACTGTTGGGACCAAATCTGAAAATATGAAACTAATAACTGCTCTTAAAGAGATAATCTAGTATGAAAAAAGTATTGTTTATAGACCGGGATGGGACCATGATCAAAGAAACCGCGGATGAGCAGATTGATGCTTTTGAAAAAATGATTTTTTATCCAAAAGCTTTTACGTATTTGGGTAAAATAGCCAAGGAGTTGGATTATGAATTGGTCATGATTACCAATCAAGATGGCTTGGGTACTGATTCCTTTCCAGAAGATACGTTTTGGCCTGTTCATAATTTTATTATTAAATCATTTGAAAATGAGGGTGTTACTTTCAATAAAGTGTTTTTGGATCGTACATTTCCCCACGAGAATGCAGATACTAGAAAACCAGGGACAGGGTTGTTGACTGAGTATTTTTCTAAGGAATATGACTTGAGTAATTCTTTTGTCATTGGTGATCGCTTAACCGACATGGAACTCGCCAAAAATTTGGGGTCACAAGGTATTTTTATAAATGATGAAACCAATTTAGGAACTGGTGAAATTACCGTAGATAGGGGAGCTCTAAATGATATTATTGCACTTGAAAACAATGATTGGGAACGTATCTATGAATTTCTAAAACTCAAGGATAGGGTATCAGAAATATCGCGTAAAACCAATGAGACCGATATATATATCAAATTGAATCTTGATGGCACAGGAATTAGTAATATAGATACAGGTTTGGCCTTTTTTGATCATATGTTGGATCAATTGGCACGCCATGGTCAAATGGATCTTGATATCACTGTGAAAGGAGATTTAGATGTAGATGAACACCATACTATCGAAGACACAGCCATTGCTTTAGGTGAAGTTTTTGCCATGGCTTTAGGAAATAAATTGGGTATTGAACGATACGGATTCTGTTTGCCGATGGATGATTGTCTGGCCCAAGTTGCTATTGATTTTGGGGGACGAAATTGGTTGGTTTGGGAAACGGGATTTAAACGCGAGATGATCGGTAAATTACCTACTGAAATGTTTCAACATTTTTTTAAATCGTTCACGGATGGTGCCAAGTCTAATTTAAATATAAAGGCAGAAGGTCAGAACGAACACCATAAA
This sequence comes from Maribacter sp. HTCC2170, assembly GCF_000153165.2. Taxonomy (NCBI): domain Bacteria; kingdom Pseudomonadati; phylum Bacteroidota; class Flavobacteriia; order Flavobacteriales; family Flavobacteriaceae; genus Maribacter; species Maribacter sp. HTCC2170. The sequence continues at coordinate 2,751,266 of NC_014472.1, forward strand.
ATTGAAGCTATATTCAAAGCTTTTGCCAAAGCAATTAAAATGGCTGTAAAAAGAGATGTTGAGAAGATGGTATTACCATCAACCAAAGGGATACTTTAAATGAAAATTGCAATAATCAATTACGGCGCTGGTAATATCCAAAGTATAAAATTCGCTTTTCAGCGACTGGGGCATGAAGCCGTTCTAACCAATAACCCCGAAGTAATAAGTGGTGCCGATAAAGTGATTTTTCCTGGAGTGGGAGAGGCGAGTAGCGCTATGCGAATGTTAAGAGAAAGCAAACTAGACCACTTAGTGCCCCAACTTAAACAACCCGTTTTAGGAATTTGTTTGGGCATGCAGCTAATGTGTCACTCCTCAGAAGAAGGGAACACTCAGGGGTTGGGGATTTTTGATGCAGATGTGGTAAAATTCAACAATAAGGTTAAGGTTCCGCAAATTGGATGGAATGAAATCTCTGGGCTAAAATCTGAGTTGTTCAAAAACATAGATGAAAAAGAGCATATTTATATGGTGCACAGCTTTTATGCTCCTTTAGGAAAAGAAACTATTGCTACCTCAGAATATGGGTTGTCGTATAGTGCTGCTTTAGGCAAAGATAATTTCTATGGAGTACAGTTTCATCCTGAAAAAAGTAGTACAGTCGGGGAAAAGATTTTAAACAATTTTTTAGCGCTTTAGTGAATCGGAAAGTTTATATATCGACGGAGAAGGAAAAGCTTGATACAAATAAAATTCAAGCATACATCAGTAATATATCTTATTGGGGTAGAGGTAGAACGCTGGAAGAGGTAGAAACTACTATAAAAAATTCCATATGCTTTGGAATGTATGATTCATTAGATGAACAAATCGCTTTCGCCCGCGTGGTAACGGATCAATTGTTTTTCGGATACATTATGGATGTTATTGTTTTTGAAGAATACCAAGGGCAGGGTTGTGGAAAAGATTTAGTAGAACATATTATGAACCATGAAGTGGTCTCAAGGCTTAAAACCATTGCTCTAAAGACAAAAGACGCACAAGAATTTTATCGCAAATTTGACTTTAAATCTATTGGGGACTCGGAATTATGGATGGCAAATGATAAATTAATATTACTATAAAAGAGAGATGAGAATAATACCAGCAATTGATATTATTGACGGCAAGTGTGTGAGGTTATCCAAAGGGGATTACGACACCAAAAAGATATATAACGAGCATCCTTTGGAAGTTGCTAAAGAGTTTGAGGCCCATGGCATTAAATACTTGCATTTGGTTGATTTGGACGGTGCAAAATCACAACATATTGTCAACTATAAAGTATTGGAACAAATTGCTGCTAAGACATCCTTGAAAATTGATTTTGGAGGTGGGCTAAAGACTGATGATGATTTGCATATTGCGTTTGAAAGTGGTGCCAGTCAAATTACAGGAGGAAGTATTGCTGTTAAGAATAAGGAGGTTTTTTTAAGCTGGTTGCAGAAATACGGGTCTGATAAAATTATTTTGGGTGCAGATGCTATGAAAGAAAAAGTGGCCGTTTCAGGATGGTTAGAAGAGTCTACAGAGGATTTGATTCCATTTGTTCAAGCCTATCAGAAAGAAGGTGTTGAGTACGTTATTTGTACCGATATCAATAAAGATGGAATGCTCGAAGGACCTTCTTTTGAACTTTATCAAAGAATATTGGAGCAGTCCGAGTCTGGATTAAAATTAATAGCTAGCGGTGGTATCTCACATTTTGATGAATTACCAAAGCTTGCTGAATTAGGTTGTGAAGGAACAATCATTGGTAAGGCAATTTACGAAAATAGGATATCCTTGAAACAGTTGGAAGAATTTATAATAACTAAAAATAATTAGTTTGCTTGCAAAACGAATAATCCCATGTTTGGATATTAAAGACGGTCGTACGGTCAAAGGTGTCAACTTTGTTGATCTTCGCGATGCAGGTGATCCCGTGGAGTTGGCTGAAATCTACAGTAAAGAAGGAGCGGATGAGTTGGTTTTTCTAGACATATCGGCTACAGAACAAAAACGTAAGACATTGGCAGAGTTGGTATACCACGTTGCCGAAAAAGTAAATATTCCATTTACGGTCGGCGGCGGAATTTCATCTGTTGAGGATGTAGATGTATTGCTCCATAATGGGGCCGACAAAGTTTCAATAAATTCATCAGCAGTTAAAAACCCACAATTGATCAATGACCTAGTGGCTAAATTTGGGTCACAATGTATTGTTGTGGCAATAGATGCCAAACAAATTGATGGTGAATGGATCGTGCACCTTGTTGGGGGCAAAGTCCCGACTGAATTAAAACTTTTTGACTGGGCCAAAGAGGTTGAGGTGCGAGGAGCAGGCGAAATTCTTTTTACCTCCATGGATCATGATGGTACAAAGAATGGATTTTCGAATGAAGCTCTCGCAAGACTTTCGGACGAGCTGAATATACCGATAATTGCCTCTGGTGGTGCCGGGAATATCCAACATTTTGTAGATACATTTGTTGATGGAAAGGCAGATGCAGCATTAGCGGCCAGTGTTTTTCATTTTAAGGAAATAGAAATAAAGGATTTGAAAAAGGAATTAAAAAGCAACAAGATTCCAGTGCGATTGTAAATTTTGATTGAAGCCAATAGAGAACATAAAGATTTAGTTGTTAGTATTTTGGTTTCTGCATTTGAAGATATCAAAGAAGATAACTCTATTAATTTTGTAGTGAAACAAGATGAGAGAAGGTCCGATAGAATGAAAATACTAATGGGCTATTTGTTTGAAAAGGCATTGTTATTTGGGAAGGCCTATATTTCTGATGATGAAAAGGCTTGTGTATTGCTAACTTTTTCAGAAAAACAACGGGTGAGTTTTAAGACTATTGGAATGGACTTGAAATTGGCAATAAAATGCATTGATTTAAAAAACCTTAAAAAGGTTGTAAAAAGACAAAGACTGGTAAAAAAACAGTACCCTAAAGAAAATCATGTACGGCCCATTATAACTGGGGTTATGAAAGATAAGTTTGGCGCTGGGACTGGTGCACGATTGATTATGGATGTAATTGATTATTATAAAGAAAATCAACTTCCGGTAGTATTGGATACGGTATCAGATTATAATGTACGGTTATACCAAAAATTCGGATTTAGGATAGAGCATAAAGAAGAGTCTTTAGGTTATCCAATATATTTTATGCGGTTAAATTAAATACTATTGTATTTCTGGTTAGCGAACAAATAAGAGAAGAAAGAAAAGATGAAAAAAATAGGCTTGATCGGTGGTATCACTTGGCAGTCAACATTGCTGTACTACCAATATTTAAATGAAGGAACCGCAAAAGCCCTTGGTGGCAAGCATTCTTCCAAGTGTTTAATAGAATCGGTAGATTTTGCCGATATTTCATTAAAACAAGAGAAAAGTCAATGGGATTTGCTAAATCAGGATTTTGCCGAAATGGCCAATAAATTGGAACAAGCCGGTGCTGAGGTGTTATTGATTTGTGCCAATACGATGCATTTATGTGCAGATGCCATTAAGGAAAAAGTAACTATTCCATTATTACATATTGCCGATGTATGCGGTGAGGAAATAACCAGTAAAGGATGTAAAAAAGTCTTACTATTAGGCACAAAATACACCATGGAGCTTGACTTTTACAAAGATATACTTAAGAATCAATACGGTATCGAAGTGATGATTCCTTCTAAAGAGGATAGAGAAGTGGTTCATGATGTCATATATACCGAATTGGCCAAGGGAATCATTTCTGAAGACTCTAAAAAGCAATATAAAGATATTATCAAAAAATCAGAGGAAGAAGGTGTGGAAGCTGTCATTTTAGGTTGTACCGAAATTCCCTTATTGATTCAACAAGAAGATTGCAGTATCCCAGTAATAGATACCACAAAAATTCATGCAGAAGCTGCGGTTAAGTTTGCCACCGAGCAATAGGTTTAATAAATTAGAAGAGTTGAAATGAAAATTGATTTTAATAAAAATACAGACGGACTCGTTCCCGCTATCATCCAAGATGCAATAACAAAAAATGTTTTGATGTTGGGATACATGAACGAAGAAGCCTATCTCAAAACGGTTGAAACTAAAAAAGTCACTTTTTTTAGTCGTACCAAAAAACGTTTGTGGACAAAAGGAGAAGAGAGCGGTAATTTTTTGAATCTAGTTGATATCAAAAATGACTGCGACAATGACACTTTGCTTATTGCCGTTGATCCCGTGGGGCCAACATGTCATAAAGGTTCAGATACCTGCTGGGGGGATAATAATTCAAGCAATTTTGGGTTTCTTTCCAAGCTTGAGAACACTATTGCCGAACGTCGTAATTTGGCTGATGAAAAGAAATCGTATGTAGCTTCATTATTTGCCAAAGGCATTAATAAAATTGCGCAAAAAGTAGGGGAGGAAGCTGTTGAAGTGGTTATTGAGGCCAAGGATAATGATGAAGACCTTTTCTTAAATGAAAGTGCCGATTTGTTATTCCACTATTTGATTTTACTCCAAGCAAAAGGGTATGAGCTCAATGACATTGTTGAAGTTTTAAAGGGGAGGGATAAAAAGTAAGCAGCAAACAGATCCAGTGAGTGGATTATATACCACCACCAACTATTACCATTTACTGCTTTCCATCCATCAATCTTTCTTGATGATTTCAGATGCGCCTGAAAGATCTTTATGATCTATCACAGCATCACCTTTGTATCTGAGAGAACTAGCACCTGAGGCCTTAATATCTATTGATTCTAATACGGTCAGGTTGGCGTCACTGGCTCCAGAAAGGTCTATATTCAGTTTTTCTGTTATTAAATCATAACCACCCAATTTACTACTTCCCGATAAATTGGCATCCAAGACATCGACATTTCCGAATAAAGAAATATCAGAGGCTCCACTCGACTTCAACTGCACTTCATTGGCATAGATATCGCCAGAGAAAGTAGATGCGCCCGACATACGAATTTTGGCCGTTTGTGTATTCAATTCGTCCTCAAGGAAAATGGCTGAAGCTCCAGAAATATTAAAGTAATTAATATTATTAGTGGTAATATATACGTTTAACGTAGCATTTCCTTTTACAGTGGTATGATTTTTAAGCTTAACGATTAGATTATTTCCCTCTATTTTAACAACTATTTTTTCATGAAGATTGTCATTGGCCTCTATTTCAATTTTTTCTTCACTATCAGAGAATTTTACATAGGCGTCAAAAGCATTGGATAACTCAAGGCCTGTATAGCCACTTAGCTGTACTTCATTTACTGTTACAGCACCTTTTGCCCGTATGGTATCATGGTCGCATGAAGTTATTAATGCACATAAAAATACTAGTCCGAATATTACTGATTTTGTTTTCATTTTGATGATATATTTGATTGATGATTAAATAAATTGGCAAACTCAATTTGAAATAGTCGCCCATTGAAAATTGATTGGTAACCACTCTTCACTGTGTAAATCTGATTGAGTTTGAATGTCATTTTCTTTTCTAAGAAATACTTGATTGTCTGCTGTGAACACATGTTGGGTTTTAATGGCAGCATGATGAACAGCTCGTATTGCTATTGTTTTCATTAGATGTTCTTTTTGTATCTATTTCTGCCCATATTGAATACACCTACTTTAATTCCAATACCTGCGGAAAATCCGTTCACATTCTCGATGCCATTTGGTCTAAGGTCTACCTTACTTGTAAATCTATATTTAACTCCGGCTTCCAATTGCAAATACCTTGAAACATTAAAAAGAAGGTTGACTCCCGGTTCGGCCACAAAAAAGGGATCAAAATCATCTTCATCAAAATCCTCCTCATAATATACATTATCGAAATGGTCATCTATATAACCTATTGCTCCTGCACCTACGAGTAAAGGAAAGGAAAGGTTGACCCTGGATTTGCTAAAAAATATCGGCTCTAAATGCAATCCACCGTAACCACCGATAAGATCTTCACGTTGTGAAAGTGCAGTATTGTAAATGTCTTGGTCAGAATAGATAAAGTTACCTACAAAACCGACCTCAAATTGTTGATTGGCAACATAGGCAACTTTAAGCCCTCCCATAAAGGCATCGTCGCCATCTACTTCGCCATAACCCATGGTAAGGCCTAAATAGACTCCATGAACTACGTTCTTTCGATCGTTGAATTCCATGTATTCTTCTTGTTCGATGTTTTGGTCATTGTCTTGGGCATGCACCATGAACATTGCGCCAAAAGCTACCAATAGATAAGTTGTGATTGTTGTTTTCATTTGTATTTTATTTTGATTGATATTTTATAGACAATCTACTTTCTCAAAAGTTGCATCTATAGAAGTTTATTTTTGAAAAAATGGTGTTTTACTTATTATTCCTTTAAAAGCACTACTCCTTTTTTGCCAGAAATAGAGATCTTTCCCTGTGGATTCTTCCCGTAGGTTGCACTGATCTCTCGTATGCGTTTGCCTTTGTCCAGCATTTTTGAATCTACATTTTCGAAACTCTTCGGAAGTCTTACAACTCCCTGCTCCAAAATAGCGTCAAAGTGCAGTGGAAAATTGGTCACATCAAGTACAATTTCAGAGGATTCTTGTTTTATGGCAATATCTGCTTGGGGATTTAAAACTTGAGACACCCTGAAATCGGCAATTTTCATTGTTAGGTCAATATCCTTGTCCAAGCGACTCAATACCATGTTTGTATACTTTAAGTTTCCATAAACGGCACCTATCGTCTCAATTTCAATTTCATCTTTATTACTGTAGACTTCGAGCGACGTCACGCTATCGACATAGATATTGGACCCACTGCTGTTCAACCGCAGGTTCTTGGTAGTCTCCATATCAAGAGACCCATTTTTCAAGCCAATACTTGCATAGTCGATAGATCTTGCCCGTAGTTTACCGTACCCCATTTCAATATCAGCTTTTGTAAGATTTTCACTGATCCAAATATCGCCATGTGTTACATTGGCCTTTAGTTTGCCAGTCCAATCCTCGATAAGAACATCACCAAATTTATTGGTAACATCGATTTCCGCTTGTACCGGCAAGTAAATAGTATAATCAATCTGAACATTGCTCCGATCAAAATCAAACGGATTGGCCTTTTCAAAAAGATTCCCGAAAAACCCGCTACTCTTTTCAGCTATCTCATAGTTGATAGATACGTAATCATCCCCATCCTTTATTACTGGATTCATTCTTTTCAACAAGTCTTGGGCGTTATCTTTCTTTTTATGGTTGACAACAATATCAATAACAATCGATACTTCATCTTTGTCCCATCCAAAGAGATTTATGTTCCCATATTTGTTTTCCAAATGTAGTTCACCTGCATTGGTCATACTATAGGTTTCCGTTACCTGCTTAGATACTTCTATCTGCGCCGTAATCGCTTGACTTACGAATATCGCTAAGGCAAGTATTAGCCCTTTTTTACAAAATGTATCCATAATCTTCATTTGTTATTTTCGAATCATTAATCTGTTGCAAAAGTTTTTCAATGAGCGTTATTCGCTGTTTGTAATTGGAAATAATAGCCTCGAGTACACGCTGGTTGTCTAGATTGTTGCGCATCTCCAATCGCAATTGTGCGTATTCGTCGTCCAGTTCATCCATAAAGGATAAAAACTCGGTCTTATCGGCATCCGAAAGTTTTGGATGGTTCTGTACCAGTTCCACCTGGTATGAGACCAAATTTTTATAGTGCACATCAATGTCCAACAATTCCTTAGAAACATATTGTGTTTCTGTAGTTGAGGTTTTAAGGACCGACATTCCAATAAATCCGGCAAGACCTATTAGCAGTAATACACTGGCAGCAATACGTATCATTGGTGATTTCCAAAGAGGAATGACCTTAGGTTCTTCGACTTTCAGTTCTTGCGCTATGTTTGCCCAAAGTTTCGCCTTGTCCGCTTTATGTTCGTCAAACTCTGCTGCGTTTTCCTGAATGTGTTTTTCAAAATTGTCCATTACAATGTTTGTATAATTTCCACTAATTTTTTCTTGGCTCTGTGATATTGTGATTTTGAGGTCGATGTTGAGATATCCAAAATCTCCCCAATCTCCAAATGATCATAACCTTCAATCAAATACAGATTAATAATCTGCTTGTAACCAGTCGGTAATTTTGCAATACCTTTTTTTACCTTTCTTATATCCATGGCCTCCGTTTTTTCAACCACTTCTTCTGTTAAGTGATATTCATGCGATTCCATGGGAACAACTGGTAGCTGTTTTGCTTTTAAGTAGTTAATGCTTTTGTTGATCACGATTCGTTTTAGCCATGCTCCGAACGAACTTTTATATTCAAAGCGCGAAAGGTTTTTAAAGGCATCTATAAAACTGTCCTGTACAATATCTTCGGCATCCTCTTTATTACCCAACATACGCATGCCAATATTGTACATCGCATCAACATAGAGCGAATACAGCTGGTATTGCGAGCTTGGGTCTCCGGACTTGCATTGTTCTACAAGGTCACGGTGCGTAAAACGGATATCAGTTTCCAAGGATTACAGGATGGTTTTTACCTACTCAATTACTTTTATTACTTCAAAGACAACACGAATGTAAGATAGTTGCATCTCTGAAAGAAAAAAGACGAAAAATTTGAGGTATGTCCCCAAAAAGATGAAACATGAGGGTGGTATTTGTAGTTATTCTTGCAGCGATGATTTATTATAAATGACTGGCATTTGCCCTTTCCATTTCGTCCATAACTCATTTTCGTTTATAAGACTGGCCATAAAGTGACCTACATTAATACGGCTTGTTTTGCCTGCATTAAAAATAGCACTTCTGATAGGGGATGGGTGTATTTCGTATTCGGTTACTTCATCTTCATTGATTAAACCGTCTGGTCGAACAGCTGCCCATTCAATAAAGTCATTGTTTTGACCAATTTGGGTGCGTAAAAAATCTGCCGCTTTTTCATTATCTACATGAGGTGGTAATAGTAAACGAAGCAGCCCGAGAACACATTTTTGGGCAAATGAAATAGGTTCGTTTAAGTCACGATTACGATTACCGGTCGTGTTCATTAAAACAAACTTAATAGGACGTTTTGTGTTATTGGTGATTATAGCATTACAAAGGCGACGGGCAGCATCTGTCACAAGTTTTCTAGGTTGCCCATACATACCTTTCCAAGTTAAATTATGACCGAGACAAGAGGCAACAGCATCGCAATTATGAACAAGCTCGTTCATTTCTTGGTCACTTAAATCTAGAATGCTAGCAGTGATAATTTGCACGCTGACATTCTTTTTCCACGATTCAGGTAATTTTTCAGGAGATCGTACAACTACTTTAACGGTATGGTTTTGAATTAACAACTGTTTAACCAATTGTGTTCCTGTTGCTCCACTTGCACCTACTACTGCTATTATCATACTTAAGTTATTTGTTTTAGACCTGCATGCTTTTTAGCACACTATTGGCATATGTTATTTATATTTTGATAGTCTGATGTTGTTACTGAGGGAATTTCTTGACCACTTTCGATTTTAATACAGGATAAATCTGGATTCCTATCAGCCTTCAGTTCAACAAGCCCTTGATTGTTGCCCACATCTAGATTGGTAAGTGAATTACTTGAAATATAGAGGTGGGTTAAATTACTATTTTGTGTAAGATCAATGTTCTTAATTCTATTATCAGAAATCAATACCGTTTCTAATAGCGTATTGGTACTAAAGTCTACATTGGTAATCTTATTACTGGTCAATAGAATATTTTTCAGGCTAATGGCCTCATTCGTACCAATAGACTTCAAAAGGTTGTTACTCATATGTAAGACTTCTACCGCTTCATTTTGAATGTTTAATTCTTCGAAGTTATTAAAGGATAAGTTAAGCTCCTTTAGTTGCGTCATTTTAGACAGTCCCTTTATTGTATGGAGTTCATTGGCCAGAATTTCAACCAAAACTAAATTCGGGTTGTTACTAAGGTCAATAGAAGAAATACGATTACCGTTAAGGTATATTGTATCTAATTTAACATTGGCACTTAGGTCAATACTGTCTATGATATGCTGGGAAGCGGACAGTTTCGTCAAATTGACAAAACCCTTTATACCTGTTAAATCACTGATTTGGGTATTTGGAGTGGAATTTAAATCTAACGTAGTGACTTTTTCTGCATCTGCTCGCAAAAGTTGTTGGTTAATTTCACCATCTGAATCAATACCCTCGTTAATTAGAATCAATTCAAAGTCCACATCTGGAATAGCTACATAAGCGTCTTTATCAAAATCTGCTTCGCCGTCATCACTGGTGCACGACATTGTTAGAACCGTGGTTAGTGTAACCACGGCGTTGAGGATTATTTTACTTGGAAAAGTAAGCTTCATTTATATGTTCATTTGGTTTAGAACATATATGACGATACATAAATGGTGATGTTACATTAGAATGCTTCTCGCAGTAAACTTTGTGAAAACTTTATAAGTTTAAAACTTTAGTTTAATACTCTATTTTGCTTCTCTGCCTCTTGATCTTTTAAACGGCCAATCACCATTCCCACAGCCATACCAATGACCAAACCACTTGAAGTGCCAGAGGCGCCAAAACTAGTGCCGAAAGCTAATCCTAAACACATGCCTACACTCATTCCAATAGCGGTATAGTAACCTTTTGAAACAAAAGAAAACTCATCCTTCAAAAACTGTTTGAATGTGGAAAGTTTTTTATAATAGTACCTACGTTTATTTTCAGGATTTGATGATAAATCCAAGGTTTTAAGTTCATCTTCGATTTCCAATACTTGGGCTGCGGATAACTCTCTGTTCTTTAAATTATCTAGAATTGCAATGAATTTTTTATAAACTTTCAATTCTCGTTTATTGTTTGTCTGGGTAACCAGTTTTTCGATAATTTCAATTGCATTTTTTATGTTCATGATTTTTGTCTTTATTTAGTTAGTGCTAAAAATCAAAGAATATTACAGTCCATTGCTTTTTATTTGATTTCCGACTAGTTATTCAGCTCTTAAATCTTCCATATCTGCAATTAATTCGGCCAATTTTCGTAAAACCCTTCCGTATACAATATTTAAATCCCATTTATAAATACGTCCTCCAAAAATGGCCAATACCGCAATAATCACAAGCATTGCAAGCACCCAAAATACGGGTATACCAGATACCATATATGGCTGGTGATCTCCAAAAATGCGATTAAAAGTTCCTCGCATAGGACTGGAAAACCAAAACCCCGAAACCATTGCAATAAAAACATAGGGATACATGTAGCGTGACATCTTCGTATTAACAGCGATCTGTTCTTTCATCCATGCATCAAAAGATTTTAAGTACTGATAACTGCTTACATTTTTATCAATTTTTTCCAAGCTTTTAAAAAGTCGTTTATTCACTAGGACCAAAACATTCAATAGAATGAACATAAGAACGCCCATGACCGGTATTTTCACAAGAAACGAGGCAATAAGTACAACAAACGAAAACACAACAAGGGCATTTAAGTTTATTCTGAACATTCTTTTAAACTTATCTATTATGTGTATAGATTTTTTAGAGTAAAGATTGTTCAGCTTTGGCGCTACCATAGCATTACTTTGTAAAAACCCTTCTTTCCAAATTGATTCAATTGATTTTTCCATCCAATAATTTTTTTAATCGTTCTTTTATTCTGTTGACCCGAACACCAATATTATTAGGTGTAGTACCAATAATTTCTGCAATTTCCTTATTTGGTTTTTCTTCTAAATAGAGTAGAATAATTGCTCTGTCCAGTTCAGATAATCGCTTTATGGCTTCATATAAATAACCCAGATCCTCGTTGGTAAAAGCAGCGTCTTCATCTATTGCTTCATTTTCAGCAATTGCATCTGTGTTAAAATATTGACGTGTTTTTTTCTTCTTCCGAATTAGCGTTAAACATATATTCAATGATAGTCTATAGATCCAAGTTGACCATTTGGAGTCACCACGAAACTTATCCTTGCTTCTCCATATTTGCAAACAGACTTCCTGATAATAATCCTCAAAGTCTTCTTGAGAATCAGTATAGGCCCTACATATTTTAATGATTATTCCGGAATAGGGTAAAATAGATGATGTATAAAAATCGCTACTCAAATAGTATTTTTAGGGTTAGTGGCAGAAGTTAAAGATTATTACACCCTTTTTATACTATTTTTTATATAGAAGTTAATTCAGGCTGTTTTTTCTTCAAATTCTGGACAATCCAGTCGTATCTCAGAATTCAATAATTCACTATTCAATAAGTTACAGTAATCTTTATTTTCGCTATGGCTGTAAAATTTGCAGCCATAACAAGTACGTTGGACGGTAAGTATTTCATTTTGGTTCAATTGGTAAATCAACTTACTCAAAGTTTTAAATAGAGTCTCCAAATCGGTACGCTCATTGCTTTTGAGTTGACTTTGTATAGGATTGGCAAAATCTTCAGTTTCCTTAACGATATTTTTCCCTGAATTTGATAGTCTAATTGAGTAGCTACGGCTATCGGTCGAAGAGTAGTCTTTTGTAATCATGCCTTTTTTGTCCAAAACTCGAATAGCATCACTTATTGTTGGTTTAGTGATATTGAATTCTTTGGCTAAATGACTTACATTACAAATGTCATTTTTGTGATAGGAAATAAAAATCAGGATTTGGATTTGAATAGGACTTAACCCTAACAATTTGGCTTTTTCCCATAGAAGAACTTTAAATGCCTCCGATATTCGTTCAAGACCAGCTACAATTTTACTTGAAATATCGCTCTCTTGATTGCTTGGATTAAAAATACTATTGCCCATAATAAAAAGCCTGTCGAATTTCGGCAGACAGCCAAAGTTAGCAATCCTAATTAAATTAGTTGCAATTTTCCATTTCTATGACGGCAAACCCTTTTTCTTCAACGGATAGGATTATCTCTTCCGTTGCTTGTTCAATATGACAAAACCTGCATTCTTTTGTAGTTAAGTCATTGGTTTTAAATGATTTGCCTTTTAAGTATTCTTTACCGTAACCATAAATGGAATGCTCATTTTTCAAATTACTCGGTACTAGAATATCAAAGTGCATTGTTGTGCCATCTTTACGTTTTACGTAGGTATCCCAAACTGAAACTTTCATATTACGATGTTTAAGAGTTAGGAGCCTGTTAAATTAGGACTCCTAACTTTATAGATTAAAATTAACCTTTTACATCTGCCATAGAAGCACCAAAGTTGATATGAAGTGTATTGCCATTAGGTGTAACCAAAGCCGGAACAGAATTTACTCCCGCCGTTTCGGCTTCAACTATTCGTGACCTGTCTTCTCCAATATTTACTATTTCTACGTTTTCACTTCCTACTAATCCTATGATGTCGTGTTCTGCACTTATACAAACTGGACAACCTGCGTGATAGAAAATTGATTTACTCATTTTAAAGGGTTTTTATAATTAATGCACAATTGCAATACAAAAATAGTAAGGAATCCTAACAATACCAAATTTGGTACAATTATTTTCGCTTGTTCTATATATCCAAATTAAAGATTATTGTTTTGAGAGGGTAGGGCAACTGCCATTATGAGCGGAGCAATAAGCATGACTAATTGCCGTTTTTCATGATCGTATAAGTGTTTTAATTCATACTCGTCATTCCGAGTTGGTTAATAGCTTGTTTTTTGTTTTCAGCTAGTGCAAAACTTAATTCAGTCCAAGCGGTACCCTCGATTCCTTTGAGTTCAAGTCCGTTTTCCGTTTTAGTTATCGTAAATAAAAAATCAGCAAGATTGTTGTCTTTGTCCAGAGAAACATCATCCAATTTGGCCATTCCATATTCATCAACTGCCTGTGATTGGTACGCGTTTAGACTAAACGACAAGTCACTCCAAGCACTTCCTTCAACACCTTTCATTCGTATGCCGTTGTCGGTTTTCTCAACGATAACTTTAAAATCTTTTAAATCAACTGATATTTTTTCTTGACCAATTAGTTCAGGACTCGTTAAGAAAAGAATTGCAATGAATAAATTCAAAAATGGTCTTTTAAAGTTCAATTCTGTTTTCATATTACATGATTTTAATTTTCTGTTCGTACTTGGGGGCTTACACGCAACGTTTTGATTATAATTTTCCTGGTCCCGACATTGTATAAAGTTAAGGATTTCCGTTTAGGAAATCCGTAAGTAATGGATTAATAGGTTTAGTTGGCAATAGTTATTTTTTTCAGGCGGTATCTTATAATTATTGCAAGAACGAAGGCAACTAAAACATGTATTAGAGGTACCGCGAATAACATTATTAATCTTCCCAAGCCATACTCGTCATGGCCTAAAAAACTCAAATTCCCATAGATTGTATAAATGGTGTAAATGGTTAAAATTGCAAAATTAACAGCAAAAAAAATCCAAAAATATTTCCATTTACGAACTAAGTAAATACTCAATATCCATAATACAAGTCCAACACCAAGTATTACCAATGGTTTCATTCTTTTACTTTTTTACCATTTATATATTCAAAAATTAATTCATTTCCATTATTGTCATAACAGAATTCTTTTCCATGCCTTCTTCTGCCATCGTATTCACAGCTGTAGGTCAATTTATTATTTTCAAACTGTTCAAGTAATACTTTTTTTCCACTTTCATCATAACTTATTATCTCTAATGTATCTTTTGAAAGTCTAAACCTTATTTCCTTCTCAATAACCCATAGTTTGTATCGGTTATATATGGTTTTATCAGAAATCTTTTTTTCTTTAGTATTAAAATAGAGATTACTAGATAAAATAACTCCGTCCTTGTAATTTTCTTCGTAAGTCAAATATCCATTTTTTCGTTTCCGTTGAGCAAGTCCTGTAAATCTCTGTCCATCCATTTTATAGACTAAATCGTTGTCGATATATATTTCCTTCATGTTCAAGGTATCTTGGGAACTCAATTCAAAAGAAGTCAAAATAATAACTAATAAAACTATGTGTTTAAGATAATTCATAATTATTGCCAACGGTTCGGCTATGATCTGCTACGGAAAATGTCCACCAGACTTTTCTGTCATAGCATAAAGTTAGTGAATAAGCGAGGATTTCCGTTTAGGAAATCCGTAAGTAATGGACTTATAGGCATGGTTGTCATTAGTATTTTTTTTATTTCCATTTCCAATTCAATTCGTTGATATATGTAGCTCCTAATTCAGTTACGTGCCTTTTAAATTCCGTTTTCTATTAAATTCGAACATTTTTCTTTCAGTAATATCCATCTTTTAATTATTTAGTATTAAGGTATTCACCTTTTTAATTTCACTAATCTGTATAACGGGCTGAATATTGGTATAGTTTTTAAAGTCACTTATAATTGCATCTATATTTTGTCCTATCGCTTTATTATATTCAGCAACATCGCTAATATAAAAATAGCCTATTGCCACAAAAGGCACTTTATCAGTTGACGTTCTGCCAGCTATACCCTTATCAATTTCATAAAATTTTAAATTTGCGCCTAAAAATGAGGCTACCATTGGCATATGCTTTTTTTCATAATAGTCCATGTCAAAGGTTTTATCTTCTCCATTCGGGTAAAGTATTTCTACCTTAAACATTCCAGTTTGTGGTATGGTTGTAGGTTTAAATTGACCGGATTTGCAACCTATCAAACTTATAAATGCGAAGGTTGCCATGAAAATTTTAGTCCTAATCATAATATCAATTAATTTTATAGAGTGTTGGCGGTAGTTTTTAATCTCATAAGTACTATATAATTCCGTGTTTTGCAATCATTTTTTCAATTTGAAGTCTATGTCTTAAAATATGAACGATTGCGTGTTCGGTAATAGCTTCTAAATCGTAAGTTGTCCAAGAAGTTTTGATTATAGTATTCATTAATTGGTCATATGTCAAATGCCATTTGTCTTCAAAAGTTTCAACCGTATATTCAAACATTTTTTCAAGGTTAGATATTCCTTGTTCAGTTTTTTCAATTTCTATTTTTGGAACAACATAATTATTCCCAAACCTTTTTCTAATATGATTCGCATAAACATATCCCGAATTAATCATATGCAAAACTATATTCCTTACTGATTGAAAGTCAACGTCAGTTTTTTCATTATATACTTTTTGGAATTCAGCGTCAGGAATCTGCAGGTGCAAGTTTTTTAATTCGTTCAGAGCTTTTTCGTATTCGTCAGTTAAAGCCCCAATAGCTCCTTTCCTAAATGTTCTATTCATTTTAATTTCTTATAGCCAAAGTTGTACAATGTTTTTAATTATATTTTTTATTTACATTGTCATCTGCTTTTTTTTATTTTCATTAATGTTTTTCCAGATTTGAATAAGTCCATCAATCCTATTTCCTTTTTTGCGTCTTTAGCAAGTTTTATTTCTGCCATTTTAACAACTTCATTTGATGCTTTGGAAATACTTCCTGAATCGTAAATTGGATTTGGGTCATATTCAATCACCAGTTGTATTGCTTTAGTTTCTATTTCTCCTACTATTTCGTTTGATAAATATAATGCCATATCTATTCCTGCTGATACTCCTGCAGCGGTTATATACTTTCCTTGTTTAACTATTCTTTTGTTTTTTGGTTTTACTCCGAAATCTTTTAACAAATTTATTGGTTTCCAATGCGATGTTGCCTCTTTGTCTTTGAGTAATCCTGTTGCCGCCAAAATTAGAGAACCAGAACACACAGAAGTGGTCCACTTAGTAGTTTTGTCAATTTTGTTAATCCAATTCAGAACTTTTTCATTTTTCATTTCTCTAATGAAAGTAATTGCAGAACCTGGAATTAATAAAATATCTGCACTTTCGATTTCATTAATGTCAAATTTTGCGTTTAAATGAACATAATCAGAGTCTGCTTTTATTTCGCCTTTATTTTCTGCTACAAAATAAACTTCAGCATCTCTCATATTTCTTAAAACTTCATATGGACCAATAGCATCCAGCATTGTTATTCCGTTATATATGTAAATTACTATTTTCATTTATTTACTAGATTTTCGTTTTTTTAAATTGCAGGTAACGGTTCGGCTTTGATTTGTTGTGGAAAATTTCCGCAGGACTTTTCCGCCGTAGCCTGATTCTTTTTATAAAGCTACCGATTTCCGTTTAGGAAATCCGCCGAAATGGATTATAGGTTTTGTTCTGATTAATTCTTATCGTAAAAATATAGTGTAAAAGGCATATTTTATTGAGTAAATTCAAGGAATAATTGTTATTACTTGTTATGGTTACGCCAAACCATAGTAAATACAAATTATGGCAATGGTGTCAAAAAAACCGTGTACAGCAACAATGAACCACAAATCGTATTTACGCAAGTAGAATATCAGGGCTAAAAGCGCTCCGACGGACCCTGCAACTAGTTGCCCAGTAATTCCTTGATAACTATGCATTAAGCCAAAAAAACAAGCAAGTAGGACAATGTTAAGCACCATACTGACTTTGCTCTCTCCAAAGAATTTTACAAATTGACGCATAAAATAACCGCGAAAGATAATTTCTTCTCCAAAACCAGCGGTAGCCCAAACTACCAGTATTGCAATTAAACAGGCCGGAAGATTTCCTTTCAATGAATCAAAACTTGAATAATCTATAGGAACTCCTGTGAGTTTGGTAGTTGCTGGAACTAATGCAAAGACATAAAAAGCAAAGAGTCCTAGCGCAACTAATGGAGCATGTACGGCTATGTTTTTGACGGTGAAATTTTCACGATGAAATCCAAGTGCTGAAAATGGTTTTCCTTTATATTCTATATAATTAGCAATAATGATTAATATTGAAATAACTACATTTTCTATGTAGCTTAAACTGATGGGTCCAAACCATAAAAAGCAGATGATTGTAATGGTGATTAATGGAATTAGTGTTTGTTGTAAGGTCAGTTTGTTCATTTTTAATTGATTTTAGTTCTTTACGAAATACTGAACTAAATCTCTGAAAAACCTTTTAAATACTTACGTTTTTACTGAATGGTAGCATATTTATAACTGAATAGTCGGTAGTTGATGGCATCTTTTATTAAAACCAACTCATAAATGCTTTTCGCTTGTAACGACTGATATAGATTTCAGCAATTGCATCGTTTTCAATAGAGGCTTTTAACCGAATACGCAACTTGCCATTTTCAATCTTTTCAATTTGGTCTACCGCATCTTTGTGGATTATAATTTTACGATTGGCTCTGAAAAATAATTGATCATTTACTTTCTCCTCGAGCTCATTCAATGTAAAATCGGTGGTAATTGTTGTACCATCTTTTTGAACCGTATACACAATTTTGTTTTCGCTGTAAAAGCACAGGATATTTTCATAAGTGAGCTTTGTGATTTTTGCGCCGCTTTCAATTGTAATTTCAGCATCTTTTATGGATAGCTTGTACAAATTATATATGTCTTGTGCATACCATAAACCTATTAGAATAAAACTCAATAATAAGGTAAGTAGCAAACCAATTAATAAATAATAAAACACTGTCTGTCCACCCACAGCTTTATCTGCAATAATATTTACAGGAATATACATGAGTGCAATATATCCTAGAGTAGAAGCCATAAACCAAATAATAGTGACAATTTCTACCTTTTTAGAGAAATATTTTTTCTTGTAGAATTTAAAATTAAAATGCGCTATGATTCCAATCAGAATACATAAAACAATGGATGACAGAAAACCTTCTATGGGGAATCTATACGATTCACCACCTGGAAAACTATCACGTGTTGCTAAATGATTTACCACTAAAGAGAAAATCGTCAATACAATGACCTTTTGAAACCAACGCCAAGCAGAACTACTGATAAATGCCTGTAATGCTATTTTTACCGTATTCTTGGTTGGTGGTGTAGTACTCATGAATTAGAAGCTCATTTTTTGGTCAACCTATTTCTGGACGATTTTATTACTATTGCAGGTAACGCTTTGTGTATGGTTTCGTTGCATCGACTAAGATAGGAAATTAGCCAGACCATGGTTCAGCAGCGTTGGATTTTACGATTGGGAAAATCAAAGTAATGAACTATACACGTTGTTGTACCTTATTGTATTTGTAGAGCTTAAAGATTATTCACCTATTGATTATATTTATCAATAATTAGTTTCAATTAATAGCTAAGATGAATTATTAATAGTAAATGACGCCAATGTGGAAATATATAATTGCCTGGTTCCCCATGATTCTAATAGCAATCGCTAACGGACTATTTCGAGAGAAATTTCTAGTGAATCGTTTAAATGAACTTCAAGCTCATCAGATGTCCACAGGTACTATGATAGTGCTTTTTGGTATTTATGTATGGGTACTTTTCAAAATATGGGAACCTGAGTCGGTCAATCAAGCAATAATGATTGGTTTCTTATGGCTATTCTTTACAGTAGTTTTCGAATTTGTTTTCGGGCACTATATCGTAGGGAATTCTTGGGATAAGTTGCTCCATGATTACAATATTATGAAAGGTAGGGTTTGGATCTTAGTCCTGATTTGGATAACAATTGCGCCATACCTCTTTTTTCAATTACAAAAGTAGAATATTCTCGCTATTAGGTACAACGGTTGGGCCATGAGCAGTAGCCTCCCATAATGGCGCTATTGTTTATAGAATTTGTTGGCAGTAGTTATTTTTTTATTCCGCTTTCAAATTCTTTCAGCGCTATTTTATTTTTCCGTTTTGAGTATTCTCCATAGGCAATTCCTTTGTTGTAATCAACAATCAAATAATCAGTCCAACAAAAGAAAAAATCATAATCGTCTTTCTTTCCAAGTTCAGAATTTTCTTTAATCAGAGTTGGTGCAATTAAATAATATTTTCCAACTTCAAATTCCGTAATATATGGTCTGCATTGTGCTCCATCATCTCCCCAGATTCTAATTCTTTTTCGTGATTCAGTTCCTTTATACTTTTTTATGATTTCGACGGTCATTGAAAAAGGCATTTTTTTGTCGTACCCAATTATTTCTTGGTCAAGATAATCCGAATATTCAATCACTTTCACAAGTGCAACAAATTCCATTCCGCTTGAAATTTGACTAAAAGAACAATCTCCATGGCATTCGCAGTCACAAGCAAATGAATTGAAGGAAATCAACATCATTTTCAGAAGTAATATTTTCTTTAGAAACGTATTTTTCATAATTATTGCTAAGGTAAGGCTATGATTTCGTTGCGGGCTTACGGTCGCGGATTTTCGGCAGGAAGATCAGACGTAGTAAACTTGCAACTACCTTTGGTTTGGCCCAAAATCGAGTAATTATTTTTATACATTGTTGTGCAACGTTTTTTAATCAAATTCAGTTTCTATTTTAGTCAGATTTGAAATGTCTTTGTTCAGATATTTAATACTGACTTTTGGTGGAATTGAAATCTCAATACAAGTTTCACTAAAAACTAAGGTGTCCGAGGATAATTTTCCTTGAAATTCATTGGACATTTTCAACGCTTTGAATATCAATTTAAACATTTTTCGGTCAGAATATAATTCAAGTAATTTTTCAGTCTCTTCTTGATTAAGTTCTTTAAATCTACTGAAATGAATTTCTATCGATGGAGGAACAGAAATTCCAACAATCAGTCTATTTGTTTTAAATCCAACGTTTTCAATTAAAGGTAAAACATCAAATACATCTTTTACATAATCAACAAATTTGTTTTTAGTATTAGTCCCAATATCTCCAATTTTAGAAAATCCATTTTTAAGTTGAGTTAATATTTGTTCAGAACTGTCAGTTACCGTTTTAGATGTTTGTTTTAAAATTGAATTCTTTTCCATTTGGTTTGTGTTTCGTTCTGTTTTACATATGTTGCACAACGGTTGAGCTATGATTAGTTGCGGGATGGTTCGTAAGAAACATTCCGCTCTTGGTTAGGATAATTAATGCGAATGATTTTCCGAAGTAAAAATCCGCAGCAATTAATTATACACGTTGTTGGCTAAAGTTTATTATAGGTAATTGAAGAATAGTTCAACAAAAACACCAAGGACAACACCTAATATAGCTGCAATATTAGATAAACGTTTTAATTTAAATGTGTTTGCAAATGCTAGCCATAGACATAAAAGAGCACAAATCGATAAAACTATTGTGCCGTATAAGGGTACTATGCTATTGAAAAGCCCTATCTGATTAAAAAGAGGATCTAGTAAAGCAGTAAATCCAAAAAGAGCTAAAGTAAAATTTGTCTTTTTATGACCTATAAAAAGGTAATAACTTGCAATTAATAGCTCAACACTTATTGCTAAAGGACCAAATTGGTTGTAGTATTCTCTTTTAAAATATTCTTCGAATCCTTGAGGAAATTCAATCTTTATTATAAATGCAACACTTAAAGCAAGTCCAATAATCAAAAGTAACAATGAAATAATCTTTCTTTTTTTCATGAGGAGTTTTTAAATGTTTGCCAACGATTCGGCTATAATCTCGTGGTGGAATCATCCGGAGGGTTATTCCGTCGAAATCTAGTCGATAGATTTATAAATCAAGTTTTGTTTTAACTCTTTGCCATAATGAATTATAGCCACTGTTGACGATAGTTTACCCTAATTTGACTCCCATTGATTTTTATTCAATTCGCTTTTGGTCCATCCCAATCGACAATTTCAAAAGTTTTCAAAAGACTCTGGCGAATTGGCTCGGTGACCTCGTTAATAGCTTGCAATCCAAAATCCATGCCCACCATGGTGCGAATAGGTCGTTTACCATCTTCCGTGTCGATTAATTTTTCAAATGCTTGAACCACTAACATTGGATCCGTTGGTGCATTTTTATCTTCAAACGCCGACATTACCTGGCTACCAAAAGTCTCACTGAATTCACCAACATGCTGATAAGCCTGAGAAATCTCTTGATCTTCAGATGGAATTACAGTACTGAAAAAGTCTGTTGCAAAAGGACCTGGTTGCACCATAACTACATCAATCCCTAAAGGTGCTAGTTCATAGCGTAGAGATTCGCTAAATCCTTCCAATCCCCATTTGCTAGCATGATAAATCCCAAAACCAGGCGAACAACAACGACCTGCGATAGAACTTATTTGAATAATTAAACCACTTTTTTGAGCGCGCATAATGGGCAAAACGGCTTTGGCAACCCTAAAAGTTCCAACGATGTTAAGATCCAATTGATCTATAAATTGTTCAGAGCTGAACGATTCTATCGGACCTCCATAACCACGACCTGCGTTATTAATGAGTACGTCTACTTTTTCGATTTGTGATACTGCTTCGTCAACACTTTTATCCGAAGTAACATCTATATCAATTACTTCAATTTTCAAGTTATTGGATTTAGCAAAGTTCAAAATTTCTTCAACCTTTGATTTGTTTTTATTCTGTGTATTGCGCATGCTAGCATACACATGATGTCCTTTTTT
Organism: Maribacter sp. HTCC2170; assembly: GCF_000153165.2. Taxonomy (NCBI): domain Bacteria; kingdom Pseudomonadati; phylum Bacteroidota; class Flavobacteriia; order Flavobacteriales; family Flavobacteriaceae; genus Maribacter; species Maribacter sp. HTCC2170. The sequence goes on from NC_014472.1 coordinate 2,773,578, forward strand.
AGCCAAATATTTCGCTGCCATTAGTCCAAAGCCCGAACTGCATCCTGTAATTAAAATATTTTTCATAATGTTATGCTTTTTAATGTTTAATTAAATTCTTTTTACAATTACCGCCAACGGTTTTGCATAACGCCCGTGGCGGTATGCGGCTGCACGGTCGGCAAGGGAGTCTCAATTGAACGCCAGCGTAAAACTTTCCGCCAGACTGAGCTCCAATTAACGAGATGAGACGAGGATTTTCAAATTTCGCAAGCGCCGGCAAAGCCGTGTGCTAGTTTTTCCAGTTTAGACTAAGTTACACTATTTGTCTGAATTTCTAGTTAGCCCAATCTAGTCATGGCTGGGTTATGCGTTGTTACCACCAGCGCTTCCTATTTGTTCTTCAATTTTTGTGTCAGTTTTATCATAGTTTTAAACGAAATATCAGGATGCGCCACCTGATTTACTGTTCCGGCAATGTAGATATTTTCTTTAGGGCTGTAATATGCTAATGCACCAGAAAGTCCTGAATATCCAATGAAACTAGGCACAACACCTGTTGGATTGAAAATCCATGGGAGTTTAAATAAATGTAATCCAATTCCAGAACGCATTGGATAAAATATTTTATTCCATTCTTTCAATTCGTCAATGAACGAAGAAGGAAACAATTTTCCAGTAAAAAATGCTTCAATAAACACAAGCATATCTTCGGATGTTGAAACTATCCCACCGTCTGGTCCAAAAGAGGTCATTGCTTTGGGTATGTTGAGTTCATTTTTTCTGTAATAAAGAGTTTTTGGTTTACTGTCTATTGGGTCTTGATATAAATAGGTTTTTGTCAGATTAAGTGGATTAATGATTAAATCATTGCAGTTTTGGTAAAATGATTTGTCTGTTATGTTTTCAATGATTCTACCCAATAGCTGAAAATTTGTATCAGAATAATGTGCTTTATTCTTAGTGCCTGGAGCAAAAAGAGTGGGTATTTTTTTTGCCCTTTCAATAACTTGTTCAAAATTCCAAGATTGGTCATTTCCATTTAGTAGTTCATCTTCTAAACTTTTACCGTTTGCTCCTTTATCCTGAAAGTAGTCAGGAAGTCCTGATGTGTGAGCGAGGAGGTGTTTGATTAATATTCTTTCTGAATACTCTTTCCCTTCATAGATGTGCAGAGTTGATAAAATTGACTTGTCTATATAGTTGCTGATTTTGTCATCAAGTTTTAGAACGTTTTCTGCTTTTAGCTTCAGAATTATAGCAGTCGAAAATAATTTGGTAGTACTAGCAATGAAGTAAGGCTGGTTTTTAGATAAATTTCCAGAAGTTCCATGCCAAACAAAACTGCCCTTTTTGACAGCAAATGATGTCCCGAATACCTTTTTACAATCCACTTTTTTATCCAAAATGGTTTGTAACGTTTTTTCTAATTCAGTCATATTCGCTCGGTTGTTTATTTCCGTTGATGGTAACGGCAAGTATAAGAAGCGGTTGAATGCTTTTTATACAATGTTGTATCAATTTTTTACCGTAATATTTGTTTTTGTTTAAGCAACTCTTTTTCTAATTTGTTGAATTCTAAATCTTGAACAGTTTTGCCTTCATCAATTGATAGGCATGCTATAACTGCTGAACTTTGACCAAGAACCATGAACACTGGCTCCATACGAATTGAACCAAATGCTATGTGTGAAGCACTGAGGCATATTGGTACAAGCAAATTATCACATTCTTCTTTTTTGGGCACAATGGAACGATAACTTATTGGAAAAGGAGCTTTAACACTGGCTTCCACATTTCCCTCGTTGGAAACAAATCCCTTGGAGTTTACATAGCGCTTAATATGATGGGAATCCATACCGTAGGCAGCCATACCTATTGGGTCGAGAATCTTTTCAATTCCTTCGCAGTTTTTCTGACTCATTACATATGCGCCGACCATACGGCGGGCTTCTCTAATGTAGAGTTGTTGCTGCCAACCATCTTTGCGTTCGTATTCATCTTTGCAGGTTCCCCATTGCGATACCTTTGTTCTCACTTCTTTAGGAATACGGGGATGATAGGCCAGTGTCCACATTAATCCTTGCTGATACCGACGATGACGTTCTACAATTTCTTCTCGTTCTTCATACGAAGCTTCAGGATAGTCCCAGTTTTGTCCAATAAAATCAGTTGAAAACCCTTTTTGGTTGTTGGTGTCTGTTTTCCGGTTGGGCATAGCTGAATTTATCCAAGGGAGTAGAGGGTCGCCATAAGAATACATCTCTTCTAAGGCTCCGTCAGCTGCTTCATAATTACGGAACAGGAGTTCATATTCCAGTTCGTCATAATTCTCTGGTTTCTTAAATGGTATTCGGTTTTCGGGATGGTCTGTCAGGGTCATTCGGAAGCAGTACGCTTGTATTCCTTTATCACCCAAGCCATCAGTTTCAGGACCACCAGCATTGATAAAAGGCAGAAGTCCGCTTGATGAATCGCCTTTTACAATGTAGGGATCTACCCCATCTATGAAATCATGGTGTACGCTGTTATGCGAAACAGTCCCCAGCAATGTTTCACTCACTTTATTAGCCTGAATACCATTTAGGGATTCTCCGTATTGGGAATTAGATTCTCTGCCCACTGTATAAGAGATTCCTGAAGCTTCCATGAGATCTCCCTCATAAGTTGCATCAATAAAAACTTCCCCAAAGTAGGTGTCTCCTGACTCAGTAGTAATAGAGTGGATGGCATTGTCAACTTTAGTTATTCCAGTTTTCCTGTTAAGTCTTTGTTCATATATTATTTTTATGTCGAGGTCCTTTATCATGTTGTGAAAAACTTTTAGAGCGGCAGAAGGCTCAAACGTCCACATAGCATCTTCGCTTTTCCCTGATCGGGTTTGTCCTCCATCCTTATATTCGGCTCTTATCTGCCAAATCCAATTGGCAGAATCTTCGTAGTATTTCCTGATATTCTGATAAAATTCACGGGAAATACCTCCAATTACCTGCTTATTGCCTATATCAGTCTGCCCAAGACCACCTGTGGTGAGTCCTCCCAGGCGATTAGTTGGTTCAATTAATATCACCGACTTACCAAGTCGTGCAGTTTGAATTGCAGCTGATATACCCGCAGAAGTGCCTCCATAAATAACAACATCTGCCGAAAGTAGGACACCATTATTATCACTCTTACAAGACAACAGAGCAATAGTAGAATATAAAATTACCGCTATTAAGGTTCGTGTTAAGTTCATTTGTTTTAGAAACAACTTGTTTATTTGCTACAACGGCTCGTCTATGATCTGTTGCGGAAAACGTCCACAGGACTTTTCCGCTTAGCCCCGAGCCATTGTATAAAATTAAGGATTTCCGTTAGGAAATCCACCGCAATGGATTATAGGTATTGTTAGGCAACGTTTTTCTTCCAATTAATTATGGAACATTTTAAATCATTACATCCTTTCCGAATTTGTACAAACCTTTTTAGACCAGGCTTTTCATTGCCACATATTTCCTTAAATGTATAATCATTTTCACTATTCCTTGATTCAGGATAACGAAGAAAGATATAGAAATCATCAACATTTCCTTCATTAGCTTCAAAGAATAAATGGAAAGGATTATTTGTGCCAATGTAATATTCTAATAAATCAATTATTTCTGATGTGAATAATGATTCATTTTCTTTAATTCGACTTAATATTTCTGTTATTTTATGATTTTTTTGAGTTGGAGTAAGTTTCCCAACTTCTTGAAGTAATCCCTTCATGAATAATTCAAGTCCATGATAGAAATTGAACAAAATTGGAACACCAACATTAAAATCATTCCATTTTGTTTTATCCTTGTATGTCAATCTCGATTCATCTTCGGTTTGGTTTGGGTCATAATTAGAAAAAACCATTGTTTTGTTTTCCAACTTTTTCATTTCAACAATGGCCTCGCGAGTTAGGTTCCAAAATTGATATGCCATTCCAAAATAATTTGCCCTTTTCATAATGTTGCCTAACATGGGGATATTATCATTGATGCTATCCACCTTATGTCATTCCTACGAATTTACTATTTTATTTTCCTTGGAAAAACCCTACTTGTCAACTTTTATTCGAACTTATCAACCTTCACTAAATCGCGTCTTTATCGAATCTTTAATAGTTTTTGCTAAACTTTTCACAAATAAAATTTAGGTGGCATGCAACCTTTTACTTTTGCCGCTGTCTCTAGTAGGGAACAAAAAAACAATCATAAAAATCATCAATCAATGTTTCAAAAAATCAAATGTAATCGGCCATTGGTCATTGGCCTTTGGCTGTTCACTTTTCTACTTACCTCCAATGCCCTTGCGCAAACCAAGTATACCATTAGTGGTACGATCAGTGATCAAAACAATGGGGAAACCTTATTTGGGGCTTCGGTCTTTTTAAAAGGCACCGCTATTGGGGTAGTCACCAACGAATACGGGTTCTACTCACTAACCGCTCCGGAAGGGAAGTACAGCTTGCATATTTCATATATGGGGTATTCAGAGATCAATCAGGAAATAAGTCTAACGAGCAATCAAAAATTGGATTTTGAAATTGCCGAGTTCTCTACCCAACTAGACGAGGTCATACTTACCGCCGATGAGCCTGAGCGCGCCATACTGCGTAAGCCAGAGATGAGCGTTGCTAAAATGAACATTGCCACAGTAAAACAAATGCCTGTGGTTTTGGGCGAAGTAGATGTATTAAAGTCCTTGCAAATGCTACCCGGCGTTACCAATAATGGTGAAGGTACGGGTGGGTTTCATGTACGTGGTGGTGCGGGTGATCAAAACTTGGTCTTACTCGATGAAGCGATCATTTACAACACCTCGCACATGTTTGGTTTCTTTTCGGTCTTTAATGCCGATGCGATAAAAGATGTAAAACTGTACAAAGGGGGTATTCCTGCCCGTTTTGGTGGTCGTGTGTCCTCGGTACTCGATGTGCGCCAGAAAGATGGGAACAGCAAACGCTTTGCCGCAACAGGTGGTATTGGTATTATCTCTAGTCGATTGGCGTTAGAAGGCCCCATGTTCAATGATAAAGGGTCATTTTTGATTGCTGGCCGACGTTCATATGCCGACCTTTTATTAAAAGCAGCAGGGAAAGATAATAGCGTAAGTTTCTATGACCTTAACCTTAAGGCAAGTTATAAACTTAATGAAGCAAACCGAATTTTCCTTTCTGGTTATTTTGGGCGTGATGCTTTTGAATTGGGTGATAATTTTAATAGTAGTTATGGTAACTCAACAGGTAACCTACGTTGGAATCATATTTTCAATGATCGCTTGTTTTCCAATTTATCGGTAATTGTGAGCAAGTACGATTATGATTTGGGCATAACAGCAGCCGAATTTGATTGGGTATCCTCAATCAACAATTACAACTTGAAATATGACTTTAAATACTATTTCAGTGACAAATTCAAGCTCGATTTTGGAGCAAGTGGTATTTACTACGATTTTGACCCAGGGCAAATTAAGCCTACCACAGAAACTTCAGCGGTGAACGCAATGTCTTTAGATCGTAAAAAAGCCTTTGAAAGCGGGGTATATGTAAATGCAGAACACAAACTCACCGATAAGCTCACCGCACAATACGGTTTGCGCTATAGTGGTTTTGCACGATTGGGTGGTCAGGCCATGGTAGATTATGAAAATGACCAACCGGTAGTGTACAATACGGTCTTGGGTATTTATGAACGAGGAACCGAAATAGGGGAGACCGATTATAAAAAAGACGAATCCATAGCAACCTTTGGTAATTTTGAACCGCGGGTTTCATTGGCCTATGAGTTGAACGAAGTATCTTCAATAAAAGCTGGTTTTTCAAGAGCTGCGCAGTATATCCACTTATTATCCAACACTTCTTCGGCAACACCCTTGGATGTATGGACGCCCAGTGGAAAATATGTAAAACCACAATTGTCGAATCAATATGCTTTAGGGTATTTCAGAAACTTCAAGGATAAAATATATTCTATGGAGGTGGAAGCCTATTATAAAAACACGGACAATAGAATAGACTATATAGATGGTTCTAATTTGATTGGACAGAATACCATTGAAACGGAAATATTGAATGGTGAATCCCGTGCTTACGGATTGGAATTCCTGCTCCGTAAAAACGAAGGAAAATTTACGGGGTGGATAGCCTATACACTTTCAAAATCGGAACAACGTACACCAGGAGGTACCGCAGGTGGGTTAGGAATCGCTGATGGCGAATGGTACAATACGCCTTATGATAGAACACATGATATTTCAGTATCTGGGGCCTATAAACTCAATGATAAATGGAGTTTTGGAACAAACTTGGTGTTCCAGACAGGACGACCGGTAACCTACCCGAATGGGCAATATGAGTATGAAGGGCTTTCAATAGCCAGTTATGCCCCACGAAACTCAGATCGTTTACCAGCATATCACCGTTTGGATCTCTCGGTAAATTATAAACCCAATCGTAAACCGGAAAAGCGGCTGAAAGGAGAATGGGTATTGGGAATCTATAATGCCTATAATCGTAAGAATGCAGCTTCCATTTCGTTTGGACAGAATTTTGAGACCGGAGCCAATGAGGCTACAAGAACAGCCATTTTCGGAATTGTTCCTTCACTTACCTACAACTTTAAATTTTAAGATCATGCAGAACTATATAAGAACAAGCTTACTACTTTTAATCGTTGCATTCACCTCATGTGAAGATGTAATTGATGTACCCGTACAAACGGCACAAACCAGATTGGTCATAGAAGCTTCTTTAGATTGGGAAAAAGGCACAACGGGAAATGAGCAAAGTATTACATTACGTACATCGACGGCATTTTTTGATTCGTCAAGTACAACGGCAGCAGCTGGTGCTTCGGTAACAGTTACCAACGATGATAGCGGTGCCGTATTCATATTTGAGGACCAGAATAATGGAAACTATACGACCAATGAATTTGTACCTGTACTTGGACAACCCTATGCCTTGGAGGTAATTCATGACGGTCAAACCTACCTTGCTACTGAAACATTGACCGCAGTACCGGACATAATCGATTTATACCAAGATACCGAAGATGGTTTTAGTGATGAGGATATAGAATTACACGTTGTTTTCAATGACCCACCTGAAGAAGGAAATTCATACTTGTTTGTTTTCCGAAAAAGTGGTGAGTTGTTACCCGATTTAGAGGTGGGTTATGATGAGTTCGTTAATGGCAATGAAATTGATTGGTGGTACGAATTGGAAGATGATGAGGATACAGATAAAAACGAGTCCTTACAACCCGATGATGTTGTTGCTATTGAGATGTATGGTATCTCGGAGGCCTACAAGAATTATATGGAAATACTTATAGACCAAATTGGTGGTGTAGGACTTTTTGAGGCCACACCCGTATCAGTAAAAGGAAACTGTGTGAATGCCACTAATCCGGATAACTATGCCCATGGGTATTTTAGACTTACTGAGGTGAACAAAGTGAGCTATACGGTTGAGTAGGAGCGGAGTGCGAGCTTGGAGGTAAAAGGAAGGTCTTTTGCCTCTAGGCTTGTTATTCTTAATCCCACCAGACCACAAAAAACTTCTCAAATTCCGTTTCCGATTTTTTCATCCAAACCATGGGTGAATTTTCTTTGAACATTTGCAGTTGTATCGCCGTATTAATTTCGGAATGGTTGCTCCATTCAACATCATTATGCGGGGCAATGACCCAACTGGATTTATTGGGAATGTAGAATTCATAATGCTGAAAATCACTTCCCCTAAACGTTTCAAATCCTAACCAAAATCCTACAATACATAAATTGTTCAATGGATTTATATTGCTTTTGGATTCACCATACGGCTTAAACAATTGGGCTTTGTAGCAACATTGATGTTCAATTTGTGTGTGGTCAATTGCATGTTGCTCCAAGGCTTTTACGCCATCTTCAGCATGTAATAATGTAAATTGTTTGTGCTTTATTTTTTGCATTTTGGCAAAGAAGCTATCAAGCTTATTAGGACCGATCAATTGATGAATAGCTTCCCCAACTTCTGGATCAATGATATAGAATTTATACGTGAGTTCTACATGGGTCAGTTTCTCTGAGGTTTGCTCTTTGAGAACAAAATCTATTTCTCCAATAGTTCTCTTTTCTCTTTTAATGGGAAGATTATGTAGCAGCAGGTCATAGGTTTCAGATTGCTCCATCAATTGTTTAAAGACATATTCCATTTGATGGCCCAAACGAATTGTATTGGGAATGTGAGATGGAACAAAAGATGCCAAATCTAGATCCGGAAAATCGAACTGTTGTATTCCAAACTGTTCCTTTTCCCAAAGGGGTGGAGTATTTAGAAACCCAAAAAATTGGCCTTGATGATTTTCTTGTGGCATAAGGAGAACTAAATTACGTGAATATTTTTTGATAATCTTTCAGGGATATTTAATCGGACCTCTGTGTTTTAGAGGTGTTTCCATCCTACAATTCAGTTCTAAAAGCATGTTTTGCAACACAAAATGACCTATATACAACAATAGTAATGTGGGGTTTTGGGATAAGAGTATATTAGCGATCAGCGATGAAGACCCCTTATCTATTTTTGATTCTGTTTTTGTATTCGATTTCTTTTTTCGGACAGGATACCTATTCCGATACTTTTTCGTCGGTTTCCTATTCCAATAATAATGGCAATACCAACTTCGCGACAAATTGGATAGAATCAAATGACGATAATTCGGCATCAAACGGGAGAATAAGAATAACCGGCAACGAGTTGCGATTCCATCGTCTTACATCACACAATATTAGAAGAACGGCAAATCTTTCTACCGCGACCGGCGCGGTTCTTACATTCAATTGGCGCACATCAAGTTTAGAAAGTGGTGAAACACTTGCTATACAGGCCTCAAGTGATGGTACTACATTCACAACATTAACAACTATAACAGGTTCAACTACAGGAAATTTTAATCAAGATATATCGACCTATATATCTGCAAATACTACTATTCGCTTTATTAAGGGAGGAGGAAACTGGAATGCCAGTAATGATCGTGCGTATATTGACAATTTTATCATTACTGCCACAACAGCTCCTGATTCTGATGGAGACGGAATTTTTGATGATGTGGATTTAGATGATGACAATGATGGTATGACCGATGAGGAAGAATACTGTACAACAGCCAATACGACGTTTTTGCTTTCGCAAGATGTGGGCACGAGAACCGTGGTTTTAAACCATACAGATTCTGGATATCTACGTTTGGATTTTTCTTCAATGGATAATTCATTTCAACTTGATATAAATGGTACAACTGTTCATCCCTCAATTTTAGAATTTGAAAATGGGGCTTTGGGCGCAGGTGAAGAATATTTTCGTTTTCAGTCAGACAATGCCTTTATAAGTAGTCCATGGGTTGCGAATTCCAATGGACTGCCACGTCTTCGTTTAATCATTGATGAAACAGGGTCAGTTTCATTCTACGGAACGCGAACTTCTTCTTCAACAACCTTGGAGATAATGCAAGCTGAAGCTGGAACACCTTTTAATACCATTACTTGGGTTCCAGGTGCGAATAATGTTTTTACCGTTACAAATCAGTCAGGGCCAGGTCCTGAGGGATTCACTGGTGTTCTTTTTGTTAGTGCATTATGCGATACTGATGGGGATGGTGTATTGAATAGCCTAGACTTGGATTCTGATAATGACGGAATCTATGATATAGTAGAGGCAGGAGTTTTAAATGAATCTGGTGTTAATGACGCAAATAATGACGGAATTATTGACGGTGTTGCCTCAACTTTTGGTAACAACGGACTCTTTAGTTCGATTGAAAATAATGATATGCCCTATGCTGATTTAACGTATACAATACGTGATTCAGATACCGATGGTATTTATGACCCGTATGAGTTGGATGCGGACAATGATTCTTGTAATGATGTTACTGAATCGGGGTTCACCGATAACAATAGTGATGGAATTTTAGCCACATTACCCACAACAGTGAGTAGTACTGGTTTGGTAACAGGAACAAGTGTAATTGATGGTTATACTGCTCCAGATGATAATAATACTAATGGCATCTATGATTTCCAGGAGGCCTCAGCGGCCCCTTCGATATCCACTCAACCCAGTGGTCCTGTTATTTGCCCAGGTTGTAGTACCGCGATTTCTGTTGTTGCTACAGATGTAAGTGGTTATCAATGGCAACTTTTTAATGGAGTAAGTTGGGTTGATTTGACCGATACCGGAATACACAGTGGTACAACAACAGGGACCTTGGTGCTAGCCAATACAGGCCCATCTGATAACGGCAACCAATATCGGGTTGTATTGACGAATGCAGCTTTCGTTTGTGATACAACGACTTCGATTACCGCAACCTTAACTTATCAGGTAAACACGATTATTTCCAATAGACGAATAACGTACAGGGTTAACAAGAATTAATCGGTATCTATCCTGTACAAGGTTATTAAACAAGATAGTTTTTTCCTTTTTTTGATTACACTCAAGTTTTTATGCTACGTTAAGTTTTATATAAAACACCATATGGCCTTGGTTAATTGTCTTATTTTTATAAGATGGCTATGACGACGAGAAAAGGGTTTCGGTTTACGCCCTACGAAGCACCGGAACAAACACCTTTCGATAAACTTTTCGATATTTTTCAGGAACTCATTACGCATACTTCGGGTGATTTTGACGAAGCCATTGATTGGTTGCGCGAATTGGACAAGGAATATGAATTGACCGATGAGAATTATACCATTGAAGACTTTATCGAAGATCTAAAGGCAAAAGGCTATATACGAGAAGAGTTTGAAGATGGTGGTGGAGAAGGTGATGAAGGCGAAGATGGCGGAGGGTCAATATCCATTACGGCCAAAATGGAACGTATGCTCAGGCAACGGGCGTTGGACCAGATATTTGGTAAGTTAAAACGAAGTGGCGCAGGTAACCATCGTACGAATAAAACAGGTCGTGGTGACGAACATACAGGTGATTTTAGGGAATATAGATATGGTGACGGGCTAGAACATATTTCTATGACTGAAAGTCTTAAAAATGCTCAAATTAACAATGGTGTGGGCGATTTTTCATTGACGGAAGACGACCTTGTTGTAGAAGACACCCATTTTAAGGCGCAAATGAGTACGGTACTGATGATTGATATTAGTCATAGCATGATTTTGTATGGAGAAGACCGTATTACACCTGCCAAGAAAGTCGCCATGGCTTTGGCAGAATTGATTACCACACGTTACCCAAAAGACACCTTGGATATTTTAGTGTTCGGAAATGATGCATGGCCTATACCAATCAAAGATTTGCCGTATTTAAAAGTGGGTCCTTATCATACTAATACGGTAGCCGGATTGCAATTGGCTATGGATATGCTTCGTAGAAAGCGAAACACTAACAAGCAGATATTCATGATCACCGATGGTAAGCCCAGTTGCTTGCGAATGCCAGATGGTACCTATTATAAGAACAGTGTTGGTTTGGACGAGTATATTGTTGAGAAATGCTACAATATGGCAAGTCAAGCACGAAAACTCCATATTCCAATTACGACTTTTATGATTGCCCAAGACCCATATTTAAGGCAGTTTGTTCGTCAATTCACTGAAGCCAATAAAGGCAAGGCATTCTTCACAGGCTTATCTGGATTGGGGGAAATGATTTTTGAGGATTATGAAGCGAATCGGAAACGAAGACTTAAATAAAGTACGAGGTAAACTGGGATTAATTTGAAAACTGGAAGAATTAAATGGTGGCAGCGTAAAAGAAATAGGTTCTTTATGGCCGGAGGTGTGCTGTTCTTTTTGTTTATATGGAGTTTGCCGTCAGAATTACCCATGAACATCATGTATTTAGTAAAAGCATATGCCGAGCCCGAAGTATGTCAAGGGGCCTTTGAGATAACAAAGAAAGATTCCAAAGTATTGAATCTTTTGGGCGAATTGGAAGCTACAGGAGGTCTGGATATGCTCAATGGCTCTGTGTTTTATTCAAAGGGAGGTGATTCTGTGGCAATAACAATCGATGTTACTGGAGATAAAGAAATAAAAAAAATACGTTCAAAAATGGACCTCGTGGCTTTTAAAGTCAACGGGGAATGGGAATATCAAAAAATACGGGTACGAATAAAACAACCCATTAAAATGAAGCAAACCATAATGGTTTTTGACAAAAATGAGGTAAGTACTAATAATTAAATTCGATTAAGCATTAAGAAATAGATAGGATTATGAATTTGGATATAAAAAAGATAAACACTTTGGGAGCGCTTAAAAAAGCAGGCTATCAAAGTAAAAGTATAAAAGATGAGTTACGCACTAACCTAATTTCGAATATTAGGGATGGCGTAGCAACCTTTGAAGGGGTTTGGGGCTATGAAAATTCGGTTATTCCTGAATTGGAACGTGCCATCCTTTCACGACATAATATTAATCTGTTGGGTTTACGAGGACAAGCAAAAACCCGATTGGCGCGATTGATGGTTGGTTTGTTGGATGAATTCATTCCAATTGTCCAAGGCTCTGAAATCAATGATGATCCCTTAAAACCTATTTCGAGGTATGCCAAGGAATTGATAAAGGAAAAAGGAGATAAAACCCCGATATCGTGGCTGCCTCGAACGGACCGTTTTTATGAAAAACTGGCTACTCCGGATGTAACTGTTGCTGATTTAATAGGCGATGTAGACCCTATAAAAGCAGCCAATCTAAAGCTATCCTATGCTGATGACCGAGTGATACATTTTGGGATGATCCCACGTGCCAATCGCTGTATATTCGTAATCAATGAATTGCCTGATTTACAATCTCGAATACAAGTATCCTTATTCAATATCCTGGAAGAGGGTGATATTCAAATTCGTGGATTCAAATTGCGGTTGCCATTGGATTTACAGTTCGTATTTACAGCAAATCCGGAGGATTACACGAATAGGGGAAGTATTGTAACGCCATTGAAAGATAGAATTGGTTCTCAGATTTTAACGCATTATCCAGATGATATTTCAACAGCCAAGAAGATAACCGAACAAGAATCAAATTTGGATAATCGACAGATTGAAGGTGTTTATGTTCCTGAAATTGCCAAGGATTTATTAGAGCAAATAAGTTTTGAAGCCCGTGATAGTGAATATGTAGATGTTAAAAGTGGTGTTAGTGCACGAACAAGTATAACTGCTTTTGAGAATCTGCTAAGTACGGCGGAACGCAGGACATTACTTTCAGGAGCTGATAGCACAACGGTTAGGCTAAGCGATTTTATTGGCGTTATTCCTGCAATAACAGGAAAGATTGAATTGGTATATGAAGGAGAGCAGGAGGGGGCAGATATTGTTGCATCTATTCTAATTGATGAAGCTGTAAAATCTATCTTTCCACAATACTTTCCTAAAATAGATAAATTGGAACGCAAGGACGCCGAGAGTCCGTATGATGAATTGACCTCTTGGTTTTTTCAAAGTGAAGGATTTGAATTGGAAGACGAGTATACTGATGCTGAATATAAAAGGGCTTTGGATGATATTCCACCTTTAAATCAATTGATTAAAACGTTTCAGCCAGATGTTTCAAAAACAGACAGTTACTTTTTAAAAGAGTTGTTGTTATGGGGTCTTGTCGCTTATAAAAAATTGAGCAAACATCGGTTTTCGGAAGGATACCAATTTAAAGATCTTTACGGTAGTTATATCAACGATCTATAATAAAAAAAAGCCCTTCCAATTTTGGAAGGGCTTTCCTTTTCACTGCAATCAATTTCCCATCATAATTGATATGCGGGCAGGTTAAAAATGAAGGAACTACCTTCTTTGGGTTTACTTAAAACTGTGATGGTTGTATCGTGTAAATCCATTATTTTTTTAACAATTGCCAAGCCTAGCCCGTAACCTTGTTTTTTAGTGTTTTTGTTTACTTGCTTATAGCGATCAAAGATGAATGGTTGTTCATTTTTTGCAATTCCTGCCCCGGTATCCGTGATATTTATTTCAATCTGATCGTTGATATGGTTCAATGACAAGGTGACCTCACCTTTTGGTTCGGTGTATTTTATTGCATTTTCAATGAGGTTCTGCAAAGCACGCTCCACAAGGCTTACATCGGCATATACCATGCAATTCTCTTCAGGATTGTTCAGTCGCAAACGTATGTCTTTCTTTTGCGCCAACACTTCAAATTTGGCGATAAGGTCATGTGACAACTCAGTTATTGAAAAGGGTTCTTTTACCGGGGTAATCTGTTCAGCTTCAAGTTTTGAGTACTCGAACAATTGATTGATCAATTTAGATAATTTATCAACATTATCATGGGTAATCTGCAAATACTCCTGTTTTTCTCTCTCAGAGAGTGTATCATTTTTAATTTGAAGGGTTTCTATATACCCCTTTAAAACGGCCAGTGGCGTTCTGAGGTCGTGCGAAACATTGGCAATAAGTTCTCGTCTTAGCAGATCTACAGATTTCATCTTATCTATATTTCCTACGATGGTATCTGCCATCTCATTAAAGGTGTTTGCAAACACTTCAATATCTGAATCTTTTGGATTTTCGATACGCGCCTCTAAATCCCCTTCTCGAAATCTACGTACGGTCCCAGTCATTAGTCTTAGGTTTTTGGTTAAGAACCAAATACTCAAAAACCCTATGAGACCTGCAAAAAGTATGGATAGCAGTGAGGCTCCAATTCCAAGATTTGAATAAAACCGACCAATTAAATTGTCATTTGCCAGTTGTAATTCTTGTCCTGCCAGTATTATATAGATAAATCCTTGTTTTCCTGAAATATCGAATGGTGCAGCAGAGAATATTTTTTGCTTATCCGGATTTCTTGGGTCATCTCCTAAAATATGTTGCTCACCATTTGTTTCAATAAAAGATTGTATAGGAGCCAAGGATACTTTTTTTGCCTCAGACCCATCACTATGGTCAAGAACCACCGAATACAGAATCTCTCCCTTTTTATCTAATAGATAAACCTCTATACTGCGGTTTACGGCCATCATATCGTGCATTAGGTCCCCGAACAAAGCCTTGTTTACATTACCATCTTCTAAAAAAGGGGATGCACCATTGAATTTTTCTTCTATGAGGTGATTGGCGAGATTGGCATTGACTATTTGGGCTGTTGCCTCACTATGCTTGTTGGCAAAATACCCAGTAACCATAATATATGAAGTTCCCATGACTACGATAAGTAGTATAAAGGCCAGCCATAACTTTTTGACCAATCTTGGCGTTAATGTGTTTCCTGAACTCATAATAAAATGTCTTCATTAAATTTATATCCTACACCCCATGTCGTAAGTATAAAAGTGGGGTGTGTCATATCTGATTCAATTTTTGCGCGCAGCCGATTTATATGCGAATTGACCGTATGCTCATATCCTTCAAAATTGTATCCCCAGATAATGTTCAGTAACTCCGTCCTTGTGTAATTCCTTCCAGGATTTGAAGCCATTAATACCAAGAGTTCAAATTCTTTCGGGCTAAGTTCAATCTTGTCATCCTCCAATAGAACTTTTCTTTTATCTATATCAATAAACAAGCCTTCAGCATGTATTGAGGCAGTGTTTTCTTTTTTAGTTTCTTTAATATCAGTTCTTCTTAATACTGCTTTCACTCTTGCCAATAACTCTCTGATACTAAAAGGTTTGGTGATATAGTCATCTGCACCTATCTCAAGACCAAGTACCCTGTCTATCTCCTCAGATTTAGCTGTAAGCATAATAATTGGTGTATTCTTTACAGCCCTAAGTTTTTTACATATTTCTACCCCATCCAGTGTTGGTAGGGTTAAATCCAAGAGAATAAGATCATAATTATTTTCCAAGGCCATATTCAAACCCTGTTGTCCATCCATTGCCTTGGCTGTTGTATAGATTAAATCGGTGAGATGAATTTCTAGAAGCTTTATAATCTCCGGATCATCTTCTATGATAAGAATGTTTTTCATAATTGTCTACTACGAATGAAGTTAAAAGATATCACATAACTATCACAATGAAAAGATATAAACAAAGAAGCCTGTTTTGTAAGTAAACCATGATACTTCCAAGTGTCTGCATGTCTTATGTAGTTGAACTCATCACAAAATCCTTACAACGAGTTACTAAAAGTTTATCATTTTGTGATTCTCCTGTTATTTAATGCTTGTTAGTTTGTCGTGTAATCCTAAAAACAAAAGGTATATGAAACATGTAAGAAATCTGTTTACTTTATTAACTATGATTATGCTCTGTACATTATCGTCCTGTAGTGATGGCGAAGATGGTTTGGATGGCATAAACGGTATAGATGGTCAAGACGGTGCTGATGGTCAAGATGGCGTAGATGGTCAGGATGGTGCCGATATAGCAAAAATGGCGACCTTGGACTTTAATCTTAATGGTTTGGAAAATCTAGGTCCTGATTATTTGTATGAAGGTTGGATCGTTGTTGACGGAGCTCCTCAATCAACAGGGATTTTTTCTGTTAATGACTCTGGTTCACTTTCAAAAAGCTCATTTGAAGTTGATTCAGTTTTGTTGGCAAATGCGCATAAATTTGTTTTGACTATTGAACCAAATCCAGATTCGGATCCCGCTCCATCCTATCAAAAACTGATTGCTGGTGACTTTTCAGGAAATTCCGCTGTCATAGCTTCCAATGTAATGCCTGGGGTTGGTGACTTTAGTGGTGCTTCTGGAAGTTTCTTTTTACGCAGCCCAACAGATGAACCAGTAGGCTCGGCGAACAATGGAAATGATCAAAACGGTATTTGGTTTGGTCTACCGGGTATGCCTCCTGGGGCTAATTTCGTTTTGCCAACATTACCAACAGGTTGGGCATACGAAGGTTGGGTCGTTGGTGATGCAGGGCCACTTTCCACTGGAACATTTACTTCTTTTGATGTAATGGATGATAATGCTGGTTCCGCGTCGAGTTTTGGAGGTACTGAGAATTTGGGACCCCCACTTCCAGGAGAGGACTTCTTTCTTAATGCACCTGCGGGAGAGACTTTTCCTCTTGATATTCGTGGAAGAACGGTTGTAATTAGTATTGAACCGGTACCAGACAATAGTCCAGAACCTTTTGTGCTAAAACCATTGGTAGCGATATCAGGAAATGATACGGCACCGGAATCATACCTCTTTCAATTGAACTTAGAATCTTTTCCAAGTGGAAACGTAACAAGAGTTAATGAATAGTTGTAAACTGTAACTGAGGGAGTATCATCTTTTCAATGACAATGATTCTCTCTCATTGTGTTTAACTCCTATTTCTTAAATGAAATAGGGTTAAGAAAGGAGAAGCAACTCAAGAGGAATGAATGTGGATGAATCAGCTTCATTTCAAACAGGGCCCAATACTGATGCGGCAGATGATGATACAACGGTTCGCAGAGTTACAGAAATATATGATGTTCAGTTTGGAAAAGGTGCAATCTCTTCATCTGAAGGCGTTGCAGAGTATGGAGATTTAAGAATTGGTTATAATCTTGTAAAAGTGATGATAGAGTCTAATTAAAATGTTTTGTTTTGAAGGTTGGTTTGGAAGAAGCTCTGGCATAATGTGGGAGCTTTTTTTAGATTGCAACTATTCCCAAGTGTCTATTTGGTCATTAACATTGTCAAATCTATAAGTACCAATTATTGCCTTTCTGTGCTTAAACATTATCAATGTCAATGCCAATAGCATGAAGTATAAAAAGAGAATGACAATACCAAATGGAATGAACGTTGCAGGAATGACTTGACTTTCGAAATCAGTATAGCTCAATAAAATAAAGAGTGTGTCAATAAACTTATAGATATAAATGAAAAAAATGATATACAATGCAAACTCCAAATTACGCATTTGTGGATCAGGACCTTCTTGTTCCCTGATTTTAAACCAGATAGCATATAAATAGGTGAAATGCAAAAATGTTAGTAAAGGGAAGATGTAGTTGTCAAATTTGAAGAAGTAGAATTTATTGGTATAAAGACCGTAAAAACTAAAAACTATCAACAAAAGTAAAACTACCACAGACAGTAAAAGACCACTTTTCCACGATATTATTCGTAAAATCAACTTCATTCTAAGTAGGTTTCAAGGATTTGGGGGAACCCTGGTTCAAATCTTAAAACGCTACCAACTTTCCTTTATTTAAATAAATCGATGAAAAACATTTAATGTTGGGAACATAGAAAAAAGTGTGGTCAAAGTCACTTCTGACCTAGCCACACTTCATTTAAATTGCTCTTAAACTTGTTAAGATATCCAGCTTTTTTTGATTGAGCTTTTCGCAAATAATACTAATGCAATACCTATAATAATTATCATAATGGGCATTCCCATCTTATCAGAGCCAATTACTTCAAAAGTGTTACTTAAAAAGAACATATACGTCATTTGGCCTAAGATCCCAAGAAGTGAAATTAATAGTACAGGTTTCGCCCATTTTTTTCTAAGTAACAATGCGATGCAGCCAATTAAACCGGCCCACACTGCAATTGCAAAAGCTCCAGTAACCCAAACAGGTTGGGATTCGTGGAGTAACCGCTCAGCCTGTGACATTTTTTCTAAATCTTCAATACTCATATATGCCTGCCCTAAGTAAGCCAGGACTCCCATTAAATTCCAAATAAGTGCAAGTGCACTTACTATCCAAAACCACACGGGCGGTTTTGTTATACCACTGTTTGTCATAATAAAATGTTTAGTTGATTAATGCTTTCAAAGTACAAAATTTACTTGAAATGGTTTAATGCAGTAATTTTGACGAAAATAGCAACTATGAAAAAACAGCGGTTCTATTACGTCATCAAACTACAGTACTTAGGTTTCAGGTTCAGCGGTTGGCAAAAACAACCTGGACAGAAAACTGTAGAAGGTATGATCACGAAAACCTTAAAGTTTATACTGCCGAATTCAGAGTTTAAAATATTGAGTGCTGGTCGTACAGATTCTAAGGTTTCTGCCCTTGATGCTGCCTTTGAACTCTTTATTAATGAACCACTTACTGATTTTGAAGCATTTATTGGGTTGTTTAACAAAAACTTGCCGTCTGACATTAGAGTAATGTCTATTAAAGAGGTAAATGAGGATTTCAATATTATTCAAGATCCCAAAGTGAAGGAGTATGTTTATCTCTTTTCCTATGGAAGTAAGAATCACCCTTATAGTTCACCTTTCATTACCAATGTTTTGGATGAACTCGATTTAGAACTGATGAAAAAAGCAGCGAGTCTATATGTTGGTACCCACGATTTATCGGTCTATACAGTAAAAGCGCAAAACAATGCACATAAAAAGCGAACCATAACTAGTTGTGAAATAATCGAAAATAAGATATTACAGGCAAATTTCTTTCCAGAAAAATCATATGCATTTCGAGTAGAAGGGCCTGGTTTTATGCGCTATCAAATAAGAATGATGATGGGTGCGCTCATTCAATTGGGTAAGGGGGAATTGTTATTCGCAGATATAGAGAATTCCTTGTCCAATCCCGAATCAATAGAATTGACTTATGTTGCGCCGGGCTCAGGGTTACTCTTGAACCGTCTGGACTTGGATTAACGAAAGCGTATTTTTTTTGTACATTGTTGCTAAACATTAATGCATGCCGTATTGGGTTTATATTTCACTTCTGATTTTGGGTATTTACCTGGGTATAAGTGTTCTGCTTTATTTTTTACAGGATTACCTGATGTTTAAGCCTGAAAAACTTCACAAGGATTTTGAATTTCATTACGAGAACCAGGAGATTGAGGAATATAATGTAGAAACGAGAGATGGGGCAATAATCAACGGTATTAGATTCAAATCAAAAGAACCCAAAGGTGTTGTTTTTTATCTAAAAGGAAACTCAAAGAGTATCAAAGGCTGGGGTAAATTCGCTGTGGACTTTACGCGACATGGTTATGATGTATTGATGGTTGATTATCGTGGTTTTGGCAAAAGCACGGGTACACGAACCCAAAAAGCCATAAAAAGGGACCTTCAAATGATTTACGATAAAATCAAGGAACATACTCCTGAAAAATATATAATTCTTTATGGGCGTTCTTTGGGCTCTGGTTTTGCTGCAAAACTGGCATCTATGAATAACCCTAGAATGTTGATATTGGATGCCCCTTATTATAGTTTGAGCAAGGTAGCCAAGAAGTACATTCCTTTTATGCCTTTATCATTACTTTTGAAGTTTCCCATGCCCACATACAAATGGTTAAAATACGTGAATTGTCCTATACATATCATCCATGGAACAGATGATCGATTAATTCCATATAAAACCAGTGTAAAACTCTCTAAGATAAAACCAAAATACACTCGTTTGTATACTGTGATAGGTGGAGGACACAAAAACTTGAATACTTTCCCCGATTATCATAAAATGCTCTCAGAAATTATTCTCACAAGACCAAAAGAAGTAGATTTGAAAGGTTCAAGTATAAATGTTCGTCATTCTTCAAAACGTAGTAATGCGAAAGTTTAAAAAAACAATCAAAGTTTTACTTTTTCTTTATGTTTTAATTACTCTTATGCTCTATTTTTTACAAGAGAAAATAATTTTTCTTCCAACGAAGTTGCCTCAGGATTATGAATATTCTTTCTCACATAATTTTGAAGAGTTAAACTTAAAAACAGACGATGGCTCAGTTCTTAATGCCCTTCATTTTAAGAAAGTTAACCCAAAAGGGTTAATCCTTTACTTTCACGGTAATGCTGGCGATTTATCACGCTGGGGAAAGATAACATCTTCATTTGTTGATAAGGGTTACGATGTTTTGGTAATGGATTATCGCACCTATGGAAAGAGCACTGGTAAATTGAGTGAATTGGCTTTGCATAATGATGCACAATTATTTTATGAGTATGCATTGAGGCATTATGAGGAATCAAAAATAACATTGTATGGAAGGTCTTTAGGGACAGGGTTAGCCACTAAGCTGGCCTCAACCAATAACCCAATCAGGTTAGTGTTGGAAACGCCATACTATAGTCTTTTGGAAGTTGCAAGAAACCGTTTTCCGTTTTTACCTCTTGATTGGTTGTTGAAATACAAGATTTTATCCTATGAATTTATACAAAATGTGAGCTGTCCCATCACTGTTTTTCATGGTACTAATGACACTGTGGTGCCTTATGAATCGGGAAAAAAATTGTATGATGCAATTCCCCATAACTCAAAAAAACTTTTTACCATCGAGTGCGGTGGGCACAATAATCTTGTTGATTTTAAGACATTTTCAAAAGGAATCGAGGAGGCACTGGAATAAATCAATCAAATAAATCTGAGGAAAGATACCTGTCACCTCGGTCACAAATAATGGAGACAATAGTACCATAATCTAGGGTGTTGGCAAGTTTTACTGCAGCTGCCGCAGCACCACCGCTGCTTATTCCTGCAAAAATACTTTCTTCCTTTGCCAATCTTTTGGCCATCTCACGGGCTTCAACATCACTGACTTCAATGACCTTATCTACTTTTTTTGGGTCAAAGATTTTTGGTAGATATTCTTTGGGCCATTTTCGAATCCCAGGAATTTTTGAACCATCTGTGGGTTGTACCCCTACAATCTGAACCTCAGGATTTTGTTCCTTTAGATAGGTAGAAGTCCCCATGATAGTACCAGTTGTACCCATGGCAGAAACAAAATGGGTTATTTCGCCACTGGTATCTTTCCAAATCTCGGGTCCGGTGGTTTTGTAATGCGCCATCCAATTGTGGTCATTGGCAAATTGGTTTAAGGATACGAAACCTTCGTTATTAACCTTTGCCTCAGCATAATCCCTCGCGCCTTCGATTCCAACATCTGTTGGGGTAAGTGTCACCTTGGCCCCATAAGCTCGCATTGTTTGTACGCGTTCTTTTGTGGAGTTTTCAGGCATGACCAATTCAATATCCAATCCGTAGATTCCAGCAATCATAGCCAACGCTATTCCAGTGTTACCGCTTGTGGCTTCAATTAGTTTTGAATTTTTTGATATAGTTCCGCTTGCAAGTCTTTCGCTTATCATATTATAGGCGGCACGATCCTTGACACTTCCTCCAGGATTATGACCTTCCATTTTGAAAAGAAGTTTCACTTTGGGGTTTGTATTGACAACCTTTGATTCCACTAAGGGAGTATTGCCTATTAGGTCAAGGATGGAATTAGACATTCGTTGCAGTTTTTATTTTTATCTCTGGGGTATGGAACACCGTTGAATTAGCAGGGACCGATGAAGTCACCCAAGCATTACCACCAATAGTACTATTTGCCCCAATTATGGTATCGCCTCCAAGGATTGTGGCATTTGCATATATTGTAACATTGTCTTCAATAGTGGGGTGTCTTTTGGTTTGTTGCAATTCCTTATTAACATAAAGAGCTCCTAAGGTTACACCCTGATATATTTTAACATTGTCTTTAATGATTGCTGATTCCCCTATAACTACACCTGTTGCATGGTCAATGAAGAACGATTTTCCGATTTGGGCACCAGGGTTAATGTCCACACCGGTTTTACCATGTGCATATTCGGTCATTAAACGCGGTACAAGAGGAAATCCTTCTTTATAAAGTTCGTGGGCTAATCTATATATCGCAATGGCATAAAAACCAGGATATGCCATGTATACTTCCTCAATTGATAGTGAGGCAGGATCACAGTTCACTATGGCTTCGGCATCTAGATTAAGACTTTCCAAAACCGCCGGCAAAGAAGATAGGTAACGTTCCCAAATCTTTCCACAAGGTTTTGTTGTCTCCCAGCATGCTAAATCTGTTAGCTCGGTAAATTCAATCTCCAATTTTTTAAGATTGTCGGCAACAGGAGTGTCAATATCAAATAGGGTGTAAAAAAGATGAGTTGTAAATACCTCTACCTTTTCCTTTAAAGCATACCTTAGATTAGGCTGTTTTTTATGTTGTTGAATACTTTTAATAATCGATTGATGGTCCATTGGTCTATGATTTCAAAATCAAAATTAACTATAATTTTAAAAGGAGTTTATTCCATTTGGTTAACTTTAGCTTAAAATAATCACAGTTGAGTCGTATGCTAAAGCCAATAATTACTAAAGAAGTATTTCAATTTTTAAAAGAATTGGAGAAAAACAATACTCGGGAATGGTTTGCTGAAAACAAGGTGAGGTTTAAGAGCTTGGAAACTGATGTCAAAGCTTTTTATTCGTCTGCTATGGACAATTTAAAACTACATGATGAAATTGAGAAAATGAAGATTTTCCGAATATACAGAGATGTTAGGTTCTCGAAGGATAAAACACCGTATAAAGCTCATTTCGGGGGCTCATTTGCTAGGGCAGGAGCACGATTAAGAGGTGGTTATTATATTCATCTGAAGCCTGGTGATAGTTTTATTGCCACAGGTTTTTGGGAGCCTAATAAAGAGGATTTGCTACGTATTCGAAAGGAACTGGAGTTGGATGCCGATGAGTTTAGAAAGGTTATAGGTACTAAGAAATTCAAGGCCAACTGGGGAGATTTGGTCGGTGATGAAGTGAAAACTGCTCCAAAAGGTTTCAATAAGGAACATGAAAACATTGATCTTATAAAAAAGAAACAATACATCTTTGTTCGTAAGTTCACTGATAAAGAAGTTTTGTCCTCGAATTTTGCCAAGCAAATTGACGATTCATTCAAGGCAATAAGGCCTTATTTTGATTTAATGAGTGATGTGCTTACAACTAACTTAAATGGAGAGTCGTTATTGGATTAGTTCTATTTCCGCAAAAATTTGAATTTGATTCTTTAATCGATCAATGACCATATTCATCATTCTCTTGTTCAGCGCTGAGGAGTTTTTTATGTAGTTTTCATATTCCTCAGAAGTAAATTGTCCAATGACCATACCTTTTAAGGAATTTCGAAATTTTATGTCCTTCTGAATAGCATTTTCTATATAATTCAACTGGTTCTCAACGCTTAACTCATAGAATTTGTTCTTGTGCTTGGAAATGTAATTTTGAAATGCAGCAACCAACAGCTCGTTTTGGAGCTTAATAATTGGCCTAAGGGTCTTGTTCTGAAACTGTTCGTCCAAACTCATAAGATCATTGACTTTGGCGTTTAAAATCTGTGGACGTATTTGTAAAAGACTATGGGACCTATCACACATATCACGAAGTTTTATTAAAGGTAATTCATTAATTAATTAGCATTATTTTTTCTGTTTATAGTTTTTAACGAGGTTATGAACAAGGTTATTGAGCCTAAGGGCGTAATGGTTTTCTTATATTTTCTAGTATAATTCTTTTATTGTTAGTTTTAGGACTATGAAATTTGGAAAAGTAGAGCATCCAGAACTGATTGATTTTTCCATCCCATCGGATCACCCAGATACTGAGGTGGTTTTGTCGAAGCATAAAACCAACAAACCTCTTCAAGTCTACGTTGGTTGTGCAAAGTGGAACAGACAAGATCTCAAGAACTTTTATCCCCGGGGTACCAAAGATGAATTACAATATTATTCGACCCAGTTTAATTGTATTGAGTTGAATGCCACTTTTTACCGCATATTCCCAGGCGAACAGTATACAAAATGGTACGATAAGACCCCTGAAAATTTCAAGTTTTTTCCGAAAATAGTACAAAATGTGAGCCATCTAAGAAGACTGAATGACCAAGCATACCCTATTTTGGACGAATACTTAAATGTAACTTCCAACCTAAAAGAAAAGTTAGGAACCATCTTTTTACAGATGCATGGTAATTTTGGCCCTAAAAACTGGGATAGAGTAGTGCGCTTTGTTGAATATTGGCCAAAGGAATTTAGATTGGCTATGGAATTTAGGCATACAGATTGGTTTACAGATGATAAGGTATCGCAAGAACTTTATCATTTACTGGAAGAGAATAATATTTCCAATGTTCTGGTCGACACTGCTGGCAGAAGAGATTTAATGCACATGCGACTTACAAATGACGAGGCTTTTATTAGATATGTTGGAGCCAATCATGCGAGCGATTACTCAAGACTTGATGATTGGGTAGATAGGCTTTGCAAATGGCAACAACAGGGCTTAAAACACCTTCACTTTTTTGTACATCAGAATTTAGAATTGGCATCACCCTTATTGTCAGCGTACATCATCCCTAAATTAAATCAAAAACTTGGTTGTGATTTGATAACACCAAAAACGCTAGTGGGAGATTCACCGCCTAAGCCATTTTGACCTTGGACCTAGTTATTTGAAAGTTCTGCAGCTATGGCCTGTACTTCGTCTAAAACCCTTAAAAGGTTCCCGCCCCAAAGTTTTTCAATTTCTTCTACTGTATAACCTCTTTTAACCAATTCTGCCGTTACGTTCATTGTTTCAGAAGCATCTGACCATCCTTCGATTCCGCCACCGCCATCAAAATCAGAACTGATTCCTACATGGTCTATCCCAATCAATTTCACCATATAATCGATATGGTCTACAAAGTCAGCAACATTTACTCCTTCTGGGGCATCTGGGCGACTGGCCACCATTTCTTTGCCCATGTCCTTGATTTTGACATAATTCTGATAGAATGCATTTCTTTCATCCGCACTTAGTGCTCCAAGTTCGGATCTTTCATACATCTTTATGCCTAATGAATCTGCTATTTTAGCATATACCTCTTTCATATAAGCGGAAAGTTTATCGCTTTTTTCTGTATTCACATAAGAAGTGAATGCAACGGTTTGAACAACCCCACCATTTTCTTTTAGCATTTTCAGCTGTTCATCATCTAGGTTTCTACTATGGTCACATAAAGCTCTAGCAGATGAATGTGAAGCAATAATTGGAGCTTTGGACAGCTCTATCATTTGGACGATGGACTCCTTGGATGGATGAGAGATATCAATCATTATTCCAAGTCTATTCATCTCTTTTACAGCCTCTTTGCCCAAGTCACTTAAACCATTATGTAACCATATGTCATCAACTTCACCAGTATTGGAATCGCAAAATTGGCTATGGCCATTATGTGATAATGAAATATATCGAGCCCCAAGTTTATGGTACTTTTCAAAATTAGAAAGGTCCTCTCCAATCGGATAGGCATTTTCAACACCTATCATGGCCACTTTTTTCCCAGCCTTGTTAATTCGTCGGACGTCTTCAGAGGTAAGTGCAAGTTCAATTTTGTCTGGTGCTATTTCCTCGCAAAGTCTATGGATTGCGTCAAACTTCGCCATTGCATTCGCCTTTGCCTTTTCATAACCAGCTGCATTCAGTGAATCTTGACCAGTATAAACTATAAGCCACGCAACGTCTAACCCGCCTTCTTCCATCTTTGGAATATTTACTTGAGTAGGAAGTCTTTGTGTATAGTTTTTATCTGCTGTAAAATTATTCACGTTGATGTCATCATGAGTGTCAATCGTGATAACTTTTTCATGTATTTCCTTAACACTGTCAATCTCGCTCATCTCTGTTTTTTTCGCTTGCTCAGCGCAAGAAAGGAATAATGAAAATGAGGCTAGATAAATCAAATATTTCATGTCTTAAATTTTTTATACCTACAAATAAAGCAATTTGACAACAAAAAAGGCCAATCCGATAACAATTTATTGCAGATACTACTGATTATGAAGAGTTTTAAACTGTTACAATCTTTGTGGGCATTTATGAACCACAGATTTTAGAAGCAAAATGAGTTAAAATAACCCAAATAAACCGCCCTTTTGAAGGAAAGAAAATTACTTAACCAACTAGATAGCATTGAGTCGATTCTCAACGATTATTCATTTGAGGAACTGAGGGCTAATGACAGCGCTCAACTTAAAAATAGCTTTGAAGTTTTCAAGAATTGTCTTGAAAAAATGATTTTTCAGCATATACCGGCCAGTTCAGAACAGATTGGACTTAGTCCGGATGAGCAGAATGTTCCAAATAATAAGCCTCTAGTCTTTCAGGACAAAACCAACAATGTTACTAAGCTCATAGCCAATGTTAGCCATGAAATTCGTACGCCTCTCAACGGCATTATTGGATTCACGGATTTACTTAAGGAAGATAATCTGAACCAAAATCAATTGGAGAAGGTAGAAGCCATTCAAACAGCGTCGCATTCTCTTCTTGGGATTATCAATGAACTTTTGGAATACTCCAAACTTTCAGAAGGTCTAGAAAGTATAAATCAGGATGATTTTAATTTTGACAGTGTCATAGATAATGTAATGTACCTCTGTGATACTTTAATCACGAGCGAAGATGTTGTTTTAAAATCAAAAATTGATCCCGGAATTCCCAAGATATTGAAAGGAGATCCCGCCAAGCTTTCACAGATTTTATTGAACCTCATTGGGAATGCTGTGAAATTTGTTGAAAAAGGGGAAATTATCCTGGATGTATCCTTGAAAAATCAAAGGAACAAAGATATTTACCTAGAATTCATTATATCCGATACCGGCATTGGCATTTCTCAAGAAAACCTAAAGCATATATTCGGATACTTCAAACAAGCAGACAGTTATACCTCTGTCAATTATGGCGGTTCTGGTCTTGGATTGAGCATCGTTAAACAAATAATCGATCTTTTGGGTGGAACAATTGAGGTTGAGAGCGAATTAGGGACGGGTACCGTGTTTAAATTCACCTTGCCCTATAAGCGAGGTGATGAATCTGGAATTCCTACAAATGACTTCCTGGTTATAGATCAATTCAAAACCAAGAACCCCTTAAAAAACAAAAAGATATTGGTTTTTGAGGATAATTCTATGAACCAACATCTATTCAAACAACGTTTGAAATCATGGGAATGTAAATCCTATATAACCGACGATGGACCTGCTGGACTTGCATTTTTAGAGGAACACAATATTGACCTTATCCTCATGGATTTAAGAATGCCAGGAATGAGCGGTTTTGAGATTACAGAAAAAATACGAGGTCACAATAACCCAAAATTAAGAAAAACCCCAATCATAGCCGTAACAGCAGATATAACTGCAAACGAAGTTGAGAATTGCAGTACGTTTGGAATAAACGATTTTATCTTAAAACCGTTTAGCCCCGAGGCGTTGATGAACAAGATTGTAAGAATTCTGGAAAATAATGAAGATATGATCCAAAAAGAAAAAGAGAAAAGTAAAATGGATGTGAACTTGAAAAAGGTAAACCTGAAGCCCTTAATTGAAGAATGTATGGGTGAGTTAGATTTTTTCGAAGAGCTGGTTAGACTTTTTAAAGTAAACGTGATTGAATTTATTGGTGCATATTCAGTCCACTTAAAAAATGAGGATTATGAAGGTATTGCCTTTGCATCACATAAATTAAAGTCTGGACTAAAGATGGTGCAAGCAGATTATTTGTTGACCATTGTTTTGAGAATTGAGGAGCTTAGTAAAAAAGAACAAAATCTATTGGAACTTAAAGAATTGAAAACTGCCTTTTTGGAAGAATATGGGTTGGTTGAGGAAGCTATTGACATAGAGTTAAAGGATTTTAAAAACAAGAAGAAAGATTAGATGGATTCAAAGAAACTTTTACTCGCAGAGGATGATGAACTATTGGCCTCATTACTAAACTATCGACTTCAAAAGGAAGGATATGAGGTGGTTTTAAGTAATAATGGCAAAGAAGTAAAGGAACAATTGATAAGGGAAATACCTGATTTGATTGTTAGCGATATTATGATGCCATATTTTTCTGGTTTAGAGCTTGTGGATTATGTCCGCAATGAGCTTAGTTTGGAAATACCAATAATAATAGTTTCATCAGCAGGAAATGAAGAGAATGTATTGAAAGCATTTGATTTAGGTGCTAATGATTTTATTTCAAAACCAGTAAGTCCTGCCGAATTGATAATGCGAATAAACCGGGAATTGAGAAAGAGATAGGAATTGACGAACAGCCCAACATACTATTCAATATCACTTTTTAGTGCTCCAAAGATCCATGCGGATCTTTTGTGGGATCTAACAATCGTGTTTGTTGTGTTGGCTGTTGTTTTCTTCGTAAGCATTTTCTTTTTCAGGAACAAGATTACAAAACGTTCACGGAGAACTTTGGACAAGAAGAGGGAGCTGTCACCTATGATCAGTGAGTTTATCTTTTATACTGACGATGCTACCAAAGAAGAAAAAAGCACTTATATAGACCACAAAATCCATATTAGGGAATTGTTGAATGATGATTTTGATCGCAAAGTGCTTGCTAGTACTTTGATAGAATTGAGAAAGGACGTTTCAGGTCAGGCACAAAATCAATTAATAGATCTCTACAAGAATTTAGGACTTCATCTTGATGCCTACGAGAAGCTTAAAAGTTGGAGATGGGAGGTGGTCGCCAAGGGAATTTTAGAGCTTACACAGATGCAGGTTACTGAGTCTTATCAAGTAATTGTGCGTTTTATCAATGACCGACGAAGTACTGTAAGAAAACAAGCTGAAATTGCAACGATAACGCTTAAAAATGAAGGGATTATGTATTTTATGGACACCACGAAATATAAAATTTCAGAATGGCAACAACTAAGTCTTTTGGAAATCTTACGAAATAATAAAGATTTTGACCCTCCTCAATTCAAGGCTTGGTTGACTTCGAAAAACAAGCATGTTGTTTTATTCGCTCTTAGACTTATAAAGCACTATAGCCAAAACGATGCGAAAGCCGCTTTGATTGAACTGTTGAAGCATCGTAATGATCACATTAAATTGGAAGCTATAGGCTGTTTAAAGATTTTTAATGTTGTAGAATCCAAGGACATGTTGAAGCTGGTTTTTTGGAGATGTTCTACAGAAGTTAAAATAGCAATTCTTGGTGCCATCAGCGAACTTGGAGATACTGGCGATATAGGATTTTTAAAGCAAATCGAGCGTAAAAGGCTCGATTTTACAGTTAAAAGTAAAGCATTGAGTGCCATAAATTCAATCGTACCTGAGTCTATAATGCCCACTGAAGGCATTGAAAAAGTATCCAATATAAAAATACCAGAAGACGCTATCGAAAATAGCACGGAGAAAGAAGTCAAAGAAGATGCACAAATTGAATATGAGGATTATAAAACCCAAGATAGTCTGCCTAAAGACTTGAACTCACAGTTAATAGCTGGTGAAGAAGAACCCCAAAGCAATATTGATGCAGAAGGGCTTGAAGTTAGAGATTTGGAAGTCAATTACGAAGAATTGGACTTTTTACCAATCGTGTCCGCTGAGTCAGAGGATGAAATACAGGATAATATTAAGGATTTGGATATTGATTATGAAGAATTGGTAGTTGAATGCGCCAATAATGAGGAACAAATGGAATTGGAATGCCCGGAAATTGATTTAACTGATAGAGAATTGGATTTTTTACCAATTGTTACTGCTGATGAAACAACGATTGAGATAAATGACATTCTTGAAAATATTGAGGTCGTGTATGATGAGATAAAAGCTACACAGGAAATTAAGGAAGATACTGAGACAATTGACAATTCAGAATTTGTAACTACTAAAGAGGATTTAAAATTCTTACCTATTGTAGTTTCTGATGATATTGACGATGTCCTTACGAATGACAACGATCTATTTGAAAAATCAATCGAGGAATTTGATAAAGAATATAATCAAGCATTAATTGAAAAGGAAAGAACGGTCATCGAAGAGATTTTAGAGAGCAACTTTAGGATGGAACAAGAAAGACTTGCTGAGATTTCTACTATAGAGGTTGAATGTGAGGAATTGATTTCAGATGAGAAAGTAGTAGCTGAAGACAATGATTTTATCGACTGGGCTACAACAAAAGATGAGGAAACAGAGATTTATGATACTAATGAGGAGTTTGAAATTGAATCCATTTTATCCTTGATACCTAAATCCTATAAGTTCGACGATAGGACAATAATTTTGATTCAATTATTATCAGATATTGAGCAATTGGGTGATCATCGTGAAATTCCACTACTAACGGATTTGCTCTTGGAAGAGCCTAGACCATTGATTAGGGAGAGGATTCAAGATGTTATTTATGGCATTGAAAAGAAAAATGATTTAAAAAATGAAACGGTAAGGCATAGTGTTTTTGAAGAGCTGTTCAAAAGCTGTGATACAGAATCAAAGTTTATTCTTATGGACCAAATGGTTGCCATTGGTGATGAAAAAGAGTTCGTATTCCTTACTAAATTATTGGAGGACACAAATATTGAAATCAGTACAAAGGCAGAGTCAACACTAAGGTTACTTGAGGAGCGACTATCAGATAAGGCACTAAGAGAAATGAATGTTGAGGCACATGACCTTACGGGATCCCATAAAATTTCTTTGACTGATCAAGATGAGGACTTATTGGTTTTTACCGATGAGTTTATTTTGGAAAGCCAAGAAGGTGATTTAATAAATAATATGAATCAACCTATTTCCGATACTAATTTAAATACTGGTTTTTTATCTCAATTAATGTCAATACCCAATAGATTACTGGAGAAATTAAATGAATAACGATATCCTAAATATCATCCTGGACTATATAAACATTGTGTTTCTAACATACACTGCGGTGTTGTTTCTAGTGTTCAGTGCCATGGGATATTTGGCATCGATGAATTCATTGCATTATAAAAACAAGGATAGTTTTGATAATCTCACAAAAATTGCCGGATCACCATTAGAGCCAGGTATTACCATTATTGCACCAGCTTATAACGAGGGCTTGACCATTGTTGAAAATGTAAGGTCCTTGTTGTCTTTAAGATATGCAAACTATGAGGTCATGGTGGTAAATGATGGTAGCAAGGACGATACTTTACAAAAAATGATCGATGCTTATAATCTGGAGAAGATTGATGTTAGAATTGATCCAGATTGGAAATCCAAACCTGTTAGAGGTATTTACAAGTCAAAACAAAGTTCTTTTTCGAAACTAACTATTGTAGATAAGGAAAATGGTGGGAAGTCAGATGCCTTAAATACTGGTATGGCATTGTCTGCCAATACATACGTTGGCTGTATTGATGTAGATTGTCTTTTGTTACCTGATGCATTGTTACATGTAGCTAAATCATTTTATCGTCGATCTAAAAAAAAGGTCATTGCCGTTGGGGGTGTTATCAGGGTCGCAAATTCGTGTACCATTACTGGTGGGGAATTGGAAAAGATCAGTTTGCCTAAAAACTGGTTGGCAAAATTTCAGTTATTGGAGTACACTAGATCATTCATTCTTGGTCGAATGGCTTGGGGGCGTATTGATGGACTTTTGATTATTTCAGGTGCATTTGGCTTCTTTGATAGAAAAATAGCTCTTGAGGTAGGTGGTTATGATACCAATACCGTAGGTGAGGATATGGAGATTGTTTTCAAGATGCGTAAATATATGCATGAGCGCAAAGAGCCATACACCATTGAATATATGCCTGATCCATTATGTTGGACAGAGGTTCCCGAAGACTTGAAGATTTTAGTGAATCAAAGAGATAGATGGAGTCGAGGAAACCTAGAGACATTGTACAAGCATCGTGAAATGTTCTTTAACCCAAGTTATGGTAGATTGGGAATGGTAAGTTATCCATATTGGTTTTTTTATGAATGGCTATCTCCTTTATTAGAGTTCTTTGGGTTTATCTCGGTAATCCTATTCATCTATTTAGGTATTTTGAACTTTGATTTTTTCATAGCAATAACAACCACTGTTTATGTGTTTTCGGTTATGTTCTCCTTTTTTGCCATTCTTTGGGATGTCTATTCTTATAACGAATACCGAAAAACCAAGGATATACTTACGCTAATGCTATGCGCTATAATTGAACCCTTTGTTTTTCATCCAATAGTAGTCTGGGCTGCAATAAGAGGTAATTATAAGAAGCTGTTCAAAATAAAATCTGGTTGGGGGTCTCAAGTACGAAAAGGATTTGCCAAGGCAACATAAAAATATGCAGGTTAAAGAAAACATATCATCAAATTTGGAGCGTAAAGCGCTAAAGGACTTTATTCCTCTGGTGTTTGCATTCTATGGTTGTATGATATTGTTATCATTCTATCAAAATCTAAGATTGTTTTTTGATGGCGTATTGGATAGTTTTTTTAATAAGAGCCTCTTTTTATTGATAATGCATCACTCCGGTTTTGGGGCTCTGGCCGCATTGCTATTGTCATTTTTATTTAATTATCTGGAAAGAAAAACCCCTCATTTGGGTTATAAGGTTTCCATAATAGTTTTGTCGGTGCTTATTCTTATAGAAGGCGCTCTGATAGAACATTATATTCAAAATTATGAGGCCTTGGGTTATGGTAGGTTCAGTCTTACTGAAGTTATTAGGGCAGGATATTCGATAATACCTATCCTGATTACCTTGGTGGTCCTAATATTCTTATTTCTTTGGTTCGGAAAAATTACAAAGTCTTTGTACAATGTTGTGAGTAGAACCTATCCTCTGACCATTATATTGTTCAGTTTGTTTTTGGCAGTCTTGAACTCAGCCAAAAAACCAATTAACGAAAACAAAACCCAACATTATCTTGAGAGTGCGATAAATATTATCTTCGATTTTAACAAATATGAGGGAGATATTGAGTACCCGATGGCAAAAGAGCTTAATGCGCTAAAAGAGCTCGACCATCATAAAGAGCTGGGTAAATACTTTGAATTATCAACCAAGAAACCGAATATCGTAGTATTGATTATTGATGGGTTTGGTTCCGATTTTATTGGGAATGAGCCTAAATATAAGGGTTTTACGCCATTCTTGGAATCACTTTCCAAGCAATCGCTTTTTTGGAACAACCACCTGAGTAATACTGGCGAGAGTTTTGCCGCCCTACCTTCGATAATGGGCTCTTTACCATTTGGCAAAACAGGATTCACCAACCTTTCTGGTAAAGTCAATCGACAAACTATATTTAGCCTTCTTAAGGAAAACGGATATAAGACATCTTTTAGTTATGGTGGCAATAGTGCTTTGAACGGTTTGGATAGATTTTTAGATGAAGAACGGGTAGACCAAATATTGGACAAAAAAGGATTTGGGGAAGGTTATCAAATGCAAGACGAAGATGCAGCAGGAATATCACTCGGCTATCCTGATAAAGAGCTTTTCAAGAAATGGCTCTCGCTGGACAAACCAATAGATAAGCCTAGATTGGATGTTTTCTTGACTCTTAGCACCAAAAAGCCATTTCTGGCTCCAAATCTCCATACTTACGAAGAAAAAGTTGACAGTATACTCATCAACTCTAAAATGGGCAGAAGAACAAATAAGGTCATAAAGAAAAACAAAGAAGTGTTCGCTAGCTTGATCTATGCCGACAAAGCCCTTGAAGAATTTATTCAGGAGTATAAAGAACAACCCAATTACAACAACACAATTTTCATGGTTACCGGTAGTCATAATTTAAAAGAATTACCGCAGGAAGACAATTTAGGAAGATATAAAGTGCCGCTAATGGTGTTTGGACCATTATTGAAATTTCCAAAAAGAATCGAGGCTTTGGTTTCGCATGCTGATATAGCCCCATCCATTCTCTCCATGCTGCACAAAAAATATGAATTGAAAATGCCAAATCAAGTCGCTTGGTTAGGTGATAACCTTATACATTACGGAGTTTTCGAGAAGACAAAACAAATTCCATTATTCAGGGACAAGAAGAATATCAAAGATTATATTCATGAGAATCTATTTGTTTCTGGCACCAATGTTTATGAAATAAATACAGATTTAGAGCTTGAAAGCGCAGCAGATGATGCTCAAATCGACCAAGCAAAGGATAATTTCAAATCTTTTAGGGCGATAAATAACTATGTAACCGCCAACAATAAAATACTTCCAGATTCAGAGGCCATGTATGCTGAAGCATCCTATGAATTCACAAAGACGGAAATGGTTTGGCTACAGAGTGTTTTTAATGGAAGCGACTTTGATAACGCCTATAAAACTGCTAGAGAGTTGGCCTTTGATAAGGATTGGGACAGAGCTTTACTATTGTCCAACTATATTTTGAGCCAGATTCCAAGACATGCCGATGCTGAGGTTTTAAAAGGAAGAGTTTATTCCTGGAAAAAAGATTATAAGACTTCGATAAGCCTTTTGAAAGAGGCAATTAGAAAATACCCGACATATACAGACGCGTATTCCGCTTTATTGGATACTTACTATTGGTCAGAGAATATCGAAGAGGTTACTGAACTTTTTAAAACAATCTCGCGGAATGACATTTCTTCCCATGAAATTGAAGCCAAAATTATTAGGGCCAAAGAACAAATACGAAATATGGCTTTGAAAAAAGCTACTGAACAAGCAAAAAAGGAATCGAATATGGTTTCTGCAGACAACAAATGACAACTAAACAAATATATCTACTTTTATTAAGTTGCTTTTCCTGCTTTTTGGGCTTAACCCAAGAAAAGGAGTACAATGGTAACCCAGACATGTCTTTCTATGTAGCTCAGGATTTGGCATTTAGTGGTAAATATGATATCGCCCAAGATACCTTGAACCATATTCTAAAAAAATACCCGAAATACCATGATGTTCGTAATTTACTGGCAAGTACGTATAGTTGGAATGGGGAATATGATAAGGCAAGAGGGCATTTTAATAAAATAACCTCCTCAGATAGGAATAACAAAGAAACGTGGGTTGCCGCCATTAAGAATGAAATCTATGCCAAGGAATATTATATTGCTCTGGGGTTGGCCAATAAGGCAATAAACTACGTTGAGGATGATGAACATTTGAATAAACTCCGGATTGAAGTCCTGAAATTAATTAAGGAATCGCCTGCAAGCCAAAATGAGGTTTCCGACAATAATTTGGAGAAAGCATTGGATAAGGAGGATAAAGAGTATAAAAATAACATTGCAATTACAAATGCCTATGAGGTTTTTGATATTGCCTATGATCCAATGATCTATACTAGTGTAGAATATAAGCGTGAAACTAAATTGGGTAGTATTATACCAAGAATCAATTATAGCAATCGCTTTAAGATCAATGGAATTCAATATGAATTGGATGCTTACCCCAAGTTTTCTGAAAAAATCTATGGGTATTTGAATTATGGTTTTTCAGATTCACCAATATACCCAAATCATAGGGCAGGGGCAGAGTTATATGTAAATCTGCCAAAATCTATTGAAGTTTCCGCAGGTACCCGTTATATGAATTTCAATGAGAAGCAAGTCAATATTTTTACGGGGAGTTTAGGTATATATAAAGGAAACTATTATTTCTCAGCTAGGCCTTATATAACACCTTCAAAAGGGAGACCTTTAGGAATATCCGGAACATTAACAGGTCGAAAGTACTTAAAAGATGGCGAGAATTATTTTGGTATCATAGCGGGGTATGGCTTTGCGTCAGATTTAAAACAATTACGAGACGGGGATCAAGTATTGGCAGAAACCTTACTGTTTATTGAGTCCCAGCACGTACGATTTGAATATCAATTCTCGGGCAAGAAACAACCACACTTATATAGAGCTAATGTGGGTGTTGCAAGGCAAGAATTGGCCTATGATTCGGGCAATTTCTACTGGTCTTTGACCGCCGGTTTCGTATACCACATTAAGTTTTAAGTTGGTCGTACTGGACGTTTTGCATAATATATCGATGAACTGTACATGCCATTTCCCTTGATTTTATGGTATCCCATTTAAAAATGACCTTTGACAACATAATTTCTAGGTTACACCACAATTTATTGTGTCAACTCACCGTTATCTATATGTTTACTATATGAAATTTGAGTCCCAAATTAGTATTAAACCTTAACCTAAACCTATATGCTTTACGACACCTACGGTGAGGAATATTTAGCGTTCCTACAAGATTTAAATGAAATATTGAGCTTAAACGAATTGGTTGAATTGGACTATATGTAGTCTATTATTAATCAAAACCCCAAAAAACCCCTTATTATGGCAAATCAAAATCCAGACAATGCAGCTTACTTAAATTTTATTGAAGATTTAAATGAGATTTTAGTGGACATCAATATCAACAGACTAAATTTTTCTTAATAGTCGTTGGTTAAATAAAACAAAAGAGCCCTGACGTAACGTCAGGGCTCTTTTTGTTGGAATACACTTAAACTTTATCCCAAATATGTTTTTAACAACTTGCTTCTAGAGTTGTGGCGTAATTTCCGAATTGCCTTTTCCCTGATCTGTCGTACACGTTCGCGTGTAAGATCAAAGGTCTGTCCTATTTCAGCCAAGGTCATGGATTGTTGATCTCCTATACCATAATAAAGCTTAACTACGTCAGCCTCTCTGGGTGACAAAGTTTCCAATGCACGATTGATTTCCGTGTTCAAGGACTGCTGTAATAAAATCTTATCCGGTCTTGGGGATTCCCCTGAACGAAGTACATCATAAAGATTCGAGTCTTCCCCTTGTCTTAATGGTGCGTCCATAGATACATGCCTCCCTGTATTCTTAAGAGACTGTTTAACCTCGGTAACTGTCATTTCAAGCTCCTTCGCAATTTCCTCTGCAGATGGTGGGCGTTCGTGTGCCTGTTCCAAATAAGAGAAAGTTTTCTTGATTTTGTTTATAGACCCAATTTTGTTCAAAGGCAGACGAACCACTCTTGATTGTTCCGCCAATGCCTGTAGTATACTCTGACGAATCCACCATACGGCATAAGAAATGAACTTGAACCCTCGTGTCTCATCAAATCGTTTAGCGGCCTTAACAAGCCCTAAATTACCTTCATTGATCAAATCAGGTAGTTTTAAACCTTGGTTTTGATATTGTTTTGCTACCGAAACCACGAATCTTAAATTCGCAGTGGTCAATTTTTCAAGTGCAACTTGGTCCCCGGCTCGTATGCGTTGCGCTAATTCTACTTCTTCTTGTGCGTTTATTAATTCAATTTTACTGATATCCTGCAGGTACTTGTCCAACGATTTTGATTCTCTATTGGTTACCTGCTTGATTATCTTAAGTTGCCTCATATGTGTAATTAGTGTTTTGAGTTCTACATTCTACAAGAGTTCATAATACATTAATATTCTGTCTTTTCCAAAGGATAATAGGATTGTTATTCACATTTTATGAGCAATTTAGGATAAAGCCTAATGATTTAGTGATTTCTACTTGCAAATTGTATTTTTGAATTCTAACGAAATAGTATGAGTAAAAGGGCTCTTAAAAAGTATTTAGCGGAATTAAGAAAGAAGGAACTCGAGGCGCAGCTGATGGACCTATATACTCGGTTTCCGGTCGTGAAAGAATACTATGATTTTATCTTCAATCCAAAAGAGGATAAAATGGTACAAGAGGCCAAAGCAAGGATCTCTAACGAATATTTTCCTTTAAAACGGAGAAGACCAAAGGCAAGACGTTCAGTTGCCCAGAAATATATTAAGCATTTTATAAAACTTGGGGTCGAACCACATTTGATTGCAGATATTATGTTGTACAACCTTGAAGTAGCGCAGGCCTTTTCGATGGATAGGAACGTACCCGAGGCTTTTTACAAGAGTATGTTGAATTCGTTCAATGAGATGGTGCAATTTGTGTCTTTAAATGCCTTGCTACCTAATTTTAAGGAGCGCATAGTAAAAGCATATAATATTACACAAGAAAATGACTGGAGCTTTCAAGAGGGATTTTCTAGAGCGTTGGATATATTGGATTAACAGCACATTATGGGAATAGTAATTATACGACAAGACGATAAAATTGAAAATTGGATACAAGCTTTAAAAAAAGCTGCTCCAGATATTCCCATTTACAGTCATTTTGAGGAGCATCCCAAGGAAAGTGTGAAGATGGCAGTGGTTTGGAAACCACCAATGGGAGCCTTCAATCAATATCCTAATCTCGAATGTATTGGATCCAGTGGGGCAGGGGTCGATTTTTTGTTTGAGGATAAGGACCTTCCAAAGCATTTACCTATCACTCGGGTGGTTGATGAATACTTGGCAAAAGATATGTCAGAACATGTGATTGCCTTGATTTTCAGTCATCTGAAAAACCTGAATCAATATAAATTAGATCAATTCAATAAGGTCTGGAAACCCATTGATTACCAAAGAATAGAAGATTTGACCATTGGTATTATGGGATTAGGTGCATTGGGAAAAGTATTGGCCAAAGATTTAATAAGATTTGGATTTACTGTACAAGGCTGGTCAGGCTCTAAAAAGAACATAGATGGTGTTCGAACTTTTGAAGGTGAAGAAGGGCAAGTGGATTTCTTGAAATCCACTGAAATTTTGATTTGTTTATTGCCGCTTACAGAAAATACTTTTGGCATACTCAATAAAGAATTATTTAAACAATTACCAAAGGGCGCTCATGTTGTTAATGTTGCGCGTGGCGGACATTTGATAGATGAAGATCTTTTGGAAATGTTGGATAAAAGTCATCTTTCAGGTGCAAGTTTGGACGTATATCATCAGGAGCCACTTTCTACAGAACACCCATTCTGGGAGCATCCCAAAGTGCATATGACACCCCATTATGCCAGCGTTTCGGATACAGATTCGGTTGTGCCCCAAATTATCGAGAATTATAGAAGATTGGTAAATGGGGAGGAATTGCTGAACCAGGTCTCTAAGACCAAAGGGTATTGATTTTCCTGTTTTATTCGAATTGAACAATGCGAAGAAAGGCCGGCTTTCATTCGAGTATCAGACGTTTATCTTTCACATTAATGTTCATAATTTTTAAGGATTTCTTCTTTTAAATTTCGTACAGGGTTTTATTTCTGCTAATTTTGCAAAATTGGGCACAAGCGAAGCCAAAAAGAAAAGAATTGTAAAACAGCACAAAATAACCTGCTTGGAAATACAAAATAACACCTCTGAAAAGACACTTTACGACTATCAATTAGAAGATCTTAATAAGATATTCAATTGCTTGGAGGAATCTCCTGATAATTTAAATCTATTGTACCAATTGCCTACTGGTGGAGGTAAAACCGTCGTTTTCTCTGAAATCGCGAAAAGATATATATCAAAGACCAATAAGAAAGTGGTCGTGCTTACACATAGGATAGAGCTAAGCCAACAAACCTCTAAGATGTTGAGTGGTTTTGGGGTCAAGAATATGGTCATCAACAGTGAGGTCAAAGAACTCAAGGATCAAGATGAGTTCATGTGTTTCGTTGCTATGGTAGAGACCTTGAACAACAGACTGCAGGAAGAAAAGGTAGAGATCAACAATATTGGTTTGGTAATCATTGATGAGGCCCATTATAACTCATTCCGTAAGCTTTTTAAATATTTTGAGAATGCTGTGATTCTTGGGGTTACGGCCACACCGTTAAGTTCCAACATTAAACTTCCAATGAAGGATAATTACCAGAAATTAATTGTGGGTGAGTCAATCTCCGCATTGATTAAAAAAAGGTTTTTATCCAAGGCGAACATGTACAATTATGATGTTAGCCTTCAGAGTTTAAAATTGGGTATCAATGGCGATTACACCGTTAAATCATCCGATGAACTTTACGGTAACCAAAGTATGTTGGGCAAGTTGCTAAATGCTTATAACGAGATCTCCAAAGGAAAGAAAACCTTGATTTTCAATAATGGTATCAACACCTCTATTTATGTGTATGAAACCTTTAAAAAAGCGGGACTCCCAATTCGTCATTTAGATAATAAGAACAGTGCGTCCGAGCGAAAAGAGATTTTACAGTGGTTTTCTGAAACTCCTGATGCCATCCTAACTTCTGTTAGTATTTTGACCACGGGTTTTGATGAACCTACGGTAGAAACCATTATGCTCAACAGGGCTACACGCTCTTTGACCTTGTACTTTCAAATGATTGGTCGTGGGTCAAGGGTTTTACCAAAAAAGGAAGATTTTACCGTGGTTGACCTTGGAAACAATGTGGCACGTTTCGGATTATGGGACGCTCCCATTGACTGGCAAGAGATTTTCCATTTCCCTGATTTCTACTTGGAAAATATTAAGAATGATGAGGATATTGAGCGGGAGTTTGTTTATGAAATGCCTGCGGCCCTTAGGTCTGAATTCTCAAAATCAGATAATATTGAATTTGACATAAAGGCAGAGTACAAAAAGGTATTTGCCCAAGGATTAAAATCCAAGATCGTTTTGGAGAATAGCATTCTGCAGCATGCGCAAATATGTGTTGAGAATTCTGAGGATGTGTTCGATGCGAGAATTCTGGCAAAATCCTTAAAAGAGGAAATATCTTTTAGGGTACGTCAATATTCCTATTGCATAATGAACAATACCAAGAATTACAAAGAATGGTTGGAGGAAGATTATGAGAGAAAGCTTCGTTCTGCCATTTCTCGGATGTTTGCTGAAAGAATGTAGTTCTTTTAGATTTGGTCTTCGTTGCATTGCAATCCTTGTTTCTTGGAACAGCAACTCGCATATGCTTTAATTTTGGTTTGAAAGATGCAAATAAAATCCCTTCTTATCATCGGCTATACATGGCCCGAGCCAACTACAACGGCTGCGGGAAACAGAATGTTACAACTCATACGTTTTTTCAAGGAGCGGGGCTTTAAAATCACTTTTGCCAGTACCGCAGGACCTTCGGAGTATTCACTTGATTTAGAGGTAGAGGGAATTCAAAGTGAATCTATTGAACTGAATAATTCTTCTTTTAATGATTTTGTAATTGGTTTAAATCCTGATGCGATACTGTTCGACCGGTATTTGACCGAAGAACAATTTGGGTGGCGTGTGGCGGAATCGGTTCCAAATGCCCTGCGTATGCTGGATACTGAGGATTTACACTCACTCAGACTGGTTCGTGAAAAATGTTTTAAATCCGGACAAAAGTTCACAGCTGAACTTTGGTTACAGGATGATTTGACCAAACGTGAAATAGCTGCTATATATCGTTCTGACCTGTCACTGATCATTTCCACCTATGAGATGCAATTGTTGACCGAAGTACTGCATCTCGACGAACGCTTTTTAGTGCACCTGCCTTTTCAATTGAAAGAATTAACGGCGGATGAACAAAATTCTTGGCCTCCTTTTACAAATCGAAACAATTTTATCTGCATCGGAAATGGTAAACATGCGCCCAATATTGATGCCATTAAATGGTTGAAAAAAGAGATTTGGCCATTGATCAGAAAAGCACTACCAAAAGCGGAGTTACACGTTTATGGTGCCTATTTGCCGGAACACATACAGCAAATGCATAAACCTTCAGCGGGTTTTCTGGTAAAAGGATGGGCAAAAAATGTACAAGAGGTAATGCAGAATGGTCGCGTGAATTTGGCTCCTTTGCGCTTTGGTGCGGGAATCAAAGGAAAGTTGGTAAGTGCTATGCAATGCGGTACTCCAAGTGTAACGACTGGAATAGGAGCAGAGGGTATGCACGGAGAGTTACCGTGGAATGGTAGTATTGAGGATTCTGCAGAAGCAATTGCAACGGCTGCGATTGATTTGTACCTGAATGAGGAAAAATGGTATACAGCCCAAACAAACGGAATAGATATCATCAATACGTTCTATGATGAAAGGCAATTGAACGATAGGTTGCTGAACAAAATTGAAACTATTCAAAACAATCCGGAAAACCATAGAAACCAAAACTTCATAGGTTCGCTATTGTTGCATCAAACCATGGCAAGTACCAAATACATGTCTAAATGGATTGAGGAAAAGAACAAGAAATAGCAGAGTTATTTGAAATAACCATCC
Source organism: Maribacter sp. HTCC2170 (assembly GCF_000153165.2). Taxonomy (NCBI): domain Bacteria; kingdom Pseudomonadati; phylum Bacteroidota; class Flavobacteriia; order Flavobacteriales; family Flavobacteriaceae; genus Maribacter; species Maribacter sp. HTCC2170. The sequence continues at coordinate 2,816,073 of NC_014472.1, forward strand.
ACGCTTCCCAATAGTGCTGTTTTAAAGCCGGTGGGAGAGGTTTTATGCACTTTTAAGCTAGTACAGCTGTTGAATTGCATAAATGCATCCAATTCTTTTGCGAGGGCATTGGCAAAGCGTTCTGTTTGTTTAAGGGTTGGTTCCAAATGAAGTTGATGAATATGCATTACAGCGGTTTTTCTATCTGCCTTACAATCCATTCGCGCTACCAGTTTGCCATTCCATAAAATGGGCAGGACAAAATAACCGAATTTTCGTTTGGCCGCGGGCACATAACACTCCAGCAAATAATCAAATTCAAATAAATGTGAAATCCGTTTTCGTTGGATGATCAAGTTGTCAAAGGGCGACAATATTTTACAGCTGTTTCGTTTTAGGGGGTTTTTCAATAAATCAAGGGAAGAAGGTAAAACATGATAAACAATATCCTTTACCTTGATTTGTTGTACTTCTCCATTTAAAACCATCTCATTTAAAGCCGCAATGATATTCTTTTTGGTGTTCTTCAACAGATAAGCCATTTCTGCGGCCAGTCCCAATCCGTTTGCTTTAAGGTAGCGTGTGATTAAAAACCGGGTATGCTCTGTTGTCGTTGGCATTGTAAAATCAACATCGCTAGGTAGAACACGTTCGGTCAGATCATAGACCTTATGAAAGTTCTTTCGAGTACTTACCATCAGTTCTCCTTGCATATACAGCAGTTCCAGGGCCTGCTTTGTAGGTTTGGTTTGCCATTCCCCCAATTTTTTGCCCTTGTTTTCAAAATCTTTTACCATCAATGGGCCTTCAGATTCAATTCGTTTGCGAACCAATTTCATGAGCTTGGTATTGGGTTTGTACCAATGATAATCCTTTCCGTTTGCGATTGCCTCTTTTCGTGGTAAACTAAAGCGGTAATCTTTCATGGGAAGGTAGGCTGCGGCATGGGCCCAATATTCAAAAATGTTCTTGTCGAACATCAATTGCTCCAAGTGCGAGGTTCTATATCTAGGATTACGGTTCCATAAGGTATGATGGTGCGCCCTTTGAATGGTTGATATGGTATCAATCTGAATATATCCCAAATGTTCTATTGCCCCTAGAGTACCATTGAGGCCAGTGCCATTTTGTTTTGCCGGTGGAATACGTTGCGAATGCAAAGCAATTTTTTGGGCCAGGGCAAGTGAAATTGATTCAATTGGTTTGGTCATGGTCTACTGGAATGTTCATTTTGTTCATCAGTTGATGCAAAATGCCAACTGTAATGCCACTAAAATAATAATAACATGGTAATTTAAATTGTCTTTTATCTTCTAAAATCACCTTAAGAATCAAGTTGCCGCCCTCTTTTTCACCGTTAAACGACATACTTTTTCGGTAAGCGGTTTTGGAGGTTGTTTCCGTTCACCGAGGCTTTTTTGCACTTCATCCTAATTTTTGTCAAATAACGATAAATAGGGGCGTTCAGCGAATCATGACCCCCTAAAATACACTTGTTGCGGTTATCATTATATAACAAAACAAGTCATGAAAGCAATCGTAACAATCATCTTTATCATCTTCTTCGGAATCACTGCTCAAGCTAATAATGAAGTAAAAGAAATAGAAGTTGTAACAATTGAATTGACTGTAGTGTTGACTTTAGAAACAAAAAATGAGGTTAAGACTGAAACTACTACTGAAGTTGCCCGTTTATACAAATTCAAAAACTCTAGAATTAAGAAAGCACTTTCTTTTACAACAAAAAGAAACAAAGCTAAAATGGCTTAATTAATAGTAAGGGGTAAAAAGTAATAAGTACTAAGTATGGGATGAAATAGTTTACAAAGTTCTAAGGTAGACATCCAACAGTTGTTTATCTGAAAACCATAACTTTTGGTTGGTTTCTTTTTCCTGGTGAAGAATCAAAACAAAGCCATCATTGTATTTCCTTATTTCGTGACTTTCTGTTTGTAGAAGAATTTCGGAAGTGTTCGATTCATTGCTGAACAATGAAAAAACAGTTTGTAAGGTTCTTTTTCTAAGAAGGGACATGTACTTCATTCCGAATATATTTGGGTTTAGAACGCTAAAAACACCCAGTTATTTCACTTTTTGAGTTTCAGACCGTAGTTTTTCACCGATTAAAGGCATGCTTTTTCGGTAAGCGGTTTTGGAGGTTGTTTCCGTTCACCGATGCTTTTTTGCACTTTACCCTAATTATTGTCAAATAACGATAAATAGGGGCGTTCAGCGAATCATGACCCCCTAAAATACACTTGTTGCGGTTATCATTATATAACAAAACAAGTCATGAAAGCAATCGTAACAATCATCTTTATCATCTTCTTCGGAATCACTGCTCAAGCTCAGAACAATACCAAAGAGGTAAAAGTGGAAACAATTGAAATGACTGTAGTGTTGACTTCAGAAACAAAAAATGAGGTTAAGACTGAAACTACTACTGAAGTTGCACGTTTATACAAATTCAAAAACTCTAGAATTAAGAAAGCACTTTCTTTTACAACAAAAAGAAACAAAGCTAAAATGGCTTAATACCTTTAAAATGAATTCATAAAAAACCCAGTACATTCAAAACGTACTGGGTTTTTTTATTACTAGTTGATAGTTCAACTACTATCTTATCCTGTTAGCAACATCCACTAGAGGGTGAACAACACGAATCATCTTGTAATTCGCTAAGGTTCACTTTTGGCTTTTCCTGTTTCTCACCTGGTTTCTCGGCATAGGCGGTAATACTGAAAATTCCTGTCCCACCATTGTTAAAGGCTTTTGTTTCTTCTGGGGATAGGTACTTCTCCAATATGTCATTGGGAATTACGATGGGCTTTTCCTTTTGCACCTTAAGGTTCATGAACCCTTTATCCTCGATAATCTTTAGATAGTCTTCTTTTTGAATAGCTCCCGCAACACAACCCGCATACATTTCAGCATCGGCTTTTAAAGCTTCAGGCAGGTTGCCAACCAAAACAATATCTGAAACACTAAAATGACCACCAGGTTTTAAGACCCTGAACATTTCACCAATTACCTTATTCTTGTTTGGTACAAGGTTCAATACACAGTTACTTACAATAACATCGGCCACTTCATCGCTCACAGGCATGGCATCAATATCACCTTCTCTAAACTCTACATTATTATAGCCTAACTTTTCAGCATTTATTCTGGCCTTTTCAATCATTATTGGTGTAAAGTCGATTCCTAGGACCTTGCCTTCACTTCCTGTTTCATGTCGGGCCACAAAACAATCATTTCCGGCTCCCGAACCCAAATCAATTACTGTATCGCCTTTTTTGATTTTTGCAAACTCTGTTGGTAGCCCACAGCCCAAGCCTAAATCAGCATCCTCTACATAACCATCAGTTTCGGTATAATCGTCCATCATAATGTTATATACCTTGTTCGATGGGGTAGTGGCACCACAACAAGAGGAAGCGTTTTCCGCTTTTCCCTGTTCCGCGATTTTTGCGTAGCGCTCTTTTACGATATTTTTTAATTCCTGTTCTTCTTTCATTGTATTGAATTTTAATATGATTACGGACTGGCATCTAAATTTTTAGCAACAGTCCTCTTTGGTATCTAGATTTAAAAAAAGGGTCATGACATTCTTCATCTTTGCCCAATTCTCTCTGTGAATACAATAACAAACACTGGTGCCATCAATATTTCCTTTGATCAACCCAATTCGTTTCAATTCTTTTAAGTGTTGGGAAATTGTTGGTTGGGCCAAACCTATTTCATCAACCAAATCTCCACAGACACATGCATTCAGCTTAAATAGATGCTGTATAATAGAGACTCTTGCAGGGTGTCCTATGGCTTTCGCCATAAGCGCAATCTCATTTTGACTTTCAGTAAATATTTCGGTTTTGGTAATTCCCATGACTCTAAAAATATATTCATTGCAATATTACGATTAATAGGAATATAAAGAAACAATTTTGACGAATTTAAAAGAACATCTTTCAAAGTAATAAAGGAAAGCAATCAGCGGGAACAAAAAAGAGTGCAGATGTACAGGTTTTTACCAATTTTGGAAAAACGAGTGTGTTTTTTTTACCGTCAAAAGGCAGCTTTTACCGTTAAGCTGTTTTGGGCCTGTTCCTGTTGACCGATGTAATTTTGCACTTTATCCTAGATTTTGCCAAATACCGATAAATTAGGGCGTTCAGCGAATTGTAATCATCTAAAATACACTTGTTACGCTTAGTATTATATAACCAAGTCTATATGAAAGCAATTGCAACTATCCTCCTTATCTTCTTTTTTGGAATAACCGCCCAGGCGCAGGACATTACCAAAGACATAAAAGTTGAACCAATACTAATGACCATTGTTGACTCTACAACTTTTGCAGCAAAAAACGATAATAGCATTGAATCACTACCAGAGTTGCTTGTTTATACAAATACAAGAGCTCCGGAATTGGAAAACCGCTTTCTTTTATTGCAAAAGGAAACAAAACAAAAATGGCAAAAATTAAGGTACGACATACGAAGCAATAGGAACAAGGTTCGCTATTAGTACGCTCTTAATATTTGTGTTTATTCAAGAGCACAATTTCGTTATCGGCTACTGTATGTTGGGGGTCCCGTAAAGTATGTATTATACACCTTGTTGTACTCAGTTTTCTTCTTCTTTTTCAAGCCAAATACTTTTCAAGGGATATATTTCTGCACTTGCGATGCTAAAAGTTCTATTATTGGTAAATAATGAAATGGTATTGAATTCTTTTGAAGGAAAAAATATACTTGTAAAACTTAATTCCCCATTATTGATGAAAATTTCAACAGAAGCAGCATCAATAATCATGCGTATGTTCATTTTTTCCTTTTCAAAATCAATTGGTACAGAATGAACACTTTTGAAGAAGTCATCGGAAAACTTATCCTTTTGAGAATTGGTTCTATCGACGAACATTTTTCTCTCACTTTTATTAAATTTAATTAAAACGTTCTCTCCTATTTCATTTTGAAGTTTAATACCAAATGAATTGGCTGTTGTTTTCTTTAAATCCACTGTTAAGTCTAATTCAGCTTGCGAAGTGGAAAATGAACCTTCCAAGACCTTTTCTCCTAGAATATCTATTTGGCTATAGGTAGTAGATTCTCCTCTTAATGTTTTAAATTCCTTTACAGGTAAACTGTATAAAGAATAATCTGATGTAGATTTTACCAAGGTTAATTCCCTTGGCAATGTCATTGCACTTCTCCAGTTCTCCGTTGGAACAACTTGAGCATATTGCCAATTGGACATCCATCCTATACCAATTATTCGACCATCTTCTTTCGGTACGTTATTCCAAGTCACAAAAGCATAATTGTCCGTCCCCCAGTCTAACCATTTTTGATTTTCAATTTCACTTTTAAATACTGTTCCATCAAAATCACCAATAAAATAAGAAGTCGCTGTGCCATCGTTTGGCGCATTTTTTTGAATACTGACAAGTAATACCCATTTATATTCATTTGTACCCTCAACTTTAATCGGAAACAAATCAGGACATTCCCATAAGCGTTCATCGGCTTCAATTCCAAAATCTGAAAGAAATTCCCAATCGATAAGATTAGCCGACGAATAAAACTTTACGCGATCATAGGCTGCCAATACTAATATCCACTTTTGTGATGGTTCATGCCAAACTACTTTTGGGTCTCTAAAGTCTTTAATTTTTTCAGTATTGGGAATTACAGGATTGCTTGCATATTTTATCCATTCATAACCACCATCTAAACTAAAGGCAATACTTTGTTTTTGAAAATCATTTGTTTTCGCTTTCTCACCAACAAAGTCATGATGGGTAAATGTGGCTATTATTGGAGGGTTTTCTTTGGTTCCAAGCTTTGAGGTATTATTGTTATCAACAATAGCCCCGCCAGAGAAGATGCATCCTAATGAATCTGGAAATAAGGCTATTGGAAGATGTTTCCAGTTAAGCAAATCGGTTGATTCAGCATGCCCCCAATGCATTGGACCCCAAACTGTACTATCCGGAAAATACTGGTAAAAAAGGTGATACTTTCCTTTATGGTAATACATACCATTTGGATCATTCATCCAATTTGCCTGAGGGGTAAAATGAAATTGAGGACGATGAGTTTCTTGATATAGATTTTGAACTATTGGTGTAGTCATTTCTTTTTCTCCTTTATTGTTATTGCATCCTAAGATGAAAATAAGCATTAGAGTCATAGATATTCTTAAAATTATAGTCTGCTTCATGTCAAATTAATTGCGTACAACGCTTAGTTAAGTTGAGTTTTAATTCTTTTAAACGGTTGATTACGAAGTTAGCTGAATTTGTTTTATGAATCAACTGATAGCGTGCAGGACTCTACTTAGTTTATCTGCAAAAAAATTTTACGTATTATAGATTTTGGAGTTAAGAAACGAAGTGGATAGTTTTCGTTATCGTGTTCGTGTATGGTTAGTTGCGTTGGCAAGAACTAAGTTAGCAAAAGAAAACGAACCAGAGGAAAATCCGTAGGATTTTCCGAGTACACATATAACAAGCAATTAAATATACACGTTGTTAGGTGTCGTTTTTTTTACTTGGTAATGTTGGAAATTTCACAATTTTTCCGAGACCATCTGAAATCGCTTTTCGGCACGCTTTCTTAAATTTTGCATTTTTATTTTGCTGTAAAAAGTTGGTCACAACAAATAATTCTGCAGTTTTTATAAGTGCGATTTTTTCTCGTTCTGCACCTGTTTTGCACTTTTTTGTAAAATCTAAATTTCTTTTTACTGGCTCTACAAGTCTTTGTGGATTACCAAACAAAATTCCAAATGCTTTTTCTTCTACATCCTCTCTTGCAAAATCTGCATTTAATGATTCAAGTAACTGTCGAAATTTGGTGATATTTATATCCTTTGCGTCTTTTCCTTCACATTCTCCTATATATCTCACTTTTTCAGGGCTCATAATTACTTGGTCTAATTCTAATTCTCCGTCGTCATAGTTTTCTGCTTTATATCCAAGAATATCAAGTGCTTTAGTTACAGCATCTTCTAGTGGTTTACCTTGTTCGAACAATAAATCTTTCAGTTGATTCTCAGATTCTAGTTCTTGATTAAAATTTTCAATCTTTTTTTTGAGTTTTTCTATGTCGCCTAAACTCTTTTTGATTTGAGTTTCAATTTTTAAGGATCTTTTGGTAAAGTAATTTTTATCAAGTGACCATTTCGGTGGAGGAGTTTTTTCGGAGCTTGAAGATAACTTTGCGTCAATACCAATTAAGACTTCAGATAGTTTATCTCCAAATTTTTTAGCCTCATCAGTCCAAAATTCTTTGTCAGTCTTTTTATCATATTTCACAAATGAATTGTAATCATATTTTATTTTAGGTAAAATTACAAGATGACCTGATTTTCCTTTAATAATTGCTCCTAGTATTTTTGATTTATCTTTTCCGTGATATGTTATTAATGCATTTTCACTATTTTCTATGTAAGATTCGTACTTTAAGTAATCTTTAAAATTTCTATTGAAGTCACTTAATATTTGATTTCCATTAAATATTAGACGATTACCAGAAGCTGAAGTGATGTTTCCAATATTTATTGGTAAAAAGTCATAGTTAGATTTAGTTGTTGTAGAGTATAAATTTTCTCCTTTTCTTGGATGTGTTACTCCAGTTGCTAATGAAAATTCCTTTTTTTCTGCAAGAAATAAAAAAACTGTTTTTCCTTGTTTTAGAGAATCAGAAACTTCTTTTTTTAAATTACTAGAATGTTTGGTATATCTACTCGTTGTTTCTGTATCGTAACATGCTCCACCTGATGAAAAACGTATCCGGTCTCCATTGGGAGAGATTTCTTCTGGTGAAATAATAATTATGTCCGCATCCATTAAGGATTTACTTGAGTCAAAATATATATAATTCTCTGATTGACCAGGGATTTCGAAACCAATTGAAAGTATATCCTTTTTCTTATTCATATTGTTTGGTAGTTGTAAATGACACCCAACGCTTAGTTAAAATGAGTTTTAATTCCTTTTAACGGTTGCTAACGAAGTTAGCTGAATTTGTTAAAACTATCAATAGTTAGTGTACAAGTTTATACAGAAATTATCTACAAATGGGGGAGTGGTTTAAGTAAAAAATTAATTTCGAGGCAGGCTATTTCTTTTAACTATAAGCCAAATACTTAATGCAAGTTCTGCAACCGCCATTGTAGACATTATAAGTATCCCAAGTGTTTCTGGTAACTTAAAATCTACAAAGAAGACGATGTAGGTAAAAGAGGCAAACACCAGTAAAATACCAAGGCTTTTGGGGATATATCCTGACTTAATGACCGCATAGCCCAATACGAAGATGTGCAGGGCAAAAAATACGTATCCCAAGAGTTTTAGTGATGCATAGTTGTAAACATCTATAATTTGCAATGCCAGCCCAAACAAGCTAAATATCAAAACAAAAGCGTACAGCAACCTGAGAGCTGCCGTTAGCAATGCACTTTTCTTATTTGCGGGTTTAAGAACCACATAAAGTGCGAGCGCAATAGTGGCATCAAGGGCAAGTACGATTAGATAGCCAACTACGGCATAACCAAAGAGCCTACCGTTGGCCTTAATATCGTTGGCCAAAGCTGCCGTATCTCCCGGTATTACAAAATTGGCCAATAGAAAATCATCAACTATGGTTACGATAATAGCTGAGGTAATAAACGCAACACCTACCAGCATTGCTGCCTTGCTGATCGTTAGATTGGTGATGAAATTTTTCATATTCTGTTTTTTTGGTTTACTGAATGTTTGTCAGAATCGCAATTTCTAAAACCTGATGAGCAACCCTATTTATTCGCCATTACCTTCTTGATTTCCCTACCTGCGATCCATTTGGCCATTTTATTCTTCACAAATGGGATTTTGATGTCATAATAGAAATCTTTCTTGTCTTTATAGAACTTATGATCGGCCCATCCTTTGGTTTTGTTCAATGCCGAAATTGCTTTGAAAATGTTGAAATACACCAATTGGCCCAATGTGGGCTTAAATATCTTATGGGAATTAATGGCATTGATAAGTTTATCATAAGCTTTCAATGCGGTTATGCGATTATGGTTTGTTTCAGTTTCCGATTTTTTAGATACCATTAGTTCTACAGCTGGTACAAAGCTGAATCCGCTTTGGGTGAAGTTTTCATTTAAATACGTACTTACCAGGTCTGCACCAAATCCTGCACAGGTGACCAGTGCCATGGCGTATTTACCAAAAAATATGGGCCGATGGGAGATATAGCTTATTCGCTCTACAAATTTCTTCATTAATGCACTGATCATTCTTGCATAGGTAGGCGACGCAAATATGATCCCATCAGCAGCCATCATTTTTTCAATGATCATATCACGGTCATCATTTAACGGACAGTTTTCTTCCCCGATATTGATACACGTATAGCAACCCAGGCAATCTTTAAGGTTCAGTTCTGAAAGCATAAGAATCTTTAAATCAATTTCAGGATTACTTTCCTTAAGCATGCAAAGTATGTTGTAGGTATTCCCTTTGTGTGGACTGCCGCAGATTGCCAGTATTTTAACTTTTTTAGTCATCATAATAGAACTTTTGCTTTTGGCGATTCATATTTTAAGCCCTTAACAATGAGCCATATGGCAAACACCATTTCCTGTATTCCTATTGTAAAATCCAGAACTTCATTTACTTGAATGTCGTAAAATTTCAATACCACTAGGGTCATTGTTATAAGGGCACCAAGAATGCCCCAAGCGGACAACCATCTAGGAACGAGTGTAAATCGGAATAAGATGTAATTCAATATCAGGGCAGAAATAGTAAATACAATTCCGAGTCCTATATCGAATGCCCATTGTGCTAAAATCAATAAGGATTGACCAATGGGTTTGAAGTTACCTGCATCCTGAACATTACTGGCTGAATATTCTTTGCTTATGGACAAAACAGTTAGCAATATCACAACATAAGCAGCGAACAGAATACCTTCCATGATTCGCATACCAACATATCCCAGTGCCAAACTTTCACTCTTCTTTTTAAGAATAGGGAATAACAATATCGCGATAAATACAACTGAAATTGCATCTATAAGCATGAGAAAGGCAGCTGCCACAATTTGAAATGAATTATCAGAAAACATTTCAAGGAAATTAGTGGCTTCAAAAACGGGTTCGGTAAGCCAGATGCTCAGTGAAGAAGTAATCGTAGCAGCTATAAATAATAGTCCTACAATTTTGGCTATATACTTATTAGAATACATAAAACTTATTTTTTTGACTAAACCATGGGTCCGTATACAACAGCCTTGTCACCAATATCGGATAGCTCACAACTTTTGGAATAGCTGCTGTCATCCAATTCAACTTGAAACCGTATGTCATCTTCTTCTGGAGAAGAAACAAGGGGTAGCCAGCGATAGTTTAAATCAAGCTCGGTCACCTTCGGCTCCATTAAATCAAGTACGGTATACTGTCCTTTTTTATACTGAAAATCGGCTGGTTTTTCAAAACTCAATTCGAGGGTTTTATCATCGATTTTCTTACGCTCCGTAAGTGGAACCGTTCTTTGGTCATCATATGCTGCATTATCGCATTCTGACCATATTTTATCCCGGTTCATTTGTAAGGCAGCCAAAAAGCCCGCCATGATAGAACCTTCGAAACCACCACCAGGGAATGCCCAAGCCGATGCAAAATACAGGTTCGGAATCAAGAAATTATTTCGGAGGCGTTTGGTTCCTGCCTGTTCTTTCGATTGCTTAAAGCCATACACCGACCCAGCAGTATTTGAGGTGAATCGTTTAATGGTTTTTGAGGTTGCGACTTCGTAATAGGCAATACTTTCACGTATTCCCGGAAATTGTTTTTCTAAACGGTCCAATAATATTTGGGCTACTTCTTCCTTTTTAGCTTTGTAGTCTTCCTTGCTCAGTCCGTCCCAGTCTTTTAGATAATCGGCACAGCAGATTACACCTACAGATTTACCTTTTGGTGCCAGTTGGGAATCTATTTTGTTGTAATCTACAAAGACAAAAGTACGTTTGGACCAATCGCCCGTATTGTTAGGGTATATGTCTTTCAAGGAATTCACATCCTCTCCCTTTAAAACATTGGAATAGTGTTTTACTCCATAGGCCTCTAATTCAGATTTAAAGCCTAGATAAATATTCAACAAGGAGCAAGCATTGGTTTTATCAGCGATTTGATGTTTGAGCGATGTTGCATGAGGCTCATCGAGCATTTCAGGTACAATTGGCATGGCACAATTGGCCACCACATTATCACAAGGAATGGTAACAGCTTCCAAACTTTCATTAAAACCATCACGAAATGTGACTGCGGTTACTTTGCCATTATCGGTAACAATTTTCTCTGCCTTTTTACCCAATAGAACCTTGCCGCCATGTTGCTCAATGTATGCTGCAAGTTGATCGGATAGCTTTTGTGAGCCACCTTTTATAAAGTAACCACCACTCCCAATAAAACTAGAAAATGGCAAGCCGTAATAAAACATAGATAATGTATAAGGATCATCGTTCCAATAAACAAGATGTGCTAACAGGTCGAGTTTTGCGTTTTCATTGGTAATGTACTTATCGAACCAAGATCCGACCGTATGTCGGGATGCTTCTACAAGATTGGGATAAAGCAACGGCATAAACGGATACATCAACTTACGTTTTAATGGTGTACGCGGCAATTTGACCCCTTCTCTTCGAATACCGGAAAGCAATTTCATAAGTCGCTTGATTCCTTTTTCATCTTCAGGATATTTACTGACCAATGCCTTGGTTGCCTCATCAAAACCGTGAGGGAAGACAAACTTTTCTTCGCCTGAAAACACTGCATATAGCTCAGGTACTTTTAGAAACTCTATTTTTTTAGTTATATCCAGCATGTCGAACAATCTCAACACTGCGCCATTTTCATCTAGGCCACACATTTCATGCAGACCTACTTCAATGATAAAATCACCTCGTTTAAAGGTGGTTGCGCAACCACCAGGTTTGTGGTGTTGTTCCAATAAGAGTACTTTCTTTCCAAATTTTGCTAGGGTGGCTCCAGCGGTCAGTCCGGCTAAGCCTCCCCCGATAACTATGGTGTTGTATTTCATTTTCTTGTGTTTTGAGTGGTTGTTGTTGTATTCTTGTTGCTCAGTTTGCTGATATTCCCGCGGTATAAACTGCGGGAATATCCCAAGCTTCTTTTATTTTGCCATCAATAATTCGCCAAACCACAACAGCATCAATTTTCAATTGCTGTCCATTTAAAATCATGTTGTCTTCTACATGGGTAACCACCAATTCGTTACCCATTGGCGTAATGGATAGGGGAGTAACTTTAAATGTTCCTTTACTTTTGCCTGCCAATTTTCCAAAAAAGTCGACGAAGCCTTGCCTGCCGAGGTAATCACCTTGCATGTCTGGCAACATGGGATTATAATAATGGAAAATGGCATCTTCGGCTATTATAACGATGGAGCCAGAAATATTCGCGGGGTTGAATTGTTGTAAGACGGCTATATTGGGGTGTATAGTCTGCATCGTATCCATAATGAAAAGTTTATGAGTTCGATGCAAAGGTCAAACGTAACGATTTGATACGCAATGACCTAGGTCACTTGGTTGAATTAAGGATGAAATAATTTGATTCCGAAAACATTAACAGAAATGCAACAATACCAAATGCGAAGTATTGGTTGAAAATAATGCTATTCCCAATACAACATGTCTACATTAACCCCACGTTGGGGCCATTCCACACTAGAAATATACCATTGCCCATCTTCATCTTGGAAAATCTCCGGAGCATGTGATTTTAAGGTGGTTACGCGTTTCTCAAAATCGGTCCCAAAAGTCAATGGGTTATCGGATTGTAACACATAGGTATTGTTTTGGTAAGCACCCACAATTTCCTTTTGATCCCAAACCCAATCCCAGGAGCAAACAAACAGGTAAAAAGTATTGTTATGAAATATAAGCGAGGGTGACTCAGGGTCAAAGGTTTCCGTTCTAAAAATAGTTTTAGGTTCGCTCCAATTTACAAAGTCGGTCGAGGTACGTAACTCTACAGCTTTGGTAGCACAGTAGACCATATAATAGGTGCCATCGTGTAATAATAGATTTGGATCACGGGCATCACCGAATAATTTGGTATCATCTTCACCTTCTTTGTTTTCATCAAACAGGTTGCCTTTGGTTTCCCAAATCATTAAATCTGGAGATACTGCCAAACGAATGGGACTATGTCCATACACCATTTGATACAGTCCGTCTTTTTTTATGATATATGGCGCATGATTGGCCAATACCTCACCAGGCCGTTCACTAGGCGGTAGTATTTTGGGTAAATCGGTAAAGTGTTGTTCTTTGAGCGCATCCTTGAAATTGGTCGCCGTTGAAACTGCATGAAAAGAGGCAAATTCCCCATCATGAATACCGTCTTGTAATGGATCAGATTCGACCAAGGGGTGCGTGATGCCAATAATATGCCATTTGCCTTCGTCATCTTTTACTAAGGTATGATCATTAGGTACCCATTCGTCGTACCATTTACCTTCTTCCAAGTATTTGGTATCTGGACCAAAGAATTTGTCACCAGTAGCCTTGTAAACACGTACAAATTCATTGTCCTGTCTGGGAACGAGTATCTTTTTGGGTTCCTGCTCTGCGTTTTTTTTCGGTTCGGTGGTTTTATTCTTACACTGAATGGATAATAGTGCTAGAACTAGAAATAAAAAGACTTTAGTTTTCATAGGATGCTCGGTTAATATAGTGGTCTAGATATTTTTTTGATTATTGGATTAGTTCAATTCACTTAGATCTTTTAACAATAGTTGTTTTGATATGGCATTCAAGGCTTCAAAGTCACCCTCAAAATGATAGGTGGCATGAGTATGTTCGATAAATTCATTCGGTTGCAACTCTCTGGTACTCGAAGAGGACTCAAGTTCGTAGAACGGACCCAATTGTTGTCCGTTGTCCAACGGACCATCGTTATAGGAGTTTACCACATCACCGGCATAGGGTTTTTCTTGATGGCTCCACATTGAATTTACATAGGTCGTGTCTCCATGAAAAGAATAGTGTACCACGGTGAGTATTTGCTTTTTGGCATCGTAACTGCCAATAAAAGGTAGAATGTTGTGCGGTGGTAGGCCCACTTTAAAACGAGCAGTACCATCACCCTTAAATAGGATATGGGTGTCTGTAGTGGTTAGCCTACCTGCTGGTGGGTCGCCGAAATATGCCGTATTCAAGGACAAAGAATCTTTGTATGGAATTATGACTGTTGTACTTTTTGAAGGATTGTACATACCCAAAATCCAAACGGATAATAATCCAGTTTCTTTGGACCACGCTTGCATTCCTGTGTTCACGATTTTATTTTCTGATTGATAGCCGACATAATCAATTTCAGGAGGCAACTTCATTGCTAAATTTTGTTCTATACTGCTTTTATCAAAAAGGATCACTTTGCGATGTACATCGATAGTGAATTCGAAATCTTGATAATTCTTTAAGTTCATTTTTTTATGGAAAGAAACCTCTGAAATTGATACATTGACCACCTCAAAAGCTTCAGTATCCAATTCTTTTGGAGTGTACCAGTTATCGAAGGTGAATTCAGTACCTTTTTTAAAGAAGATGGAATACTGGCCGCCTTCGGGTCCCATCCAGAAACGATCTTCCCCGCCAAAGGGGTTGATATGTTCTTCAAATTTTCCTGAGGCGATTAAATCATAATGCATCCATCCATAACTATTTCCCTGTAAACCGTTGGAAGTACTTGTCATGATGCGTCCCTGTAACTCGGGCAGTACCACCAATTGACTTTTTCCATCATTTTCCGATAAGGTAATCACTTCTTGATATTTTTGAAGGAAATCCAGATCGTAACCAAAACTTCCTTTTTCACTATGTTCGTTAGCACAGCCTAAAAACAGGAGCAGTAGACCAGCGAAAAATAAATATTTGATGAAATTAACGTTGGTCATTCGTGTTGGTTTTGGTTGGGCTGTATTCTTGTTCTAAGTTACGATAAACAAGTACTGTTTTGAATCATAATTTGTTATGCTTACAACATTATCTCTCCTTTTAAAACTAAAGTTTCACAGCATAAATGTTACCGTCCGAGCTGCCGAAATAGATGATTTCATTTTCAATCACCGGTGTTGAAAGAATAGAACCAAGGGCGTGAATGGCCTTCTCTGAACCCATCATGTCTTTTCCATACAATTCAAAGCCTTCTTTAAACTCACCAGCTGCGTTGTAAACAGCACTATAATTGGCCTTGCTACTTTTAGTTTGGAACTCCCATTGCTGTTTTCCGGTGGCATAATCAACACCCATAACCTTGCCATCAAAGGTTCCGAAGTAAATGGTATCGTCATGGGCAATTGCAGATCCATAGACCCGCATATGTAGTGGGAACGTCCACTGGGTGGTTCCGTTAGCCTTTTCCAAGGCATAGAATTTATGCGCATCAGAGGTGCCAAAATAGATGTTGTTTTTATATTCTAGAGGAGTGGCAATAATCCATCCGCTGGGCTCACGCATATTCCAGATACCGATGCCCGTTTTGGCATTCAATGCATAAATATTATAATCTCGACTGCCAAAATAGACCACATCGTCTTTCACCAAGGCTGCTTTTTGTATTTCCCCTTTTGGAAAGTATTGTGCTCCAATGGTCTTGAATTTCCATTCCAACTCACCTGAATTAGCATTCAAACAATAGAAATTTCCGTCATAGCTGCCAATAAACACTTTGTCATCTTTAACAACAGATGAAGCATGTATAATTCCGTCAGTGGTGTATTTCCATGTTAAATCACCTGTTTGGGCATTTATAGCATACATATTCCCGTCTCCGCTTCCCCAATAAATAGTTTCGCCTTTTCCAGTGGGGGACGAACGATAATAATCCCATAAGTCGTACATTTTCTCACCTCCTGAGGCGAATTTCCAAATCAACTTACCAGAGGTTTTATCAATTGCGTATAAATTGCCATCATCACTGCCCACACAAACTAAATTGTTCCAGACTGTGGGGGATGAATGAACGGCACCTTCTGTTTTGTATTTCCAAACTTCCTTGCCCGTTTTCTTATTTACGGCATATAGATGTTGGTCACCACTGCCTATATATACTAGATTTTCATCAATGGCAGCTGAAGAATATACACGGTCTTGTGTTTTGAACTGCCATGCCATTTCTTGGGCGGCAATCGGGTTCGTGTAAATAAAAGCTAGGAGGAGTAGGGTTGGAAATCGATTCATTATTTGCTTTTTAGATTACCATATAGTTTTCCAAGATTAATAAATTCTTGAGGAGATCCACTGTTAAAAGGAATCATGAAGAATCCGTAGGAATGATTTTGCTGCCCTTTAATCATGTATTTTTCCTGGGGTTTGGCGTACCAACTGTCATCACCGGCAACGCCGCGTTGTTCCATGTCAATATTTAATTGCACCAAATCCTGCTCCTTGATATCTGTGGTATGCTTACTTCCGTTAACCTCGGGTATGCCATCTATTTGATAAGTTTTGTTTACTTTTTTATTTCCACCGTAGTCCAATCCCGCAGTGGTATCAAAGTCCTCATTGGGCATATGTAGGGCACTAATACCTAAACCTTTTTGTGGATTTTTAGCAACGATGAGCAAGCCTTTATTCTTTTGGTTGGAAAAGGCGGCCCAACGGACATTGGTCTTGTATCCGTTTTCTTGTGGCCGAATATAGGGCACATACTGGTCTTTCACTTCTGAGGTATAAAGATCAACAAAGGCCGAGGCTCTTCGGTCTTGGTAATTCTCCCAAGGGCCACGACCAAAATAGTTCATGGCATCATACTGTTTGGGTAATTGCATGCGCATACCAATACGGGGGACATCTGCCATATACTCGGTACTGTTCAAGGTGTTTTCCATGGCTACCACTCCATTACCATACACCGTGTAAACCGATGTAAATGAGGTTTCTACCCCTGGTAGTTGGTAAGTAACTTCAAACTGTACGCTACCGTCTTTCATTATGATATGCGTGACCTTGGATACTTTTGAAAAGAGCGATGCTTTTTTCCATTCCAGGTTTTTAATGTGCATTTGGTTACCAAAATCATTATCGGTAGGGGCACGCCAAAAGTTGGGCTTGGGACCTTTACCATCTTTTAAAAGCTCTTCACCTTGAAAAACATAGGAAGTTAGACGGCCTTCTTTCTTATTGAACACCAATTTCAATTGGTCGTTGTCAATAATTATTTTTCCGTTGGATTCGGTTAGGGACAAGGCCTTTTCCTCAAGTTTGGGGTTTGCTTCTTTTTTGAATTTACCTGCCAAGGCAATTTGCTCATGGGCAACCTCAAAGCCTTCAGGCAACAAGCCCCAATCATTTATTGTGGTCGCGGAAATTTCAACAAAATACTCTGTATTGGCCTTAAAATCAATATCTGTTAAGGGAATGCGAATGAGCCTTCCGGTATGTGTTTCTATAGCTATATTATCAATAGGAATGGTTTTTAAGGCTTTGCCATCAGCTTTTATCTGGGCTGTAAAGTTGAATTGGTCCAGATTGGTGAAATCGTAAAGGTTCTCAATAAGTACCCGTAACTCATTACTCCTGTTAATTCCCTTTTCCTTAAAATTGATGAACTCATGGGCCTTTTTTACTTCGTATAGACCTGGTTGCGGCGAACGGTCAGGAAAAACAATTCCATTGTTCAGAAAGGAATTGTCCGTAGGCATGTTCTCGCCATAATCCCCACCATAGGCATAGAAACGTTCCCCATTTTCATTGGTTTTCCAAATGGATTGGTCAACCCAGTCCCAAATAAAGCCACCTTGGAGATTATCGTAAAGTTCAATGATATCCCAATAATCTTGAAAGTTTCCTGTGCTGTTACCCATAGCGTGGGCATATTCACTGGGAATAAATGGCCGGTCTGTCATAGAGGTCCCAATTTCTCTGAAACGTGCAGGGCTGGGGTATTGAGGTACAATAATATCTGTATTACTGTCCATATCGAATAAATTACCGTCATGTTCTTTATATGGACGCTCGTATTGTACAGGGCGTTTGGTAATGTCATTGGCCTTAATCGCATCATAGGCTTTAAAGAAATTTACGCCATTGCCAGCCTCATTGCCCATTGACCATATTATGACCGAAGGGTGGTTTTTGTCGCGTTCAACCATTCTGACCATTCGGTCTACATGGGCTTTCTCCCAATCTGGTTTTTTCGCCAGTGAATATTTACCATAATACATTCCGTGTGATTCAATATTCGCCTCATCGACCACGTACATACCGTGAAGGTCACAAAGCTCGTAAAAACGTCTACCTCTGGGGTAATGGCTTAAGCGTACTGCGTTTATATTGTTTTCTTTCCATAGGCGAATATCTTTCAGTATCATTTCCTCAGACATAATATGCCCTGTTTCTGGATCCGTTTCCTGTGCATTCACACCTTTTAAGGTTATACGTTGCCCGTTCACCAACAGGAGTCCGTTTTTTATCTCTACAGAGCGAAAACCGATTTTCCTCGTTGTTGTTTCAATGAGATTGCCCTTTTTATCTTTGGTTTCCAGAATCAAGGTATATAGATTCGGATGTTCGGCACTCCATGGCTTTACTGTTGGAATTGTTGCCTTAAAAGAAAATGTTGATTTCACTGATTTTTTAAGTTGAAGCGTTTCGCTGTCTGATGCAAGGTCGTTGTTATTATCCCAAATTTTATAGGATAGCGAAACTTCCTTGTTTTTGGAAAGATGGTTCTCCAAATCAACATCAAGTGAGAATTCACCCTTGGTATATGAACCATCCAAAACTGAAGTCACTTCAAAATCATTGATTCTAACTTTGGGCTGCGCATAGATGAACACATCACGTTCAATACCACTTATGCGCCAAAAATCCTGACATTCGAGATAAGAACCGTCCGTCCACCTAAAAATTTGCAGCGCAATGCTATTCTTTCCAGATTTCAGCGCTTTGCTAATATTAAACTCAGCTGGTAGTTTACTCCCCTGGGAGTATCCTATGTATTTCCCATTAATCCAGACAAATCCCCCAGATTTCATGGCCCCGATATGAAGGAAACTTTCTTTGTCTTTCCAGTCTTTCCCAACTGTGAATTCTCTAACATAGGTGCCGACCGGATTGTAGTTGTCTGGAACATTACCAGGGTTTTTTGGATAGACCCTGTCGATTATTTCCATGTCTTCAGCAACGGGTGCCTTATAATCGGCAAATTCATACTGGTGGTTTACATAGATCGGAATCCCAAACCCCTCAACTTCCCAGTTAGAAGGAACTTTGATGTCATCCCATTCGGATGTGTCGAACCCTGTGTTCATAAAACCGGTTGGGCGTTCCTTAGGATTTCTTACCCAATTGAACTTCCAGATTCCGTTCAATGATTTATGGAATTGAGGTTTGCCAGCTTCCAACACTTTTGAAGAAGTATAGGAGGTGAAGGATGCATGGGCATCCAATTTGTTATCACCGATCACTTGTTCATTTTCAATAAAATATTGGTAATCGGAAATTGGGTCTTTTTGTTGTCCATTCAATGAAACTGAAAGTATGGAAGCGGTAAAGAATAAGTAAAAGAGTCTTTTTTGATTGGTCATTGGTTGTTGTTTGAATTCACAAAATAGTAATGAAATGAACTGGTTTATAAAGTGTTTGCGCACATTTAAAAACCTTTTGCCCACACCATTTATCACCAAAAGTAAAGTTAACCGAAATCTTTGTGACCAACCAATGTTAGTGCCTTAGCTTTATCAGAGTTTTTTAACAATTTAAACTTCAATAAAAGTTCTTGACATCTTAATTATTAATTATTGATTTATCAAAATCGATTTAGAACTCCAATGAGTTCTTTTTACAAATTGTATTACTTTGCAGTAGATTAGAAAAGTATAGATTTAAAACCCGGAACATGCAAAAAGCTGATTGGAAAACCGCCATAGAATTTGAAGATATTACCTATAGGAAAAGTAATGGAGTTGCACGTATAGCCTTTAATAGGCCTAATGTGCGAAATGCCTTTAGACCAAAAACCACAAGTGAATTGTATAAAGCGTTTTATGATGCACAAGAAGATACTTCGATTGGAGTTGTACTTCTTTCCGCAGAAGGCCCATCTACTAAAGACGGCGTGTATTCATTTTGTAGTGGTGGTGATCAAAAGGCTAGGGGACATAAAGGCTATGTCGGAGAAGATGGCATGCATCGTTTGAATATTCTTGAGGTGCAGCGTTTGATCCGATTTATGCCAAAAGTGGTCATTGCTGTGGTACCAGGTTGGGCCGTCGGAGGTGGACACAGTCTACATGTGGTATGTGATTTGACCTTGGCAAGTAAGGAACATGCCCTTTTTAAGCAAACTGATGCCGATGTCACCAGCTTTGATGGAGGATACGGTTCTGCGTATTTGGCAAAAATGGTAGGACAGAAAAAAGCTAGGGAAATCTTCTTTTTGGGGCGTAGTTATACCGCTCGGGCCGCTTACGAAATGGGTATGGTGAATGCAGTGATTCCGCATGAAGAATTAGAGGATACCGCCTACGAATGGGCACAAGAAATTTTGGAGAAGTCACCAACTTCGATTAAGATGTTGAAGTTTGCTATGAACCTTACCGATGATGGTATGGTAGGTCAGCAGGTTTTTGCAGGTGAAGCTACTCGTTTGGCCTATATGACCGAAGAAGCCAAAGAAGGGCGTAATGCATTTTTGGAAAAACGGAAACCCAATTTTGATAAGAACAACTGGATTCCTTAACTCTCTTTAGCTCTCAAACTAAAAAGAGTCTCACCCTTAACGGACAAGACTCTTTTACGAGAACACTATATGAAAATGAAAAATTTTGTTTGCTTTATTATTACGTTGTAAATGTAAATAGGTAGTGGTTTTAAACATAATTATTGTTGCAAGACAAGGCATTTATGTTGTGAATTCGTAAAAAAAAGATATTTAGCCAATGAACAGCAGCCTGTTTGCTTTAGTTTATGGCTTTTATCACTTCACTTAAAAAGTGATTCACATCAAAATCAGGATTTTCTGCGAGTCCGGTTCGTACAATTACCAAATCTTTCGAAGGGATAATGAATACGTACTGCCCTTGAAAGCCGTTGGCAGAATACAGATCTTTGGGTACATCAGGATATTTTCCTTCGGCGTTCAACCAAAAATGGCCTCCATAAGTACCTTCCGAAAGAGCGGTTGGTTTAGAAACATAATCAACCCAAGAGGCATCAAAAAGCTGTTCGCCGTTCCAATTGCCCTTATTCATGTAGAGAATTCCAAATTTGGCCCAATCACGTGTATTTGCCCACCCATAGGACGAACCCACGTAATTCCCACTCATATCTGCCTCAATAAGCATAGAACTCATTCCTATCTTATCGATTAAGGCTGTGTAAGGAAAATCTAAATACTCTTGATGGGTTTTGAATTGATCTCGCAGTATTCTGGATAACAGGTTTGAAGTGCCTGAAGAATAATTCCATATTTCTGTTGGTTCTGCGATTGCCTTTTTATTTTCTTGTTTCACGGTCATATCGGCATCTAGAAAAAGCATTTCAGTAACATCGGAAATACCTGAATAATCCTCTTCCCATGCTAAACTGCTTTGCATTCGTAACAAATGATTCAAAGTAATGTTTTTTCTTTCATCATTTTGCCAAGATTCAATTGGGGCAGGCGCATTGATGTCAATTTTGCCTTGATGTTGGAGAATACCATACATTGTCGCTAAAACACTTTTGGTCATTGACCAGCCTAGAATGGGAATTTCATGAGAAAAACCTTCAAGATATCTTTCACCTAAAATCTGCCCTTTATAAGCTACGAGTACGGTTCGTGTTTTTTGTACTTCAGGATCAACAAAAGTATCATCAATGGCTTTTTTAATCTGGGTATAATCTACATTGTTGAACAATGTGTCTTTTACGCCATTACTTCCGTAAGGAAATGGAAGACTATCATTTTTACTTATCGTTCTGTTCGGTTTGAAATTAAAATCAGCCGTATCAAAATCATCATTGATCAAAACACATCCCACACCAGGACTGCAGATCGATTTTCGTTCCATTAGTCCGTAAACGGTCGCAGCAACTTCATCTTCGTGCACTTCAACCTCCGCTAGCTTAATCATAGGTACATCGTGGTCGTTCGTTGTTACCGAGGCAGCAGTGCGTCCAGAAATAAATTGACTTGAGGCCATATTTTTGGCAGCAAACCCTGATATGATGTTGAGTTTAGGATAATTGAAAATTATGATTCCGGCTAGAATCAAAATCACTAAGAGCAAGACGCGTTTGAATAATTTCATGCAATAATTGGTTTATTTCAAAGGTATAAGAAATGATAATTCTAACTATAATAAGTGATGATTTAAAACCATAGCTAAAGGATATTTTATAAATTGCTATACTAATGTTTAACTGCGAGCAACATTTGTATGAAGTTAAGATTACTTTCATTATTCATACTGGTCATAGTTTCTGTAAGCTGCAAGGAAGATATAAAGGTAGCTGAGGAAAAGCACTTATGGATCCCTTTAGAGGTAACCGCTACAGCCTATAATTCGTTCAAGTACCAAACTTCCGAGAATCCGAACATTACGGCTTGGGGAGATTCATTGATTCCAGGGATGAAGTCGATTGCTGTTTCAAGGGATTTGATTGCAAAAGGGTTAAAGCATGGTACTATGGTGCGTATTGATACTTTTCCAGATACATTTTATATCAATGATAAAATGAACCGTAAATGGCGAAACCGAATAGATATTTATATGGGAAAGGATAGGCAAATGGCACTTGAATGGGGTAGAAGAAAAGTGTGCATGGAATATGCAGTTTTAAAAGAAAGTTTGGACTCAATTACCCAAAATTCATTAACTACTACAACAAAATGAAGCAGATAATAATCATTCTTACAATTATACTATTCATCTCTTGTTCATCATTAAAAAAGATTGTTGATAAGCCCATTGTTTTTAATGAAGAACGAATAGAAATGACTTTGCAATATTTGGATGAGCATTATGGACTTAAACAAAATTCACCCACAATAGTTCCAAAAATGATTGTATTGCATTGGACGGCCATTCCAACATTTGAAGGTTCTTTTGATGCATTTTACAACATAAAATTGCCAAACTGGCGCCCTGATATCAGTAAAGCCGGTGGGTTGAATGTGTCTACCCACTTTTTGGTGGACCAAGATGGTACAATCTATGGTCTTATGCCAGAAACTACAATGGGTAGGCATGTTATAGGATTGAACCATTGTGCAATTGGAGTAGAAAATGTTGGTGGTACAAAAGATACTCCTTTGACAAAGGCGCAATTAGATGCCAACATTTGGCTGGTGAAATATTTGGCAAAAAAATATGATATTGACTATGTGATAGGGCATCATGAATATACCTTGTTTGAAGGTCATGAACTTTGGCTAGAGAAAGATGATGGGTATAGAACCACAAAAACCGATCCAGGGGATGAATTTATGTCCAAAGTAAGAAATGCGACTCGAAAACTTAGTTTTAAAGAATTACCGAAAAAAATCAATTGATATGAAACTTCTTTTATTCATTCCTTTAGCCCTCTTAATCACAACAAATACGGTACTTGCCCAAAGTGGCAATATAACAGAGAGCCTGTATGATACCTATGAGCAGTATAAAGAACCAACACTTAGAAAACGACGTGTAAAGCATTATGAAATTCAGTCTTTGATAAGTAAGCATGCTGCGAATAAGGCATTTACCATTAGAAAGGTTGGAGAATCAATAGAGGGTAGGGCATTGAACCTGGTCAGTATTGGTTCTGGTAAGACCAATGTTCTGCTATGGTCCCAGATGCATGGCGATGAACCAACAGCTACCCAGGGTATTTTTGATATTTTCAACTTTATGGTAAGTGATGATTTCAAGGCCGAGAAAAAAGAAATTTTAGACAATCTAACCGTGCATTTTCTTCCGATGTTGAATCCCGATGGGGCAGAACGTTTTCAAAGACGAAACCTTTTGGGTGTTGATATCAACCGAGATGCTTTACGTTTGCAATCTCCAGAAAGCAAGACCTTAAAGTATGTGCGAGATAGTTTGAATGCTGATTTTGGTTTTAACCTTCATGATCAAAGTACGTATTACAATGCTGAATTGACTGAGAAACCAGCGACTATTTCTTATTTGGCACCTGCATTTAATTATGAAAAGGATATTAGCGAAAAACGTGGCAACGCCATGAAAATCATTGTGTTTATGAACAACATTATACAGAAATATGCACCAGGACAGGTTGGCCGCTATAATGATGATTTTGAACCTAGGGCCTTTGGGGACAACATTCAGAAGTGGGGCACAAGCACAATTTTGATTGAATCTGGAGGCTATGCCAATGATATTGAAAAGCAGGAAATACGAAAACTGAATTATGTTTCTATTCTATCGGCCATTTATACCATTGCCAAAGAGAATTACAAAGAAATTTCTATTGATGATTATGAAAAGATTCCTGAGAATGACCGCAAGCTCTTCAATCTTAAAATCACAAACGCAACCTATAATCTTTTAGGAAAGAACTATGTGCTTGATTTGGGTATTAACCGTTTGGAAGTTGATAAAGAGGGTAACAATGATTTTTGGTATAGCAGTAGAATCATAGATCAAGGCGATTTATCTACATACTATGGTTACGAAACCTTTGATGCCACTGGATATGAAGTAAAACAAGGAAAGATTTATCCTAACGTAGTGACCAACATTTCAGACCTTAAGGGATTAAATGTGATTGATATATTGAAACAAGGTTGCGCCTATGTAAGAGTTGCTAATATTTCCAATGAGACACTAGTGTCTCCGTTTCCATTGAATGTGTTGGGATCAAAGACGGAATTGCCTGATTTTCAATTGAAAGTAGGCAATAATCCGACTTTTATTTTGGAGAAAAAGGGTGTTCCAAAGTATGCTGTGATCAATGGGTTTTTGATTGATTTGGAATCTGGCAAAGGGGATTTTGAAAATGCCATGATTTATCGTTAAGTTATTCCAATTTGTATTCTCTGGGTAAAAGGAATATGATCAATACCCAAACTGAATTGTCATATAAGGACCATTGATCAGTAATAGTATGAACATTGTTATCAAAGCTGAAACAATAGTTGAAAATAAAAGAAGTACAAAGCTTTTGTATCCTTTAGAAAGTGGCCCAATGGCACTGTTTTGAATAATTTCGTTGATTACATCCATGATTTCTTTTCTTTAAATTAAACTTCATCATAGTTTTTAGGATGTAGGTATTCAATATTAATGGGGGTTGTTGGTAATAGAACAATTGAAAAGCCAAAAACCCTACTTTGATTTTATGGTAGAATTAATGGATTAAAAAAAGGGCATCCTTTTGTGGATGCCCTTTTAAACTATTTACTAAATGTCTTTTATTCGCAACCCGCAGTGAATCCGGTTGCATCGAATTTGGTCTGTACAGCACCTTGTCTACTGCCATCAATGACTTGTATGGCTAAGTTGTTTTCAC
The DNA here is from genome assembly GCF_000153165.2 of Maribacter sp. HTCC2170. NCBI lineage: Bacteria > Pseudomonadati > Bacteroidota > Flavobacteriia > Flavobacteriales > Flavobacteriaceae > Maribacter > Maribacter sp. HTCC2170. The sequence continues at coordinate 2,841,581 of NC_014472.1, forward strand.
CACTTCCATCACGTTTAGGACTACAATACTCAAAAAGATAGAAGCTGTTCGCTCGTTCTGATATTTTTATTGATATGTCGTTGAATGTATTTTCCAGTTCTTCGGCATTTCCTGCAAATACGCTAAAAGTTTTTCCAATATCAGTCAAAACCTGTGTATCTATTTCAGCTCCAAGTCCAATTGAAAAGAAGGATATATTAGCGGCTGCATCCTCTACTTTCTTCAATGCTGTTTGTTCTGTATACCTAGAGGCCTGATCGGTTCCATCGGTGAAAATCACAACAGAAGCAGCTCCTATGATTTCCTCTTTTATACTATCGGCCAATAATTCTTCAGCTATTTCGGTTGACTTTATAACCGCTCCATACAAGTCCGTTGATGGGTCATTGCTAATGTCATCTGTAATTCCGTTTATAGCAGAGACCAGTTCCTGTTTTGAGCTGGTAAGATCATTTAAAAGATGTAGTTCATCTTCTCCATCGAACCAATAAATTGCCATTTTATAGGAATCCTCGGTAGTTAATGGCATTACATTGTTCACAAAACTGACCGATGCCGTTTTTAGTTCTTCAAGACTACTACTAAGCACGCTATTACTTAAATCGAGAACCAAAATGGTATTCGAACTGAATACCTGGGAATTCGATGAAATTCTTGCATTTGATTCCGATTTGGAAATGGTATTAAAACAATCATCATTGCGACCTTGCTCGTAGATAGTGAATTTATCTGCATCAAGTCCAGATACAGGGCTACCATCAGTATCTGAAACTTTGAATAATATCGATATTTTTCCGGGTAGGGTAGTGTATTCCTCTTGAATAGATAGTACTAAATCACTTTCACCAAGATTAAGGCAATCATCAACAGGTTTTCCTTTACCAAGTCCATCGCCAAAGTTTAAATCAAGGTTCACATCATCATCGGCATTGCCACATGAGAAGATTAATAGTAGTAGCGAAAAAATGCCCAAATACTTTAAACTGCTTTTCATTTTCATTCGTTTGAGGTTCAACACACAGAACGCTCATTTGATTCTAAAATTATGCCCTAAAAGAAAAAGTTTGTTAAATCTTGTTAAAGTAAAATTCCTTGCTATTATATCCAGTAAATTAGAAGTGAAATTCCAATCAAGCATTACCCGAATTCTTATTAGAGGATTTTAGATATTAAAATGGGAATTAACGGTATGCTGATGTATTATCGATTTAATCAATGATCCACGAACTCAAAAAAATTGTAGAAGCGTTTCTTGCTTCGAAAGAGCAACATAAAAAATCTGTATTGGCCACTGTAGTGGCCCTCGAAGGATCCTCATACCGTCGACCGGGAGTTCGTATGTTGATTCATGAAGACGGGAAGGCTATTGGGGCTGTAAGTGGTGGCTGTGTAGAAAAAGAAGTAATAAGACAGGCCCAAAGTGTTTTAAAGGATGGAATTCCAAAAATGATGACCTATGATGGTAGATATCGTTTGGGATGTGAGGGTTTGTTATACATTTTGATTGAGCCCTTTGAGCCGGGTTATGCATTCATCGATGCTTTTAAGGAAAACTTGAGAAAACGAAATCCAGTTCATATAGTTTGTTTTTATTCAACTACAGAGGGAAAGCATAAATCCTGTGGCTCAATTTTTTCTTTTGATGGAAACAGATTTCCACTTAAAGAAGCGTTTGAAATTGATGAAGGCCTAAATGTTTTCAAACAAGAGATGAAACCATGCTTTAAATTATTGATTATTGGTGCAGAACATGATGCCGTACAATTGGCATCTTATGCCTCTATTACTGGTTGGGAAGTTTCCATTATTGCTTCTCCGTCTGAAGAAAAAAAATTAGTTGATTTTCCTGGAGCTCAAGAACTACTCTGTATCAATGCTGAAGAGTTTTCAACGGAAATAATAGATGATCAAACGGCGGTAATGTTAATGACCCATGGTTATGTTAAGGACTTGAAGTATTTATTGAAAATAAGAGAAACCAATCCCGCTTATATAGGAATATTGGGTCCAGCGAAGCGACGGGAAAAACTCTTGAATGAATTGATTGAACGGCACCCCGAGGTAAATGATTCCTTTTTTGATGTTGCTTATGGGCCGGCAGGGCTGAATATTGGAGCAGAAACTGCTCAGGAAATAAGTATTGCGATCATCGCTGAAATATTGGCAGTTATAAGAGAAGAGAAACCCATAATGCTTAAGAATAAATCCACACCAATTCATAATTAATGGCTGATTCCCACAAAATAGCCATAACCATACTTGCTGCAGGGGAATCTTCCCGAATGCATGAGTTAAAGCAATTGCTCCCTTGGGGTGATACCACATTACTGGGCAATGCCATAAATGTTGCTGGTGAATGTGAAGCAGATATAATATATGTTGTTTTGGGAGCAAAAGCAGCAGAAGTCCAAGCAAGGAATGAGGGTATTGGTGCAGAATGGGTTTTAAACAAAACATGGGAAGAGGGAATGGGATCTTCAATCGCATGTGCAATGAACCATATTTTAATTTCTGGGAAAAAGTTTGATGGTGTATTGTTTATGTTATGTGATCAACCATTTATAAGTGCGGAGCATTTAAATAGAATAATCGATATTTTTAGGAATTCGGATAAAGGGATTATTGGAACGACACATGCAAACAGTATTGGTGTTCCGGTGCTTTTTCATAACAAGTACTTTGAGGAATTGTCTAAACTAGAAGGCAAAACAGGAGCGAAAAAACTAATTTCAAGTAATCCTGATGATGTAATACAATTATTTGCTGAAGGAATGGGGATAGATTTGGATACGAAAGAAGAATACGAACAAGCTTTAAAATCAATTACTTAAATGAAGCAGTCTTACAAAGCATTTTTAATAATCATTTTTTTAATATCAGTGACAAGTACTTCTGCCCAAGATATGGGTTTTGAAGAATATAATCCTAAATCTACTTTGGTCGTTCCCGTAAACGAAGTGAAAAGGTCCAAATTTCCATTTATCGATGTACATAGTCATCAAAGAGATATGTCAGCCGACGGCTTGAATAGATTGATTAAGGATATGGATTTGCTCAATGAGGGCATTATGGTGAATCTTAGTGGTGGCTCGGGAGAACGGGTGAATTCCATGATAAAAAGTATTCAAGAAAACTATCCAAACAGATTTGTAGTTTTTGCCAATGTGGATTTTGATGGTGTGGGAACCCAAGGGTGGTCTGAAAAAGCAGCTTCACAACTGGAGACTGACATTAAAAATGGAGCGAAAGGCTTGAAAATCTATAAAAGCCTTGGTCTTCGCTACAAAGATAATAATGGAAAAAGAGTGGCCATAGACGACGCTCGTTTAGACCCGATTTGGGCAAAATGTGCCGAGATGGGAGTCCCAGTATTGATCCACGCTGCTGACCCAAAATCATTTTGGGATGACATGAACAGTGACAATGAACGTTGGTTAGAGCTTAAAACCCATTCTCGAAGAAAGCGTACTGCCACCAATCCTGCCCCCTGGGAACAAATTATACAGGAACAACACAATATGTTCAAGAAACACCCAAATACGAAATTCATCAATGCACATATGGGTTGGTATGCTAATAATTTGGATAAATTAGGAGAATTAATGGATGCCTTGCCGAATATGAATGTTGGCATAGCTGCTGTAATTGCAGAATTGGGCAGGCAACCAAAACATGCCAGGAAGTTTTTTATAAAATACCAAGACCGTATTCTTTTTGGTAAGGATAGTTGGAAACCCAATGAGTTCCCTACCTATTTCAGGGTTTTGGAAACTGATGATGAATACTTTCCTTATTACAAGAAATACCATGCATTTTGGGCCATGTACGGTTTAAATCTACCTGATGAAGTATTAAAGAAAGTCTATTATAAAAATGCCTTAAACCTTATTCCTGGATTGGATAGGAGTTTATTTGAATAACTTCAAATTATTTTTTGGTTTTTTCTTATTGACTTTTCTTTTTCGGTTCAGACTTTTTTTCTTCATTGTACTGCTGAAAGATTCCACAAGAATTTTCCGTTCGGATTAAAGAACTTTCAATAGGCTTTTTACGTTTTGCAAATGCCTCAATTTGGGGCGATAAATAGTTCATGCTACTTGTTCAATCTGGTTAGGTTCAAAATTCTTCTTACATTCCTAACGTTTGGTATCCGTCGATAATATATGAACCTTAATAAATATTTTGTGATGATTAGTGTGATTTTATCATGCTAATGCATACTAATACAAAAAACCAAGACCGGTAGATGAATCGAGAGCATGAATTTGTACAAGTGATTAAGGAAAATGAGGGGATAATCTTTAAAATCACCACAGTTTATACCGATAACAGGGAGGATCAACAGGATCTTTACCAAGATATAGTATATCAATTATGGAAATCATTTGACTCATTTAGGTCAGAATCAAAATTCAGTACTTGGATGTACCGTATTGCTCTGAACACTGCTTTGACACGAATTAAAAAGAATAAGCGTAAAGGGCATTCTGTCCCAATTGATAAAGTTGTTTTGGGGCAAACAGATTATTATGACGCCGAGTTCGAAGAACGAATAAAAATATTATACTCCCAAATTCATCAATTGAATGAGCTTGAAAAAGGATTGATACTACTAATGCTGGAAGGAAAAAAGTATGATGAAATAGCAGAGATAACGGGTTTAACGTCGTCAAACGTAGGTACGAGAATTTCGAGGATCAAGAACAAACTAAAATCACAGATTGTAAAGCAATAGAACTATGGAACTAGAGGAAATACAGGCAACATGGGCACAGATGAGTGTAGAATTAGAGAAACAAAAGCATTTAACAAATGAAATCATCATGAAAATGACTCAGGATCGATATAAAAATAAATTCAGTAAAGTTTCATTTTACGAAAGCCTCGGAGCTGTTATATGTTTCGCAGCTGCTATATATATATTATTTAATTTCAATGAACTACAGGGGTGGTTAGAAATTGTCTGTGGTATATTCACTCTTGGGTTTTTGATACTAATGCCGGTTTTGGTATTGAATTCATTGCGAGCCGTACAACGATTAAAAATCGGTGTCAAAACGTATAAAGAAACACTTATTGAGTATACAGCAAAAAAGAAGCGACTATTGATTTTACAACAGGTAGGTATTTATGCCAGTTTTGTGCTAGCATTCACCATGATGCCGGTAGCTTCAAGAATCTTCTCCAATAAAGATTTCTTCGCAGTCTCTAGAGGCCTACCGTTTTATTTGGGTATCAGCGTTGCTTTGATTGCTCTTTTCTTCTATGCGAGATGGGGTTATGGTTGTTATAAACGTATAACTAATTCAGCTGAAGAACTGTTGCAGGAAATTGAATAGGAGGTAAAGTTAAATAAAACGCAATTGCTTTTGTATATAGTCCAGAATGAGCATCCAGTTCATTTTCAATACCAGAGCAGCTGTGGGCACGTTATCGTCCTCAATTGCTGATATTATCGCATCATGCTGATTATCAGATTTTGAGTAGATAGAATCATCGGACATAAAGGCGCGTTCATAAAAGATGATACGTGTCTTCAAATCGGCCAATATTTGCTGGGCCAAAGCATTTTTGTAATGCTGGGTCAGAATCTTATGAAATTCGAGTTTAGCGTGAATACGTGATAAGGTATCTTTGGCAGCTTTGAATGTCTTTTGGGTCTTCTTTAAACCACTGATAGAGTCCTCGTCAAAAACAGAATTATCCAATGCGAGCACTTCAAGATCGGCTACAAGTTCATAAAGATCCTTCGCCTCCATATAATTCAATTCTGCAATAATGAAACCGCGATTGGGAATGGCCTTTATTAGTTTGGATTGCTGTAATTGGGTCAAAGCTTCGCGGATTGGGGTGACACTAACATCCAATTTTCTTGCCAGGGCAGCAAGATTAATTGTTTTACCAGGTTCAAGAAGTCCATTGGTCATTTGATCCAACAAATGGGCACGCACTTGATCGCGAAGAATTATTTTAGAAATCATACTGCAATATAGTATATCGTATACGATTTAACGTAATATTTTGCATAATAGTATATCGGTCAGATTTAGAGGAAGTATTTATTTAGTTTCTCTTGAACAAAGGTCAAAATAAGCATCATTATACTATCAAAAAATCCATTTATTGGGTAATTTAGCCTGGATTATGAAGAACTACATCCTTGCCTTTTTTATTGCAATGTTTTGCTTATCGCTGACTGCCCAAAAAAAGAATGAATCCTTTAGATTAAATATTAAGAAAATCACTGCCCCAATAGTTATAGATGGAGTAGGAGATGACGCCGGTTGGAAGACAACTGATGTTGCAAATGATTTTTTCATGGTGCTACCGATGGATAAGGGTAAATCCAATGAGAAATCGGAAATAAGAATGGCTTATGATGATAAAAACATATACCTACTAGCTACATTTTACAATACAAGATCGGGTACCAATATAGTGGAATCATTGCGTAGGGATTTTTCTTTTGGTAAGAATGATAATTTTCTTCTTTTTTTAGACCCATTTAACAATCAAACCACTGGTTTTTCTTTTGGTTCGAATGCCGCAGGCGCTCAATGGGATGGTACCATGTTCAGCGGAAACAATATTGATTTGAACTGGGACACAAAATGGATTTCTAAAGTACAAAGTGATGAAGATAAATGGGTTTTTGAAATGGCCTTGCCTTTTAAATCCATCAGATATGAAGATGGAGTAAAGGAGTGGGGCATTAATTTTAGTCGCTTAGATCTTAGGGCGAGTGAAAAATCGAGTTGGACCCCTGTTCCAAGACAGTTTCCAACATCCACTTTGGCCTATTCAGGAGTACTGGTTTGGGACGAAGCGCCACCAAAGGCAGGTAGAAATGTATCATTGATTCCTTATATGCTCGGTGGAGTGAATAATGACTTGGATGGTAATAGCACTTTTGATAAAAAAGTAGGTGGTGATGTAAAAGTAAGCCTTTCTTCTTCATTGAATTTAGATCTTACGGTGAATCCTGATTTTTCTCAGGTTGAAGTTGATCGGCAGGTGACGAACTTAGATCGTTTTGAGTTGTTCTTTCCTGAGAAAAGACAATTTTTCTTAGAAAACGGTGACCTATTCGCAAGTTTTGGTTATCCAACTATTCGTCCCTTCTTTTCACGAAGAATTGGACTTGGAGTACCAATACGTGCTGGTGCTCGTGTAAGTGGTAACCTTAATGATAAATGGCGATTGGGACTTATGGATATGCAAACGGCGGCTGTTGACGAAACTGGTCTTCCCAGTCAAAATTTTGGAGTATTGTCATTGCAGCGAAAAGTTTTTAGCCGTTCTAGTATAGGTCTTATGATTGTGAATAAAGAATCTTTCAATTATCCGCTTGAAAATGATTCCATTAATAATCAATATACAAAATTCAATAGAAATATTGGAGTGGAGTATAATTTGGCCTCACCGAATAATCTGTGGAACGGAAAGGCTTTTTTATTAAAATCATTTGCTCCCAATAAAGATGGTAATGGAATTACACAAGCGGCTCATTTAGAGTATAAGAGCAGAAAGTGGAATTGGCGCATACAAGAAGAATCGGTTGATAAGGATTATACGGCTGAAGTCGGTTTTGTACCAAGAAACGACTATGTAAGTTTTAAATCTAGCTTAGGACATCTTTTCTTTCCAAAGGCAGGCCCGGTTTTAAGTCATGGACCAAGTTTGAATGCCAATTATTATTTTGACCAAAGTTTTAAACATACAGATCATACAGCCTATATGCTTTATGGGATAGATTTTAGAAATCGGAGTGGTTTAGATGTATTTATCTCCGATGATTATGTTGAACTATTGGCCCCTTTCGACCCTACACGTTTGGGTAAGGAAGAGCTACTGACGGGAACCAAGCATAACTGGAATGCTTTTGGGTGGATGTATGCATCAAAACCCCAAAGCATGTTTACCTATGCGCTGGATGGTAGATTTGGCGGTTATTATTCCGGTGGAAACCGTACAAGCCTAACAACCGAATTGGGTTATCGTTTTCAACCTTATGTCAGCCTTACCGCTAATTTGAATTACAATCGTATTAAATTGCCGGCGCCTTGGAATACCAACCAATTTTGGCTGATCGGTTCCGAGGTAGATGTTACATTTACCAATAAACTATTCTTCGCAACCCTATTTCAGTATAATGAACAATCAAAGAACTTTAATCTGAACTCTCGTTTTCAATGGAGATATAAACCCGCATCAGATCTTTTTATTGTTTATACCAATAATCATTTGATTTCTCCCTATTCTGGAAGAACGTGGTCATTGACATTAAAATTGAATTATTGGTTTAATCCGTAGAGAGTTAAATTATTTTCACTTTTATATTATTTCCTAATGTTGCTTATTATTGTCTTCGAGTAGATAATTTACAATATTGCAATAAAATGAGTGTTAAGTATATTGAATTTAAGATTAAATTTAGCACTTTGCCTTAATGAACAGGAATTTAGCCCACTTTGAATTTCATTGTTCAATTATATCAATCATGCAGCAATCGATAACAGACTCAATACACAAATTTGAAGCAATAGGTTTAGAAGCATTGAACAGTGTTGCATTGATGAAACGTACAGATACCAAGTTCATATTGCATGTTTCACGTTTGCCAGAAATACTAGATGCTGTAAAATCAGATTATAGGGCTTTGGAAATTGAGGATAACCGAATAATGACCTATAACACGGTTTATTTTGATACAGACATGAATGATTACTACCATGACCATCATAACGGGAAGGTACGTAGGGTTAAGGTAAGAAAGCGGGTTTATAAGGATTCGAATCTTTGTTTTCTGGAAATAAAAAAGAAAGATGGAAAAGGACGAACAAATAAATTTAGGACGGAGATAGCGTTAGAAGAATTTGAAAATGAATTAAGCCCTAGATCTATGTCTTTTATTAACGAGACCATTGACATAAAGAAGAGTTTGTCAAGGACGATTAATAATTCGTTTAAACGTATTACATTGGCCAATGACAAAGCAAAGGAACGGGTTACCATAGATTTTGATTTGAATTATAAGACCAAGGAGAACAAAAAAGCTTTTGAGCATCTTGCAATTATTGAAGTTAAGCAGGAAAGATTGAATCGTAGATCCCCAATAATAACTGCTCTAAAGAAAATAGGCAATAACCCCTATAAGATAAGTAAGTATTGTATTGGTATGGCTAGTCTTAATAGAAATGTCAAGTACAATAAGTTTAAACAGAAATTATTAAAAATTGAAAACCTAAGCGCGTAATATGGAATTTTTAGACATCCCTTTATTCGATGATGATTTTTACAAAATGCTCTTTCGTTTTGTAATCAATATTGCTTTTTTGTCCTTGATTATCAGGGTTCTCTACTATAAAGGATCAAAGAGAAAAGACTACGTTTTTACATATTATATGATAAGTATAATTGTATTTTTTCTTTGTTTCACCCTTAAAAAATATGAGCTCGATATTGGAATGGCCTTGGGATTATTTGCCATATTTGGAATTATAAGATACCGCACCGATCCCATTGAAATTAAGGAGATGACCTATTTGTTCGTTGTTATTGGGGTATCAGTAATCAATTCTTTGGCGAATAAAAAAATGAGCTATGCCGAGATTTTAGCAGCAAATGCAATTATAGTTTTTGCCATGCTAATGATCGAGCGCGTTTGGCTATTGAAACATGAGGTGTCAAAGCAAATAGTTTATGAAAAAATAGAAAATATAGACCCTAAGAATTATGATTTATTAAAGGCCGATCTTGAAGAGCGAACAGGCCTAACTATAAACAAAGTGACCATCGGGAATATTAATTTTCTAAGAGACACTGCTGTGGTCACAATTTATTATTTTAATGCAAAAAAATAGTTCCATAAAGTATATTCTATGAAATTCAGTAATACAATTATTCTTTTGATATTGGCCATTTTTGTCACCAACATTTCTGTAGGGCAGGAGGCAAATGATGTGGCTTTCTGGTCATCGATTAAAATAGGCTATGAACCCAACAAAGATTGGGAATTCGCTTTAGAGGGTCAGTTGCGTCTAAAGGAAGATATATCTGAGCTTGATGAATATTTTCCAGAGTTAACGGTTACACGAAAGCTGGTCAAAGGACTTAAATTAGGTCTTGGGGCACGATATGTTTTTTTTAATGACAATCGTGGATCTATACAAGGGACTGAAAATCACTTTCGTTTCCATACAGATTTATCATATAAACATGATATACATGATTTAACTCTCCGTTATAGAATTCGTTATCAGAACAAAAACGAATTAGGGGTTTCAGAAGCCGATGGAGATATACCAATACAGCGTGTTCGACTTAAATTAGGAGTTGAATATAATATCCCGAACTGGAAATTAGACCCAGAAATTGCAGGGGAAATTTTCAGTAGATTTAAAAAAGGTGAAGAAAGTGAATTTGACAAGTACAGAATTACTTTGAGCACATCCTATAAAATTAAAAGAGCTGGTAAAATAGGAGCATTTTATCGCTTGGAGAGAGATATACAATCGATTGATCGTTGGTCAATATATATAATCGGCCTAAAATATGGTTATACTTTTGATTAGTGTCCATTACCATAATAATCTTCACTACTGGTTTTTGTAAAATAGCCCTAAACCTATAGCATGCCTTTTACCTAATCAATAAAAGCTTTTTAAAATAGCTTTACTTTGATCCCATTTCACTATTTTTAGTAGGATTCTATTATCATGATAGTTTTGCCTTTAAATGGTTTAGAACCTTTATTTATTTTTTGATATTGACCTTTGATATTCTTGGCCAATTCAAATAAATAGTTGTCCCAAATTAGATTACCTATTGTAAAAAAGCAAAAGTCGATTCCAAGTCTCATCTTGAGGATTTTGATGTAGCGCGTAGAATGGAATTGCACTTAATATAAACTAACATTTGCAGTTAAAAACTAACAAATGTCATGTTATTCGATGTAATGTAATTCTAGATTTGTAACTACAACTTAAATCAATATTCCATGAAAATATACGACGACAAGCACATTAAAAATGTAGTCCTTGTAGGAGCCCATAACTCTGGTAAAACAACCTTGGCAGAGACAATGCTCTTCGAGGCTGGTTTGATTAAAAGAAGGGGAACTGTTGAAGGTTTTAATACGGTTTCTGATTACCATGAAATAGAGCACGCCAGGGGCAATTCGGTATTTGCGACTCCAATGCATACTGAATGGAGGCAGTACAAGATAAATATTATAGATACCCCAGGACTTGATGACTTTATAGGTGAAATTATTTCTTCAATTCGGGTTGCTGACACCATTGTAACCGTTATAAATGGCCAGCATGGAGTAGAGGTAGGTACCGAGATTATTTGGAACTACGTTGATAAATATCAAAAGCCAACCTTATTCGTAATCAATCAAATAGATCACCCCAACGCCAAGTTTGACGAAAGTTACAATAGTCTTAAGAATTTTGTGGGTAGTAACATTATCAAGGTGCAATATCCGATTATGGTTGACGGTGCCCAATGCATTATTGATGTGTTGAAAATGAAAATGTATAAATTTGGACCTGACGGTGGCAAACCAGAGAAATTTCCTATACCTGAGGATCAAAAAGAATTAGCAGATTTGTTGCATAATGAACTTGTGGAAAAGGCTGCAGAAAACGATGAAGAGTTAATGGAGTTGTTTTTTGATAAAGGCACGTTGAATGAAGATGAAATGCGTCAAGGAATAAAAGCTGGGATGCTTAATCATGAGGTTTTTCCGGTGTTCTGTACATCTGGCCTAAATGATATGGGCAGCGGCCGACTTATGGGGTTCATTGATAATGTTGCGCCTTCTGCTGCCGATTTAAAACCTGAACAGAGTGTTGAAGGTAATATAGTAGAACGTAAAACAGACGCTCCGACGGCGCTTTTCGTTTTTAAAACCATACACCAACCAAATTTAGGGCAAATCACATTTTTCAAAGTGAAATCTGGTGAAATCAATCAAAATGATAAATTGGTCAATTCCAGAAATGAGGAAACTGAGATTTTGAATCAGTTGTTTATTATGGATGGTAAGAAACGGGAGTCCGTCACTAAACTTACAGTTGGCGATATTGGTGCTACCTTAAAGTTGAAATACACTGAGACAAATGATACTTTACACGAGGTAGGTAAGCCGATAACCATAAAACCTATCGATTTTCCCGAACCTAGAACTAGAAAATCAATTTCTGCTGTAAACAAAAAAGAAGAGGAAAAGCTCAGTGAAGCTTTAAGGAAAATACATAGCCAAGACCCAACTGTGGATATAGCTTATTCGACGGAATTGAAACAATTGATTTTAGGTTGTCAAGGCGAATTACATTTGGCAACCGTTGATTGGGCTTTAAAGAATGTCTATGGGATTGAAGCCAAGTTTGAACAACCGAAAATTGCATATAGAGAAACTATTCAACGTTCTTCAAATGCTAGTTATAGACATAAAAAACAATCAGGTGGTGCTGGGCAGTTTGCCCAAGTTCATATGAAGATAGAGCCATGGCATGAAGGCATGCCAAAACCTGAGGGATTCAACTTGAGGGGTAGAGAAGAAGTAGATCTTCCATGGGGAGGTAAACTGGTTTTTTATAATTGCATTGTTGGGGGTGTTATTGACACCCGTTATTTACCGGCGATAATGAAGGGTATATTAGAGGTTATGGAAGAAGGTCCTTTGACCGGTTCCTATGTACGTGATGTACGGGTTATGGTTTATGATGGTAAAATGCACTCTGTGGATTCTAATGATATTTCTTTTAAAATAGCTGGTGCCCACGCTTTTAAAGAAGCATTCTTGAATGCAAAACCAAATTTAATGGAGCCTGTTCAGGAACTCACTGTTAAAGTTCCAGAAGAGATGGTGGGTAGTGTTATGACCGATCTTCAATCTCGAAGATCCATAATTCAAGGCATAGATACCAATGGGCATTTTCAAATATTAAAATGTATGGTCCCGGCCGCTGAACTATATGGGTATTCAACCAACTTAAGGTCAATGACGCAAGGTAGAGCCACGTTTAAATCTGTTTTTTCATCATTTCAATCTGTCCCATCAAATGTTCAGAAAGGGCTGGTGAAACAGACATAAAAATAAATTCCTAACCAACCTAAGTAAAGAGGGCACACTTATTAAAAGTGTGCCCTCTTGTTCTATCCCCTCTAAGGATTGGTCAAATAATCTAGCCCTGATTAATGGCTATAATTCCTATATTCTACCCAACGAACTCTTTTACTGTTTTTGAAATTGGAAAAATAAGAATGTTTCCTAGATTCTGTTGGTGTCTGAAGTGTGAATGTTGATCTCATGATATGTTGTTTTTAGTTGTTGTCAATTACTTTTTAATACTATTGGCTAGCGATTATAAGTTCTATATTCTGCCCATCGTACTCTTTTACTGTTTTTGAAGTTTGAAAAATAAGTGTACTTTCTTGCTTCTGTCGGTGTTTTACTGATTGTTGCTTTCATGATTTTTGATTTTTTAATTGATGAATATGGTTCTAAGTTAGCGGCTAAAGTTTCTGTACCCAGCCCATTGAACCCTTTTTGTGCTTTTCAAAGAGGAAAAATATGAGTTTACTCTTGTTTCTGTTGCTGTTCTTCTGATTGATGCTTTCATGATTATATGTTTTTAGTTATTGTTAGCGTTGTTTTTATTTTTAATGTCGTACAGTTTATCTGTGTTCCATCCAAAGCCTAATTGAAAATATACTCTTGGTCTTGTTTGATGTGGATATAATGTTTTCATTTTTATTGTTTTTGATTGGCTTACAACTAATAGACGAGAAGGGATTAGTTTTGTTACAGTACTATGTATAAAAAGGTACTATTTTATATATTATTTAACAATTGTTTATGTAAAAAGAGTAGTAGGAGTGTTGTTATGTTGCTGAACTACAATACCTTATGCAAATTTATTCGTATTTCTTAATAATTGTTAAATAGATAGTGAGATGATATAAATCATTGGAGCGATTCATTTATTGGACTTCATTTGTATCAAAATACTGTATGGTTCTGTTTATTATTCTTGTAGTGCTATGCTTAGTTATCGTGTATCTTCTTTTCGTAAAGCTGGTATTCTTTATAGATACCGCCAATAACGAATATTACATTCAGTTAAAGGGATTGGCCAAAGCATATATAGAACCTGATAAAGAAGAATTGGTTAGGGTGCATATAAAAGCATTATTCATGAATTTCTATATCTATCCATTTGATTATGTTGGAAAGAGTGGGAAGAAAAAAATATCAAAAAAGCATGCGGTTAAAAAGAAAAAAAGCTTTGAATCTAAAAAAATAGTACGCTTACTGCAGACATTTAAAGTCAATAAGTTTTTAATTGATATAGATACGGGCAATTGTATTACAAATGCTAAACTTTACCCTATGTTTTCTGCACTAAACCACCACATAGGGCATTTCAGAATCAATTTTTATGGAAATAATCAACTAGTGCTTCATATGCAAAACCGACCCATAAATATCATCAAAACAATTATTAACACTTAAATCTTATAATTATGGAATTACATTTTGAAGAATTATTAGGACAGATTACAGATTTTATGAAAACTGAAGCCAACACGGAAACAGTAGTTGGTAAGCAATTTGATCTAGGTGAGTTCAAATGTGTACCTGTTATAAAAGTAGGTATGGGATTTGGATCTGGTGGAGGTGAAGGCACTGAAGCCAAAGCAAAGACCGGTCAAGGAATAGGGGCCGGTGCCGGCGTTGGAATAGAACCAATAGGTTTCCTAGTTACCAAAGATGAACAAATATCTTTCCTTGAAGCAGGCAAATCACATGGTTTAGCTGCTGCTTTCGAGAAAGTTCCTGATTTAATAGAAAAAATTTCGAAAAACAGGATGAAAGAAGAAGCAACGGTTTAAATGTTTCTTATGTTTTAAAGTGGTGCTAGGTTGGTTATCAAAAAAAAGAGGCTTTTTACAAAAAGCCTCTTTTCTTCTTTCAACTTAAACAACTAAAACAAAAACTCACTAAAATCTTACTTGTAACTGTGCCAGTAACATGTCATTATCAATATTGATATGTGTTTCAATATGTGCTTGATAGTTTACTTGCAACCTTATTTTATCATTTAAAAAGTAATTGAATCCAAATGTCATCATTTCTTGATACCCAATTTCCTTAATATCAATATTAGGATCAAAATACTCATACTTTAAAACAGGTTGTAGCTTCCATTCGGTATCATAAGATGCCATAATATAGGCACCGTCGCGCTTTTCACCAAGTTCTACGGGTGTAGCCCCACAACCACCGCCAGCAGCTCGGTTATAATCACCCTCATCATAAATATATTCACCTTGAACCTTTAAATTATTGAATTTCAAAGCCATTTCACCACCAAATGTAGTTCGTGAATCACCATTTGTGTTTGGGTAACCATATCTAAAACTACCACCCAGTGTTAAAAAATCAGTTAATTTATAGGTAGCTCTACCAACAACATCTTTATTTGTATTGTTATCGACAACACCTAAACCTCTTCCATTCATTATGGCTAATGCATAATTGAGTTTGGTGTATTTATTACCACCGAACAATCCGATACCAAAATCTCTTTGAGGTGCGACCAATTGGTCCGCTACTATAGATCTATCAATAGTAGTAAGACTATGGCAAGCTGTTGCCACCTCTAAGCTAAACGGCTGTTTAAATGAACCTAATGAGATTTTTGCCCAGTTATACTTGTCATAAGTAATGAATGCATCCATGATGTAAGCATCACCTGAACTACCAATAAATGGGCTGGTTTCTAGCATAAAATAGTAGGAGAAATCCTCATAGGCTCTTCCTCTAACACCTATTCTAGCTCTCTTGAACTTAAAGGTACTTTCACCCGGGTTGGAAAAAGTATAGTCATATTGGGACTGTAAGTACCCAAATAAGACCGGTTTGTTCGCATTTAGTGAATCGCTTCCAGAACCTGGGAGATCACCTTCGCATCCTTGTGAAAATGCATTGTTATTAAAGCATATTAATGCAATCACAAGTATATAAAACATTTTATTTGTCATAACATTCAATTTTAAACCTGATTAATTGACAAGAGGTAAACTTTTAGGGTTACTATCTGCGCCCCACTGGTTTTTTGTAAAAGCCTGATTTGAGTTGAACATACCGTTCATACCAAATGTTAAGCTATAGGCATCATACCCCAAAACTCTTAAACAGGCTGTCATTACAGCAGAAGTCTGGCCCGTGTAGCAGTATGTCACAACCTGTGCGTTTGGGTCTGGATCAAGATTTGAATGACCACCATCTGCAAACGTAAGTGGTAATATTCTATAAGCCCCATCTATGTGGCCAAAGCCAGTGTAGTCAGCTTCACTAAAATAATTATTGATGAAATAATTACTTGGAGAACTCAATACTTCCCCTCCAGAAACTGTTTTAAAACCAGCGGCAACCACTTGTTCAACACGTTCCATTAGAATTTGTGCTCCATCGGTGGAAAAACTTGAAATCACCGGGTCAGCAAATACCTCTGGAGTTGGTGCATTTCCAAAAGTCCAATTAGAATGTCCATCGGCGTCATTACCAATATTATTGTTCCAAGGACCAGAAGTTGTTCCATTCCAACCACTCATTCCCCATTTAAGGGCCCTCGTATGTGAATAGCCATATAAGCGCATTAAACCTGTAGCATAACACGCTGTTTGTCCTGTATAACATACAACCAATACAGGTTTTGAAGTTGAAGCAGCCTCCGTTAAAATGTCAGTAAAAGGTACATTCTTGGCGCCTTGAATATGATTGGTAAGGAAGTCAGTATTCTTTCTTATATCAATAATGTGGTATTTTGAAAGAAATGCATCTAAATCAGCATCCGCTGGTGCTGCAACCACAAATTTTTCACCATCAGGGTTGGTAAGAATATTATCAATATCCAGGTCATTGGATACAATGTGGTCTTTCAATAGAGTAAAGGCGGCAACTGAATTTTCATCTGTAATGTCATCACCTCTATCGCAAGAGACAAGTAATAATGCGGGCACCATTAACAGTGCAACTAAGTACAATGATATTTTTTTCATGATTTATTAATTTGTTAGATTACTTTTTTTATTCGATTACTGGGAACATGTTTATTTCCTTTTTAGTAAATGCATCTCCACCTGTTTTCTTAAGCAGTGTATTCATAAAGCCATTTTCGCCATAGGCAAGGTTACCAGCATCATATCCTAAAACATTGAGATAGGCTACAACATAAGCTGCTTTTTGCCCTGTTTCTTCATAAACCACAACCTTTTCATCTATTGGAAGTGTAATAAGATCTTTTGTTATTGAAGCGTTAGGGTGATAGTGCAAGGATCCAGGAATATGTCCATCACATTTTGCCTCATCCCAATAATTGATAATGTAGAAATTGCTAGGGTCAGCAAATAGGTCTTCGGATTTAATGATATATTCTTTATAAGGAACGGCAAATAACTCTTCTAGGCGAACATTTAGAATTTCTTTGGCATCAGTCTTACCCGTATTTAGGGTAGGGTGCTCACCTTTTTCCTCTTTGACCTTTTCATCTACCTCTAAATTGGTTGCAAAATCATTGCTTGTATTTTTTAACCAAGTACCCTCGGCGAAGTCCTCTCTCCACGAGCTCATTCCCCATTTCATGCTATAAGCATTATCATAACCTGCCAATCGTAAAAGACTTGTAAAATAGGCTGCAGATTGACCGGAATAACATACCAATACAATTTGTTCAAATTCCTCAGGGTTGATTTTCGTTTTGAAATAGTCCAATAAATCTGAGGAAGCTACATTAGCTGCATTTTTTATATGGCCATATTCAAACCAACTATCAGTTCGTATATCTATAATATGTTGCTTGGGGTTCTTAAGATTCTTCCTAACCTCATCAGCCATAATTATCGGAAATCCATCTCCTTGTAAATAACTGGCATTGGTCTCTAAATATTCTAAAAGAATCTCAAATTCCCCAGGAGGATTATTGTCACGATTGGCATTCTTAAAACTACTTGAGATTGCTGCCGAAAAAAATAACAGCGCCACAATGAGTATTGACTTTTTTTTCATAATGTAAGTGTTTATAATTTAATGCGTTATCTACGCTTATTTGATTATAAAATTAGAGTTAGAACGCTCCTATTTTTATGACTATTGTCAGCTTTTTGCAATACATAATCGTTCAAGGAATGTAACATTTGTTACATCGGAAAATAGGTAATAAACTAGAGTTTACGCATGATTTATGCGCTGCTGTACGAAGTTTTTTAACAAGAAGTGAAGTGGGTCAAAAGCAAGGCAAAGAAGTTATTAAACTTGCTGAAATAGGATAAATGAAAAAAACGAAAAAAGATTAAAATTAAGCTACTATTATTATGTTTCTACCAAGCTTAACTCTGCCTTTTCGCTCAAGTTTTTTTAGTATTCTTGAAACACACACTCTTGATGTGTTTAAATCATGGGCAATTTTTTGATGGGTAATGTTCAAAAATTTATCCTGCGCCAATTTCGCTTCATATTTGAGATATTTCAAAATTCTCTTATCAAGTTTTTTGAATGCAAGATTTTCTATTACTTCCACCATTTCCAGAAGTCTTTCATTATAGCGATCGATCATAAAAACACGCCATGATCCATATTTAATCAACCAATCTTCAATTTTGTCTACGGGGACTAAAATGCAGTCCAGATCCCTTTCAACGGTTCCCCGAAAAATGCTCCGCTTTTTATGGATACAATTTGCAAATGAAATGGCACACGTACTTTGGTGTTCCAAAAAATACAGGAGAATCTCATCACCATTATCATCTTCTCTAACAATTTTGATGACACCATCGATAACAAGAGGAATATGGGTAATTTCATCTCCTATGTCAATAAAACGAATACCTTCCTCCATTTTTTTTTGGATTCCGATTTCTGCAATTTCATTGATTAGTGCTTCTTCAAAAATAGAACCATAGTGTTCATTCAATTTCTCCCTCAGTATTATTTTATCATTTTCCATAACTATGATTTTCTTCTATTTTTTTCAGCAACCGCCCTCTGGTTTCTTTTTCTTCTTTTTCTTTATTGGCACCACCTTTTTAGGAGTTCTTTTTACTACTTTTTTTACTATGGGTGTTTTTTTTGGAGCTTCTTTTTTAAAAATATCCACGTAATTGGCTATGGGCTTTTCAAACTCATAGTTTTGGACCTTTAGCTCATTATCAACCAAGGCTGTTTGCGCACCTAACAATTTTGCATTATCAAAACCAAGTTCATACAGGATCATCCAAGCACTATTGGCATCAATTGGATCTTTGCCATAGATAATTACTGGAATGTTGTTTTCTCTGAATTTTTTGAATAATTCAATGTTCTTTGCATCTAAAATTTCTGCAGTGGGTATATTGATTGCGTCGCTTATATGACTTTTATCAAAATCAAATCTGCTTCTTACATCAATAAGCACGTTATCAGTATTTTTTAATTCTGGAATAGCAACTAAGTAATCCTTTGTCTTTAAAATTTCAAGCGTTTCCAATTGAGTTTTTCCATAGACATTTGTAGGTTTTCTAAAGGTTAGAAAACCAATGACAATGATTAGAATGAACAATACTGTCGAAATTGATATTCTTTTAGTTTTTTCGAGTTCTTTCATTTTATACTATTTAGCAACCGCCCTCAGGCTTTCTTTTTTTCTTTTTCTTAATAGGCACTACCTTTTTCACCACTTTCTTTTTGGGTTTTGGTTTTATTACTTTTTGCTCAGGACGTTTTATTCCAACTCCAAAATACTGCGCTGCTGCGATTCGAAAGTCTCTAAGAACAAAAGCTTCATTTGACATATCTTCGGTAGGTTTTGAAGGGTTTAGTATGGTATTATACCATTCGTTAATTCCACCTTTCAGTACATGAAGGTTTTTATAGCCCGATCTCGTAAGTAACAACCATGCTTGATCTGAGGTGAAATTTTCGTTGGAAAAAAGAACTATTTCATACTGATCTTGATCAAAGTACCCCTCATAATCCTCGTTCAATATATTTTCAAAAGGAATATTAATTGAATTTGACAATGTGTATTTACTATATTCTTTTTCTTGCCTTAAATCTACCAAAACAATTGATGGGTCTTTGTTAATGATTTTGTCAGCAAGTACATCTGAGGTGATGTAGCGTTCAGGATTTATTACTTGGGCCAACAGATCTTCGGCAGTAATGGTTTCATTTTTTTCATAGGTAGGTAGAAATAATAATCCCAAGGCCAGAATGAACATAACTGAAGCCAGGATAATATATCTTTTTGATAATATTTTTGCAAGATTTCTATTGATCATAATGTAGTTTTAATAGAATATTTTACTAACTCGTTTCCTAATTATATCAGCGATAAAGAATGCTACTAGGGCCATAATGGTAACTGCAAATATTATCCAACTTGCGGGAAGCTCGAGACTTTCGGCAAGTGTAATATTACCTAGGTAAGAATCATTGTAGAGACTTTCAAAACCTCCGAATGCTTCGGAAAAAATCAATACACCTACCATTATGCCAAGCACATAAACCCAAGCATCCAACTTACCAATGGCAACAGCACATAGACTTGTGCCCGGACAAAAACCTCCCGTTATGAAACCTAACCCCATTATTGCTCCACCAACTATTGCGCCCCATATATACGTCGGGTGTACATATAACATTGACATATCTACCCACCCTAAATAATCCATATAATATAAACCGATTACGGAGACTATAGCCGCCGTAAAAAACACTTTTAGGACTGCAAAGTCATAGCCATAAAATACACCAGCAAGTTTCCTAGAAGACGAAAAACCGGATGATTCAAGAATAAACCCGAACACCAAACCAATCAACAAAGCGATAACAATGTTCCATTCGTAGGAAAGATATTCATTAGGTATCAATGGTCCCATAGTTTTATTTTTTTAGTGATTAAATCCAATTTTTTCTAAAGAAATATGCAAACAGGTAGGCAGTGCCAAAAATTGCTAACATGGTAATGAACCCACCAGTTGATAAAACTGCCATTCCACTCAGTGCCGCGCCGCTGGTACAGCCTCTGGCAATTTGGGCTCCCAATCCGAACAAAACACCTCCAATTAAAGCAAAGACCAATCTACGTCTTGATGTAATTTTGGGCGAATGTTGAATCCTAAAACCAATTCTACCCGCCAAGGATCCCGATAAAAAAGCCCCGGCCAATATTCCAATAGTTTCAAAAACAAGCCAATTGTTCATTGGTGACTTACCCTCTTCAATAAACCTGCTGAAATAGGCATTGTTCTTGGCATGTTCGTGTGATACTTGATCAACAATGGTGACAACGCTGCTTTTCATTACCCCACTGGCACCCAATCCTCTTCCAGTCATATAAAATGTGAATATGATTAAGAGACCGAGTAAGAACCCCCCGAAATATGGGTTCCAATATACATGCCTGTTATCTTCAATGACTTTTTTCATAAATTCTTCTTTAGTATAAATACCGTGTTATTTGGCCTGCTTCTACCATTACAAATCTGAATACCAGTCCTCCTACTAGAATAAGTATGGCAGGAACTGCAACTGGTACTTTATATCCTTTCAATTCTATTATTTCCAATACTGCTGGAAAAATCAAGCCGAGAATTACAACAAACACAAAAAACATAATGGTGAACTCCCCGTTGGTCAATAATTGCATGGCTTCCAACTGTACTTCTGATCCTGCCCAATAACCCATAATCATATGTACAATCAATGCCAACTCAATTATTATAAGTCCTAAGTCTATTTTGCTGAAAAGCTTTCTTTCATAATGCGATTTTGAGAACAGTATAATGGTCGCAGCTGCAGTTGATAGTCCTGATACAAGGAACAAAGGGCCTAAGATGGCATTGTTCCATAAAGGTCTTGCATTAAATGCCGATAAAAGTATTCCGGTATAGATGCCAAGGATCAAAGACAACGGAATCAATGCATATGCAATGTTCATTCGATGTTTGACCACGAAAGAGTGGAACTTCTTAAGGAAACCAAATTTTAGGTTCCATTTGGGAAAAATATCAGAATAAAAGCTGAAAACCCAAATTATGGATAATGGTGTAATAATAAGAAGCACCCAAGCTCCCCAAGACATGGGGGATTCTATTCTGATGGTGGTATATAACCTCCAGAAGTAAATTTTATTTGTAAGGTCATAAAACAATGCTATTAATCCCAGAACCAATGCAATAGGAGCAACAATCGTTGCATATTTAACCGTCGCAGGTGTTTCTCCTTCTTTTTTTAGGATTGTAAACAAGGCTGCAAAAAACAACAAACCTGCTGCCAATCCACCTAAAAATAGGTATACTGATATGGGCCAATGCCAAATTTGTAGGGATGGATCTATATTTGGAATATTTCTACCGCTGATAAATAATTCTTCTTCCATACGATTAGGTTAAATAATACACATGAGGTTTGGTTCCTGCTTCTGGCGCCAACGTTTTATGTTTTCTTCTTTTCAATAATTGTGAAACTTCGCTGTTGGGATTATCCAAGTCACCAAAATACATACACTTGGTTGGGCAGACTTCAACACAAGCCGGCAACTGCCCTTTTTCTAAACGATGATGACAAAAAGTACATTTATCAACATACCCATCAGGATGTTGGTATCTAGCATCATATGGGCAAGACTCAATACAGGCGCCACATCCGATACATTCGTCCGCAGTTACTAAAACTATCCCTCCGTCTACGATATGGCTAGCACCTGTTGGACAGCAACGTACACAAGGTGCATTTTCACAATGGTTGCACCGTTCAGATTTAAGCTCCAATTCTATATTGGGATAAACACCCTCAACACGCTCAGTAATCCAATCCCGGCAATAACCAATTGGCACTTTATTTTCTGTTTGACAAGCAACCACACAGTCGCTACAACCTACACATTTCTTTGTGTCTATGACCATTGCATATCTCATACTAAAGCTGTTTTAGCGGGTTCTTCTGTCAGTATTTTTACGAAATTTCCGCGCATGCCAGTACCTCCCATTAGAGGATCAATGGCCACTTTGGTGACCAATTCAGTATCACTTATCCCTTTACCATGGGCGTTGGTCAATTTTTTATTATCATGGCCAAAACCATGTACCATGTATACCGAATCCCAGCGAATACGTTCGGTGACACGAACACGTATTGCGAATGTGGATTGAATTCCATCTTGATTTTCAAGCCAAACATATTGGCCTTTTTTAAGATTTAAGATTCGCGCTACTTTAGGATTGACCCAAAGATCGTTTTCACTTTTAAGATCATTTAGATTTGGATTATTGGCAGTTCTACTGAATGTATGCATCGGTGATCTGCCATAGTTAAGGCGGTAGTAACCATTCTGTGGTTCGGGATGAGGTATATACTTAGGAATAGGATCAAAGCCCATTGCCGCTAACTGGGGTGAATAAAATTCGATTTTACCGCTATCTGTACCAAATTCATAGTCTTGACCTTGGGTCAGGTATAATGGTCCGGATTTACGCTTATAGTTTTTTACTCCTATTTTTTCCATTTCTTCCAATGAAGTACCCATTTGTTCTAATTGCCATGCAATTACCTCTTTGTAGTCATCGTACTTAAAATGATTATGTAAACCGAGTCTATCACCAATTTGTTTTGCCATCCACCAAGCGGGTTTAGAATCGAACCTTGGTTTAGCGACTGGCATTCGTAAGGCAATAGATGGATTTCGATTAGGGGAGGACCTAAGAGCATCATAACGTTCTAAATATGTACATTCCGGTAAGACCACATCTGCATATCCTGTAACCTCCATGGGCATTGTATCAACAACAACCATGAAATCAAGTGCATCTATAGCTTCCTCCAATAATTTTTTATTTGGAATGGATTTGTTCAAGTTGGTACCGGCAACAAACCAAGCCTTGATAGGATATTTGTTGTCTTTTGATGGGATGGTGTTTCTGATTACCTCATTGGTAATTCCCATTTCTGCGAATGGATAATTTTCACCAATTTCTTCCCAACCCCATTTTGGCTTCGGATAAGGAGGATGTGGAAATTTGGGGATATCTATTTTTTCTTTAAAGTAAAATCCACCTCTACGACCCCAAGAACCTAATAGACCATTTAGAATGGCCATAGCCCTCGCACGTTGGGTATCATCACCGTACCATGTAACGTGACGTCCGGGATGAATTATAGTCGCAGGGGCCGCCGCTGCCATTATTCTGGCGGTTTTTCTTATTTCCTCTGGTTTGATTGTGGTTATGCCATACGCCCATTCTGGAGTATAGTCCTGAACATGTTCCCGTAATTGTTTAAAGCCACTCGCATACTTGGCAACATAATCCTTATCATATAACTCTTCAGTGATCAATACATGCATCCATGCCAATAACAAGGCAATATCAGTAGACGGTTTTATGGCCAACCAATGTTGGGATTTACTGGCCGCAGTAGATAATCTTGGGTCAACTGCAATTATAGTGGCCCCATTGTCAATAGCATCTGACATTTCTTGGACTTGGGAATTGTGCATATTTTCACCAATATGGGAACCTATTAAAACCAAACATTTTGTATCTCTAATATCAGTTGGTTCGGGAGATCCTACCCATGACCCAAAAGTTAATCCAAATCCGGTTTCTCTAGGCCCTCTGCATTGCGCGTATGCTGGTTCTGCAATAGTATCTGAACCAAAGGCCTTAAAAAGATGCTCAAAATGTTTACCAGGTGAACCATGTTTGAGCAAAGCCAAACTTTCGGCACCGTGTGCATTTTTTAGGCTTGCCATTTTAGTGGAAATCAAGGTTAAGGCTTCTTCCCAACTAGTTTCTACAAATGTGGTTTCGCCATTAATAATTTTTCTGATTAATGGCGTTTTAAGTCTATCATTGTCCGAGTACATACCTACACCGCCAGTTCCCCTTGGGCATAATCGACCATAGCAATGTGAATCTACCTCATTACCAATTATTTTTTGAATATTGCCTTGTTGATCCGTATGTGCCCATGCAGCACATTTCCAAAAACAGACTTCACAATAGGTTGGTATTTGTTTTAAAGGTGCCAGCGAATTATCAGTGATTAGATCATCTAAATAGGTATTGATGCCCATACTACCCAAAGATGAAGCTGCAGCTACACCACTAAAACCTAATGCGGAAATCTTAATGAATTTCCTTCTTGAAGTACTCATATAATATGAATCAAAATTAACAGCCAAATTACAAGTGACTTGCATTATAAAACATGATAAACGTCATAAAATCAGTAATTTAAGTGTAACAAATGTTACATAAGACTAAGAAAAGATATGCTTCATTTATGTTGTATTTTTGTAGACCTATTTGAATCCACATGAAAAAAAATAATGCTGATTCATTAAAAAAATTCTTAATTCCAATCCTGCTTGTTCTTGTACTTGGGATTATGGTGGCAATCAAGTACTTTGATTTTGGAAGCAAGTCATATATTGAGCCATTACAATACACCGAAATTGCACTAGAATCAAAAAGTTGTCTAGAGTGTCATAAAATGTCGAAAGGCTTTTCGGCATCCCATAGCCCCCATCTTATTGGCTGTGTTGGGTGTCATTTAGGCCAGGGGCTGGAAGCGACAAAGGAAAAAGCGCATGAAGGAATGGTCCTTATCCCGGGAAACTTATCAAATGCTACTGAGACATGTGGTAAATGCCATTCTGAGGAGTTAAAAAATATCGAGGGTTCACTGATGACCACTAATAGTGGTATTGTCGCAGTTGATAAGTTTATATTCGGAGAAGCTGACTCTCTCGATTACCATTATCATATAAAAGACATTGGGAACACAGCTTCAGAGAAACATCTTCGAGATCTTTGTGCAAACTGTCATTTAGGAGCCGAAAAAAAAGAGTTCGGTGAAATAACTGAACTCAGTAGAGGAGGAGGATGCATCGCCTGTCACTTGAATTACTCCGATGATGCCAACAAAGAATTAAATGCCTATATAAGTTCTAACAAGACAGCACTTCCCAAAATTCATCCGTCAACGGATATTTTTATGAATGACACCCATTGTTTTGGTTGCCATAGCAGGTCTAGTCGCATTTCTACAAATTATGAGGGGTGGCATGAAACGATGTTTGATAAAGAGGAAGTTGTTGGTGACAAGGACTATAAGGTTTTTGATGATTTGAGGGTTTATAAAAGAATGTCGGAGGATGTACATCACCAAAAAGGAATGTTGTGCATTGATTGTCATACTAGTCAAGAGGTTATGGGAGACGGTCAGCTATACGCTCACGAAGAAGATGCCGTTAAACTACAATGTTCGGATTGTCATTTTATTAAAGGAAGTCCAGAATCTATTGCTTATGATAAACTTGATAGGGAATCCAAAGTAGTGTTTAGGCATAGAGGTTTTGTTCATAAGGATAAGGAAATATTGGTTACTAAAAAAGACAAGAACCCCTTGGTGAATACCTATGTTGAAGGTGACAAAGCTTTTCTTGTTGGCAAAAAAAATGGTGAACTACATGAAATAAAACCCCAATCAATAGTGTGTTCCAGAGATAATGCACATAAAGACATGAGTTGTTCTAGTTGCCATTCTGCATGGGCTCCACGTTGTATAGGTTGTCATACAAGTTTTGATAAAGATGATATTGAAGGGTTTGACCTATTGGATAAAAAAGAAGTTATAGGACAATGGAACGAATATGTCTCTGATTTTCTGGTTTCTTATCCTACTTTAGGAATCAGAGAAAAAGAATCCGGGAATTCGCGAAAGGTTGAACCTGCCATACCAGGTATGATTATGACATTGGACAATGGTAGCTATGAAAAAGGTGGCGAAAGTGAGGATATCTCTTTTCATAGATTGTATGCCCCTAATGCTCCACATACGACCGCAAGGGAAGTTCGTGACTGCAAATCATGCCATACCAATCCAATTGCATTAGGTTATGGCTCGGGAGAATTAAAGTATTCAATAACAAATGGAATAGGAAATTGGCAGTTTATACCAGATTATGCACAGAATAAACACGATGGACTGCCAGAGGACGCTTGGATTGGATTCATGAATGATAAAAACCAAAGTGGCACCAATTCTACCCGGCATGATTTCAGACCTTTTACTATAAAAGAACAACAAAGAATACTATTGGTGGGCGCTTGTTTACAGTGCCATAATGAGAATTCAGGGGTAATGGTGAAGAGTACAGCTAAGTTTAATTTGCAGCTGAAGAATTTAAGTGAACAATGTATACTTCCAAAATATTAGAAATATTACCATCAATCTTACAGTTTTTTTAATATCAAGATTAAGGACAATTACAAATAGGGTGGCATATTTTAAATGCAATTCTTATATTCGCAACAGTAATAAAGAGTTGGCATAGTATAGAAGTAAGGTTCTAAGACTCAGAACCTAGGTAAATAAAGTACTCCTTTTCAAAGACCACTACATCAAATTAACTTGTAACCATCTCTTTAATAGGTAATTAATTAATATAAAGTACGTTAATGGCAAAGTCTCAACAGACATTTAACAAAAGTGAAAAAGAAAAAAAGCGTTTAAAAAAACGTGAAGAAAAGCAAAAGAAAAAACTAGCGCGCAAGGCTGCGGCCAAAGAAAGCGGAGGAGGTATACCCTTGGCTTATGTTGATTTTAATGGTAATTTAGTGGACACCCCGCCGGATCCATCGCTGAAGGTTGAAATCGAGGCTGAGGATATTGTTTTAGGAATTCCTAAAAAAGAAGAAGGTGATGAAGAAAAATTTGACCCAGTAAGAAATGGTAAGGTTTCCTTTTATGATTCTTCAAAAGGGTTTGGTTTTATCATTGATTCAGTTGATCAACAAAAGTATTTTACGCACGTCAGTGGTTTAATCGATGAGATTGTAGAAAATGATACGGTTTCTTTTGAACTTGAAAAAGGAATGCGTGGAATGAACGCAGTAAGGGTTAAAAAGATTTAACCAGATTTAAAAACATATAAAAAAAGACCGCAATTAGTGCGGTCTTTTTTTGTTTCTTCCCATGTTTAGCAGTAGGTAAATAAACAAGTAGATTCGGACAGTATAAGTGCCTTTTCGTCCTTATTGATCAAAAAATCTTCACTAAAATCATTTCATTAATATAGAAATAGTGATGCAATAGTTGTATTCACTTTAATCAACCTAATACTATATTAAAATGAAAAATGTAATTCTGGTTATGCTGTTGCTAATTGTGGCAATGGGTTATTCACAAAAGAAGAAAAATGGCAATGTTTATTTAGAACACCCAGCACTTGAAACGGTGGACAATTTGCAACAAGCTTGGATGGCAGGTGACAAAGAAAAAGTGGCCACTTATTTAGCAGATGATTTTAAATCTTATTTTGGTTCAAATGTCAACAAAGACCGAAAAGGACAGGAACGGGAAAGCTTTTTGAACCAAGTGGGCCGAATCACTGAAAACCTTGCATATATATCCTTAAAACCCTCAAAAGGAGCTTATCCTGATGCGATTGAATACAAAGATGGAGATACTTGGGTACAAACATGGGATCATATGAAAGCAATTCATAATAAAACTGGCGTAAAATTGGATATGCCTTTTCATAGATTGTACAAATTGAATGACGATGGTAAAATAGAATTTGTAATAAACTATTATGAAAATAGAATGTTTTGGGAGATTGGCCGAAGTTACTCTGACCGTGAAAATGGCAAACTATATAATCATCATGATAACATAAACAGTGTACGCAGAATGATGGGTGCTTTTGAGAATGCTGATTTTGAGACAGCGTATGGTTTTTTTGCTGAAGATTGCAGCTTTAACACGCTTGAATTGCCCGATGGTGAAACCATGACATTGGATCAAGTCAAAGAACGAAATGAAAAAATGTGGGAAGCTTATGAATTTAATAGTATTGATGTGGTTGGGTATCCCGATTATCTTGAATATGATTTAAGGGATGGAAAAGTTGTACAGTCCTGGTGGAAATTTCGAATGACGAGAAAATCTGACAGCAAAAAATTCGTGATCCCAGCGCTGTACATCCATGATTTCAATGATGAGGGCAAAATAATTGGATCAAGCGCATATATCAGCACAAAAATTTTGGATGCAAAATAAACTTTAGGTGAACTAATGGTAAAAGAGGGCCAATGGCCCTCTTTTTTGTTATCAAGATAATTGCCAAGTATCACTTGCACTATTTTTGTCTCTTGAATTTGAAATTCAAATAAAATGTTCCGAAGAATCATTAAAACCATCAAGCGAATGTTAATAGCTATAGCATTGGTAATCGTTGCTGTCGTTGTTGTCGCAACTCTGTTTATAAATCTAAGTCCAGAATTTGGTGGAAAGGCCACTAAAGAACAAAAAGAGTTTTATTCGCAATCCAGTAATTATAAGGAAGGCAAGTTCATAAATATAGGTGATGTTCAAATGAACATGGACTTCAGTAAGTTTGTAAAAAGTCTTGTTGGATTTTTTAGTCCTCGGCCAAAAACTACCCCGACTTCCAATATTGATGTAATTACCGTTGATTCCCTTAGTATTGCTCAATATAAGGATAGTACAAGATTGGTGTGGTTCGGACATTCTACTTTTCTATTACAAATGAAAGGAAAGAACATCCTCATTGATCCAATGTTTAGTGCAGTTCCAGCTCCCCACCCAATGTTGGGGGGCAAGAGGTTTAGTAGCGAATTGCCAATTGAAATAGATCAACTTCCACAAATTGATGCTGTAGTACTTTCCCATGACCATTATGATCATTTGGACTATGGCTCAATTCAGCGGTTAAAGAATAAAACAAATCATTTTTTCACTCCTCTTGGTGTGGGTGTTCATTTACAGGAATGGGGAATTTCTGAAGAGCGCATTACTGAATTGGATTGGTGGCAAGAAATAAGTTTTGAGGATTTGGTTTTTAAATGTGCCCCAGCTCAGCATTTTTCTGGTAGAGGTGTCAATGATCGCGGAAATACGCTTTGGTCTTCATGGGTTATTCAATCTGAAAGTGAAAGTATTTTTTTTAGTGGGGACAGTGGTTACGGTCCTCATTTTAAAGAGATTGGTGATAAATATGGCCCTTTTGACTTCGCAATGATGGAATGCGGCCAGTACAATGAGATGTGGAAAGAAATACATATGATGCCTGAGGAAACAGCGCAGGCAGGTATAGATATTAAGGCAAAATTCATCATGCCCATTCATTGGGGAGCATTTAAACTGGCTATGCACCAGTGGACCGATCCGGTAGAAAGACTGACCTCTAAAGCCGCTGAACTACAAATACCGATTATCGTACCTCGAATAGGCGAATCTATCTTTTTACAACATCAGAAGTTTGAGGCTAATGAATGGTGGAAACGCTACAATTAATCTCATTTAAGTAACAGTTTGTCTATTAAGACTGGATAAAAATCGATAAATGATATTTATCAGTTATTTCAATCTTTTCCTATGGTAACTTTGATAGGTTGATTAATTAATAATCAATCTATTAAGAAATAAATTTTACTACAATACATATCAATTCAAAATAGTTAACCATGGGAAAATTCAAAAAATTATCAGTATTGTTCCGAGTAATGGTAGTGGCATTCACGATTTTTATGGTTTCGGGTAGTTGTGAAAAGACAACAGAAGAACCAAAACAAACAGCCCAAAGCACAGAGGTCAATAAACCAGAAACGATTATTTGGCATATAAAGGCAATCCATCCAGACGGACAGTTATTGAATGTTAAGGCGATTGATAAAGATGGAAAAATACATGATGTAAAGTCATTTCAACACACTGGACAAACCAGTTTCATGGATATTAAAGCGATTGTTGATGACAAGCAACTACCTGTAAAAGTATTGGTCAGCGGTGATAAATACACCCGTGTCAAGGCATTGGCAGAAGATGGCAGTGTCCTCGATATAAAAGCCTTTAACGAAAAAGGTGAAATTCTTGATGTTAAAGGTATCAGTAGAACCAATAATATCATTCATATAAAAGCAATTAATAAAGCAGGGGATTTTTATGGTATAAAGGCCATATCCCCAGAAGGTCTGCTCAATGATGTAAAAGGTGTTAAAATGACTGATGAACAAACCGAAGTTCTCATAAATGGTCATGCAGTTTATGCCCATATCAAAGCATTGCCTCAAGCTGGTGCTGCTAGCAATAATGGACGCTGGCATATAAAAGCATTTCATCCGGAGGGAAGGTTGTTGGATATTAAAGCCTTTGATACCGATGGTAAAATTTATGATGTTAAGGCCATACAGGATTCCTACCAAAGAAGTATGATGGACATTAAGGCCATTGTGGACGACAATAAATATTTGCCAATTAAAATGATTGTTAGTACAGACAAAAACATTCCAATAAAAGCTATTACCGGCGATGGTAGGCTTTTAGATATCAAAGCATTAACCTCTGATGGTAGAAAATTGGATGTTAAGGGAATTATGCGTGAAGGTAACCTGATTCATGTCAAAGCAATTAATAAGGATGGTGATTTTTACGGAATAAAGGCAATATCACCAGATGGTGAACTCAATAATGTAAAAGGAGTTAAGATAAACAAAGTTAATCTCGAAACTGAAATAAACGGTCAGAAAGTATTTGCTCATATCAAGGCTTTACCGCAGGCATAGTCTTAAAGGTAAAGTTAATAAAAGAGGGTCATTGACCCTCTTTTATTTTGAAAAGTTGTATTTCATCGAATAGTTTATAAAAAAGGTCTTTTTTTGGTAGGGTATACGTATATCTAATTGTTTAGATGAAGTTATGACTTCTGGTTATAAGCACCATACCTAACATTAATTAATATTAAAATCATGAAAATCAAAAACTTACTAAGCGCACTACTGGTACTAATATTATTGACCCTATTTATCGGCTGTACCGATGGGGATGATAATAATAGTGATATTGGAAAACTAACTGTTCAAATAACAGATGCTCCCTTTCCGCACGATTTGGTTGCAGAGGCCAATGTAACCATTTTTAAAATCGAGGCACGTTCCAAACATATAGATATTGAAAATGTTGAGGAAAATGTGGATGGGACAGAAAATAATAGGGATGAGGAAGACTCTTTTATTATACTAATGGAGGAAGAAATGGAAATGAACCTTTTATCCTTAACTAACGGTATTACAGAGACATTGGTAGAAACAAATGTTTCTGTTGGAACATATGACTTACTTAGAATTTATGTGAAAGGTATCAATATAGTTCTCAAAGATGGTACTACTTTCGATTTAAATGTCCCAAGTGGTCAGCAAACAGGAATCAAGGTATTCATTAAGCCTGGAATAGTTGTAAGCGGAGGTCTAAGTGCAGATCTTTTACTGGATTTTGATGTTAGCAAATCTTTTGTGCCAAAGGGAAATAGAAATGATTTTTCCGGGATAACAGGTTTTAATTTTAAACCCGTTATTAAGGCCTGTAATAAAACAACCTCAGGAACTTTATCCGGAATAGTAAGTACTGTTCAAGAAGAAGTTCATGTAGGCTTAGAAGGCGCCCAAATAGAGATTTTCACCGCTGACACTTTGAACACTACAACTTTTAGTGATGAATCAGGGGCATATATGGTGCTGGGTCTAATGGCAGGAACCTATGATGTTATTGTTGAGTTAGAGGGCTATGATTCTGTAGTTGAGGAAGAAATAGAGATAATAAAAGGGAATAAGACTTTACAGGATTTTGAATTGACCCCTATTCCATAAAAAAATATTGGTAAAAACATAAAAAGGCGAACAAAAATTGTTCGCCTTTTTTTTGCCCAGGTTTATTTTAATCTTAGTATATAGGTAATATTGGATTAAAATAATATTGAAATTACTAAATGAGTAAAACTCAAAACCCATTATTGATTATCCTTGCGTTCTTCTCAATATATGTGATATGGGGTTCCACTTATTTACTTAACAAGATTGCCGTAAGCGAAATACCTCCATTCCTTTTAGCCGGCATAAGATTTGTAACGGCAGGAATATTGGTCTTTTTGATTGCCAAGATTTTAGGTAACACTGTTAGTATTACCTGGCGACAGTTTAAGAATACAATTGTTGCAGGTTTCCTATTCTTAACTTTTGGTAACGGCATCGTAGTCTGGGCCTTGAAATTTGTGGATAGTGGTTTTGCCGCATTGGAAATATCTGCACAACCATTGATTGTACTTCTCCTAATGAGGGTTTTACAGGGCAAGAAAGTACAAACAATGTCAATTATCGGGGTGGTTTTAGGGTTTATTGGAATTTATCTTTTGGTAAGCCAAAAAGAGATTATTAATCAGGAAAATTCAGTATTGGGAATGATAATGATATTTGTTTGTATGCTAAGTTGGGGATATGGTAGTCTTTTCGTCGGAAAAGCGGATTTACCAAAAAATTATTTCGTAAATACTGGATATCAAATGTTAGCAGGAGGAGTTATGTTGATAATTGCTAGCTTGGCTTTTTCTGAAAAGTGGCCGTCTCCATTAGAATGGAGTGCTCCTGTGAAGTATTCAATGCTCTTGTTGATTGTTTTCGGGAGTATAGTTGCTTTCACTTCATTTAACTATCTATTGAAAGTAGTTTCTCCCGAGAAGGTGGCAACAAGTACCTATGTAAATCCAATTATTGCAATACTCCTAGGCTGGTATTTTCTAGATGAGCAGATTACCTTTCAGTCAATCATAGCTGCAATTGTACTGCTTACAGGTGTTTATTTCATTAACACCAAACGCAAGTTTGTTGTTTTTTCAAGGTACTTTAGGTAGTAAAAGATTGAATAACTATTTTTCCAATACTTCTATTTTGTGTCTTTTCATTAGAATTTCACCTTCTTGTTCTAATTCTTTCAATAATCTTGTAACTACAACCCTAGAGGTATTCAAATCATTCGCAATTTCTTGATGTGTAACATCTACGGAGGTTAGGTTTGTGGTATGTAGCTTACCAATAAGGTAGTTAAGAACTCTATCCTTCATTTTTAGAAAAGCCAAATTATCTATTGACCCAACCATTTCCAATAGCCTAAAATGATAACTATCAATAATATAATAACGCCATGAATCATATTTAATTAACCATTCATCAATTTTATTCACTGGCAAAAGAAATATTTCAACATCTTCCTCAACAACACCTTTAAAAATGCTTTTTTTATTGTTGATGCAGTTCGCAAAAGAAATGGCACAGGTATCACCTTTTTTTAGATAGTACAGTGAAAGCTCCTTCTTTTTTTCTTTACGTATTATTTTAACTACGCCAGATAATAATAGTGGAATATGGGTCATTTCATCACCAATATCTATTAGCAACTCTCCTTTTTTCAGCTGGGTATATTCACTTACCACCAAAATCTCATTGATAAATTTTGCTTCAAAAATAGTTTTATAAGCTGCTTTCAATTTTTTTTTATGGATAGGGTTTTGTGTTTTCATTATTACTTGGTTAGAAAAGACAAAGCTAGCTAAGACTAGCTTTAAAAAAGATGATAATAGTTAGAAAATTCATTTAAATATAATTTGACGGAATTCTGAAGATATTTTAAATGAAAGTAGTTACTTTTAGTAAACTTAAATTCAGTTTACCATGAAAAATGTGACTATTATTTTGTTCCTCTTATTTATTTTTGAAAGTTGTACGTCTCAGAAGAGCATTAGTCTCTTTAATGGCGAGGATACTTCCGGTTGGCACATAGATGTTCCGGCCATGGATAGTATTCCTGATGCAATTAATCCATTTATTGTCAGAGATGGAATGTTGGTTAGTTTGGGAACCCCTGCTGGCCACATTATTACCGATAAGAAGTACAAGAATTTCAGTTTGGATATAGAGTATAGGTTTGCAAGTAAACCTGGAAATTGTGGTGTATTGGTTTATGCCTCAACTCCTAGGGCATTATACAAAATGTTTCCAAAATCGATTGAAGTACAAATGATGCATGAAAATGCCGGAGATTTCTGGTGTATTGTTGAGGATATTGAAGTAGAGGATATGCTAGACCGCAGAGGACCTAAAGAAGAATGGGGTATTACAGAAGGTAAGAAACGTCGAATACTTAATTTAACAGATGGTTCTGAAAACCCCGTTGGAGAATGGAACTCGATGCGGATTGAATGCCTTGGTAACGAACTAAAGGTATGGGTTAATGGTGATTTAGTCAATCACGGTTATAATGCCACGGCAAGTAATGGTCAAATAGCATTACAAGCAGAAGGTTCTGAAGTTGAATTTAGAAAATTGGAACTTACATCAATCGACAAATTGAGTGATTGATCTTTATAATCAGCTCAAGTAAATAATGAACAATATCAAGATAAGACAATCTATTCCTGGGGATGTCGAGCAAGCGGTGCCATTGATTTATAGTTCTGGTCCTGCTGCCTTTGATTATGTTTTTAAAACGAATGAGTATTCGGCCTTGGATTACTTGAAATATGCATTCCAAAGGCCGGGAGGTGAATTCAGTTTTCAGAACCATTATTCTGTTGTAGTGGATGATTGTGTTGTTGGAGCTGGTGCGATTTTCACGGGCAATGAAATGTGGGGTTTTACTATGAGTGAGGCCTTGAATATCATTAAATTTTATAGATTCAACGGATTGCGTATAATGCCTAGAGGATTAAGGATTGAGAGCTTGATCAAGCCTCCCCGGAAATATGAAGCAGCGATTGGTCATCTAGGAATTCATGAATCTATGAGAGGGAAAGGTTTAGGAACAATGCTCATAAACGAATTGATGCTTAGCAATAAAATTGACAAACAAAAAAGTTTCGTTTTGGATGTTTCCATAGAAAACCCTCAAGCTCAAAGGTTATATGAAAAATTTGGGTTTGAAGTCTCAAAAAAGTGCCTTTCAAAATTAAAAAACCAATTTGCGATTGTGATTGACCATAATCGTATGGAAAAAGAGATACCAACAAAAAGTCAAGTGCAATGAAGAAAATAGTACTAATTCTGTTACTCTTTATTATAAGTGCTTGTTCTTCCCCAAAGCAATACAATAAACTTAGGACACATAAATATGCAAAACCTGTAGATACGAGTACAAGACCTGTTGAATATCAGCAGAAAGGGGCCTTTTTGATTGCTGGAGTTGGGGCCAGTACTAACTTTCCGGCTGCGCGATTGAACAAATTTGAAAGAATAAATGATAGTTTATATCAAGCTACTATTCTATCAGAAAACTCTCCAATAAACCCAAGCCCTTGGTATGCATTTAAGATTTGGGCCAAAGAAAAGAGAACACTATCCGTAAACTTGGATTATGGTGAATTCAAGCATCGGTATAATCCGAAAATTAGTAAAGATGGGGAGCGCTGGATTGCTTTGGATTCCACTTATATAGAAAGAGGAGCCGATAGTACTTCAGCAATCATTAAACTTGACATAGATCAAGATACTTTGTGGGTTGCAGCGCAAGAAATTCAGGATACGAAGCGAGTGAAAAGTTGGGTGGATTCTTTCAAAGACCATAAAATGGTTACTCTGGGATTGGCCGGTTTAAGTGCTCAGGAAAGGCCATTGCTACATATGAACATCACTAGAGGAGCCAATGATTATAAACCAACCATTATCGTAATCAGTAGACAACACCCGCCTGAGGTAACTGGTTTTTTTGCGATGAAGGCATTTATCGAAACTTTAATAGAAGAAGGTGGCAAGAACGGGTTCTTTGACAAATATCGAGTTATGGTATATCCTTTGATGAACCCAGATGGTGCAGATTTAGGTCATTTTCGCCATAATACTGGCGGCGTTGATTTAAACAGGGATTGGAGTGTATATAACCAACCGGAAATTGCTCAAATCACCCAACATATGGTAAATGAGGTGAAAGAACATAAGAACAATGTGCTTTTGGGACTGGATTTTCATAGTACATACTATGATGTATATTATACCCCACATGAATCCGTAAAAAGAAAGATTCCTGATTTTACAAAAACTTGGTTAGAGCAAATACGCGTGGCTTTGGATATTGAAGATATTAATGAAAGTCCGGGAAAAGGGGAGCGACCAACTTCAAGTGCTTGGTTTAATAGGCAATTCGGAGCAACTGGTATAACGTATGAAATAGGTGATGACACTCCTAGGGAATTCATTAAACAAAAGGGAGAAGTTTCTGCCCAAGCAATGATGGATTATTTCCTTAAACTAAAATAGTTTGTTTGAAGTGTGATTTTTTAGGTTGTTGGGTTACTAATAAGTAAAACAAAACAGTAATCTCATGAAAAACAAGTACAGTAGAGCAGAAATAGCAAGACGTTTGAAGAATTTTTATAAATGTGAAGTGAATTTATTCAATAAGATTTTGGGTATAAAATAAGCGGTATTTACCTATTTAATTCACGCCAGAATACTTTCATGTCCTGAGTCTTTAACAAAAAGGCAGGAGCTTTCTGTTTTCATGGTCATGGTTTTAACGAATTCGAATTTTAGATTTTCGTCCATACCAAAAATGTTCAAATCAGCAGTAGGAGCGTCACCAACTATTTCCATAAAATTGCCCACATGAACCTCAGTCAGGGTTTTTGGCAATCGGGCAAGATTAACCAGTGAATTAAGGAACTTATCAGCATTCTCCTTTTCTTTTTCATTCTTAATGACGATAATAAGTCGAATTGTAGCTTCCCAGTTCTTTTTTAGTTTATATGCTATTAATGTTGAGAGATCCAAATTCCCGATATCCCAGCCTAAATGCCAGTTATCGGTACGATCGCTCACCCAAACATTAATCATATTTCGTTTACCCAATAAGGCTGTAGGGTGAGAGGAATATAGTAATACACCTATTTCCAGTCTAATACTCTCCTTAATTACAGGACGTATTTCCATTTCATAGTCATCATGCTGTTGTAAATTAAGAAATACGATATTAGGCCTAAAAAACGCTCCACGTAAAGCTTGGTTTCCATAGTTTACGCCTCTAGCAAAATCATTGCTGTTGATTACTGTCCAAGATGAGAAAACATCTTTGGTCCGAAATGATTCGGAAAGAACTTCAAGTTCCTTCACTAGAATTCCATCCTCAGAAGAAGGCTCTATTCCCAAAAGTTTAATTGACCCCTTGGGTCTGGCAATGTTCCTCAAAAACTGAAAATTGCCCTTAGCTCCTGTAATATCACGAATTGGGACCATTAAATTTGGCTTCCATGCTCTTTGTTGCATTTTTTTCATGCCCCATGTGTGTTTAGCCGCCCATTCTGCAAAGGAAACAAACAAGCCTGATCTAACATCCTCAAAAGGAGTTTCGATATTTTGCCTTGATAAAAACCAATAGACTACAAAAACAATACTAATAGAGACTAGACTGATGGTAGGATTGATAATGAACATGGCCAAAACAGAAGAGGTGAGTCCTACCCATGGCACCCATTTATTCACTTTAAAAATAGGTCTATAACTTATCAACCCAAGTTTTTGTTCAATAATCACCACAATATTTATCATCGCATAGGTTATCAAGAAGAATAAGGTAACCAAAGGAGCAACCGCATTTAAATCCCTTAACAACATGGTAATGAAAATCATGATTCCAGTTACCAACATGGCATTTCTCGGTTGTCCATTGGCACTTTGACCAGCGAGAAATTTAGAATAGGGGAGTACCCTATGCTCACCCATTGCGAACAAAATTCTCGAGGAACCAACTATTGAGGCAAGTGCAGAGGAAAAAGTGGCTCCCAATATGCCAGCAATAATCAAAGGCCCAACATAAGCCTTATCAATAATTATGTTATAGTTGTTTATTAATTCTTCTTGACTGGCAGAACGCGCCAACCAAAAGGCCAGTACCATATAGATCACAAAACTTACGCCTATCGCCCATAATGTACCAGTGGGAATGCTCTTTCTAGGATCTTTAAGCTCTCCTGACATGTTTGCCCCGGCCATGATTCCTGTTGAGGCAGGAAAGAAGACGGCGAAAACAATCCAAAATCCAGACCCCCCCATGTCACCGTTAGAAGTACCTTCGAATGAGCCCCAACGTATGGCATCTTCGGTGGGTACAGACATTGATCCGTAATACGCTGCTATAACAATTGAAATCAAAGAGAGTATAATGACCAACATAATCAAGAATTGGGTCTTTATTGCAAGGTCTGCACTTATATACGCTATGGTAATCAAAACCGCGAATACAGCAATATCCACCAAAAAAGCATTGTGGTCAGGGAATATGCCCAACCATCCTTCTCTAAAACCAAAAATATACATGGTTACGGCCAAACCTTGGGAAATATACCTAGGTATGCCCAAACTACCACCTACTTCAAGACCTAAGGCCTGCGAAATAATCGCGTAAGCTCCTCCGGCGCCTATTCTAATATTTGTTGTAATTGCAGACATTGAAAGCGCTGTGGTCAAAGTAATCAAGAACGAAACAATGATTATCAACCAAGCCCCTAATAACCCTGCATTACCAACTACCCATCCCATCCTAAGGTACATGATTACGCCTAGTATTGTTAATAAAGTAGGTGTGAAGACCCCTGCAAAAGTTCCAAATTTTTTAGTGTTGTTTTGGTTGGCTTCCATATGTAATGTTGCTGCACTTAAAATAAACCTTTTGAAGCTTTAAATTTAATGTTTTAGACGATTGTTTAGAAATGGTTTTCTACTCAAGGTTGATTTTTTCTATTGAAACTACTTCTTCCGGACCCAAATCATCTAGAATAAGTGCACCAATTCGGACCCGTACGAGTCGTAGAGTAGGAAAACCAACAGCTGCCGTCATTTTACGTACTTGACGAAACTTACCTTCAGTAATTACTATGCTAATCCATGAATTGGGTCGATGCCGAGCCAATCGAATCCTTTTGTCCGGAGCCGGGAGACTAGGTTTAAAATTAATTTTTTGAACCGTACAAGGTTTGGTAGTATATCGTATGCCTTCAAATCCAATTTCGACTCCTGTAGCCAATATTTCAATGGCTTTTGGTGAAATATCACCGTCTAATTGCGCATAATACTCCTTTTCAATTCCTTTGCGATTTATGGTGTCACTCAGTTTGCCATCAGTGGTCATTAGCAAAAGTCCTTCCGATTTTTCATCCAAACGGCCAACAGGCATAGTGCCTTCAGGAAACTCATGCAGTTCACTTAAAAATCGTTTACTACGAATTTGTCGCTCCTCATTGGACGCTAATTGACTCAGCATCCCGAAGGGTTTATAAAGCTTAAAATGTAACTGGTGTTTCAAGGTCATTTTGTACAAATGTAATTAAAGCAAAAACTTCAAAATAAATTTTTGAAAGCTATCAATTCATATTGTAAATTCACTCTTTTAAGTCTGTTTATGAAATTAGCATACAAAATCATTCATCTAAAGAAAAGATTCCCGCTTCGAATAAGCCGTGGGCTCGTTACGGGCTCGGATAACCTCTTTGTTTCGGTTACCAAAAACAGAATCACAGGTTGGGGCGAAATGGCACCATCATCAACCTTGGGCAATGAATCCGCTCTAGATGCCAAACAACTGCTCGAGGGTTTTTATAATACAGGGATTTCAGATTTATCCATATCAGAAATTTATCAGCGGGGAAAAGAATTTAACCTACCATTATGCGTATTGGCGGCACTTGATATTGCATTGTGGGATCAATTGGCTAAAGAATCCAATCTCCCGCTTTACAAGCTATTTGGCTTTCCATTGCCCAAAGTGGCAACATCGGTTACCATTGGTATTAACCCACCTGAAGTGGTGAAAGAACGTATGCCTATACTTTTAGACGGTACTGGTGTTCGTTATTTAAAAGTGAAATTAGGGTCTAAAGATGGTGTCGAAGCCGATAAGGCGATGTTTTCACAAGTAGTTGAAAGTACCAAAAAATATAATGTAGGTTTACGTGTTGATGCCAATGGAGGATGGGATGTTAATAATGCTATTCATATGATGAAATGGTTGGCCAATTTGGGTGTTGATTATGTAGAACAACCGTTGGTTCATGGTATGGAAGAAGATTTACCGGCTATCTTCAAAAATCGACCATTGCCAATCTATGTTGATGAATCATGTCATTTTTCTACCGATATTCCCAAATGGGCAACTTATGTAGATGGAGTTAATATGAAATTGATGAAATGTGGTGGCCTCACCGAAGCATTACGTATAATAGCAACGGCCAAAGCCTTTGGATTAAAAACCATGATTGGTTGCATGGGTGAATCATCACTATCAATTTCTGCTGGGGCGTCATTAACCGGTGTTTTAGACCATGTTGATTTGGATTCACAACTAAATTTAGACCCGGACCCTTTTTCAGGGGCACAATTGACCAACGGAATAATAATGCCCAACAATAGGCCGGGACATGGAGCAATATTAAAGGAAGAATATCTATAGCTAATGATTAAAAAGGATAAAAAGCTGGCAATTTATATGGAAGGTAATTTGGATTCTATGTATGCCAAAATGGGATATGGGGTCATGCGGTATTCAAACAACCCTATAGTTTGTGTAATTGATTCTGATTTTGCCGGAAAAAGGGTAAATGAGGTCATAGACCAGCCATTTGATATTCCAATTGTGTCCACCGTAGAAGAAGCCTATGAAAAAGGGGCAGAGGTGTTTGTGTTGGGCCTTGCGCCTTCTGGTGGTAAATTACCTGATAGTTGGGTTCCTGCAGTTAAAACTGCATTGCAATTAGGAATGTCCATAGTAAATGGCTTACATGATTTATTGAATGAACGTTTTTCAGCTTTATTGAACCCCAAAATCTCGGATCAAGTTATTTGGGATGTTCGTAAACCAAGAACCGATTATGCGATCGCCAGGGCACGTGCCAGCAAATTGGACAATAAACGTGTTCTTATGGTAGGTACTGATATGGCCGCGGGTAAAATGACCGCAGGTCTGGAAGTATATAAGTGGGTGAAAGAAAAAGGTAAGAATGCCGATTTTTTACCAACAGGACAGATTGGAATAACAGTAATGGGAAAAGGTATTCCATTAGATGCCATAAAGGTTGATCAGGCTTGTGGTGCTGTGGAACATTTGGTTTTAGAGGCAAAAGACAAGGAAATCGTATTTGTTGAAGGTCAAGGTTCTCTATTGCATCCTGGCAGTACCGCTACTTTGCCTTTAATGCGGGGAAGTTGCCCCACCCATTTAATTTTATGCCATAGGGCAGAGATGAAGACACTTAGGGACAGTACAGAGATTGAAATCCCTCCTTTTAAAGAAGTAATACGATTGAATGAAGCTGTTGCCAATGCTGGTGGCGTATTTCCAAAAGCCAAGGTCGTTGGGATTGCTTTGAATTCAAGTAAATTATCGGAAAAGGAAACCTTGGATTTAATTGAAAGATTAGAAAAGGAAACCGGATTACCGGTTACCGATGTTGTGCGCTTTGGAGCTGAAAAAATTGGGAGGAAGTTGTTATAATATCAATTTTATGAAGAAAGCAAGCCTAACATTCATTATTACTTTCATATTTCTACACAATGTTCTTTCGCAAGAAAAAAGAGCTAGGGACTATGGTATTGAAATTGGGGTGCTCAAGACCGGAAAACATAATGCTATAACTGATGTTGCAGGGGTGAAGGTAGGTCATACAACATTGAACATTGGAGATAGTATTCGTACTGGTGTTACGGCTATCTTACCCCATTCAGAAAATATATTTCAGGAGAAAGTACCTGCAGCTATTTACATAGGTAACGGTTTTGGAAAATTGGCGGGATACACACAAGTGAAAGAATTAGGGAATATTGAAACTCCGATTATACTCACCAATACCTTGAGTGTTCCAACTGCTTCTGACGGATTAATAACTTATACTTTAGGGTTAAAAGGAAATGAAAAAGTACGTTCTGTTAATTCGGTAGTTGGTGAAACGAACGATGGGTATTTAAATGATATACGTGGCAGACATGTAACTGAACGGCATGTAATATCGGCAATTAAAAATGCGAAAACTGGATCTGTTGAAGAAGGTAATGTGGGAGCTGGGACCGGAACGGTCTGTTTTGGGTATAAAGGAGGAATAGGAACTTCTTCTAGAGTGATTCCCAAAAAATTTGGCGGGTATACTGTTGGTGTTCTGGTGCAATCCAATTTTGGTGGAGTATTGGAAATAGATGGTATTCCCGTAGCCAAACTACTGGATAATTATCCGCGTTCCTTCAAATATGATGTTGATGGTTCCTGTATGATGGTCATTATGACTGATGCCCCTTTAGGGTCAAGAAATTTGGAGCGTTTGGCAAAAAGGGCAATGATGGGGTTGGCACGAACAGGTGGGATTGCTTCAAATGGAAGTGGCGATTATGTGATTGCGGTTTCCACGGCAGAAGAAAATATAGTTCCCTATGCTAATAATTCTATCTTACAACATCATTATTCATTGAGGAACGAATCGATGTCACCCTTATTTCTCGCCACAATTGAAGCCACAGAGGAGGCAATTATCAACTCATTGTTCGCGGCTGAATCAATAAACGGTTATCGAGAACATCGCATTAATGCTTTACCAAAAAGCACCATTATGGAACTCATGAATAAATATAGACCCGGTTTTGAAAAGGCAGACGAATGAAGTTTAGGATAAAAAGAAGATGGGGTATACTTAGGGATTATGTAATTGGCTGGACCTTAGCTTTTCTTTTTCTCTCTATTGTACGTGGTATTGGGACTATCGAATTGAGTTCCGTTCAATTTGAATTTTGGGAAACAGTCGTTGTCTCATGTATTTTCGGGCCAATTTTTGGAAGCATATCGGGATTTGTCCAAATACTTACCGAGGAAAGGTATTATAGGCGGGTATCAATTTATCGGTTATTGTTTTTTAGGCTGGTTTATGCCACGGTTTTTCTTTTTTCCTTGGTTTTGTTATCCTATTTCATGGTCACCGAGTTCTTTGGAGAGGCCAAAGGGTT
This sequence comes from Maribacter sp. HTCC2170, assembly GCF_000153165.2. NCBI lineage: Bacteria > Pseudomonadati > Bacteroidota > Flavobacteriia > Flavobacteriales > Flavobacteriaceae > Maribacter > Maribacter sp. HTCC2170. The sequence continues at coordinate 2,885,456 of NC_014472.1, forward strand.
CTTTGCATTTGCTTTTGAACCAGGAAGTGCATCCATCTATTTTTTTATTCTCACTGTAGATATTTTAATGCTCATAGTAAGACAGGTGAATTTGATGTTGGGTGAGAACAATCTCAGTAAATTACTTAGGGGAAAGTTTTACACACCACGTGAAGAAGAACGAATTTTCATGTTTCTCGATTTGCAATCATCTACCCAACATGCCGAAACATTGGGGCACATTAAGTATAGTAAAATGATTCAGGATTGTTTTAACGATTTAGGGGTTGTTGTTGAAAATGAAGCGGAGATTTATCAATATGTTGGTGACGAGGTAATTCTTACATGGAAATTGAAAGATGGTTTACGCAATCAAAATTGTTTAGATGCATATTTCAATTTTAAAAATGAAATTGAGAAAAGGAGCGAACATTATATTACTTCTTATGGAAGTTTACCCTTTTTCAAGGCAGGATTAAACTCTGGAACTGTAACGGTCACAGAAGTCGGTAAGTACAAGAAAGAGATTGCATATCATGGTGATACTATCAATACAGCCGCCAGAATTCAAGGGAAATGCAATGAGCTGAATCAAGAACTACTTATTTCTGAGCACTTAATGGGGCAACTGGACACATGCAATTATATATTTGAGCAGTTGGGTAGTATTCCGCTCAAAGGCAAGGCAAACGAGGTTATGGTTATGGCTGTTGGTCCCAACTAATCCTTACTGTGCCTTTTCCTTTTTCATTGGGAAAATTTTGAAGAAAGTCAAACTACGCCACACCCATTCCAATGGACCATAATGAAACTTTCTTAGCCACCATTTACTGATAAACATTTGCAATACAATTACAGCCAAAGCTATAAGAAAAGTGTAACCGTTTCTTAATTCTACTAAATAACCCATACCCCAACCGAAAAAAATAAACGTACCCAGTAGACTTTGAAAGAAGTAATTACTCAACGCCATTCTGCCATAAGGAGCAAAAATTCTTAGCATCTTTTCTCCTTTCACTTTTTTATACAACATTATAAACAATACAATTAATATAAATGTCATGGCAATATTGTTAAGGTCATATGCGGTTAGCCCCAGCATCGCTGGCCATGTACTAAAGGAAGGATTTTCACCCATTTGCATAAAGATAAGTGCTGTTAAGGCAATTGAAACAACAAACAGTATAATACTACCTATTAATATCTTCTTCAATAATGTCTTATGTTCATTTAAAGTTTTAAAAAAGCCAATTCTTCCCGCAAGCAACCCTAATAAGAAAAAGGCGAAAGTGATGTATCCGCGGCCAAAATAACCTAACTGAAATTCCAACTTATTCAAATGACCGGATGTAGAATTTGATTCGAATACCTCAAGGAAACTACCATTCTTAATGGTATTGAAATATGCTCGGGTTTCAGGTTCATCAGGCATTAAACCTCCTTGACTGAACATATACTCTCCTCCTGTAATCCCAAAAATTAAAAAGCGGCCAACACCTAGAAAAAGTAATGCTGTCAAAGCAAGAATCCATTTGTTATCTAGCTTATAAAATGGAATGAGTAGAATACCCAAAAGAGCATATATCGTTAAGATGTCACCTCGATAGAACATATGATGAACAGCGCCAATGACCAATAGGATAATCAAACGCCACAAAAATCTTGCTCCAAATGTTCTTCCATTTTGTTGGGCATTATCCATTTGGATAAAGAAGCTTAATCCAAAAAGAAAAGAAAACAATGCGAAAAATTTACCTCTGAGGAACAGACCAATAAAAACATCGACGACATAATCTAAAGGGCCAATATGTAAACCCTCAAGAACATCTTGAGGTACCGCAGAACCAATGAAATTCTCAACAAAATGAACAATAACTATTCCCGCCAACGAAAATCCCCTGAGTGCATCAATAATTTCAATTCGTTCTTTTTTCTTTGTCTCTGCCATTGTAAAGGATTTACCATTTGTCTAAATAGACTTTGCGTTGGTGAAAAAGTTACAAAAAATCGCTTTTATTTCATTCCAATATTCAAAATGGATTTAGGTTAACAAACCAAAATATGCTATTTTTAGTTACACACTATAAATTTCCAAAATGCGTAATTTTTTCACTTGTTTGTTATCGCTAGTAACAATATTATCGTTCGGACAAATAGACCCAACACACTATCAAAATCTGGAATATCGAATGATTGGACCTTTTCGAGGTGGAAGGACAGTAGGGGCAGTGGGAATTCCCACCCAGCCTAATGTTTTCTTTATTGGACATAACAATGGAGGAGTTTGGAAAACGGATGATTACGGTCGAACTTGGAACTCGATATTTGATGATGCACCAACTGGATCGGTTGGTGACCTGGCCGTTTCTCCCAGTAATCCTGATATTATTTATGTAGGCACCGGGGAAGGGTTACATCGCCCAGATTTGGCAGTGGGTGATGGAATGTTCAAAACTGATAACGGAGGTAAAACGTGGAAACATATTGGGCTAGATGATATTCAACAGGTAAGTCGGGTAATCGTCCATCCGACAAATCCCGATATTGTTTTTGTAGCCGGTTTGGGACATCCATATGGCGCGAATGAGATGCGAGGGGTCTTTCGCTCAATTGATGGTGGTGCGCATTGGGAGAAAACGCTATACCTTAATCACAATACAGGTGCTGTACAAGTTGAGTTTGACCCAAACAATCCAAATATTCTTTTTGCAGATATGTGGGAACACCAGGAGGGTCCTTGGGAGAATGCAAAATTCTCAGGCCCAAATAGTGGGTTGTATAAATCGATTGACGGAGGAGCGACTTGGAAAAAAGTCACCAAAGGTTTACCAACTGCCGATCAAGGTTTGGGTAGAATAGGTGTTGCCATTGCCCCAAGTAACTCGAGTAAAATGTACGCAACGGTCGATGCAAAGAAAAATGGGGGTATTTATAAAAGTGATGATGGAGGGGAAAGTTGGACATTGATAAATACCGATTACAGATTATGGGGCAGGGGAAGTGATTTTGCCGAAATAAAAGTCCATCCAAAAAATGAAGACATAATATTTGTCGGGAATATTGCAGCCTATAAATCAGAAGATGGTGGAAAAAGCTGGATGTCTATTAAAGGAGCGCCGGGAGGTGATGACTATCATCGTATTTGGATAAATCCAATACAACCAGAAATTATGTTATTCGCTGCAGATCAAGGTGCTGTGATAACTGTAAATGAAGGGAAAACGTGGAGTTCATGGTATAATCAGCCAACTGCCCAATTGTATCATGTAAGTACTGACAACCAATTTCCGTATTGGGTGTATGGTGGTCAACAGGAGAGTGGGGCGATTGCTGTGGCCAGTAGAAGTAATGGCGGTCAGATTTCTTTTAGGGAATTCATGGGTGTTGGTGCCGATGAATATGCATATGTAGCACCTGACCCCAAAGACCCGAATATTGTTTATGGTGGACGTGTAATAAGGTTTGATAAAAAAACTGGGCAATCACAAGTTGTAGCTCCAGAAGTATTGCGTTCAGGTAAGGTACGCTTTCTTCGAACGATGCCATTACTATTTCATCCAGCAGATGATGACCTGCTTATATTTGGTACAAATGTGGTTTGGAAAACATTGAATGGTGGGCAATCTTGGGAAGAAATAAGCCCAGATTTGACCCGAAAACAGCCCGAAATACCAAGGAGCGTTGGTGACTTCATTACTGAAGAAATGAAGGCCATGCCCCAAAGGGCTATAGTATATGCATTGGGGCCTTCACCTTTGGACAAAGATATTATTTGGGCCGGCACCGATGACGGACTGATACATATTACTACTGACGGAGGTAATACTTGGACCAATGTAACTCCTCCAGAAATTGGTTCTTGGGACAAAATCTCCCAAATTGATGCTGGCCATTTTGATGAAGGTACAGCATACGTTGCCGTAAATGCCATTCGTAAAGATGATATGCGGCCATTAATTTTTAAAACCCATGATTTTGGTAAGACTTGGACGGAAATTTCAAAAGGAATGAATCCTAATGGTCCAGTGAATACAGTTCGTGAAGACCATATCGCCAAAGGCTTACTGTTTGCCGGTACAGAACGTGAAGTCTATTTTTCAGTTGATGATGGTACTAATTGGCAATCGCTCAGATTGAATATGCCTGCTTCTTCAATTCGTGATTTGGTTATTCATGAGAACGATTTGGTTATAGGAACCCATGGCCGTTCCATTTGGATATTGGGTGATTTTAGCCCGTTACGGGAACTCAATAAAATTTCATCCAATGAGTCATATCTATTCCAACCCAGTTTAGCGACCCGCGTGCGATTCAACATGTTTTCTGATACGCCTCTTCCTCCCGAAGAGCCTACTGGGGATAATCCTCCAGATGGCGCTATAATAGATTATTATTTACCGCAAGATTCACGAGAAGTATCAATTGAAATACTAGATAGTGGTAATAAGCGCATCAGTAAGTTCAGTAGTAATGATATAATGTCTGTTCCTGATTCCGTAGAGTTGGCACACCCAACCTATTGGATAAGGCCAATGGTAAAGCCTTCAACCAAAAAAGGACATCAAC